>JABISL010000026.1 GCA_018700055.1 bacterium | reverse complement strand
GCGGACTAATCTCATTCCCCAAAGGATAGTAAGACGCGATGGGTTTAACTGACTCTAACTCAGGAACCGAATCCAAGTTTTGACAAAAAGTATCGGAGTGAGCCGAGACATCTTCGGGCGACATCGTATGTCGTTTATCTATAAATTTCTGTCGAATAGACGCTTTACTCATGATCCCATTATACTAGGGGGCTATGAGTAATTTACAACTAGACCAACATGACTTTTTTCCACAACGACCCGGGCCAGTGGTTCTCATCATTATGGATGGGGTAGGGATAGGACCTGATACCGATGCCAATGGGGTCTATTTAGCAAATACGCCGTATTTAGATACGTTTCCAACTACACCTTTATATACTCAGTTACGAGCACACGGCACCGCTGTGGGAATGCCTTCGGATGATGATATGGGGAACTCTGAAGTAGGACATAACGCATTGGGTGCGGGAAGAGTATTTGAGCAAGGTGCTACATTAGTGAAGACGGCAATAGAGTCCGGAGAAATGTTTGCTGGCGAGGTTTGGAAAAAAATAATTGATCGATCAGTGAGTACAGGGGGAACCCTTCATTTGATGGGCCTCCTATCTGATGGAAATGTGCATTCTCATATTGATCAATGGATTACCGTCTTGGAGCGCGCCGCGAAAGCTGGCGTTAAGACCGTTCGACTCCATACCCTTTTAGATGGACGCGATGTAGTAGGACGAAGTGCGTTAGGCTATTTAGAAACAGTCCAAACGACCCTGGATGAAATAAATAGAACAGGAAAAGACTATCGAGTCGCTTCTGGGGGCGGTCGAATGATCACAACAATGGATCGTTACAACGCGGATTGGACGATTGTGGAGCGCGGTTGGAGTGCTCATGTATTGGGAGAAGCAGATGTTCAGTCAAAGAGCGCTGAAGAAGCAATCCAACAGTACTATGACAGTAGCGACGGTAATGACCAGTATATTCCACCATTCGTTGTAACTGAAAATGATAGGCCTGTCGGAACAATCGAAGACGGCGATAACGTGATATTGATGAACTTTCGTGGTGATCGAGCAATGGAAATTACTCAAGCGTTTGAATCCGGCGATGAGTTTGATCGATTTGATCGGAAGCGTGTACCCAACGTCTTTTTTGCTGGGCTGATGGAGTATGATGGCGATCTCCATATTCCCAACAACTATTTAGTGAATCCCCCAACCATTGAGCGGCCAATTAGTGAGTATCTGTGTGCAGAAGGGGTGCAATCCTTTGCGATTTCCGAAACCCAAAAATACGGTCATGTGACCTATTTCTGGAATGGAAATAAGTCCGGGAAGGTTGATGAAGAGTTAGAGACCTATGTAGAGATTCCTTCAGACAAAGTCCCTTTTGAACAACTTCCCAAGATGAAAGCAGTCGAGATTACAGACAAAGCGATTGAAATGTTGAAGAGTGGGCAGTATGACTTTGGGCGGATTAACTATCCCAATGGCGATATGGTTGGTCACACTGGGGATATGGCTGCCGTAATCGAGTCCGTTGAGATAACCGATGTCTCAGTAAAGCGAATCGTAGATTGTGTGAGTGCGCTTCAAGGTGTCACGATTATTTTGGCCGATCATGGAAACGCAGACGAAATGTATACGGAGAAAAAAGGTGTCAAAACGCCCAAAACATCCCATACATTGAATCCTGTTCCCTGCGCCATAATCGATCCGTTATATAATGACGACTATGACATGGCCCTTATACAAGACCCAGGTTTGGCGAATGTGGCAGCGACAATTTGTAACCTACTTGGCTATGAAGCGCCTGCGGATTATGAGCCGTCACTTATCGAGAAGCGTTAATTACTTAGTTTTCAGCGGAATAGCAATGCTTCTTTTGAGCGGTTGTTGGGCAAATCCATTGCCGATTCATTCCGGGGATAAAGTGCTAATTAGCCATGTAATAATGGCGCCCAAGTTTGGCATTATTGATAAAACCGGTCGCCGGCAATTAACCAATCAAACGGCCTATAATCAAGAAGAAAAGGACCATCAAAACCAAGAGGCATTTGTAGAGCGATTAACCAATCAATTTGGCGAAGTATTGAAAAAAAAGGGGCAGCTCAGAGTGGCCTCTAAAAAAGTCCTTCTGATTGAGACGAATAGTGCCATCCAGCACGATACATTACGAGAAGATGCCCAAAAGATCGGCGCCGATATAACCATAGGAATTCATATTGCCTTTTATTTTGATTTTCAGAACCATGATCGATGGGAAGCTGAATCGGATCCATTTCAACCTAAAAAAACGCGATATTGGCGCTCTCGAGTAGATCGAACTGACCCCACAATTCTACATATGATTGTTCAGTTAGTAGGGGTTAATAAAAAAGGCGAGCAGGTTTTTGATGAAACGATAGAGGTGTCTCATACTGGTGAAGAAATTGAGGTGTCTTCTCAAGAAGCTTTTGAATTGAATATGATGCAATCTCAACTTTTTGATGCCGTAACGAATCGATTTTTGATTACGGTAAGCGAACGAGTTCAGTAGGGGACTCTTGGACTCTAACGAGATTGGGGTAAATCTGCTACAATATCGAGACTATGACAAGTCAAACATCTGATAGGCAAAGACTGCCTGAATGGCTCAAGAAGCGTCCAGGCAAACTAAATGCCTCTCGAACCTTATCGAATAAACTCGATAAAGAAGCCCCTAATACCATTTGCCAAGAGGCGAAGTGCCCTAATCGTGGGGAGTGTTTTTCGAAGGGCTTACTAACATTTATGATTCTCGGAACGGTATGTACTCGGAACTGTGCATTTTGCTCTGTGCGACACGGCAGACCAATGCCACCTGACAAAGGTGAACTGGATCACATTCTCAACGCTGTGGATCGTCTTAATTTGAAATTTGTTGTACTAACCTCCCCTAATAGAGATGACTTGCCAGATGGTGGCGCCTCTCATTATGTTCATATTGTTCAAGGAATTAAGACTGCCTTTCCACATGTGAAGGTAGAGGTGCTTATTCCTGACTTTCAGGGGAATAGGGACGACTTAGCAGTTGTGGTGAATGAAGCCAAGCCAGATGTGCTCAACCACAATGTGGAAACGGTTCCTTCTCTGTACACCACGGTTAGAAAAGGGTCTCTATACAAACGATCTATGGATGTATTGGCTGCAGCTAAGGAAATGAACCCAAAGCTGTTGACCAAAACGGGCATCATGATGGGCCTTGGTGAGACAGTTGAAGAAGTAGAGACCGTGATGAGAGATGCCAATGAGCGTAAAGTCGATATTATGACCATGGGCCAGTATCTGCGACCGGATAAAGAAAATCTTCCAGTTGAAAAATATTGGAGCCCAGATGAATTTGATGATCTTAAGAAGCGAGCACAAGACATTGGGATTCGGTATGTGTTTTCAGGTCCTTTGGTTCGTAGCTCATATTTGGCAGAACATGTCTTTGATGATTTGTCGGGTAAGGATAACCCTTTCGCATAATGTTAACTCAGATAGGGCTATCACTATCATCTAATCCCTGGGTACTAATCGCATTTTCATATCTTTTAGGTGCGATACCAACATCACTTATTATAAGTAAGGTGAAAGGTGTGGACCTTAGAAGTCAGGGCTCCAGAAACCTAGGGGCAACCAACGTGTACCGGGTAATGGGAATTAAATACGCCATCGTAGTATTTGTAATTGATCTTTTGAAGGGGGCTATTCCTACCTATATAGCGTGGGCGTCGATAGCCAATCCCGTGTGGCATATTGGCGTGGGAGTAACGACCATCATCGGCCATTCGCTAAGTGTTTGGATTCGGTTTAAAGGGGGCAAAGGTGCGGCGACTGGACTAGGGGTATTATTAGTACTTGTTCCTGGATTATTTGGAATTGCCGCAGTGATAGCCGTAGCGATTATTTGGAAATGGCGAATTGTATCCGTGGCGACCATCGTCAATTGTATACTGATAGCCGTTTTGGTTTGGCTGGGGGTATATCCTCTAGCTTACAAAGTATTTATTTCTGCTATTTGTATATTTATTGTTATAAGGCACCGAGGAAATATCTCGCGATTGATTCATGGGCAGGAGAACAAAGTTTAGTGGATAATATGCAGTCGATAGCAGTCATAGGGGGTGGGGGATGGGGATCCACAATCGCGAAGATTCTTGGCGAAAATGGTCATCAAGTTCGTATTTGGTGCCACAAGGCACCAAGCGCTTTGCAGATAAATAGAAATCATACGACGAGACGATTGCCTGGCGTAATGCTTCCAGAGTCTGTTACGGCAACGCACATCCTTAAAGCCGCGATGCAATCAGTAGATGCCGTAGTCATCGCATTGTCATCATCTCAATTCGAGCACATCCCAGCGATCAAATCCACGATCCCGTCGGGAGCACCTATTCTATTATTAACGAAAGGGTTGGCCCCAGATGACAAAACATTACTGATATCGGACTACCTTAGAGACCAATTGCCTGGCCATTCGATTGCTCACCTTTCTGGACCGAATATTGCCAAAGAGATTGCTGACAAAAAACCATCGGCAACGGTTGTTGCCAGCGAAGACGAAGCGGTTGCAGATATGTTTCAGGCCTTGCTTAGTAATGATTACTTTCGAGTTTATCGAAGCCAGGATTGTAGGGGTGTAGAGTTGGGGGGCGTACTTAAGAACTGTATTGCGATTGCCGCAGGGATTTCGGATGGACTGAATCTTGGGAGCAACGCCAAATCAACATTAATTACCAGAGGAATCCGTGAAATTATTCAGGTGGGGTGTGCCATGAATGGCAAAGAAGAAACATTTTATGGATTATCGGGTTTGGGAGATTTGATGGCAACTTGCTTCTCTCCACACAGTCGTAACTGGCAGTTTGGGAATACATTGGCGAAAAATATTGAGGTCAAAACCATCATTGATAACCTCAAAAGTGTGACTGAGGGATTAAAGACAACACGGATAGTCACATTATTAGCTAAGGAAAATGGGTGGGACCTACCGATAATGAATGGTGTCTATCGAGTTATCTACGAAAATGTACATCCTTCAGTAGTAATTCAAGAATGGATGAGCCGAGAGTTAAAGGCGGAGGCCAATGAAAACAGCAGTTAAGCGTAATGTGGGGTTTGTTTTTTTACGACTAGTGAGCGACTTGATCCTCATACCAGGCGTAATCATCGTCGCGTATTCCCTTAAGTTTAAATTAGGATGGTTATTTCAAAATCTCCTCTCGTTAGAGGCTGGAAGAATATATGATCACGCACAAGTAGAGCCCTATTTGCAGGTCATGGGCGTATTCATAATGGTATGGATAGTCGCATTCTACTTCTCTGGCTTATACAAGTCGGAAGCCGGAATTTCACCACAGATAGATATATTTATTAAATCCGTAAAGGGGGTATCGATTGCGACCCTTCAAGTAATGGCGGTGTCTTTTGTATATAAATCATTTCCGGGATCACGATATGTACTTGCCTATTCTTGGGGAGTGGGAATTGTTGCCGTCACCTTCTCACGTATAATGATTCTTAGTTTTGAAACCTGGCTCTATAAAAAGGGGGTCGGATCATTCAATACACTGGTTATTGGTGGTGGCGCTGTGGGACAAGATATCGCTGAGAAAATGGTTTTGTTTCCTACGCTTAGACTGAAATATATTGGCTTTTTGGATGATGGCCCACCAGAGAAAGTGCATTATCATCTGAGGCGATCATTTAAGTTGTTAGGAACCATCCAAGAGTACAAGGAAGTGTGCGAGGCTCACGATGTGAGGGTGTTGTTTCTTACGCGTAGGGATGTGCCTCAACGGTTTATACTCAAACTCATCGCTTATTGTGAGGAATCCAATATTCAGTTGAAAATATTGTCAGATATGATCTTTTTGACACCACTAACGGTCAGCGAAGTATTTGATGGAATGCCAGTATTATCTACTGGTCAGCGGATGAATTCAGGTGGGGCATTTGCTAAGCGCTCATTTGATTTGATCACTTCGATATTAGGTTTATTGCTCCTATTTCCCCTGTTTTTTATGATTGCATGTCTTATTAAACTGATTTCCCCAGAAGGTCCCGTATTCTTTAGACAAGACCGCGTTACTTTGGATGGGCGCACATTCAAAATGATCAAGTTTCGATCAATGGTCCCGAACGCCGAAAAGGACACGGGGCCAGTGATGGTTTGTGAAACAGAAGAGACGCGGTATATACCTGCTATTGGGAAGTTGATGCGTCATTGGTCATTAGATGAATTGCCACAACTAATTAACGTGTTGAAAGGGGATATGAGTATTGTTGGGCCAAGACCAGAGAGGCCTCATTTTGTGAAAGAGTTTTCTAGATCAATTCCGTACTTTAATTTTAGGCACCGTGTTAGAGGTGGTATTACAGGTTGGGCACAAGTAAATGGCCGCTCTGTCTTAACACGTCGCCCAGAGCATAAGATCAAATATGATATTTATTACATCAAAAACTGGAGTTTTATATTGGATATCAAAATCCTATTTAAGACCGTTTTCGTTGTATTCACTCGGGAAGAAGTGTATTAAGAGATGAATATCGCGCTGTTTGGTGGATCATTTGATCCTGTTCATGAAGGCCATCTCGCCGTGATCAATTCAGTTCTTAGATTTGCGTCCCCCCAAATAGATAAGCTTCATATTGTGCCATCTGCTCAGAACCCTCAGAAACGAGCGCCACATCACTCTGATGCGGATCGTTTGGCTCAACTCTCACAACGATGCCCCAAGGATGTAAGGCTCCAAATAAACCCCATCGAGATTAATCAAAAAGGCCCCATTTATACCATCGATACTGTTATGTCGTTTCGAAAGCAGTTTCCAAAGGATAGATTATTTCTAGTCATTGGTGCCGATCAATATCAAAATATCCAAACCTGGAAAGAGTGGGAGACCTTACTCTCGTTGGTGACATTGTTAGTCGCTCCAAGAGAAGGTGATTCATCCATAGGCGATGTTCCCGCTGAGCGATTGGTAATGGATCCCGTTCCTGTTTCATCAACGGACATTCGGAACTTGGCGACAGAGAAGCGGTCATGATCATTGGGGTAACAGGCAAAGCCGGCTCGGGAAAATCTGAGGCGACGGCAATTCTTAAGGCGCATCTTCAAGCCAATGTCATTGATTTGGACAAAATCGGTCACCAACTATTGATGGATCCTCAAGTAATTAATGAGATTGAGGCGACATTTGGAACAGACGTTATTCAGGGTAATGTCGTTGACCGAAAAAAATTGGGGGCCATTGTTTTTTCAGAGTCACATTCCCTGGAGTCACTCAACAGTATTATGCACCCACGTATCAAGTCCGAGGTAGAGAAGCGATTGGATGAATCACAAAAAACAGTGCTTATTGATGGGGCTCTTCTTCATGAAATTGGATTGATCGAATGTTGTGACGAGATTATATTAATCGAGTCTGATGAAGCCGATATAGCCAAGTATGCAGGTGAATCTAAACGAAAAATTGCACATCTCCAAAGGTCTCTGGAAGACTATCAATCCCAAGCCACCCATATTATTAAGAATACATATGACCGTGAGGCATTTAGAAAGAGCCTTGCTGGGCTTTATTAGGTTGCCGCTCTAGGCTATAATTTCAGCATATGAGTACGCCACTAGAATTTGGTCAATTAATGACAGCTATGATCACTCCTTTTACATCCGCCGGCGAGTTGGATGTAGACTTGGCGTGCGAAGTGGCAGACTACCTTATCGAAAATGGAACCGACACAATTATTTTGGCAGGGACAACGGGAGAGTCTCCAACACTTACCCATGATGAAGAGTATCTGTTATTTGAACGTGTAATCAAATCTGTAGGAACCAAGGCCAAGATAATGGTAGGAACAGGATCTAACTCAACAAGGACGGCTATTGAGGCAACCCAAAAAGCAGAATCTCTTGGTGCGCACGGGTCATTACAAGTGGTTCCTTACTACAATAAACCATCTCAAGAAGGCATGTACCAACACTTTAAGGCCATAGCCGAAAACACTAGCTTGCCGATTCTTCTCTACAATATTCCTGGAAGAACCGGGGCGAATATGGAACCAGAAACAATTGCAAGGTTGGCAGATATTTCTAATATCATTGGGGTTAAAGAAGCCGCTGGTAGTGTGGATCAAGTGAAAAAGATTCGAGCGGCAACACCAACAGACTTTTTGATTTACTCTGGTGACGACGGGTTAACGCTTCCTTTTATAGAAGCAGGTGCGATTGGCGTTGTGTCAGTTGCTTCCCATATCGCTGGCAAACAAATTAAAACATTAATCCAATCGGCTCTCAGTGGTGATATGGAAAAGGCAAAACAGATTCAGTCTGAGCTAGAATCGTTGTTCAATGTTCTTTTTGTATCGACTAACCCAGGCCCAATCAAAGCCGCGATGCGATTGCTGGGTTTTTCTGTTGGTATTCCTCGTCTTCCCTTGGTGGATATTACAGAAGATGAATATCGTCAGATCGAAGTGGTTTTAGACGACTTACTCATCTCTTAACGCGATTACTGAGTAGATTCTTTTTTCTCGATCGCCTTTTCTATAAGAGTAGAACTCATCATGTTGGCATGCCGTACAGATATCGCTTTCGATGATTGTCGTATTCGACGTGTTTCGCCGAATCTGAGTGGTGTTCTCAGCGACCAAATCGAAGTGAATGTTTTTTTCGATATCGATTTGGTAACATGATTCGCAAACAGCTGGGCCAAACCAAACCACGAAGTCATTGCTTAGGGCGAACTGGGATTGGAGCTGTTGGAACAAGGATTGAGTGATTTGTCCTTTAGTACTGCGCCTTCCCGCGTGAATAGCGGCAATAACATTTTTTTCAGGATGACTAATCAGTATCGGGAGGCAATCGGCAGTACGTACGGCCAAGTAGACGTTTGGCAGTGTGGTGATAAGCGCATCCGCATGTGGGATATAAGTCATTGCCGGGTGATCGACCATTGCAATGCGATTGCTATGGATTTGTTCCATTTCAATGATGGGGTAATCAGGGGCGCTAGTGATTGCCGCAAGTGAACTGTATCGGGTGGAGAGACCGGTTATAACGCGGTCGTTTGGTATCAAATTAGAATACCATTCCCCTTGTGATTTCATATATTCAGTGTAGGTTATTAGTGAACCGCGGACAAGCAGCCATTCTCTGAATGGACGAGTCCCAATAATTCGAGTTGAGTGACGCTAATCATTACCGTTGATGGTGGCATTCCTGAATGACTAATGAGCGAGTCGATGTCACTTAGCCCACTTTGAATCAGAGTCAGAATAGGGAGGTGGTTAGCAGGACAGGATGGGCGTGTGGACATGGGAAGTGTAAGTGATAACTGCTGACTGTGACTATCCTCGAAGCAATCAATAATATCTTGAGGTGAGTGAACAAGTGTGGCGCCATCTTGAATCAAACGATGGACTCCGATTGAGGCCGCATGCAGCACATTTCCTGGGACCGCAAAGACTTCTCGATTACTCTCTACTGCAAATCTAGCTGTAATAAGAGCTCCGCTTCTCTCGGAGGCCTCGATGACAAATACCCCATGACAGAGCCCGGCGACAATCCGATTACGTTGGGGGAAATGGTGTTTGAGTGCGGGAACCCCTGGAGGGAATTCACTAATCAGACAACCTGACCTGCTAATTGAAGTTGCTATGCCCTGGTTGCTGGTCGGGTAGACTTGATCCAATCCATTGGCTAAAACCGCGAGAGTATTTTTTTGTGCGGTTAGGGCTGACCGGTGGGCGATCGTATCTATTCCCAGTGCTAGGCCAGAGACGATAGTGAACTCCTGGGCCAGTGTCCTGCAGAATTGCTCACAGACTTGCCTCCCATAAGCACTCGCGCGTCTGGGTCCAACAACTCCCAAGAGGGGGCCAGATACAGTCTTAATGTCTCCTTTATAGAATAAAACGGGCGGTGGGTCGGTTAGTTCAGAGAGTAGTCTTGGATAGTCGATCTCTCCCAAAAATACCATGCCGATACCAGAAGCGGCGCATTTTGACAGAGTGTCCGCCTCCATAAAGCAAGAGAATCGATGTCGTTGCGTTTTGGTGAAAAAGGGGGTTTTCATAAGGTCTGTAATGTCAGAGGGTGTATGAATATGTTGCAATGCTGAATGAAGGGCACGAGGGGAATCAAAAAAGATTGCGTTTAGTGCGAGGACAACAGATCGATTAAGCATGGGTATATCCCAGTTTATCCTTAACGGATTGATCTATAGCGACGAGCTCTTCAAGTGAAGGGGAGCTGTTATGTGTGAAGTCACTCAATGCCTCTTCAACCAATCGGAAGATATCGGTGAAGCCAATTTGCTTGGTCAAAAATAAGTGAACAGCCGCTTCATTTGCAGCATTCATAATGGCGGGGGCATTTCCACCTTGCTTGCCGGCATCAAACGCCATTCGGAGTAAGGGGAACTTCTCATAGTCAGGCTTGGCAAACGTCAGTGCGCCTAACGTAGTTAAGTCTGCTTTGGGCCAAGGATTAGTCCATTTCTCAGGGTATGTAAGGGCATATTGAATAGGGAACCGCATATCTGGCATCCCCATTTGAGCCAACATAGTCCCGTCAGTGAATTCCACTAAGGAATGAACAATACTCTTTGGGTGAATTACCACGTCGATTTGATCGTAAGGTGTTTGGTACAAATGATGGGCTTCAATGACTTCTAGTCCCTTATTCATCATAGTGGCTGAATCGATAGTGATCTTCGCTCCCATGTCCCAATTAGGGTGCTTAAGAGCGTCTTCTACTTGGATATTTGAGAAGGTACTGCCATCACGTTCCCAGAAGGGGCCGCCAGATGCAGTCAGTATCAATCGATCGACTTGTTTCATGTCTTCATCGATACCTGCCAAACATTGCTTGAGGGCAGCATGCTCCGAGTCCATTGGCAAAATAGCCGCACCGTATTGTTTAGCCATTGGCATGATGAGGTCCCCAGCAGTTACCAAGATTTCCTTACAGGCCAATCCGATAGCCGTTCCGTTCTTAATCGCTGTAATCGTCGGGAGTAAGGATGCCGTGCCAAATATGGCGACGACTAATATATCGATATTTGGAACCTGAGCGAGTTCGATTAACCCTTCCGCACCGGAGCAGAATGTTATATCAGGATATTGATCGACGAGTGTTAATCGGTCCGCGTCATGTCGCACACACACGTATTTGGGGGAGAATTCGGAAATCTGCTTTTTGAGTAGCTCAATATTGGACCCACAACTTAGTGCCACAATCTCAAATCGATCGGGAAATGCAGAGACGATATCCAGCGTTTGGGTTCCGATGGATCCAGTAGACCCAAGTATTACTAAACGTTTTTTCACAGAAGGTATTGAATCAGAATGAAGTACAACGGAAATACAAAAAGCGAACTATCGGCACGATCATAAAATCCGCCATGGCCAGGTAATAGGTTGGAGGAATCTTTTACTTTGAATGTACGCTTAGTAAGCGATTCATGGAGATCCCCAATTTGTGCGAATATTGCAATGACAACAGCCAATGGCACATAGGGAAAAAGTGGGGTTTGGGTAAAGTAACAAAGCACTCCTACGGAGATGCCACTGAATACGAGTCCAGTCAAAGTTCCTTCAATGGTCTTGTTTGGACTCACAGAGGAGAGCGGTGTTTTTCCATATAGCCTGCCACCGAAATAAGCGAAGGTATCCGATGCCCAGATTGCCAGACAACAGATCCAAATATGAAAGGCTCCATTTGGCATTTCTCTTAACAAGAAGGCATAGGGCAATGTAAATACACATAAGAAGACCACTCGGAAAGTGGCCATCATCGCGTTCTCAGACAGAAATAACCGTTTAGTAGCAAGCTCAACAATATACTGAAGGAGTAACCCTAGAGTTAGCACTGTAAAATTAATTTGAGTCCAAACAACAATAGTCTCTGGGCTCGCCATTGAGAAGATTAGTAGTCCAATAAGACCATGTCCGATCCATGGGTATGTTTTGTGGCCTTGAGACTTCATCATTTGGAATAGTTCATGGGCGATGATGTGGCTGACACAGAATAACCATGCAAACCAAGGGAGTCCGCCAAGTGTTATGAGAACAACGCCAACAGTAATCAACACAATGCCGGTAATGATGCGTTGGATCATGAGTCTTCGTCCGTTAGGCCGCCATAGCGACGATCTCTTTTTTGGTATTGAGCAATTACATTAGCCAATGCCTCAAGATCAAAGTCGGGCCAAAGGATATCCAAGATAAAAATCTCTGTATAAGCGATTTGCCACAACAAATAATTGCTAATGCGGTACTCACCACTGGTGCGAATAAGGATCTCTGGATCCGGCATGTCTGCCGTATAGAGAGACTTGCTGATATCGTCTTCTGTAAGCGTGTCGATATCTTGAGGTGGATTTTTTAGAAGCGATTTTACCCCATTTAAAATCTCGTTCCGGGAGCCATAGTTCAGCATAATGTTTAGTTGAATTCGGGTGTTGCCATCTAGTTCAGCCATGGCGGAATGACATTGGTCTTGTAGTTCTTGGGGAAGACCGGTGAGGTCACCAAGGAACTTGATCCGCACGCCTTCTTTTTTCATTTCAGGGACTTCTTCAAATATCGCTGTCTTCAACAACTTCATTAAGAAGGCGACTTCTTCTTCTGGACGACGCCAGTTCTCAGTAGAAAAGGTATAGGCCGTCAGATGCTTAACGCCCAATAGGGTACAGTTCTTAAGTGCTAGCTTAAGTGCCTTTCGTCCTGCGTTATGCCCAAAGTTCCTAGGCATTAACCGCTTCTTGGCCCAGCGTCCATTCCCATCCATGATAATAGCAACATGTTCCGGAATAGCATCCGCATCAATGCCATACTTCTTATACACAGCTTCTTGTTTGGTGGTCACACTCATGCCCCTATTATACCCACGCTTCCCCCTTCATGCTACCCGCTTTTGTGAAGGGTTTGTATTGCAGAGGTTAGCGTTAAATGCGCTGCAAAGGCAGCTCTATAAAAAATGAACTCCCCAACCCTACAGTGCTTTTAACCCTAACGCTGCCGCCATGTGCTTGGGCGATATGTTTTACGATAGCTAGTCCTAGACCCGTTCCGCCCTGGTTGCGACTTCGGGCGTTATCTACACGATAAAACCGTTGGAATAATCGAGGGAGATGTTCGGATTCTATTCCCGCACCAGTATCCTTAACTTCAATTGTTATAGATTTTTCTTGAGCGACGATACAACTGACGGTGCTGTTTTTGGGACTGAATTTGATTGCATTATCAATCAAATTAACGACGGCTTGTTCGATAAGGGGTGGGGCCATCCGTATTTTTAAGTCTGCAGAGCAGGTCAAATGAAGTGATACGTTTTTTTCTGAAGCTTTTGGGGTACAAATTTGAATGGCTCTAGCGAGAACTGGTTTGAGCTTCACTTCAATAAGTTCAAGGGTAGTGTTGTCCTCTTCCATTTCTATTTTTGAAAGGGTTAGTAAGTCATCTATGATGCCCGTTAATCGTTCGGAGTGGGTGTGTATGATACCTAAGAATTTTTTTGAATCGGCGGGGTTCTCAGAGGCGCCATCTTGAAGTGTTTCTATAAACCCTTTTATAAGCGTAATGGGGGTGCGTAATTCATGGGAAACATTCCCAACAAACTCTTTTCTCATTTTTTCTAGTTTTTTTAACTTGGATACGAGGACTTCGTTTTCATGACGTCGTTGCAATGCATCGATCATGCGGCGTGACATGAAAAACGTGACGCTTCCAGAAAGGATAACAATTAAGAGGCCCCCAATCGAGAGATTGAAATAAAATCTGTTTAGAACCTTATGAATGTCTGTGATCGGTACGGATACACGGACAATCTTAGCAAGTGTTCCATCTTGATATACAGGAGCTGTTAGATACAGCATGGTTTCTTTTAAGGTGTCGCTGTAACGGGTTTGAATGCCTTCTTGTCCATTGATGGCGGATTGGACCTCCGGACGATGGAGGTGATTCTCCATGTTCTCTAGAAACTCTGCGGAGTCAAAGGTGACGACCCCATTGGGAGCAATTATCGTAATACGTAATCGCCCAAAAGAGTGTGATTCAAGTTGAGTGGAATGGGATATTAGTTGTGCAACTGAGCGCAGTTCATTGGTTGTCCGATCGATATAGAATGATTTGAACGACTGATTGGCCATCAAGATAACCGCAATGATGGTGACGACGATGATAATTAATTGGGTAAAAAAGATGGTCCAAATACGCGTTTTTTTGGGTGGGTTAGGTACCATCAACGGTCTCTTTGAATCGATACCCTACGCCCCGAATGGTTTGGATATAGTCTGCTTTATCCCCGAGTTTTTTTCGTAGGGCGACCATTAACACGTCAATTGAGCGGTCCGTTACAGCGTAGTCATGGCCATGAACAGCACCTACGATTTGGTAGCGTGTTAATACGCGTCCGGGTTGGCTAGCCAATAAAAAGAGTGTCTCAAATTCAGAAAAGGTTAAGTCAATTTCGGTGTTATTTAGGTGAACAACTCTTTTTTCTGGAGATATTTTTAATTGGTGGATGACTAGGGGCGTCTCTTTTGATTGGGGGGCAAGTTGTTTGCGACGTAAAACCCCTCGAATACGGGCGATTAATACCTTTACGCTAAAGGGTTTGGTGACATAGTCGTCTGCACCTAATTCAAGCCCTGAAACAATATCCGATTCATCGCTTTTGGCAGATACCATAACAATAGGAATATGAGCTGTTTCCGTATCCATCTTTAACTGTTTACAGACATCTAAGCCATCGAGCCCAGGGAGCATTAGGTCGAGTAAAATTAACTCTGGCGAGGTGCGTTTAACATGGTCATAAACTATTGCCCCATTTGTTAGACTATCTACGTCATAGCCTTCTTTTACCAGGTTGTAACGAATCAACTCGATAATATCTTCTTCATCTTCAACGATTAGGATTTTTTTCATAAGTTAGCCAAACGCTCCGGAGAGGTAGTCTCTCGTTTTAGTTTCCTTTGGGGAGTCGAACATCGTTTTTGTTGGGCCATGTTCAATTAATTCGCCTAAATATAAGAATACCGCATTATCTGAAATGCGGGCAGCTTGGGCTATATTATGAGTGACCAAGACGATACTTACGGAGTCCTTAAGTTTGACAATGAGTTTTTCGATTTTGGTAGTAGATATAGGGTCGAGTGCCGAGGTTGGTTCATCTAGCAATAAGACCTTAGGCTGCATGGCTAGAGCACGAGCGATACATAATCGTTGTTGTTGCCCTCCTGATAAGAAGGTTCCTTTTCGGTTTACGTTTTCTTTTACTTCATCCCAAAGTCCGACTTGGTTGAGACTGTCCATGACGATTTCGTCTTTCTCTTCCTTTTTTAGCTTAATGCCATTTAACGTATATCCCGAGATAACGTTTTCGTAGATCGACATTGTAGGGAAGGGGTTGGGGCGTTGAAACACCATGCCAATCTTACGACGAATGATAAAGGGGTCGTGTTTGTAAATATTGCTTTTTTTAAGAATGATTTCGCCGTTTACATAGCCACCAGAAGTTAGCTCATGCATCCGATTTATACAGCGCATCAGAGTCGATTTTCCGCATCCTGACGGGCCGAGTATCGCAGTGACTTCATTACGAGGAATGGTTAGGTTAATACCTTTTAAGATAGAGATGTCCCTTACCCCAGCCTCTAAATTGTTAATCTGAATGATCGATTTTTTCATTTGAAATCACGCTCCTTGTGATGATGTTTAAGCCTAAGACCAATACAATTAATACGAGAGACGTTCCCCAAGCTTGTGCCTGCCAATCGTCATAGGGGCTCATGGCGTAGTTAAAAATGATTAATGGCATGGCATTCACGGGTTTGAATAAGTTATAGGCCATGAAGGAGTTTCCAAAGGCAGTAAACAAAAGGGGCGCGGTTTCACCCAATGACCGACTCAGGCCTAACAAAATCCCGGATCCGATACCTCTCATAGCCAGTGGGAGAGCGATGCTTAAAACGGTTTTGTAGTACGGGGCACCTAGGGCGAGACTGGCTTCTATCAAGCTTCGTGGTACGCGTAATAACGATTCTTCGGTGGTCCGAATAATAGCAGGTAGCATCATGAGCCCAAGAGCCATGCCACCAGACAGAGCGGAGAATCCACCCAAAGGTACAACGATCCAAATATAGGCCAGAATACCAATGACTATGGATGGGATTCCTTGAAGGATGTCTGCGGCGGTTCGTACGGTTGAAGCAAAGCGAGTCTCTTGAAACTCAGACAGGAATAGCCCTGTCCCGATTCCCAATGGGATACAAAGTGCGCTGGCGGTTGATACAAGGATCAAGCTCCCTATGATAGCGTTTGAGATGCCACCGCCACTTTCGCCTACAGGCACGGGTAACTTAGTGAAAAAGTCCCAGTTAATCACCGATATTCCGTTGCTTAGAATATCAAACACGATGAGTGCTAATGGCAATAATGCCAAGCTTGTAAGTGTGGCGATAGCCCCATAAAAAATCATTTCAATGGCTAACCGCTTCTTAATGTTATGGGGT
>JABISL010000052.1 GCA_018700055.1 bacterium | reverse complement strand
TCACCTGCAGGAACATCTGTGTCTTTTCCAATGTGACGAACCAGTTCCGTCATAAAGGATTGGCAGAAACGCATGACTTCGTTATCAGACTTCCCTTTAGGATCGAAATCAGCCCCGCCTTTTGCGGCACCCATTGGAAGAGTTGTTAGACTGTTTTTGAATACTTGTTCAAATCCAAGAAACTTGAAGGTGTCCAAGCTTACTGATGGGTGAAAACGCAACCCACCTTTATAGGGGCCAATCGCGTTGTTGAATTGAACACGGTATCCACGGTTTACTTGGACATCACCATTGTCATCTTCCCATGTGACACGAAAAATAATGATGCGATCTGGTTCACAGATACGATCTAATATTTTGGCTTTTTTATATTTAGGATTTGCTTCAACAAACGGAATCAGATAGTCCGCCACTTCTTTTACGGCTTGTGCAAAGTCCGTTTGTGCTGGGTTTTTACGTTCAATTTCTTTAACAAATGCGTCTACTTCTTGGTGCTGGTCTGTCGTTCCATTTTGAGTCATTGTGCTCATATTTTAGCTCCTTGTAAGATCCCGAGTTTACGGGGGTATTTGAGGTGGATAATGATACCACTAAACTCACCCCAAAAACAATCGATAAAAAACGTATCATGAAGTCTATGTATCGTCGGATAATATATTCGTCTTCATTCTTGATTTTTACAATCATTTTGGGCGTAACGGGTTATAAATACTTGGTGGGATCACACATCTCCACTGTGGATGCCCTGTATATGACGATCATTACACTAACGACAGTTGGCTTTGGTGAGATCGTAGACCTTTCTCTCTATCCATCCGCCAGGATTTTTACCATGGTCTTGATTCTGATCGGCATGGCCAATTTATTATTTGTTTTATCATCGATTACAAGCCTATTAGTAGACGGGCAAATCCAACGGTTTTTAAGGAGGAAAAAAGTTATGAGCGCCATAAAGAGTTTTGATGATCATTTTATTGTTTGTGGAGCGGGCAAAACTGGACTCCATATTATTAACGAACTCCATAACAGTGAGAAAGAGTTTATTGTTATTGAAAAAGACCCTGAGGTCTATGAGTCTCTAATTAATACCTATATGAATATCGTAGTCATTCTAGGAGATGCCACGACGGATGAGGTTCTAACCGAAGCCGGTATTCGAAAAGCAAAAGCATTGGCCTGTGTCCTACCCTATGACAAGGACAACCTCTTCCTTACTATAACGGCAAAGCACCTCAAGTCGGATGTTCGCATTATTACCAAAATCGTAAATCTAGAAAACAAAAAGAAAATGCTACGTGCAGGTGCAAGCTCTGTGGTCCCTCCTCATTTCATTGGGGCGCTCCGATTGGTATCCGAACTTATACGACCAACTACTGTTGGATTCCTGGATACAATGCTCCGGGACAAAGAAAACCTACGAATTGAAGAAATCGAAATCCCCGCGAAGTCTTGGACCATTGGAAAAACCCTCGGAGAACTTAGATTTCCCGATAAAGTCGGCACTCAAGTCATTGCCATGAGGCAAAAGTCACAAGAAGCCTATAACTACTATCCCAAACTAACCGATTTAGTTGAGCCAGGCACTGTCCTTATTACTATTGGGGATCCAGAGCGGATTAGTCGGTTTAATAGTTTTGTGAAATAGATACGCCTCTATCTGGGGCGGCTTTTATTTGATATCCTACTGATCATGTCCCAAGAAGTTGCCACGAAACAATCTTACGCTAAGCCATTTTTGGCTGTGTTCGCGGTTGTAGCGACGGAGTTGATTGGGTTTGGACTCATTATCCCAATACTTCCTCAAATTGCATTCAGATATGAAACCAACGCTTTATTGTTGGGAATGTTACTTGCGGCATATTCGTTTGCACAGTTCATTGCGACGCCTATATTGGGAAGTCTCTCTGATAAATATGGTCGGAAGCCTATTCTATTAATAAGTAAAGCCGGCACCGTACTGAGCTATCTTATTATGGCCTTTGCTCCCAACTATTGGATATTGCTACTATCTCGATTAATGGATGGGACTACTGGGGGCAATATATCAGTAGCTAGAGCATATTTAGCAGATATTACGGCACCTGAGGATCGCGCTAAAGGAATGGCTGTGATTGGTATGGCCTTTGGCACAGGATTTATTATAGGACCTGGATTAGGTGGTGTTTTATTCGCTGTAGGCAAAAACCATATGGTTCCTGCATTAGTTGCCGGAGCGATGTCATTACTCGCATTCTTTCTAACGGCATGGCTCATCAAAGAACCTCAAACGCGTAAGGATAAAGCCAACGGATGGCGCCTATTCTCAAGTATCTCTATATTGAAAAAACCAAAAATTGCGTTGATCTGTGTGAGCTACTTAATTTATATGATGTTGTTCTCAGGATTTGAGACAACCTTCTCGCTCTTCACTCAAGTTCACTATGGCTTCGTTGAGCATCAAAACAGTATGTTGTATTTCTATCTTGGGCTGATCGCTCTTGTTGTACAGGGCTTTATTGCGCGTAGAGCGTTCAAAAACCTAGTTGTAGGGGTAGTCTTAGGGTTCAGTATTGCAGCTACCTCTTATGGCCTATTATCAATACTTCCAACATATCCGGTACTAATAATAGGATTAGCAGCGATCGCACTTGGGATAGGACTGGTAAATACGCATCTACCAGCACTCTTGAGCAATGAAGTTCCTGAAGGTGAAACCGGAGCCATTATGGGAATCTATGAATCATTTGGAAGCCTAAGCCGAATCATTGGGCCTCTGATTATCTATGCATCACTCTTCAATCATCTACCATTGGCTTATGGTATTTTTGCCGGAATCCTAATGCTTCTTGCTGTTGCATTTCCACTTATCAGCAAGTTGTCCACAAGGTAATTCGCCGACCTATTTCCATCCTTTCTATTTCTATTTCTCCTTTTTTCCTGCTTAAGCTAAGTATAATTAAGCACGTAATCCGCCTGCGGTTTTATTTCTATTTCTATCTTATCCTCAAGTTTTCCACAGGGTAATAGATCTTTTTATTTCCCTTGTTTTTATTTCCATTTCTATCTACACTTCTTGGGTGCCAAAGAAACATGCCTTTCCTCTATCTTCTATAGAACGTGCCCTATCCGTCGCTAACGCCGTGCAGGAATGCGGTGGATCCTGTGATAAGGAACGTTGCGCGCAGCTTATGGGAAAAACACTTAGTGGGGCCTTTCAGACCCACATCGGATCCTCTGTTAAGTATGGATTCATTGAAAACAGTAAGAACATACTAACGACGACTACCTTATATAAAGGGATTTCTATGTCCTATACGGAAAGCGAAAAAAGAGCCCACCTATTATCTTCTTTCTTTTCAGTGCCTTTATTTCAGTCTGTCTATGACCGATTTTTGCATACCCCCCTACCCAAAGACCTACTTCCTAAAATATTAATCCGAGAATTCGAAGTCTCTGAGGGCATAAGTGACAAAGTATCTAAAGCCTTTTTTACAAGCATCTCCTACCTAGGGCTCATTGACACCGATGGCGTTATCATCCCTATGGACAGCCCTATAGACGAAGATCCTGATTCCCCCCTCCCTTTTGATACAGCTGACTTTGTTGTTGAGGCGGAAACACGTATCCCGAATCGCCCAAAGCCAACTCTACCCACCCAAGCCCCCGCTGCAGCGCCACAGAAAAAAGCACCGGATTTGAGGCCGGCTAAAAAAACAACTGCCATAATTTCTGGCAACACCTATCAATTCAGTATTAAGGGAACGAATATCAGTGTTGATATGACGCTTCAATCCGAATTTGATTTCGATATTATGGATGCTGTAATAGAAAAAATTCGCTCCGAGCAGCAAATTAGCCGTTAAAAACATTTAAAATCGGTAGTCAACTGGGTACGAACTAGGTAGAATAAACCCATTCATTTTCAGGAGGACTATTATCATGGCATCATTTGAACATAGACACATCGGACCTACATCAACAGACACGGAGGTTATGCTCGCGAAAATTGGCACTTCTAGTTTAAGTCAATTAGTCCAAGAAACCGTCCCAGAAGCCATTCAAATGACGACTCCCCTTGATGTTCCCGAACCTCTCTCTGAACCTGAAATCCTTGAAAACCTCGAGGCTATCATGTCTCAAAACGAGCCTATGACTAGCTATATCGGAATGGGCTATTCGAATACCCATACACCTTCTGTCATTCAACGATGTATATTTGAAAACCCCGGCTGGTATACACAATATACGCCTTATCAAGCCGAAATCTCTCAAGGTCGCCTAGAAGCCTTGATGAACTTTCAAACAATGATTTGTGATCTTACGGCAATGCCTATCGCTAACGCCTCTCTATTAGATGAGGCTACTGCCGCTGCAGAAGCAATGACACTTCTATATC
Source organism: bacterium (assembly GCA_018700055.1). Lineage (GTDB taxonomy): Bacteria > Margulisbacteria > Marinamargulisbacteria > UBA817 > JABISL01 > JABISL01. The sequence goes on along the minus strand of JABISL010000052.1, from coordinate 28,965 downwards.
GTGTACGAGAAAAAAGCAAAAAAGAATCCAAGGTATTCGCAGTATCTTCTCGTATCTGGCCCCAAACACGTGCCGTATTAGAAACACGTGCGGAACCTCTAGGCATTGAAATCAAATCCTTTTGCCCTGTAGTAGACGAATTAGACAACACTGTATTTGGGGTGCTGCTTCAGTACCCTAACTCTGAAGGCTATTTACGTGACTACTCTCCATTTATTGAGAAATGTCACGCCGCTGATATCAAAGTAGCTATGGCGACCGACCTATTGGCACTATGTGTCCTAAAGGCGCCTGGGGAAATGGGTGCTGACGTTGTCGTAGGAAACAGCCAGAGATTTGGCGTTCCGCTAGGATATGGCGGCCCTCACGCCGGATTTATGGCCTGCCAAGAATCCTTCTACCGTCAAATGCCTGGTCGGATCATCGGAACCTCTATTGACCGTCACGAACGCCCCGCCTACCGCATGGCACTACAAACTCGTGAACAACATATCCGTCGTGAGAAGGCGACGTCTAATATTTGTACAGCGCAAGCTCTATTGGCCATCATGGCCGGAATGTTTGCTGTCTATCACGGACCTGCTGGATTGCGTGAAATTGCTACTAAAGTAGCCAAGCAAACCCAGTGGCTATGGAGTGGATTGGAATCCCTTGGATTAAAAATTGAGAACCCATCCGCTTTTGACACAATTACTATTGTTACTGGTGATCAGACGGATGCGATTCATACTGAGGCCCGTAAACAGCATATTAACTTCCGAGAGTTCACTGAGAACCGATTAATCATTGCTCTTGATGAAACCGTTGATGATTCCAGACTTAAACAAATATTATCAATATTCGAAACTGTCCTTGGAAAGACGGCGAGTACTACTGTATCACTTCCTGACCTAGACTTTGGCGGGCTAACTCGTCAGTCAGACTATTTAACTCATGAAGTATTTCATAGATATCAATCTGAAACCGAAATGATGCGTTACCTTAAGCGATTGGAAAACAAAGACCTCTCACTTACAGCCGCAATGATTCCTTTGGGCTCGTGCACGATGAAACTTAACGCTGCGACTCAAATGAAACCACTCTCTTGGGCTAGTGTGAGTAAGGTTCACCCTTTTGCACCACTATCTCAGGTTCAAGGGTATCGCCAGCTATTCGAAGAATTAGAAACGCAATTAGGCACCATAACTGGACTTCCGGGCGTCTCGCTTCAGCCAAACTCTGGCGCACAAGGAGAATACGCCGGGTTAATGGTTATTCGTGCCTATCACATCAGTCAAGGAAATACAGATCGTACGGTAGTCTTAATCCCTTCATCCGCTCACGGAACTAATCCAGCTAGCGCTGCATTAGCCGGAATGGATATCGTTATCATCAAATGCGACGACAATGGCAACATCGATATGGCTGACTTAACTGCAAAAGCTGAAAAGCATAAAGACAAGCTCTCTTGCTTGATGATCACATACCCTTCTACACATGGCGTATTTGAAGAAACGATTCAAGATATCTGCCAGCTCATTCATGATAACGGTGGCCAAGTCTATATGGATGGGGCAAACATGAATGCTCAGGTCGGATTAACAAACCCTGGCATCATTGGTGCTGATGTTTGTCACCTCAACCTACACAAAACATTCAGTATTCCTCATGGAGGCGGTGGCCCCGGAATGGGACCGATCTGTGTCGCAGATCACTTATCGCCATTCTTACCCAAGCACCCCGTTGTAGAAATGGGTGGCGCTCAGGGGATTCCTCCTGTCTCTGCTGCGCCATGGGGCAGTTCTAGTATTCTTCTAATCTCTTATGCCTATATCCGCTTACTCGGACCTTCTGGACTGAAACATGCAACCGAATATGCCATTCTTAACGCCAACTACATTAAGGCGCGTTTGGAATCCGATTATCAAGTTCTCTTTACTGGCAAAAATGATCGTGTTGCGCATGAGCTAATTATTGATTTTCGGGCCTTCAAAAAGTCCGCCAAAATCGAAGTTGAAGATATCGCTAAACGATTAATGGACTTTGGGTTTCACTCCCCAACGATGTCCTGGCCCGTTCCTGGCACATTGATGATTGAGCCAACCGAAAGCGAGTCACTTAGAGAACTCGACCGGTTCTGCGATGCGATGATTCAGATTCGTCGTGAAATCCAAGCGATCGAAGATGGGCATAGCGATATTAAGGACAATGTTCTTAAGAATGCCCCTCACCCGATTCTAGAAATAAGCTCTGACACTTGGACACATTCATATTCACGATCAGAAGCCGCTTATCCTGTACCTGGATTACGCCAGTTCAAGTTCTGGCCCGCAGTAAGTCGCATCGACAATGTCTACGGCGATCGAAACCTACAGTGTACGTGCCCCTCACTAGAGAGTTACGAAACCCCTGTAGAAGCTACGGCTTAGATTCTTCTTGAAGTGATTTAATATAGACCGTTAACGCGACTATATCTGCTGGTAACAGGCGATGTCCCCACCCGGGCATCCCTGCTTCTGGCATCCCATACCAAATGATTGAGACCATCGCGTTCGTGTCACCCTTGGTCTTAAGCGCTGATGAATCTCTTAGCGCTGGCGCCATATGTCCGCCTTCGCCGTTGTATCCATGGCATCGGGAGCATCGAAGCTTGAACTGTGTCCCGCCTCTGTGCAGGATTGCTGGGTCCAGCGACTTCTGTGTCCATTCAGACGATGTGAGTTGTGGCAAATCACCAGATGTCTCGTGAGTAGCCCTACTGACATGGTTAAACAACAAATATGAAACAAGCGACACGCCAATCGTGACCATCAAAAAAACTATTACTAAAGTGGATTTATTTCCGTTCATCTCTACCCTTTACTCTTCCCTAATACGGGGTTGTACGTTACATTATAACCAGTATGAGTAAACAAAAAAAACGTAGTCATTCATCTTCTGGTCAGGACCAGAGTAGCACTGACCTCACACAATGCAAACATTGTGGAACAGAACTCCACAAAAGTGACATGAAGCGTCTTAGCAAAAAAGAGCTTCCTGCACGCTATGGAATGATGTGGACTGGGATCGAATACCCTTACATTCAAATCTACAAAATTACTTGTCCCGACTATAAATGTGGCAAGAAATACTCAATCAAAGATCGTAGCTCACGTTACGAGTATTGTTAGACTAGACGTTAATCTCCGGGAACGAATTCGCGAACTAGATTCGGGTTAATTTCTTGGAGTTTCTGATCTTCTTGGATCCGTGATTTTATAGTCTTCGTTTTTTCGTAAAGAACTAGTACCCATTTCTGTTTAACAGCTTGTTCAGCCGTATATAGAAGAACTACACCACCCAGAACCATTCATTCCAATCATACTAATTATCGTGCTTCGAATTCAGTAAGTTTCAGTAGATTAAAATTGCCCCTAAGGGGTTCTTTTCACGATAGCTGCGCCCCATTTTTTATATGCGCTTGCTTCTTTATTTCTAAGCGATCTATACAGACTAATCTCCAAGTAGTCCTTGCCCCACTTAAACTCCTCTAAGTTTAATTCTTGTTGGTAGTCTAATTTTTCATAAACTTCGTAGATTTGTGCGGAATTGCGGTTCTCCATGTCTCTCTTTAACAAATAGTCGTCCACTATTTCTCTGTATGTTGCCTCATACTCGCATATAATCTCGTGAGACTCTTCCGATATACGCTGATCAATCACATTCAATGCATCTTGATATTCTTTAGAGTATTCTGTTGCTCGAGGCTTATTAAGTGAGTTAAGTCCAAGGGCTTTTTCAAAGCCTTTACTTACTATTTGATCCTTTGTATCGTCCAGTATCATTAACCTAGATCGAAATGAATTTTTGTCTGTACCCAGCTTAGCCAGCTCTAGGCTGCTCAAATTCATCAAATCTACATTATCCAAGTTCTGTTGCACACATTCTCTTAATAGTGATAAGGACTTGAAACACGTTTCCAGTATAGGTTCGTAGTCTCTGTCTTTCATTATTGCGCTTCTTGCTAAAGCATACTCTTTGGGGACTGGTGCGATTGGCGGTTTCTTAGACACTTTTGGCTTTGCTGAAGGACGATCATCTAATTTAATCTCTTCGGGTGTATTTGGACGAAATTGTCCAACAATGGGTAACCCTGCCTTATTGGAAAAAACGCTCTCTTCGGCAATACCTGACAACATCGTCATTGCAACTTGACTTATTTTTTTTGAAATGCTTTTTCTCCTGGGGCTGACGAAGACCTTTTTAATGTAGGCCCGTCACCATTACCGTTAGGGGTAACATTTCTGATTGAGCCAACTAGACCATATTGTTCTTTGGCTCCTATGGAAGAAGCACTCCTCCTGCCTTGCCTGTTCGCACCAACTATTAGATTACCGCTAGCCCCTAGTCTTCGACCCTTAAGACGCTCTAATGTCGTTGACATTGGGGTTAAGCTTGGGGACGGAGAAACCTTTGTACTAAAATCCATGAAATCCATTTTTTAATTTCCTCTCAGATACCAACTCAATGTTAGCCTATACTCTATTATCGAGTTGAGAATCACAGAGTTTCATTTTATTTTAATAAAACGTCCTTTATCTTGGTCAAAGTTACCGCAATAAATAAATAAGGATGCCAGTGATGGAAATATAAGCCCAAATGGGAAAGGTATACCGGGCGAGTCTTTTATGTGTAGGGCGATCATCTTTGAGACCTAAGAAGACTGTCATCAGAATCATGGGAAGAGCAACGACTGTTAGGGCTATATGACTAATTAAGATTACGAAGTAGATGAGTCGAAGTAGTCCTTCACCCGCATATGGCGTGTGACCAACATAAGTATTGTAGAGAACATACCCTACTACGAAAAAGGTGGATGAAATCAAAGCAGAAAACATACTTCGTTTATGAGTGACTATATCCTTTTTAAGGATGGCTGAGATGCCCCTAAGCATGAACAATAGAGAGATCCCATTCATCGCAGCATTAAACTTAGGAATGGCCTGCATCCAGTTAGGAATCGTTGTTGCTGCCGGAGCCCAGTACGTAAGCCAAGCCAAGAACAGGCATATGACAATACTAAGCAAGCCAAATATTAGTGAGGGCAAGCGATTATTTTTCATGTCATCTCCGAGTTTTCGGAGTCGACCCAATACCCTTGAGACTCACCACGAAAATTCCAGCGCACCTTCCAAATATCACTCGCATTCTTAAAATAAATTAAGCGAATGCGTTTGGTCACATTGTCGATAGCCTGACTGGGCTTAGTAAATATTGGTAGGTGACTATTAATTGGAATCTCTTCCCAAGAAAGCGCCTTCTCGGCTTCCTTAAATACTCTTACTTCAACGATACTGGAAGATGGGTTTGTCATTGTTTTATTTCTCGATTTTGGTGTAGTCTTGTGTTACTTATGGGTAAGTATAGCGAGTCTCCAAACATATTGCTAATTGATGATGAAGAGAGCATTCTTGCTTCTGTTATAGGGGTTTTATCAGCAGATGATTACCAAGTAACAGGCGCGTTAAACGGAAAGCTTGGACTCAAACATTTTTCTCAGTCCCCCCCGTCTCTGGTGATTGTGGATTACAAGATGCCCGAAATGAATGGGATCGAGTTTATTAAGGCCGCCAAAAGCATCGCCCCAGAAGTCCCTATTATTGTAATGACCGCTCATGGAGACAAGGATCTCAGTATCCAGTTCATCAAGGAAGGTGCGTATCGATATATTGAGAAACCTTTTGACTTAGAAGAGTTCAAACTCACCGTCAAAGACGCGATCGACCATAGTGCATTAATCAATGAGAACAAAAAACTCCAAAGACTTCTTAAAATCGATGATGATTTTCCTGAGATTATAGGTGACAGCCCCGTCATTCAATCCTTATTTGCACTCATCAATAAGGTGGCTCAAACCGATGTCACCATTCTTATTGAAGGTGAAAGTGGAACCGGTAAAGAATTAATTGCAAAAGCTATCCATGAGAAAAGCAATTTAGCCAAAGGTCCCTTTATTCGATTTAATTGTGCCGCACTTCCCGAAAACCTCATTGAGAGTGAACTATTCGGTCACGAAAAAGGCGCCTTTACCGGCGCTGATCAACGTAAGCTAGGTCGATTTGAACTAGCTCATAACGGAACTATATTTTTGGATGAAATCGGTGAACTGAGTCTCAGTATGCAGGTCAAATTACTTCGCGTACTTCAGGAAAAAGAATTTGAACGTATTGGCGGCACCAAAACAATCAAAACCAATGTTCGCATATTGGCAGCAACGAACCGAGACCTCAAGCAAATGGTAAAAGACAAAACATTCCGCGAAGACTTATTCTACCGCTTAAGTGTATTCCCTATTGAAATTCCACCACTACGTGACAGAGGCTCTGATGTCCTTTTAATTGCTGATTATTTTCTCAAACGATTTGGGTCACGCTATGGAAACGCCATTAAGGGATTCTCTGAAGATGCCAAGCAACGGCTCACACATTATGAATGGCGTGGAAATGTACGTGAATTGGAAAACGTCATTTCTAGAGCCACTATTTTATGTGCCGGCAACGAAATTGAATCGGATCATTTACCCATAAACATCTCTGAAGACCATCAATTAATCGACTCAGCATTGGATCAAAAAATGACTGAAAGAGACTTATGCAAATCCTATGCCCGCCGGGTATATGACAAATGTAGCAGAAACAAAAAAGACACCGCTTCTTTTCTAGGAGTTAACTTCCGGACATTACAAAGTCGTTTGGAGGAATAACGCTTCATATTGCATCTATAATTGTATTTTCTACAATCTTGTCAATTGCACTTTCTTCAACCCTCTCTAAGCAAAGCCTTTTTTTCCTCTTAAAACTCAAATTCTTACCTAGCTATTCTCTTGGCATATTTTTTGCATTAAGTGTTGTTGGGAGTGTAAGGGGAAATTCTCTCCTAACATTAGGGTGAAGATTTATTTCTTCACCCTAGTTTTTTTTTAAAGGGGTAAAAAAATGACAACAATGGAACAACCACCATTTTATTTAATATCTTGTTCGGGAAACTTATCTTTTTCGAACTATAAGTCACTACGGTCTATGACTAACAAAGGTGCTGAGAGCGCACAGTCTATTGTGGCATTTGATATTAGCGACGTAGATTATATTGATAGTTCGGGATTAGGAGCATTAATCCAAAGTGCCAAGCGCCTCAAGGCTAAACAAAAGTCAGTCGTTATCATTAATGCATCTGAAAAAGCTTCTGACATGCTTAGACGTACCCACCTTGATCGCTTACTGCCACTCTATTCTTCTTTGGCTGACGTCCCAACCAATTAATGCGCTTTGTGTTCGTCTAGGTTATCTAGCAACACGCCATCAAATCCGGCATCCAATATTTTTTTCATAAAGGAAGAGTCGTTTCCGAATAATATCGTTTGCCAGTCAGCATTCCAATAGTGTGTTCTGTATCGGTCTGTACCGATGATTGATGCCCCTATCCAAGACTCAGGGGTTGTATCCCAAGCGGAATCCCAATAATAGTATTGATCCGAAATAGTACCTATATCTAGGTATGCAAGAACTAGTCTGTTTCCTAAATTACCCTTTGATCTAAGACTGTTCACTTGAGTTGAGAGTACTACGTTCCCAGCATCGCTCTGATCAGTCTGAAAGATATCCATCACAATTACGTCATAGTTACTTGCTGCTATATCCGTCAAATGATTGGTAAATGGGGCCTCCACTACCACAAAATTCTGAGCCGCCGTTAAATTAGTAACATTCCCACTATGCACATCCGTAGGTGTTGTTGCCCCTGGATCACTCGGCAAGGCTGTCATTGTAACTGGCCTTTGAAATGAAATATACCCTTTGGTTTGGGATGCTATTGCAGATGTAGAGATGTTTCCCCCACTCGTAGCAAAGTCCATCACCATAATAGGTTTTGCCCCTGTGTTTTTAATTTTATCTAAATACGCTTCCATTGGGGCGGGTGTCTCTGTAACGTCTGTCGGTGAAAAGTACACCGATCTCTGTAGTAGCGCATCTATACTCGCCATATACCCCGGTAGAAGGTTACCTGAACTTAATCCATCATCGGTAGTTAGTTCTACCCCCCCACCAACCACTACTAAAAAGGAAGGGTCGCTTGCTACAGCGTAGGCTTGAATATCTTGAACAAGCTTTCTCATGGCTTCCGTTACCGTCTTCGTTTTGGAACTGATACTTTCTTGGATTCCCCACTGATCCTGGGAGTCTCGTGTAAAAATGGAGTAGTGGTAGGTCGTATTCGAGGTTACTCCCGCATCTTCAAAAGAGGTACCCCCTGAATTCAGATATACCAGATCTCCATCAAAAATAGTTTGTGGGGCACTCGAATCACTCCGCCTAATTTGGATCGCCTCAATATCGGCTGTCTCTTCAAATTCCCAAGACAATGAGACCAAATCTACAGTAGGACTTCCGGACAACCCACTTGTCGTGGCCCCTGTTACTACAGGCCCCGCTTTCGGTTGAACAGGTATTAAATTTTGAATTTCTGAGCATGCTGTAAAGACCATTATCATTGCTAGGCATGCTACATACCGTAGGTATCGTTTCATCAAGTCCTCCATATGGATATGATTCTGTATACCCAACTAGCACGGATTAAAAACATCAAGTTTTTTCGATGTTTATTTCACCCCCTTAAGGGGAAGAGAGAGTTTAAGGGGACAGAAAGGCCAAACAATGACTAACTCTGTATTCCAAGCATTTGATCAGGACCCTGAATTCGAAAAATGCCTTAAGGCATTGGTCCAAACTATATCGACCAAACGGTCTCATTTAACAGGAATTAAAGCACCTGACTATTTGTATACCCAAGGGTATGCTTCTGCGTTAAGTGATATCAAAAAAGCACGTGGCAGTGGGTTATTTTACCCTTATCTATCAAGTGGAATTGGTAACGGAGCCTTCGTGCAATTAGCCGATGGCAGTATCAAATACGACTTTATCAGTGGCATCGGTGCACATTGGACACATGGCTCTGATGCTATGTTAGAAGCCTGTATTCGGGGAGCAATCCAAGATACGGTGATGCAAGGCAATCTTCAGCAGAACTTAGATAGCCTAACCTTAATTAAGCGACTCTCTGAATTATCGGGATTGGATCATGCTTTTTTAACTACATCTGGGGCGATGGCCAACGAAAATGCGCTTAAGATACTCTTTCAGTATCGACAACCGGCTACGAGGCTATTGGCCTTTGAACATTGTTTCTCCGGTCGAACATTGGCATTGGCTCATGTCACAGACAAGTCTAAGTACAGAGTTGGCCTTCCAGACACATTAACCGTAGATTACCTTCCGTTCTATGATGCCAATCATCCTGAGGAAAGCACTCAAAAAGCGATATCTCTTCTTGAATCCTATATATCTAGATATCCTGATGCCTATGCGGGCCTCATGATGGAGCTAATTCAAGGTGAAGGCGGATTCTATCCAGGAACAAAGTCCTTTTTCATGGCGCTTATTGAGGTTTGCAAGTCTCATTCCATTCCTATATTTATTGATGAAATTCAAACCTTTGGACGGACAGATCACTTGTTCGCTTATCAACATTTTGGACTTCAAGATCACGTGGATATTGTTACGGTAGGGAAACTCTCTCAGGTGTGCGCCACACTATACAATCAAGCCTTACAGCCCAAACCCGGACTAGTCAGTCAAACCTTCACTAGTTCTGCTACAGCTATCTCGGCCGCCATTCATGTTCTGGATGAGCTCACTCAAAACGGATATTTGGGTCAAGACGGATTAATCATGAGCCGGTCAAATCAGATGCGAGACGGACTCAAATCCATCGCCCAAAGACGACCGGATATCGTTGAGGGTCCTTATGGATATGGCGGAATGATCGCATTCACCTCTTATAAAGGTGACCCAGAGAGAACTATGGCTTATATACGACGGCTATACGAGGCCGGTGTTATCGTCTTTATCAATGGCAACGATCCCCTGAGAGTTCGGTTTTTGATGCCCATTGGAGGGGTCACTGAGACTGATATTCAAAAAGTATTGGTTGTTGTTGAGGAGTGTCTAGATCCATGACCCATGAATTAGCTGTATTGCGACCTGTTCAACTCAGCGATTTGGATGCCCTACATTCTTTGGCCCAATGCGCCCTACCCGGCCTAACATCCCTCTCGAAAGATCGCAGAACATTAACACACCTTATTGAAGACTCATTACGATCCTGGGAAATGCACTCTGACACCCCTAGTAATGAGTTTTATTTGTTCGTACTAGAAATTATTTCATCTAAACAAATCATTGGTACCAGTAGCATCATTGCTAGAGTCGGGCTCAAATCCCCATTCTACTGTTATAGACTTAATCGCGTTGAGAAACACTCCAAAGCTCTCGATATTCAGACGGTGAACCCTATATTAGAGCTTATGGAAACCCGCCATGGGCCAAGTGAAGTCGGGACTTTATTTCTTCACCCTGATTTTCGCGGAAAAGGCTATGGACGCTTATTATCATTAGGGCGATTTATGTTTATGGCCTGTTTTCCCAATCGTGTAGACACAACTGTTATCGCAGAAATGCGAGGAATTAGTGATGACGAAGGTATTTCTCCTTTTTGGGAGTCTTTGGGACGGCATTTTTTTCAGATGAGTTTTCCTATTGCAGATCAGCTCAGTTCTCAGGACAAACAATTTATCGCCGATCTGATGCCAAGATATCCAATTTATGCCCACCTACTGTCCCAAGAAGCCCAGGATGTCATTGGTAAGCCCCATCCGGCTACCATTCCTGCGCAACGCCTGCTTGAGTCAGAAGGGTTCCGGTATAGCCATCAGGTTGATATTTTTGATGCAGGACCCAAACTGTCTGTCTTGCGTGACTCTATACGAACCATTTCTGACTGCCAAACACTTCCTATTCAAATCCAATCCGAAAGTCGAGGATCCCAGTACCTGATTTGTAATGGGAATCCCAATCGGTTCCGTGTGGTGTCGAATCAAGCATCTATCTTAGACAACTCCCTCGTTACCTCTAATCATGCGCTACAACCATTATATTTAGACTCAAAGGATACGGTTTGGACCAGTCCAATCCAGTAAAAGGATAAATTATGCAATTCATAGACAATTGGATCGAGGGAGAAGGCGATACATTTCAATCATTAAACCCGGCAACGCAAACCAGTATCTGGGAGGCGAATATGGCTACCCCCAATCAAATGGACTTGGCTATATCTATAGCTAAACGTGAATTTATAACTTGGTCTACGCGATCATTGGAAGATCGCATCGTGTGTATGCGTCGATACCAGACCGTCTTAGAGTCCAAACAAAATGACTTGGCGTTATTGATCTCAGAAGAAGTTGGAAAACCCTTATGGGAATCCAAAACAGAAGTAAATGCCGCTATCGCTAAGATAGATGTTTCAATCGATGCTTATTTAGATCGTTGCCCTACTCGAACTGTAGAGGTTAATGGTGGGCTTCAACAAACTACACATCGGCCTCATGGGGTCTGTCTAGTACTGGGGCCTTTCAACTTCCCTCTCCACCTCCCTAATGGTCATATTATTCCGGCGCTTCTCGCGGGAAACACTGTGGTATTCAAACCCAGTGAACACAGTCCAAAGGTGTCCGAATTAATGATCAAGTGTTGGGTGGAAGCGGGTCTTCCATCTGGTGTTATTTCTCTGATTCAGGGCGATAAACTATGTGGGGCTTTTTTAGCAGAACACTCGGGTATCGACGCTTTGTTTTTTACCGGGAGCTCGGGCGCTGGAAAACATCTTTTACGGTCTTACTCATCGAATCCAAGCAAGATGATTGCCCTTGAAATGGGTGGAAACAACCCTTTAATTGTAGATCAAATCAGTGACTGTATTGCCGCTGCGTATACCGTTATCCAATCTGCTTATATTACAGCGGGTCAGCGATGCACTTGCGCCAGGCGTCTGATTATAGTGGAGCCCCATTGTCATCCTGATTTTCTTGAAATATTGGTAAATTTAATCACGCGTATCCGCGTAGGGGCTTACACCGATCAAGAATCGCCATTCATGGGTCCGGTTATAGATGACGCTATTGCCAAACGTCTTTTGATTCATCAAGACTACTTAATAAATCAAGGGGCTGTCTCTTTGGTTCAAATGACACCTATCAAAGGAGTCTCAACACTATTAACACCTGGACTCATTGATGTAACAAACGTCACGGATCGGGGAGACAAAGAAACCTTTGGCCCCTTTTTACAGGTCATTCGCGTCCCCGACTTAGACTCGGCTATTCAAGAAGCCAACCGAACAGCCTATGGATTGGCGTCGGGAATATTGACGGATAACGACCAGCACTTTGATCAATTCTACCGAGATGCTCGTGCCGGGCTAATCAATCGTAATGTACCGACAACAGGAGCTAGTAGCAGGCAACCCTTTGGGGGAATTGGCGATAGCGGTAATCATCGGCCTAGTGCTTACTATGCCGCAGACTATTGTGCCTATCCAGTAGCGTCTATCCTCCAACCCAAACTCAAACCATATGCATCTGCCCTACCCGGTTTACCAGAGCCGCCTGAATAATGGTAAGCCAAGAACTTAATCTAGATGGTCTCATTGGACCAACCCATTTTTTTGGCGGATTAGCTTATGGCAATCAAGCCTCAATGGCCCATCAGAACCAAGTCTCTCACCCCAAATCGGCTGCCATACAGGGACTTCAAAAAATGAAAGTATTGATGGACTTAGGCATCCCCCAAGGCGTATTACCGCCTCACGAACGCCCATATCAGCCTTATTTATCTGATCCAGAAAAACGTCATCATGCGTTCAGTGCATCCAGCATGTGGGCTGCCAATGCAGCCACTATATCCCCTTCATCTGATACTCCTGATAGCAAGGTTCATATTACCCCAGCCAACCTCCAAACCTGTATTCATCGTCGAATAGAAGCGCCATTTACAACGGATTTACTTAGAACTCTATTTGATGACAGAGATCGTTTTCAAGTTCATGAGTCACTTCCTGCTACACTTCCAGATGAAGGGGCTGCAAATCATACGCGACTGTGCAAACAGTATGGCGATCGTGGCATCCACTTGTTTGTATATGGAACCTCTCAAAGTACATCAGAACATCCCTCTTACCCAGCTCGACAATCACTTGAATCCAGTCAGGCTATTGCCAAGCAACACGGGCTCTCTAATGAGGGCGTATATATGCAGCAAGAAAGCCTAAAGGCCATTGACTCGGGAGGGTTTCATAATGATGTGGTTGGGGTCGGGAACCAGACTGTATATATCTATCACGAAATGGCCTATACCCATCCACTAACATCCTTTCACTCCCAGGCCGAGACTATTCTCGATGCCCCCCTCCACTTCCTTATGATCCCCTCTGAAACATTGCCACTCGACATTGCAATACGATCTTATTTTTTCAATAGTCAGATCGTGACGCTTTCATCAGGAAAAATGGTCTTTATTGTTCCTTCTGATTGTTTGGATTACCCAGAGGCGCTGAACGCAATCGCATATACCCTCTCAGAAATACCAATCATTCAAGAAGTTGTTTATGTAGATGTCCGACAAAGCATGCAAAATGGTGGTGGTCCGGCATGTTTACGATTAAGAGTTGTCCTAACTCCCTCGGAACAAGCCGCTATGCATCAAGGGGTCCTCTTAACTAACTCCAAAGTGGATACACTTATCCAATGGGTAGAAACGCATTATCGAGAAACGCTATCGATAAAAGATCTAGAAGACCCACATCTCATTGAAGAAACACACCGTGCTTTGGATTCCTTAAGTGCAATCCTAGGATTGGGCTCGATATACCCTTTCCAAAAAAGCGACAGTTAACGCCACTCTTTTTTCGATACTCGTAAGGTCGATGTACTCGGTGTCCGTATGCATTCCTTTTCCGATAGCTCCCAGAGTGTCGATCGTTGGCAAACCACCTGCCGCCATAAAGTTACCATCACACACACCGCCACTGGATTCCCAATCAATCGGTTGTCCGAGAGAGGTCCCTGCTTCTTTTAGGTGGCCTAACAATGTCGATACTTCAGGGGTGAGTGGTTTGGGTGGACGTAACCCCAAACACTCTATTTCTAGTGTTCCTATATTGGGTTTATAGCCTTCCATCCATTCCAGCACCCCGTTTATATCAGACTCAACCCCACCTCTTATATTAATCATACATTCCGCATAATCCGGTACAATATTGGCCTTTTCGCCACCTGTAATTGTCCCAACGTTAATAATTAACCCTTCCTTTTTTTGAGACACAAGGTCCCCTAAAAAGCTTACCAATTGATCGATGGCGTTAACACCATCTTTGATCGCTCTCCCGACATGCGCCGCTTTACCTTTTGTCGTTACTTTAATATTGGTGGACCCTTTTCTGTCACTAATAAAGTTCCCATTCTCTAAGCAAGGCTCAAACACCAAGCCTATATCAAACCGATTCGATTCAGTTACTAGCCAGTCTTTGGAGTCCGGGGATCCAATTTCTTCATCGGATGTCAGCAACACTTCCCAATATATATCCTTGGCCCAGGGCTGCGATTCCATTGTTTTAAGACTTTCTAATAAGATTAATATTCCGGCCTTCATATCTAGAATTCCCGGCCCTGACAGTTTGTCTCCTTCTAATTGGGTCACACTCTGAAAAGAATGCGTTTGGCTAAATACCGTATCGGTATGGCCAACGAATAATATAGAAAGCTTGGGGGCGTCCTTAGGTCTATTCTTTTTTATATGAAGTGCGGGATGTGTCGGCAAGTCTAATACATTACTAGTCGCAGGTAATTGGCCGAACTCTTTGGCGAGCAATGCCTGAATTTGTGTTTGGCCATCATGGTTCCTAGAGCCAGTATTAATCTCGCACCAGGATCTAAGAATCATTTCGAATCGCGTTAAATTATTCATCTTTATTTATTTTCCCATATTTTTAGCCTAAAATGATAGGTATATATCGTTTCAAACGATTGATCTCAAGGGGCCCCATTTGAATTTTTATCAACTTTTAGAAAATGCTAAAGAATATATTGAGCTACCCAAAAAGTGGAAGCTCACTCATGAAGAAAAGGAGAAAGGTGCTATTGAGCTCGCTTCTTTAATTATTCATATGGCACTGACGCTACAGTCCCCTGAAGACCAACTTGTCATTAAAAAGCGTGCCAGTTTATTACGAAACAAGCAAAGCATATTGTTTTTTACGGATCTTGCGGATCAGTTTTTTCGAGCGGTGTCTCCCAAACGTGCCACTAGTCAGATCAAATACCTAATTAGTAAACATGGTATCCCCGGTGGACTAACGGCTTCGGATCAACTTAAAATGTTTGGGTTTCTAATCTTTGGTCGATTCTTCCCCAGTTTCGCTACGAAATACACCAGTAGTTCCTTAGAAAAAGAGTTTCATGAGTATATGCTCCCGGGAAAAAAGGACCCTCTGGCAAAAGCACTACACGGATTAAGTCGGTATGGCATTTCTGCCAACATCTCTTATTTAGGAGAAACCGTTATTGGGCATAAATCTGCTGAAGACTTTTTGGCATCTATCATCACATTGATTGAAACACCAACTATTGATTGCGTTTCTCTTAAGTTATCCTCACTCTACCCAAATCTACACCCGCTTAAAGGCCCCTCCCAAAAATCTCTTTTAATGAGCCGTTTAGGCATGATTTTTGAGGTGGCTCAGTCACATTCCACATTTGTATATTTGGATATGGAGTTTTTTGATGACCTGTTTCTAACCATAGATGTATTTCAAACTATCTTGGATGAGCCTCGCTTTAAATCACTCTACGCGGGAATTGTTCTTCAGTCATACATCCCCAACTCCTTTGGCATTCAGAAGGACTTGACCGAATGGGCCCAAGAGAGGGTTAAGATGGGGGGGTCTCCAATCAAAATCCGTCTGGTAAAAGGGGCTAATTTGAGAATGGAACAGATCATTGCAAGTCAATCGGATTGGTCTCAGGCACCCTACTCCGAAAAAATAGACACTGACGCCAATTTCAAAAAAATGATCCTTTATGCCTGTCGTCCTCAAAACGCACACTCCGCTCATATTGGTATTGGGTCTCATAATGTATTTGATATTTCCTTTGCATTATTAGAACGGGCACAACACGGTGTTGAACAGTATGTCTCCTTTGAGATGTTATATGGGATGGGAACACATGTTCGAAAAGTCGTTCAAATGTTGGTTGATGATGTGTTGTTGTATTGCCCTATTTCTCATCCAGGACATACGCATTATTCTATCGCCTATCTCTTAAGACGCTTGGATGAGAATATGTCTCCAGAAAACTTCTTGAGACATCTTTATACAATCCGACCGGGAACACCTCAATGGACTCAAGAAGTTGAACGATTCATATCCTCTTTTTCCGCTACACGAGAAGTGTCACAAGAGTCTCATCGTCTGCAAAACAGAGTCACGGAGTCTCCTATAGGTCTCACTGAAGACTCGCCTTTTACGAATGAACCCGATACGGACTGGGTATTACCTCATAATGTAGCTTGGGCGAATGACTTACTCGCCTCAAACCCTGTCTCAACAAATGATACCGTTCAGTGGGCCTCGGACTCGGATATCAATACCACTATAGGGATCCTTAGTGAGCCCTGTTCTTCTGCGGAATCAGACTCTGTTAAGGATCGCTCTGCTCTACTCGGAAAGATGGCAATGACGCTTCGTAATCATCGCAAGGAACTGATACGTCTCATTCAACATACGGTCCATAAATCGGTTCTAGAAGCGGACGCTGAGGTTTCTGAAGCAATCGATTTTCTCGAATACTATCGACGACAGTATTTAACACTTAGCAATGACCCAAACCTAACGCTTACCCCCATAGGACTTACTTGTGTTATTCCACCATGGAATTTTCCTTGCTCCATTCCTGTTGGGGGAATTGCAGCTGCGTTGATCAGTGGAAACCCTGTTCTTCTAAAACCCGCACCAGAAGCGGCTTCTATCGGGCAGTACCTTGTACATTTATTCCATCAAGCAGGTGTCCCTCAGACGGCATTGCAGTGTGTCACATGCAAAGATGAGCAAGCAACGACTATCATTAAACACCCTTCTGTTAAGCAGTTAGTCTTTACGGGATCGAATGATACGGCTCATTGCCTTCAGTTACTTCGACCCACAATGCCTATCATTGCTGAAACAGGGGGAAAGAATACGGTCATCATCACCGAAATGTCGGATTGGGAACAAGCCATTCAATATACTATTCAATCCGCCTTTGGGTTTTCTGGTCAAAAATGCAGTGCGGCTAGCTTAATGATCTGTGAGAAAAATGTCTATGAATCGCCCTTTTTTAAGTCCCTCCTTATAGATGCTGTTAAGAGTCTTGACTGTGGACCTTCTTCGGAACTCCATAACAAAATAGTCCCCCTTATAGGGCCGCCAAATGAGCGTATCCAACAACTACTTCAATCCCTCCACCCCAAAGAGGAGTGGCTTATTCGTCCCTCGCTACTCTCTGAGACTTTATTAAGCCCTGGACTCATTTGGAATGTACAGCCGGGTAGTAATTTCTTTAAGACCGAAGTCTTTGGCCCCATCCTAGGGATATGTTGTGCTGATGATCTGACCCATGCGATTGATATCGCAAACCGAAGTAGCTATGGATTAACTGCAGGTTTACATAGTTTGGATGAAAGAGAGCAAAGTAAATGGCAATCTCAAATCCAAGCAGGAAATTTATATATTAATAGACCCAGTACTGGTGCCATTGTTAATCGTCAGCCTTTCGGTGGTATTAAGGGAAGCAGTCTCGGTTGGGGACTCAAAGCAGGTGGCCCTAATTATTTATTACAGTTCAGTCATATTGAAGGGGCCTCAGATAGCACCTTACCCGCAATCAAACTTTCTGATCGCACCCAACAATTCTTATCCCACACAGCTGTTATCTCACTTAATATCTCTGAACTTCCCCATCTCGCAAACAACTATGAGAAGTGGGCTTCTAATTTTGCTAAACCTACTCATCTGGATACGCTTTTGGGACAAGATAACATCCTAGAATATCGCCTAAGAACCGGTATCATCTATCGGCATCATGCGTCTGATACCCTAGACCATATTGCTCAGTTCTGCTTAGCATCTATCAGTACTAATGCTCCCATCCATATTATGTTATCCCGCGACACATCTCCCAAGGTAGGCGCATTCTTTACTGATATCATCGCCCTTTTACCCAAAGGGTCTCGATTAGACATCTTTACCCAAGAGCTTTTCTTGACTCATTTAAGACAACTCTCCGTCCCCTCACTGGTTCGATTTTTGTCTCCCCCTAGTGATTCCGACGCTAGAGACATTATCCATACTCGCCAACAGATGCTCATTTCATCCTGCAATGCGAATGGCGCCATTGAATGCTTACGTTTTTATCAAGAAATTAGTATGAGTAGAGACACACATAGATATGGGAATTTAGGTCATCCTAAAGTAGACTGTAATTCATGAGAATCGACATTTTAGGCGCGCGGGGATCCTGTCCTGGATTAACTAAACATAAAGTAAAGTACGGGGGAAACACTACCTGTATCCGTGTCTCTCTTGATAATGGCAAATCAGTAATCATTGATGCGGGGTCTGGAATTCGTACTGTGGGCCAGTCTTTACTCGAATCACAAGCCCCTATCCATCTATTACAAACACATGTGCATTGGGATCACATCCAAGGGTTTCCTTTTTTTGCACCCATCTACCAAGACGGTCAGCAAATCAACATCTACTCTCCTGATGGTGATGCCATGTTGAAATATCTCACAGATCAAATGGATGGGGTTTGCTTTCCACTAACCACGGACGCTATTAAAGCCACATTGACTACCTCTGACAAGCTCAATGAATTGTCCCACGAGTTAGGCTGTACCATTTCTTATATTCAAGCCAATCATCCCGGACAATGTTATGGGTATCGTATTGAAGCGGATGGTCACTCATTAGTATTTTTGCCAGACAATCAGCTAGGCGCATCTGATGTCCTAGAACAGGACCACGCCCTTTCTTACTTTGTTGATTTTTGTGATGGGGCCGACATTTTGATTCATGATGCGCAGTATATAGATTCTGACATGCCGTTTAAACGCGACTGGGGCCATAGCTTGGCCTCTGAAGCACTAAATCTAGCTCTTGCATCAAACGTATCTCAGCTCGTCTTATTTCATCACGACCCCGATCGACAAGACCAAGAAATCGATGCGATTCAAGATGAGTGTCTGTCTACCATTCAATCCCGAAAAAGCAATCTTAAATGCTGTGCCGCTTATGACGGCATGGTTATTACTCTTTAGAGCCAAAGGAGGATGGTCCGCTCTAGGGTTACTAGGCATACACCCTCCCGATTTTGGCTCCCCCGCCTACTCGACGTTCGGATACATATATTATCGGTTAGGGCCTGTGATTCTTAACCAGATTAACAGATTTATTTACTAATTAAGCGGCTGGTGTCGCAGGGGGTAGCGGTGAATCCGACCCGACTTCTAGTGGGTTCGGAAGAGGAGCATATTTTTGCAACAAGTCTTCAAGGTAACTTAGCGCTTGTGCTCTTGATGCTTTTTGTGAAAATCCACCTTTACCCAATTCCGCTAGGTTTTTTAATTCCATTGCAAGTGACAAATCTCCATTCTTGGCGGCATCACCCGCTAGTGGAAGTTGATTCGCATAGCTTTGTGCTTCTGGAGAAGCCCCATTTTCATAGTTATACTCTAGTTGTCCGCCCTCTGTTTTCTTTTGTAATTGGGGCTGATTTTGATTTACGTAATTAACAGATATATGACCACTTTTATCAGTATTTAGTTGATCGAGATTGAGCACAGAGTCTACTAATTCTGAATCAGCGACCTCTTCTTCAGAACTTGATGCTATTTCTTCTTCTTTTTTTATCTTGGTGGCGCCAGCTTCTGTGGACTTCACAAAGGCACCATGATTCATATCTGATTCTAATGTCTTAACATCTGGAGATTGGACATCATTTTTATATTTTTCTAATACAGCCAACTGCTTTTCATTAATCTCAGCTGGCGTTAGTTCTTTAATAGGAACAGATGCTTGTCGGCTAATGGGGTTTGCATTTGATGGATCAATACTCTCTGAAAGCCCTTCACCTACCAAATCTGACACGCTAGTAGGAGACGTTGATCGCTCTAATGAAAACCCTCTATTTGAAGGCTGAACAGGAGGTAACCCACTCATCGAGAGCCCACCTGCAGAGTTCATTCTGTCACCCTTGTATTTCTATCAACTGATTCCACTCAATTAACCCCTTATTCACAAATTACAAACTGATAATGTCATTGTAAAGTAATATTTTACAGACTATTTATCACAGAATCAACTAAAACCCCTATCTATTCGTAATGATTTTCACCGATACGTATGACGCTCCGATCTGATTTTTTTCGCCATTGATTACTGTCTCTCAATGAATAAACACATCCACAATACTCTTGTTTATACATTCCATACTTTTTGGCAATTTCATACATTCGTCCACCCCCACCCTGTTTACGCCAATTGTAGGTCCAATAATTCACATTAGGGTAGTGATCTGCGGCCTTGTTTCCACAATCGTTGATTTGGTCCATATTCTTCCATCTAGATATACCCAGACTACTCGTAAAGTTAGTAAACCCATTTTCACTGGCATAAAGTGCTGAGCGCTCAAACCGCATATCAAAGCACATCGTGCAGCGAATCCCTCGTTCTGGCTCCATCTCCATTCCCTTGGCTCTTTCAAACCAGTTATCATCATCATAGTCTGCATCAACAAAAGGAATATTGTATCGCTTAGCGAACCTAACATTTTCATCCTTGCGCAACTCGTACTCTTTTTTTGGATGGATATTGGGGTTATAAAAAAAGATTGTTAGCTCAATTCCCGACTCAATCATGGCCTCGATGACTTCGCCTGAGCACGGTGCGCAACATGAATGGAGCAAGACTTTCTTTTCCCCATTCTCAGGGCAAAGGTCTAGGTCTGGGCGATCAAGAAACTCTTTGATAGGAAGGTTATCTTCCATATCTACTGGACGCTTTCGTTATCCTTAAGAATTTTTTGTTTCATCTTTTCTTTGAACTGAACCAAATTATCAGCAATTCCAAAGTCCGAAGTTCCTACAATTTGAGCAGCTAATATACCGGCATTTCTCGCGGCATCAATACCAACCGTTGCTACAGGAACGCCTGGCGGCATTTGTGCGATTGATAATAATGAATCCCATCCATCAACTGAAATACTAGAGTTAACAGGGACGCCAATCACAGGTAGAGTCGTAAATGCGGCCATCACACCTGGAAGATGCGCTGCGCCACCGGCGCCAGCCAAAACAACCTTCATGCCACGATCAATGGCTGTTTCTGCCCACTCTGCCGCCTCATGAGGTGTTCGATGAGCAGATAAAATACTAATATCAAAAGAAACACCAAGTTCGGTCAAAACTTCAGCCGCTTTTTCCATAATTGGTAGGTCGCTTTTGCTTCCCATAATGATTCCAACAGTCACGTTTTTCATAGCACTTATTGTAGTGTCTTTACACTCATCGACGCAAGGCTTATAATTTGAGGCCTAAAACTAAGGAGTTCTACCCATGGCTAAAAAAGGCAATCGTCAACATATCGTACTTAAAAGTGAAGAAACTGGGCATACGTACCATTCTACAAAGAATAAAAGAAACACCCCAGATCGTATCGAAATCAAAAAATATAACCCTATGTCACGAAAGCACGAAACTTATAAAGAAGAAAAGTAGGATTTTTTCCCGCTTGTAGATTCTTATGAGTAAAGTACTAATTATAGGCGCGGGAGCGGCTGGCAGTGTAGTTGCCAAAAAGTGTGCCAAGAATCGAGATATTTTCTCTGAAATACACGTCGCTAGCCGTACATTATCCAAATGTACGGCCCTTCAATCGGAATGTAGTACACCGATAACCATATCTCAAGTAGATGCCGATGAAACTGCTCAAGTCGAGCAGTTGATTCGTCGTGTAGACCCCGAAATCGTTATTAACATGGCGTTACCCTATCAAGATCTGTCCATTATGGATGCCTGTTTAATCACCGGCGTTCATTACTTGGACACAGCCAACTACGAACCTAAAGATGAGGCTAAGTTCTGTTATCAATGGCAATGGGACTATCAAGACCGATTCAAAGAAAAAGGCTTATTGGCGGTATTGGGATCTGGGTTTGACCCCGGCGTAACAAATATATTTTGTGCCTATGCTCAGAAACATTATTTCGACAGTATCGAGACCATTGATATTGTCGATTGTAACGACGGCGATCATGGCCATCCGTTTGCAACCAACTTTAATCCCGAGATTAATATTAGAGAAGTCACTCAACGTGGCAAATACTGGGAAAAAGGCGAATGGATCGAAACCGCCCCCCTATCTGTCACTGAGACTTTTGATTTTCCTGAGGTGGGTCCCCGAAAAGCTTATCTAATGCACCATGAAGAATTGGAATCATTGGCCAAACATATTAAAGGACTACAACGCATCCGGTTCTGGATGACCTTTTCGGACAGCTACCTAAATCACCTTAATGTCTTACAGAGCATTGGTATGACTAGCATTGAGCCGATTGATTATAACGGCCAAGAGATTGTCCCCTTACAATTCCTAAAAGCAGTTCTCCCTAACCCGGCATCACTCGGTAAAACAACGACTGGAAAAACATCTATAGGGTGCATCATTCGTGGTCAAAAAGACGGAAAAGAGCGATCTATCTTTATTTATAACAGCTGCGATCATGCCACTTGTTACGAGGAAGTCCAGTCTCAGGCTGTGTCATACACAACCGGCGTACCCGCTATGATTGGTGCGATGATGGTTCTCACTGGTAAATGGCAAGGCACCGGGGTATTTAATATGGAAGAATTTGATCCCGACCCGTTTATGGAAGCCCTCTCGGCTCATGGCCTCCCATGGCATGTCAAAGAACTCTAGGCTAGGTATTCCCAATGTTATATGACGCCATTCCCACCCCCTGTTTTATCATTGAAGAAGACTCTATTCGATCCAATGCCGCTATCTTGGAAAGTGTACGAAGGCGAACTGGCTGCCATATTTTGTTGGCGTTAAAGGCCTTTTCTACTTACCCTGTATTCCCGATGTTGGCCCCTTCATTAGATGGTGTTACTTGTACATCCGTCCACGAAGCTCGTTTGGGAAACGAAGAATTCGGTGGGGAGATTCATACTTATTCACCGGCATATACCGAATCGGGGATACTAGATGTCTTAAGGTATTCATCTCACATTACATTTAACACACCGCAGCAAATCAAACGATTTCAATCCACCATCAAAGAGTGGCACCATGAGAAGTCATTCGGATTACGAATTAATCCGGAACATTCTGAAGTAGATGTCGCAATGTATGACCCCTGTGCCCCTTTTTCACGCTTAGGAACTACTATCTCCAATTTTGATCCGGATTGCTTAGCTTATGTGGATGGATTCTTGGCTCACATGCTTTGCGAGCAGAGTGCCGAAGCATTAGATCGGAGTGTGGCCGCGATAGAATCCAAGTTCGGGCCCTATTTATCGTCTCTTAAATGGCTCAACCTCGGTGGTGGGCATCATATAACCAGTAACGGATATAATATTGACCTTCTATGTAGCATCATCGAACGGCTACAAACAAGCTATGATCTCCAAGTTATTTTGGAACCTGGTGAAGCCGTTGTCGCTGAGTCTGGGGTTTTGGTCGCTGAAGTCTTGGACGTCATGCATAATGATATGGATATCGCTATTGTAGGAACTTCTGCTTCAACCCATATGCCAGATGTCCTTGAAATGCCCTACCGACCCGATATCACTGGCGCGGCGAAACCCAATGTCAAATCCCATACCTATCGAATTGGTGGAATGACTTGTTTGGCAGGTGATGTTATTGGGGATTATTCATTTGATCGGCCACTAGAAATTGGACAGCGCTTGATATTTGAAGATATGGCCATGTATACGATGGTCAAGACCACCACATTCAATGGCATCGAATTACCCGCTATTGCCATCCACTATAGTGATGGTCGCATTGAGTGTATCCGGCAGTTTGATTATAGCGACTTCAAATCCCGACTCGGTCCCGTTAACGGTAAAAAGCAACATATTATGGCTCAGGAGCAATATGAAAAAACATCGGTTGGATGACCATTTAGTTAAGCACGGCATCGTAGATGATATTAAAGCTGCCCAAGCTTATATTATGGGGGGGAAAGTCCTCGTAAATGACCAGAAGATAACGCAGGCAGGTACGCCTATTAAACCTGATGTCACCATTCGACTACTGGGAAAGAAGACAAGTTACGCAAGTCGTGGTGGGGACAAACTTGCAGGTGCATTAAAGACGTTTGGCGTATCAGTACAAGATCGAACAACAATGGATGTTGGCCAGTCTACGGGGGGATTCACAGATTGTTTGCTCAAATCAGGCGCTTCTCATGTCATTGGACTTGATGTCGGATATGGCATTGTGGACTATCGAATTCGGACCGATTCTAGAGTTACCGTTATTGAGCGGTACAACGCGCGACTTATGGACCGTGCCAATCTAGAAGCGGCTATGAAGGACGCTGCCCCCATACTGGGACAGGTCTCTGTGGTCGTTATGGACGTATCCTTTATTAGTATTCTCAAGATCCTGCCGGCTATCCGATCCGTGATTCCTGAGGATTGTGAGGTTGTCACCCTGGTTAAGCCCCAGTTTGAGGCAAGCAAATCAGAAATTGGCGAAGGCGGAATTGTTCGTGATGACGCCATTCGTGAAACCATTGTCACTCGATTACGAGAGGCTATCCCAACGACCGGGTTTGAGGTTCTTGATCAATGTGCCTCCCCTATTACCGGCACAAAAGGTAATCAAGAAAGCTTTTTTTGGCTCAAAGCAGCTGCAATCGCCAATTGATATATAGCTCGAGCGCCTACATTTCCGTCCCAATCGGAGTCCTTACCCGGTGTAACCTCAACAACGTCACCTGCCACGATAACGTGCCCTTTTTGAACGAGTAGCTCAACAAGATAAGTAAACTCTCCCCAGTCGACGCCACCAGGCACTGGCGTTCCTGTGTTAGGGCATAGTGACGGATTTAGTCCATCTATATCTAGAGTAATATAAATATACTTGGGAAGTGTGTTGCTAATTGATTGGCATACATCACTCCAAGAGGCTTCTCCTTGCAAGAGAGCTGATTTGATATCTCTATCAAAGAATGTCGTGAGTCGACCTTGGTGAGACTTGGCAAAATCAACCTCTTCTTCACAATAGTCTCTGACACCTATTTGGGTTAACTGCTTAAGGTCCGTTTTAGCAACTATGTTCGCCATGACTGAAGCGTGTGAGTTAGTCATTCCTGCGTAGCTTTCTCTTAGGTCCATGTGTGCATCTATCTGAAGAACGCCTAGATCGGGTTGGTCTTCTATAGCAGCTTGAATTGCGCCAAATGACACACTATGGTCGCCACCAATCACAAAAGGAATCTTGGACTCATCCAATACGGATTGGACTTGATCATGGACCCATTCGTTTAATGCATCTCCAGCTTGATTAATATCATTGAGATCCTGAGTCATCTCAGGGTAGCTCGTTCCACCTTCTTGGGCAGTGAACACTCTTTCTGCTTGGATTCGATGAGTCCTATTCTGTTGTTGCCACTCAGTACCTTCAGGCCGCATAACTATCCCGATCTCCCACCCTTTTGGTGCTAGCGGATGATAAAGATCTAAGTGAGGAGAGGCATCAAGTATGGCTTGTGGGCCAGTCGCTGTGCCCGATGAGTCACTGGTGGTCACGTCCCATGGCACGGGGATACAGATAACCCCAGACTCAGGTTCGTTATGCGGTAACCCAAAAATCCCTGTATTGGTTCGCCCTACATCACTGGGGTTGTACTCACTCATTGGCTTTTAACAGCAAGAACTACCTTCGCCACAATCTGAGGAGGTCTCATGCTCAGTATCCGAACAATCAAAGAACCCGTAATGCGTTGATTTATCACCTGTTACCTCAAAATGTTTTGCATAACGTGACTTGGATAACATGTCGGCCGTATTCCCACATACAAGCACTGGTTTTTTGGATTCAAACCGGTGATGGTCGTCCAAGTCAAAATAGCTTGGATTATCCTGTATTGTTCCCTTATATCTAGCAATTTGTCCGTAATCTTCACAGACATCTTCCAAGCCGAGTTTGAATGCTCTAACGTTGATAGAAGAAAAGTCGATATGCCCGATTTTGTCTTCAATCTCTGGGTTTTCAATTGTAATGGGCCGTTGAGAAGTCACTCGAAAATCGGCTATACCACAAGCTACCAATGTACGGCGGAAGTCTTCTACGTATAATGCCCCAGATAAACACTCCCCATACAGCACCGGATCCTGCCTTAAAGACTCTGGAATACGTCTATCACTAAATACATCTGATATGTACATTTCGCCACCCGGTTTGAGGACTCGAAATATTTCTTGATACACTTTGTCCTTATCTGGGGACAAGTTAATCACACAGTTTGAGATCACTAGATCTACAGAGTTGTCTTCGATCCCTGCCGCCTTAAGGTCTTCAATGTAACCTTTCGTGAAAGTGACGTTAGACTTAGAAAAACCAAACGCCTTAGCTTGTGAGTCTTGATGTTTACGCGCCACATCTAGTTGTTCGTCAGTCATGTCCAACCCGATGACATGGCCATTTTCCCCGACTAGCTTAGATGCTAAATAAACATCTCTACCAGTTCCACAGCCAAGATCTAATACAGTCGCGCCTTCCAAAGCTGGCGGGATCGGTGACCCACATCCATAATATTTATCTAATATTTCTGTATCTATTTGAGCCAGTGCCTTTTTGTGGGAGTCAGGTATCGACTCAGTACTGCAACAGGCATTGGTTTGAAGGTCTTTGGTTCCTTTAAGAACTTTTCCGTAATACTCTTTAACTTCCGATAATGTTTGTTGACTCATTTGATATCGACTCCCTGTTCAGCTCATGGCTACTTAATACGGTATTATGCGGCAAAGTACGTTAGGTTACAGATTCGACCATGTTACTTTCGAAAACGTTTTTTCCAAACCCATTTGCCAATCTTGAGGCCTTTCGCCATCACCTTACGTGTTCGGTATTGGTAATGCATCTCCGAGTGATCCACGTCTTCTCCAGGATCGGCTGCAATTGAGTCGCACTTGTTAATACCTAAGACTTGCGAGGCATAGGCACTACGGTGCCCCGTAAACAAAAAGCTAAGTACCGCGGCCAATGTTGCGTAGGGTCCAATTGTTGGCCCGAATAACTCGACTGCCATAATGGAAGCGGCCAAGGGGGTATTCGCAGCCCCAGCAAGCAAACTAACAAATCCTATTGCGGCAAATAATATCGGATTCTCTCCCACTAAATGGGCATAAGTAGCGCCTGACGCGACGCCTATATAGAATATGGGGGTCACAATCCCCCCGCTCCCACCAAATCCTAGCGTTATACTCGTCATGATTGCCTTTAAAATAAAGGCGTACCAAATAATGGTCCCACCCTTTAAGACATGTTCCATAGTATCAAGCCCCAATCCTAAGTAATCGGTTGAAAATATCATTGCTAGAGCAATTAGGAGAACCCCGCCAACTAGTCCTTTTAGAGGGGCCCATATTTTGAGGCGATCCGACATGTGATGACCGAATTTCATTACCCAAATAAAGAAAATCGCGCATAGTCCAAAAAACATCCCGGAAATAATTACTTTCAAAAACAACATTGCCGAAAACTGAGGTTCAATGGTCAGTAAATGGGATTCATAATGAACCCCTAACCCGCTCGCTACTTGAAAACTTACCATTCCTGCAATGAATGAGGGAAGTAACACTTCATACATAATACTTCCTACAATAAGGACTTCTACTCCAAAAATTGCTCCGGCAATCGGCGTTCCGAATACAGCGGCAAATCCCGCACTGATTCCACAAATCACTAATCGCTTGCGATCACCAGGACTGAAGTGGAATATTTTGGCAAACACAGAAGCTAAGGCTGCACCAATTTGAGCCGCAGGCCCTTCTTTACCGATAGATCCTCCAAACGCTGCAGTGATAGTCGTCGTTACGATCTTAACAGGCACAACACGGGCTCTTAAGTCACCGTTACGCTTATGAATGGACTCAATCACCTTTTCTGTCCCGTGGCCCTCGGAATCAGGCGATAAGTACTTCGTTAGTAACGCAGATACGAACATCGCAACAGGTAGCAATAAATAATAGTTGTTCCAGCCAGAAGCGGTTGCGATACTCCATCCAAGTCCTTTAAGAAAGAATGATGTTGCCGTTCCTACGATTGTACCAATAACCGTGGCCAGCACTACCCATTTGATAATACTGAAAAAGATTACGGATTCTTCGGTTAGTGCTGCAAATTGCTTACGATGCATGGGGGGTGCTCCTACTCAAATTAACTTACCTACAATATCACAAATTTGCCCCCTGCCAAGCGAAAATGGGTCCCACTTAATATCACCTAATATGTGTTCGCTTATTTGTGTATTGGATAAACCTAAAAATGGGGGTATATTAATGTCTCTTTTGATTCTAATTCTACCCATTTAACTAGGAGCCACCCATTATGAAGTTTTTTATTGATACCGCTGACGTAGATGCTATAAGAGATGCTCATGAAATGGGATTAGTTGATGGGGTAACGACAAACCCATCTTTAATTAAAAAAGCGGGTCGTGACCATGAAGAAACTATTCGTGAAATTGCATCTTTTATGGAAGGTCCTATTTCTGTAGAAACATTGAGTACCGATGCTGAAGGTATGATTAAAGAAGCAGAAGAGTACCTTAACTGGGGACCAAACATCGTTATCAAAGTAGTTATGAGCCCTGAGGGAATGAAAGTAGTTCGAGCCCTAACTGCCCGTGGAATCAAAACCAACGTCACTGTTTGTTTCTCCGCTGCTCAAGCACTTATCGCTGCTAAAGCTGGCGCTACATTTATCAGTCCTTTCGTTGGT
>JABISL010000054.1 GCA_018700055.1 bacterium | reverse complement strand
TGAATATCTTCAAGTGATATTGGGACAGTATTTTCTGAGGGTGATTGCCCAACAGCGTTACCTTCAGTAGATGGTCTACTCGGTGTTTTTGGGGGGACTGGCGGCTTATGAGGAGAACTTGTTAAGTCAAAAATTGGTTTATTGTTAATATTCATACTTATATTATCGAAATGATCTTATCGATAATTTCACTAAATTTTATTTAAACGAATTAAGCCAATAATTCACTTCGGAGTCACTGACCTGAATATCTTCATTTTCTTGAGCGCCCGGCCCCTCAAATAAGTGTTTGGTGAAGGTTTCACTGGTCATTTGAGTAACTCGGTAGCGTTTAGCGGCTCGGAGAATTTCGTTGTCAGAGGTGACAATGACGACACCGGACTTAGACTTCATAGTCTCGCATTTATCGATAATATAACTATCGGCGGATTGGTCGGGGGGCGTAAAGACTATTTGAAAGGCCCCTTGTGTCTCCTTACTCCCATAGGGTCTATTGATGTTATGGCCATCAAAGACTAATACAAATCGATCCTTCGAATTTGACCCTTTGGAGTCGATAAAGGCTTGGAGTTTGGTTTCTTTTTCGGGATCTGTGTAGTCAATGCTGCGGATTTTGCCAATCAGGTTATAGCCATCAATGATGTAGCGCATGGGCAGCTATAACAAGAACTGGATAATGGGCGCCGCAAAAAAGTCGAGAACGGTTCCAAACACGCCAAATAATGCCAACATGATCACTATCATCATGCCATAAGGCTCTAACCGTAGATAGGTGAACCGAATATCTTCTGGCAAAAAGAACATGAGGATCTTGGATCCATCGAGAGGTGGAATGGGAATGAGGTTAAACACTCCCAACACGACGTTATAGACCACTGACAGCTGGAGAAACACACCCACATAATAGATCGGAATACTCATTGGAACGTTCATAAACACAATCGCCTTTAATGCCATACTACTAATTAGCGCGAGGGAAAAGTTGGTTAAGGGTCCAGCGATCGCTACCCACATCATGTCTTGTAGGGGACGTTTAAAATAACTAGGGTCTACCGGTACTGGCTTGGCCCACCCGATTAGAAACCCAGAGCCGGATAACGCGAGAATCAGTGGCAGCCCAATCGATCCCATGGGGTCAATATGTTTGAGTGGATTGAGTGATAATCGACCCAATCGATCGGCTGTAGGGTCACCCAATAACTTGGCCACATAGCCATGAGCTATTTCATGAAAAACCACGGCTACGATGAGTACCGCTATTTGGATCAAGACCTGCGACTCCATTACGGTAATGAAATAGGCGCATCCACCCAGCAAGGCCAATTCAAAAGTAGTTAAAGTAAGCTTTCCAAGCCGGTGCTGTTTTTCAAAAAGAAGGTATTTTAGGTTTTTCATGCGTCTAGTCTACTAGATTATTGTCTGGGATGAAATTTCTGGTGGGCAGATTTGAGTTTTTTTTGGGAGACGTGGGTATAAATCTCGGTTGTAGAGACATTACTGTGTCCCAATAGTTCTTGAACGTCTCTGAGGTCGGCATCCCCATCGAGTAGGTGCGTAGCAAATGAATGACGCAACGTGTGAGGTGTAGTGTCTGGGGCGATACTTGCTCGCTTGGCGTACTTTTTGACCATCGTATAGATTGACTGACGAGTTAATGCCTTCCCATGTCGATTCAAGAACAGCAGATTATCACGACTTTTTTTGGCAAGATTGGGACGTTCCTTTTCGATATAAAGGCTAATCGCAAACAATGCCATCGACCCTACTGGAACAATACGTTCCTTGTTACGTTTCCCAATAACATGAACCACTTCTTCTTTGAGCTGATCCATTCTTACTGAAATCACCTCACTTACTCGTAATCCACAAGCATACATTAGCTCCAATACCGCACGGTCTCGAAGTGGATAGGGATCCGAAGTCGCGCCAGGAGATGTGAGTAGTCGGTTAACCTCGACATTGTGAATAGCCTTGGGAATCCGCATCCCAATTTTGGGCTTGATCACTGCCGTATTGGGATCAAAGTCGATGACCTTTTCCTCCAACAAGAACTGACAAAACCGCTTAATACTCGTGAGTTTCCTGGAAATGGATCCCGCAGAATAGCCTTTGGTCGTCAGCTCTCTAGAAAAATTAGTAATAATTGAGGGGCTTAGATCCTCAGAAAACGAAAGCAAAAACTGCTGAATATCCTGTTCATACGCCTCGATGGTCTTGGGTGATAGCCCTTCTTCAATGCGGAGCCGGACAATAAACTCTTTCAGATGCGACGTCCACATCTAAGCGATATAGGGCTTGGCCAATAATAGGCCTAATAATGTCTTGGCGTCGTTTATCTCGTGATTCTGGATCTTGGCGTCCAAGTCCTCGATGGTCCATTCTTCGGTATCGATGAACTCATCTGAGTCCATATCCGTCGCCCCCATCGTGAGGCCTTCGGCTAGATAAAAGTGCATATACTCATCACAGAACCCGGGTGCCATGTACGCGGCACTGAGCTTGATCCAGTTTTTGGCGTCATAGCCCGTTTCTTCCCGCAATTCTCGCTTGGCAGCAATAAGAGGATCCTCTCCCGGGTCCATACAGCCGGCGGGTGCTTCTAAAAGAACCTGCTCTGTGGCTTGGCGCCATTGCTTGATGAGAATAATCTTGTTGGGCCTAATGAAGGGAATAATGGTTACAGCAGGCACATGCTCTACAATCTCACGTTGGCCTTCATTCCCATCGGGAAGAGTGACTGTGTCGGTTCTTAAGTTAAGTATTCGGCCTTCGTAGAGTCGCGTTGTGGACATTGTTGTCTCACGTAAGTCCCTTGAACTCATTTGGACGGGTCCATTTTCCTTAATGCCTCTACAATCCGAAAAGAGGCCAGCCCATCGCCATAGGGGTTTGGAATATTGGCCATTGCTTGATAGGCCGTTTGATTGGTGATGAGACGCTTGGCTTCTGCGACAATTGTAGCGGTATCTGTCCCCACTAATTTGGCAGCACCAACATCGATTCCTTCGGGGCGTTCGGTCACGTCTCTAAGCACTAAAATAGGCTTATTCAGTGACGGACCTTCTTCTTGAATTCCACCGGAGTCAGTAATAATGATGTGACATCGATTCATTAAATAGACCAATTCGTCATAATCCACTGGGTCTACTAGATGAATACCTGCAACCTCAGATAACGCCTCAGTGACGGGTCCTTTTATATTGGGGTTGGGATGAACAGGATAGATAATCTCTGCGCCCGTTTCTTCAACTATTGTTCGTAGTGCTTGGCATATTTGATTAATTCCCTCACCAAAATTCTCGCGTCGGTGTGCGGTAACCAGAATCAGTGGTTTCTTATTATCTAAATAGCTAAACGTTTGGTTGTAGCGATCAGACTCGCCTTTTATTTTTTTAGACGTCCATAAAAGGGCATCAATCACGGTATTCCCCACTTCATGGATCCCACGCTTCACGCCTTCAGACTTCAGGTTCTGAGACGACTTCTCGGTTGGGGTAAAATGAGCCGTTCCTAGGACCGAGATCAATCGACGATTACCCTCTTCTGGATAAGGGGCCATCATGTCACTACTTCTTAAGCCCGCTTCGATATGGCCTACTGGGATTTTGTTATAGAATGCGGCTAATGCACCTGAAAAGGCCGTCGTTGTGTCGCCTTGGACAAGTACAACATCGTAATCTTCTTCTTTAAAATGAGCGTCCAGCCCTTCCACAGCACCGGCCGTCAAACTACTCAGGGTTTGGTTCGGTTTCATCAATCCCAGGTTAAGATCCGGTTTGATTCCAAAATAGGCTAATGATTGATCCAAGATCGCCTTATGTTGTCCTGTGGTAATCACACGACAGTCTGCTTCTGGCCATTCTGACTGTATGGCATGCACCACTGGCGCACACTTAATGGCTTCTGGTCGGGTCCCAATGATAACTGCGATCTTCATAAATCTAGTATATGGGAGGGATTGGGCTGTAACAAGGAGAGGCTTTTCCCCTAGTTCACTTAGCCGTTGGTGTTAGCAACCGTCCCTACGTTTGTTTAGCCCTATTTGAAATAGTTGTTCGATTTCTTCATTTATCATAAGTTCTTCTGACATTTTAACGGGACCTTTAAACGTCCGGGCCTTTTTATCCCATTCGCCTTCTAGAACATCTCCATTTGAAAACGTCTTTTTCACGGGACCTTTAAAGTCAATCTTCCCATCTGGATATTGGTCAAAAACGCCTTCTAGTGTTCCTCCACTTGCAAACGTCTGTTTCACGGCCCCTTTAAAATCAACCTTCCCATCTGGATATTTACCCCTTTCGCCTTCTAGAGTCACTCCATTTGGAAACGTCTGTTTCACAGGTCCTTTAAAGCCACACTTCCCATTTGGATATTGATCAAAAACACCTTCATAAATCGTTCCATTTGGAAACGTCTGTTTCACGGACCCTTTAAACCCACACTTCCCTTTTGGATATTGATCATAAACACCTTCATAAACCGTTCCATCTTTATGCGTCTCTTTCGCTTGGCCTTTAAAGTTAATCATCCCATCTGGATATTGATCCCTGTTCCCTTCTAGTGTGCCTCCATTTGAAAACGTCTTTTTCACGGGACCTTTAAACCCAAACTTTCCATCTGGATATTGATCAAAAACGCCTTCTATAACAGTTCCATCGGGCAAAGCTTTTTTTCCTGGGCCTTTAAAATCAATTCGTCCATCGTCGTATTGGTCATGTAGTGCCTCAATAATCGTTCTGTTATCAATCTTCATTGTCGTTATTCCTTTAAAGGAATAACTTCCATTTGGGTATTGATCATATGACCCTTCTTTCGTCATACCAGAAGGATATACCTGTTTTGTGAGTCCTTTAAAGGTGACTGCTCCATCTGGGTACACCCCATAATATCCTTCTAACGTGCCGCCACCAGACAACTTTTTTTTCACGTACTCTTTTTCGAATTTAATTATTCCATCTTCATTTCGTACAGACTTTCCATATTCAACCTCTCCATTAGCCAATGTTCTTATCACTGGTCCATTAAAGTTCCCCTTGTCTTGATCCCATGTCCCGTCTAACGTTACGTCATTAAACGTGTATTTCACATGTTTAATGGCCTGTTCTTTTTTGTCCCATGGGCCCTCTATTGTTACTCCATTAGACCATGTTAGTTTCACATGACCTTTAAATGTCCCTTCTTCTTTGTCCAAGTCACCTTCTATCAATCCGCTATTCAAAGAAAAAATATTCTTCCCATTCTCAAATTCGAAACATACATTCTTCTCCGGAAGGGTTGAACCCCTTACATTTTGAATTTGAAATTTCGTCGATTTCGACTCCCCACGCCCCCCTTCACTTACTCTTTTAAAGAAATAAAATGGCTCCATGCATTCCGTGGCTGGGTTCTTCAGCTCATCAACCTTATTCGATTTATGCCATTGAGAATCAAACATCTCTAGCTGACTATAGACCATTGATTCTAGTCTCCCAAACCAACTTAGATCAGCTGTTTTATAGTTTTCAGGTTTCACTCCCCAGAGCAAAAGAGAGTTCATGTCAAAATAGTCATACTGACCATTACTCTTTTTAAGACTAATAATGTATTCGGAATTTTTTAGGACGCCTAAACTTATCGAACATTCATCCTTATCAGGTATAAAAACACTGTCAGGGGCCGTTTTACCTGGTTCAAAAACGAGCTCTATATCAATAGCGATAGCGATTATTTTATTCATATATAATATATCGTAGTTTAGAATCGTGAGATTTCATTTATTATAACCGTCGGTTCGGTGCCAGATCTGAAGTTCTGGTCACCGTGCGCTGCGCGCTGCACCTGATTGGGTTCGACAAAACTGTCGGCCCCAATCAGTACTTAATCCAATACACCACGGTCTTGGCCCATTCGGTAAGGACGTCTTGCATCATTTCATGGTGATGCCACCATTGATCGTAGTCGATGCCGTCGGGAGCCCCCATGACATTAAGCGTTATATTTCGGCCTCGAAAGGCCTTTTTGAATACTCGGTAGGACCTTCGCGTGTGATATCGATCGGTAATAAGAAGAATTGAGAAGTTATTTCCTTTAAGCATTTCGGCCGTGTTGATCGCATCTT
This sequence comes from bacterium, assembly GCA_018700055.1. GTDB lineage: Bacteria > Margulisbacteria > Marinamargulisbacteria > UBA817 > JABISL01 > JABISL01. The sequence goes on along the minus strand of JABISL010000054.1, from coordinate 25,100 downwards.
CATAGGTACTGAGCGACATTCTTTCTTGAGAAATCACCTCTACCGGAATACCTTTTTTGACTGCATAATTAGCCATAACCTGAGTCTTGTAGGTGCCGTAATAGACTCCCCCGCCACTCATAACCACTCTAGATGCGGCCCCTTTCTTATAGAGACTCGCTGCGTAATCGACCCTATTTCCCTTTCCCCCAGCTAGGACCACCATAATGTCGGGTTGTGCGGTGGGCAGCTCTATCCAAAGGCGTTTCCCCAGCTGTTTCAATACCATTGGTGACCAAGTATATATTATAAGGAATAGAATGCAGGCAATAATGAGTCGTTTCTTGAGTTGTCCCATGGGTACTCTTAGGATAAAATACGCATCTATGACTAATCAAGTAATAACTGAAAAAAGTGTTTCTGAGAGCTTTCTTTCATTAAGATCACGAATCAATTCACGAGAAGCTGTCGTAGGTATCATTGGTATGGGGTATGTGGGCCTTCCTTTAGCCTGTGAGTTCGCTCACGAAGGGATCTCGGTTGTAGGGTTTGATGTGAGCGAAGAGAAGGTCTCTAAGCTAAATAATGGCACCTCCTACATTCAGGACATCACTGAAGACACACTCAAGCCTCTTGTAGATCAGAAACTGATCCGTGCGACATCTGATTTTGCGGACCTAAAAAACGTAGATATTATTAGTATTTGTGTTCCTACGCCTTTACGAAAAACCAAAGACCCGGACATGAGTTATATCTTGTCCGCTATTGAATCGATAGCGCCTCACTTACGTAAAGGACAATTGGTTATCCTAGAGAGCACGACCTACCCAGGAACTACAGAAGAAATTCTACTCCCTCGGTTCGAAGAAACAGGGTTGAAAGTCGGTGAAGACTTTTTCTTAGCCTTTTCACCAGAACGTGTTGATCCAGGAAACTCTACCTTCAACACCAAAAATACCCCAAAAGTAATTGGCGGTGTAACACCTCAGTGTTCTGAGTTAGCACAGTCCATTTATGCCGTAGCGATTGATACGTTGGTATTGGTCTCATCACCTAGCAGTGCGGAACTAGTTAAACTCTACGAAAACACGTTCCGAGCCGTAAATATCGGAATGGCCAATGAAATGGCATTGATGTGTCATAAGCTTGGGATTGATGTATTTGAGGTAATTGATGCGGCTGCGACTAAGCCATTTGGATTCATGCCATTCTATCCTGGACCTGGTCTTGGCGGACATTGCATTCCTATCGATCCTCATTATTTATCTTGGAAACTCAAAACACTCAACTATGACCCCAAGTTCATTGGACTAGCAGAACAGATTAATAGCTCTATGCCAAATCATGTCGTCAATCGAGTAAACGAAGCGCTTAATGCCCACCAAAAAAGCATTAATGGGTCCAAGATCTTAATATTGGGCGTGGCTTACAAACCCAATATTAATGACCTAAGAGAATCTCCGGCGCTGGATATCATTGGATTCCTTCAGGATAAAGGTGCTGAGATCAGCTATCATGACTCTTATAATCCCGTCATGAAAATCCGTGACTTTGAGAAAAAGTCTAAACCGTTAACCTCATCCCTCTTAAATGAAGCCGATTGTGTGGTTATTGTTACCAATCACAAAGACGTTTCTATAGATTTTATTGTTAAAGAGTCCCCTCTCATAGTAGATGCCAGAAACGCGACTAAGGGATATACCGACTCTCATAGTTTTAGGATATAAAAAATGAAAATAGCAGTCATCGGCGCGGGCGTTATGGGCCGCAATCATATTCGAGTAATCCAAACTATTCCAGGTGCTGAGTTAGTTGCCGTTTGTGATCCTCAGGCGAATGGGGACTATCCCTGCCCTGTTTATACAAATGAAATAGAGCTTCTAGCGGCTCATACTGACTTAGATGGGGCAATTATTGCATCTCCAACGTCTACTCATTACGCCATCGCTTTGGCATTCATCGAAAAAGGTGTTTCCTTACTTATCGAAAAACCCGTAGCCGCGTCTATTTCAGAAGGGAAAGCGATTCTCAAAGCGGCAGAGACTAATAACGTCGGTGTTCTGATCGGACATATTGAACGATTCAATCCGGTGATTCGCACATTAAAAGACGAGCTTAGCGAACGCACAATTTATAGTATCAACATCACTAGAGTTGGGCCTTTCCCCGCTCGTATATCTGACGTAGGGATCCTTACAGACCTATCGGTCCATGATATTGATCTCGTACGTTACCTCACAGGAAAAGATGTTACTGAAGCCCACTTTATGACGGGTCAACGCCTCCATGCGACTCAAGAAGACAATGCTAACATTTCTTTTAGATTGGAAGATGACATCCTGGTTAACATTACGACTAACTGGCATACACCGTATCGTAAACGAATCATCGAAGTTGCGACCCAAAAAGGATACTTCGAAGCCGACTTGATGGCTCAAGAACTCAAGGAATTTGGCGACTCACACGGCAACTCCTTCTCAACGCGTGGTTGCTTCGTCCGAAAAGGCGACGCACTTCTACTCGAGCATACTCAGTTCATCAACTTCCTACAGACAGGCGACAAAGGCGACTTCGCTGAGATCAGTGACAGCTTGAGAACACTTGAGCTTATATCAGGGGCGGTTGGTTAAACCACTTCTGGCTTTTTAGTCATGTTGTTTAACTCCCTTTCCTTTTTAGTCTTTTTTCCAACCACAGTTATTATCTACTTTTTGCTACCTCTTAAGCGGCGGTGGTTATGGCTATTGTTAGCCAGCTATGTATTTTACATGAGCTGGAACCCTATTTATATCCTTTTAATTTTGGGCTCTACCTTTGTGGATTACTATTGTGGGCTGTCGATCGAACGGGCTGCAAACGACAAAAAACGGCGATACTTCCTCTATCTCAGTTTCCTAATTAATTTAGGCGTTCTATTTACATTCAAATACCTGGATTTTTTCATTCAGTCTGGAAATGCTTTGGCGACTCAACTTGGATCGACTGTTCATGCGCCTCTTTTCAATCTACTACTCCCCGTAGGAATTTCGTTTTATACGTTTCAATCCATGAGCTATACCATTGATGTCTATAATAAGAAAATCCCTGCAGAAAGACATTTGGGTCTATTTGCTCTGTACGTTTCCTTTTTCCCCCAATTGGTAGCCGGTCCAATTGAACGGGCATCTACCCTGCTCCCTCAATTCCGTAATCTCTATAAATTTGATTATAAACGAGTGACGAATGGGCTTAAGTTAATGACTTGGGGCTTATTCAAAAAGGTGGTTATTGCCGACAACATCGCGACTTTGATTACTCCCATATTTACAACACCAACAAACTATAACGGGTTACCGCTTCTAATCGCGACCATACTTTTTGCATTTCAGATCCTTTGTGATTTCTCTGGATACTCGGATATTGCTATTGGTTGTGCCGAGGTAATGGGAATCAAGTTGATGAAAAACTTTGACCGACCTTATTTCGCTAGATCAATTCCAGAGTTTTGGACGCGTTGGCATATCTCACTCTCAACTTGGTTCCGTGACTATCTTTATATCCCTTTAGGTGGCAACCGTGTTATTGCCTGGCGATGGTATTACAATATTTTCATCGTCTTTCTTGAGTGGAATCTGGCATGGTGCCAATTGGACGTTTGTCATATGGGGTGCCCTTCATGCTTTTTATATGATGAGCTCTAAGTTTTTTATTCCAATACGATCCTATATATATCGCCTCAGCAATGCCAAACACCACCCCAATCTACTTTCTATTCTTCAACAATCACTTACATTCTCACTAGTCTGTTTTGCTTGGATATTCTTTAGAGCGAACACTGTATCTGACGCACTCTATATTGCTCAAACCGTTCCTAAGACATTAGCTCAACTTACTTATTCTGTGATCACACTTAATTCAGATGCTGTTGCCGCTATTGTTAAAGGCCAAGGCCTTATGGCACTGATTCGCAAACTTCCCATTATTGTATCCGGTATCTTAATTATGGAGGGCGTATACTATTGGGGACGAAACGAAAGTGTCCGAGACCGTTTATCAAAACTGTCATTACCCATTCGCTGGGCCTGTTATTATTTCTTAATTATCAGCATCTTTTTATTTGGCCATTTCGGAAAAATGGAGTTTATTTACTTCCAATTTTGATATGAAACAATTTACAACCAAACTAATCTTTTTATTAGTCAGTCTCTTATTGTGGTTCCTTCTTCTTGAAGGACTCTCCAGACAGCTATTTCTCTCCAAAAGTGATCTCAATATCAAATTAAACTATTTAGAAGACAAGAAATCCTCAACTGAGATTTTAGTGTTTGGCCATTCTCAAATGGAAGCCGCTGTATCGCCATCTGAATTGGACGCTCCTAGTTACAATTTGGCCTTTAATTCTCAAGACTTCTATTATGACCACCAATTATTTAGTCGATACCAAGACATACCCTCTCTAACCACTGTCATGCTTGGGCTCAGTTGGTTCAGCTTAGGATATGATGAATCTGAAAAGGCGATGCATCTTGTCACTGACTACTACAGAGAAGCAAAGATTAAGCCCGCAAATGGCCCTACTATATTGTATCTACTAAGCTACTCCACGTTTTACAAAAACCGAGCTAAGTTTTTACAAACCCTTCCGGACTTATTCAAAAAACTACCGTCTCCCTCCTTATCAAACAAACTCGCTTCTGATGGATCACGTGTTAGAACGTATACACCACTAAGTCACTCAGAATGGATCGCACATAGCCAACAACGTGCCAAGTATCATCAATCTATCTATTCGCAGTCACTGGAGAGTCAGACGCTTTCTCGTATTGAAGCGATCTTATCTGTAGCTGATAAAAAGAACCTATGCGTACTCTTATTTACACCCCCGTATCCAAAAGCCTATCGAGATGGATTCCCAGATAATTGGAAGTCTGATTTTGATAAAAAGTTACTGACACTGAAACGCAAGTACCCATCTATCCATGTTTTAGACCACTCTGCACTCGAAGGCTTCAATCAAGAAGATTACCGAGACGGCGACCACCTTAATGAAAAGGGCGCCATCAAGTTTAGCCAGATTCTTAATCAAGATCTGGGGCTTTGTTCATCAAACCCAAAGCCCCGTCTTTAATATTTAACCGTTAATAACGTCGACTACGTATTCGAGTTGCTCTTTTGATAGCTCAGTGAATACGGGGATTGAGAGCACTTCATTGGCTGCGCTCTCTGCCTCAGGACAGTCGCCTTCTTTGTAGCCAAGTTCAGAAAAGCAGTTTTGTAGATGTAGTGGCACTGGATAGTAGATTGCGTTTCCTACCTTAGCAGTGGTTAATCGTTCTTGTAGTGCATCTCTATCAGTAGAGCGAACTGTGTACTGATTATAGATAGTGTCGCACTTCTCATGAATCGAAGGAACGCTTGCACCTGTAAGTTGCTCATTATAGATCGCAGCATTCTTACGACGTCCGGCATGCTGTGATTCTAAGAAAGGTAACTTAACTAAAAGAACAGCGGCTTGCATTGGATCTAGTCGGAAGTTGCCACCAACGAAGTCATGATAATATTTTTTTTGTGCACCATGTGTTCTGAATAAACGAATACGTTCGCCCAACTCAACGTTCTTAGTAACAACCATTCCACCATCACCACAACAGCCCAAGTTCTTGCTAGGGAAGAAAGAGAAACACCCTACATCACCCATTGCTCCGGCTCTGTATGTGGTGCCATCTTCACTAGTGTATGAAGACCCAATCGCTTGTGCTGCGTCTTCAATAACCAATAGGTCATGCTTCTTAGCAATCGCCATAATAGGATCCATATCCGCCATTTGCCCAAATATATGAACAGGCATAATTGCTTTTGTTTTATCTGTAATTTTGGCTTCGATTAGTGCCGGATCGATGTTATAAGTTTCACGATCAATGTCCACAAATACAGGCGTAGCCCCTACCCGTACAATACTGCCTACAGTGGCAAAGAATGTAAACGGTGTTGTGATTACTTCATCGCCTTGCCCAATACCCATTGTCATTAACGCAACGACCAAAGCATCTGTCCCAGAAGAGACACCAATTGCGGAAGGAACGTTTGCATACTCAGCAACGGCTTTCTCTAATTCAATAACCTTTGGTCCTTGAATAAACTGTTTGGAATCGAACACGTCGAGAATTGCTTTTTTAACATCTTCTTTGATTGGCTCATACTGCGCCTGAAGATCTAGTAATGGAACTGATGTAATTGTTTGTGTAGTCATTATTTACTCCTTATTGGGTGGTGACAGGACTTGTCTCGTGCACAAGGCCATCTTTGAATTCGTAGGTTACCCCACTTTTTTTACATGTTATTTGCGTAGCTTCATCAAAAACAAGTTTTTGACCGGCTTCAGACATCCATCCTACAACACGCCCGGGGTTACCCACAATCATTGCAAAGTCTGGAACGTCTTTAGTCACAACTGTACCCGCACCAATAAATGCGAACCGGCCAATGGTCACGCCACATACTATCGTGGCATTCGCCCCAATAGAGGCCCCTTCTCGCACTAAGGTTTTAATATAGTATTTTTGGTCCGCTTGAGGATATTTACTGCGGGGATTGTTGATATTCGTAAACACCATTGATGGTCCACAGAAGACATAGTCCTCCAACTCCACACCCTCGTAAACGGATACATTATTTTGAATTTTAACTTTGTTACCAATCTTCACGCCTTTCCCAACGCTAACATTCTGGCCAAGGATACACCCTTCACCAATCTGTGCGTCTGACAGAACATGAGAATAGTGCCATATTTTAGTGCCTACCCCTATCGTTACAGGGGTGTCGACAACAGCTGTTTCATGAGCGAAGTAGGGCTTGGGTTCGTTAGATTCCAACTCCGCCTCAGACTTTTTTCCCGTTTCAGTCTCTAGTTGCTCTTGTGCCGTTTCTAGAATTTGGAGAACATCCATTCCCATCTCTCCACTAATCTTAGTATTGGGTTCATTTCCTTTGGACGCTTCGACAAAATGACTTAGTTCCTCGGATAATGGCTGCATGTTGTCATATGTGATTACTTCAGTTGGGCCATCTCTCTTAACTGGCTCCCCATTCACCCAGTCAATTCCCTTCTCATAGAATACAAGCTCTTTGCTCGGACTAGAGTCTTCATAACTCAACATTCCCTTGGATCCGATAACAACGAAACGATGCTCCTTGAATGGATGCAACCAACTCACAAAGATATGCCCAATCACATTGTCTGGGTAATGAATCATTGTCATTGTGGTGTCATGAATATGTGGCTGCAAAAATGCGCCGCCAGACGAATGGACCTTGGTTGGGTATCCGCCAATTAGATATTGAAACAACGAAATATCATGAGGAGCGAAACTCCACAGACTGTTTTCCTCAGTACGAACAGTACCTAGATTAAGGCGATTGCTGTAAATATATTGAAGTTTGCCGATCTTATCACCTTCGATAAGTTCTTTCATTTTTAAAAAAGCTGGATGAAACAATAATAAATGGCCAACCATAAGTTGAACGTTATGTTTCTTAGCTAGAGTGATTAGATCCTGAGCATCCGCAGAATTTAATGTAATCGGTTTTTCTACCAAGACATGCTTACCGGCTTCAATAAGTCGTTTGGCTACACTGTGATGATGCTCTGCCGGAACAACAACCGTATACGCGTCATAATCCATCGCACCTGATGCGTCTAAGTTCGTATAGGTCTGAATCCCTGAGTACTCTTCACGAAACTTGTCCAAAACATCTTGTCGTGAATCAACGATCGCGCCTAATACACCCAATTGGCTCAAGGTACGGATATGATTTTTTCCCCAACGGCCTGCGCCAATAACACATACTTTCATAAAGATAGCTCCTAGAGTGTCTGACACACTCAAAAATGTGCCTAGATTATAACAGGAATTACGACCTTCTGCCTACCCAAGTACCGTTTTAAAAATAAGCTTAATATCTCCCCAGAAACCAATCTGGTTTATATAAGTTTTGTAGAGGTTAATTTTCTGGGGCAAAATATGATCGACATAAGCTTTTTCTTTATCTTCATATTGAGCCAAAACCACTTCTTCATTTCGGAATGCAATGGCCGCATTATCTGTAATTCCTGGCCTTATTTGTAATATAATCTGATAGTCCGGTTTAAATAGATCTACGTATTTTTGAATTTCAGGTCTAGGGCCGACGATGGACATATCACCTTTAAGCACATTCCATAATTGGGGAAGCTCATCCAATTTTGTTCTTCGTAAAATGCGCCCTACCCCTGTAATTCTTGTATCGCCTGCACTGGTAATTCCTGGCCCAATAGTCACCGCGTCCGTCACCATTGATCGAAATTTGAGCACATAAATTTTAGAAAAATCTTTGCCCACACGTTCATGTCGAAACAGTACGGGACCTTTGGACCCTAGCTTTACTGCCAAAGCGATGCCAACAAATACAGGTACTAGGACAACTAGGCCCAAACCACTGGCGATAACATCTAAGCTTCGTTTAAAAAAGCGACGGTACATCTAGCGTACGGGGTCCGCTATATTTTGAACCTGCTTGATAATCCGATCAATAGACTCAGTACTAAGCCCAGGATAGAGGGGTAAAGACAACGATTGATTGAACACGGCTTCTGCCACGGGGTAATCGGATGCTTTGTATCCATATCTCTTTTTGTAATAAGGATGGTGATGAATGGGAATAAAGTGAACAGATGAGCCTACCCCGGCTTCTTTTAACCGTTCTATGGCGGCATCTCTATTATTTATTTTGATGACATAGAGATGATGCGCAGACTCATGGCCTTCGGGAACAGAGATTGGATTCAGTGATTGGAGTAACTCATCATATTTAGCGACTATTTTGGCACGTTCTTCACGCATCCAATCTATCTTTTTCAGTTGAACCAAGCCAAGAGAGGCCGCGATATCCGTCATGTTGTATTTGTGGCCATTCTCTACCACTTCGTAGTGCCAAGCCCCTTTAGCCGTATATCGATCCCACGCATCTTTGCTGATCCCATGGAGTCGATTGATTCGAACTGACTTAGCCCATTCTTCGTTGTTTGTCGTAAGCATCCCGCCTTCACCCGTCGCTAATGTCTTGGTGGCGTAAAAGGAAAAGCAAGTCATATCCCCGATACTGCCAACTGCTCGTCCTTTGTATTTGGCAGGAACTGCATGTGCGGCATCTTCAATAACGTGTAATTTATATTTAGCGGCAATCTCAAGGATAGGATCCATATCACACGGATTTCCTGCAAAATGAACGGGAATAATCGCCTTCGTGTTCTTCGTGATCAACGCCTCTATCTTGGATACATCCATATTATGGGTCTCATATTCAATATCACACAAAACGGGAATTGCGTTGAAGTACGTCACGACCTCCGCAGTAGAGACGAACGTATTGGTCGGGAGAATTACCTCGTCCCCTTCTTTTAGCCCAATGGCCTTAAGCGCCAAATGAAGCGCTGCTGTAGCTGAGTTCAATGACACTGACTGTTTCGACCCCACGCACTCACCGAAAGCATTCTCAAACGCGATGGTCTTGGGCCCCATAGTTAACCATCCTGATCGAAGGGTATCGACTACCTCGTTGATTTCATCTTCGGTGATGTGGGCTTTATGGAATGGGATGGACTGAGTCATTGTCCTTATAGAATATCATCAATCTGAGCTTCTAAAAATTGAAGGACTCGATCGACCTTGGCAGTGTCCGTTGGGAGGTTAACCATATGTTTGGCAGCTCGTACTGAATTTGGACACTTTTGAGTATCAAATCCCCATTTGCCTAGGTCACCCTCTATGGGATGCAACGGGGATAAAAACCACTCTCCCAGTCGAACCTTGGCTGACGCAGCCGCTTTCATGAACGACTCTCTATTACTTACCAACAGTGGATACTTAAGAAACCCATGCTCTGTGTGCAGCTCTTGAGCAACATGATTTTTAGATTTTGATTTCAAAAAGTCAGTATACGTTTTCGCCACTAATCGCCTTTTTTCTATTATCTTATGAATAGGCTCGCAAGATGAGACTCCTTGCTTGGCTTGGGCTTTACTTAGTTTTTTCATAAACCCGAACGGCATAGTTATCCCCTCAAGCTCACTTGATTGAGACGACCCTAAGACAATATTGGAATAGCTTAATAGGCGATAGAACCGAACCATTGGCCAGTAATTCCAATCGCAAACCATCCATTTCCGGACAAACACCAATAGCCGTAACATTAACGACTCCTTGAAAGACGGACTGACACACTGATCCCATTGCCCCTGGATTTTGTCGGCTAATACGGGGTCTTGAGTTACCGAAAAGCCGCCTATGCCTGTAGAGAACGGCTTGTTCCATTGGGTTGAAAAAAACGATACATCGGCCACGGTTCCATTCGGCTGCCCATCTGTCGTCGCGCCAAATCCATGAGTGCAGTCCTCAATGGTAATAATCCCTCTGGCACGAGCGGTGGCAACAATCTCTTTTACATCGCTAGATAAGCCATACGTATTTTGGATAATGATCGCTTTGGTATTGGGTGTAATCGACGCGACTATCGACGCGGTGTCTGCGTTGAAGGTTGCTGGATCGATGTCGCAGTACACTGGCTTTGCCCCTGTATACAAAATCGCATTCGGGACAACAATACAGGTGTATCCAGGCAAAACCACTTCATCCCCTGGCCCAATATCTAATGCTTTTAAAATGGCATAAAGTGCGACTCTGCCCTTCCAAAAAAACGACATCTGAGTATCCGTTCCCAATGTGTTTTGGAGACTTTTTTTGTAGAATTCAAATGCGTTCATCCCACGATTCTCCGTATACAACCCCAAAGTGATCCCAGCCCATAGCTTATGTGTAACCCTAATGTGAGGATTAATAACGCAGACCAAACCAAGGGATTCCAAACGCGAGATATTAGTAGATAAGACATCAAACAAATCGTAAGGTAGGCACTCAATACTAGGCCCGCCAATGGTAGATTAAACAGACTAATACCGCTCATCCCAACCACAAATACAAGTGGTGCCAAATGTCTTAAATGCCCTCCTGAGTCTCGCGTTACCCAATACCCATTTGAAAAAGCTTGCTTCAAGAACTGGTTCGCACTACTACGGCTGTAATAAGTGGCTTGTACATCCGGTGAGGTAAAAAACCGATACCCCAAGTCTTGGGCGCGTTTATGGAATTCTATATCTTGATTCCGTTTCATTCCCTCATTGAACCGGCCCGTTTTTTCAAATACTTCCCGACGATAGAGTGCATAAACAGCCGTATCCGTTTCCTTATCCTTTTTGACACCAATTCGGAACCGAGACCCGCCAACGCCAACTGGATTGGATAAAACTGTCGCTATCCATCCCGCAACAAGCCCCTTGGACTTAGTATTTAGCACGGCCCCAACAGCACTCCATGCGGGGTTAATCTCAAGTTTTTTGACGCCATTTTCGATAGCCAATGGGTCCAGTTCCGAATGACCATCTGGTCGAATCAGGTAATCGCCTTTGGCAGATTGAATGCCTAGGTTCCATCCGGATGCGAGTGTTTTATTGGGGTTTGAAACAATTCGAATAGGGATATCATAATTGGAGATATTGTCTTTAATCCAGTTAACCGTATCATCATCGGAGTCGCCATCAATAATAATTAATTCAAGTGGACGCCAACGCTGAGCCTCAATAGTCTCCAAGCAGCGCTTGATAACACTCGCTCCATTTCGAACCACAAGTAAAACGGATACAAGTGGCCTACTCATTCTTCAAACTCAGATAATAGAGTTGTCTCTGGCCACTGTGCACGGAATCAAAAAACACCTTAGTTCCATCCGGGCTCCATCGTGGATGCAAATCACACCGTGTCTCGCCTCCGTAATCAAATGACTCCTTAAACTGCCCTAGCTCTTTGAGTGTATTCGTCGACATATCAAGGCAAAGCAGATGCTTCATTCGCGCCTTATCGGGATACGTATCTGTGATCATTTTTCCATTCAAAACTGAAGGATGACCATCACCCAAACACGACGACAGTTGCGTTGAGAGCGGGGTCACTTTTTTACTAGCTACATCCACTCGATAATACCCATCCTTTCCCGAGTCATTTCTTAAAAAACCTACTATTGTGTCGTCGTCTTCCCAATTACAGTGACTAACCATTTGATTTGCCACTAGCACTTGAGGATTAGTACCATCGCAATTCATCGTGATCAACCGATCCCACTTAACCCCATCCACAAAATACCGATGCAGCACCATAAATTTGGTTCCCGAAGGGCTGAGCATGATGTGATTTACCTTATGAACTGTATTCTTCATATTCACATGAGCATCTAGCTTAGCCAATTGTGACAAAGACATTATTAGCTCTACCTTAGAAGTGTTAAGGTCGCCCAAATACAATCCATTCCTATCCAGATCTTCGGCCACAGCCTTTCTATTACGATACCCATAGTCAGGCCTCATAATTGCCAAACGGTCAAAATCAAGCGTAATCGCAGTCGTCCCCTTAACGTCATAAATAGGAAACGGCAGTGTTTTGATCTTTTGCTTGGTCTTCACCGAATATATATGGGATACATACGTATCGGACTCAGAGCTATAGTCATTAAATATAAAGTCCGTTTCGTTAACCCACTGTAATCGAGCCCCTTGCTGCCAGTTATAGGCATACGATTCAGAGAAACGAACTGTCTCCTGGGTCGGAATATGATATCCCATTATTCCCACCGGAACAGTAGGGTTTGGCAATTGCTTAGTCGATATCTGCTTTGGCACAGAATGATAGAGAACCCAGTCACCTGTTTCGTTTAATGGCGATTTGTCATAATACCCAAAAAAAGACTCTTCTCCATTCTTTGAAAGCGCATGAATCGAGAGTTCCGTTTGATAACAATGGGATTTGCAACAAATCAAATAATTTAGGCGCTGATAAAGTGTTTTTATATGGCATTTGATTCCAGGAAATTGCCTTAAGGCTTTGGCAACACTCCGTTCAACGAGATTAAACTGACTCATGAATCGTCGTGACTAACTGCGTAGCCAACGCCTTCCAACTATGATGATTAATACAATAGTCTCGTCCCTTAGCACCCATATTGCTTAGGTCCGCATCTGTTGTCTTTGCTGCTTCTAAAAGGGTTTCTGCTAATGACTGCGCAGAGTCGGGCTCACACAACCAACCTGAACAACTTCTTTCTATCACCGATTGTACGCCTGGGATCTTGGTACTTAATACGGGTCTAGCGCAGGATAAGTATTCAAAAAGCTTAAGTGGGGACAAACCAATAACTTCGTTTCGTTCCCGAATAAACGGGGCCAAGCAAATATCAAATGTGGCGATCACTGACGGAATATCATCATGATCAATCCGTCCATAGAACTGAATATTTGTTAGCTTATTATCCGAGACAACTTGTCTGAGTGCCGCTTCATACGAATCACCGCTATCCCCTACAAGAACAAGATCATAGTGTTCTGAGAGTTCGGGGTAGTCTTTGAATGCTTCCATCAAGATATGTAATCCCTGCCATTTTCGAAAGGTTCCTACAAACCCCAATTGTTTTTTGCTTGTTTCTAACCCTAGGGCAACTCTGCTTGTGGATTTGTCCATTGATTGGAACCGCTGGGTATCCGTACCATTTGGAATAACATGGATTCGATCTAACGGAATTCCTTTTCGTTTGTTTAGTTCATTCTTAATTCCTTCGGTTACAGCAACTAGCGCCGTCGCTTTGGGGAGTGCGAACCGATTCCATCGTTGAATGAGATTAATGATATGGCGACTTTTGCCTCGGGCCTCAAACTCGTCTTCAATTAAGCCATTAATCTCCATAAAATGAGGTACACGAAATAGTTTGGCTACTAGCAATGGGGCGAAATTGGTAAATCCAGACCTCGCATAAATGGCATCCGGTCGCTTGAACAAACACCGCCATGTTAGATAAAGCGTTTGATATGCCTGAAAAAAAGCATAGCCAACAATCCCCTTTGTTATTGACGGTAAGAACCGGACGTTAAGGCCATTTATCTGCTTTGTCCCACCTGTGAGTGCATAGATCGGCGCAACAATCGTTAACCGGTGCCCCAGATCCTGCAATGCTTGTGCCATGGCAAAAAAATGACTGGATGCGTTCTTTACCTTTGAGATGTCGCCATCAGTGATGTACAGCAGGTTCATCTAATTCCTTTTTTAACCGTTCTTTTTTCTCTGTTACTACAGCCAAATATGTCATAGCTAACAAGATATAGAAAGGTTCCATCCCTCTAACTACCATAAATGAATCCGCAAAAATGCCATTAATCATCAAAAAACCGATAAATAATAGTAATGCCATAGAGTAGCTCTTAACTTCTACGCCCCCTTTTCTTCCCCAAGATCTAAGTCTCAACACTATCCCCGAATAATAGATCACGAATAAACTGATTCCTATTATTCCCCCCTCAATGATCTGTCTTAAATAAATATTATCGAAGCTCACTGTGCCAGCTAGAAAGGTTACCGGCTTAAACCCTTTTCCAAACCCGAGGAACATTGTTTGAACAGACTGTTTAACTAACTCAATCGCAGGTCCCCAAATTAATAATACTCTTAAATATATACTGTGCCTGTAACTATGTAGGCTCAATAACCTTCCTTGTATATGAGTAAGATCCAATATAAAAATCGCGCTCACTATCCCAACTCCAAACAAAACGATAAAAACGATTAAAAGCTTAGTCATTTGTTTAGATATACGCCCCGTTACCATCCATTTTTTGGGTGTAAACAAGATAAATGTCAGTAATAACGCACATATGTTCAACTTCGACACCGTTATTAACACAGCCAATGACGACCAAAGTGACCATTTTAGGTATTTTTTGTCACGCGTTTGATAATACAAACTGAATAGATAGAATGTACAAAAACTCAACATCGTACCTGAGGGATTCGGAGAAGATTCTCCTATTAGTCCCGGCCCATACGCACCAGCAGTTAACCCTTTAATACCCATTACAGCCTGAAATATCATAAACCCGATACTAAGGCCGACACCTGTCATAAGTGCTCTATGCATTACCTTTGTATCACTTCTTTCGCCCGGAAGCCAATTGATGATAAGCAAGAAAAAACATACATACTCGATCTCTTTGGCCAAGTAAAAAAAGGACCTCACCACATCTGTAGTCCCCAATTTAATCGCAATCATTGAGGCTACAACGCTCCATGATATATAGGCCATATAGGGTATCAGTAGTCCCTTGGGAAACCTTATTTTTTTACCCTTAAGGCAGTTAAATAAGATAACTACAATACCAATCAATAACAAAATATCTTCATACCTTAAATCGACGCTTCTAGAGTTTGCTAGTCGGCCTAAACTTATTCGAGGTGAAATCATCACCGTAATAATCAGATAATAGATAAATCGTTTGGTCTTCGGCTGACGCAAATATGCTACAAAATAGGAGAATATAATGGCTATCTCGGTAAGTGGTAGAAAATAGAGGTTAAAGGGTAAAAGTTGGGCTAACATGTTAGATTTCGGAAGAATCAACCGCCTGAAGCATATGAGCCATTACTGTCTCTGCATTCAATTTTTTTGCGGCTACGTCTGAATACTGCTTCATTGTATCGATCTCTTCAACAGATAATTTATTGAGGGTTTTAGCCAAATCAACCCCATCAAAGGTCGCGCTATAGATTCCAAACTTGTATTCATCAATAAATTTTACCATTTCAATGGAAGGGCCTATTCCGACTGCAAGTCTAGCTTGCACAAACTCAAAAAATTTATTGGGCAATCCATGTTCATAATTAAAGTTAATTGGGCGTAGCATAAAAATCCCGATGTCATATTGAGATATAAAAGGCACAATCTCTTGATGAGCAACCGCTGGTATTATCTGGACTCTTGGCGTTTGATCAACCAATCTCCGAAGGGTTTGAGTATAAGTCGGGTCGTTACAAACCAACATCAAATCTAATGCGTATCGATCATCTAAGTGCTTAACCATATTCACCATGTCCTCTAGATGTCGTGATCTATTACTAATGCCGTGGTGAATTAAACGTATTTGTTTGGGATCTGTAGGACGGACTGGAATATTGGGCCTATATGGACTGGCATTTAAAACGACCGTGGCCGGCACCTTGTAGTTTTTTTCGTATTCTCTTGCAATTCCATCACAAACAGCGCTCATTTTTTCACATCTAGGAATATATGTTTTACAAATATATTGTTTGAACGCCTGAAAGAAGAAACGCCATTTCCATAAGTCTTCGAAGTGTCTCGGCGTATATTCATGAGCATCCAAAAAAACAGCGGTTTTTGGAAAAAGCTCAAATACAAAAGGAAGTGACTCCACATCATTTGCAATAACCTTATCAAACATAACATCTCCAATGGCGTGTTTGATCGAATTCACAGATTCAGGTTCAAAGTCATTCCAATAAACCTTTTCAAATTGTCTACACTTAAGCCCTACTGCTTTTCTTATTTTATGCCAAAGTGTAAATGGCTTTAATATTATTTGATGGAATATTGTTCCTTCATGAACGGGTGGCGTGAGTCCTAATACAGTCACCTCCCAGTTGGGTTTAAATGTATCAATCTGCCGATTTACTCTAGGGTCTCGACTCAAGTCTGATAACGCGACAATGACTATCTTTTTTTTAGCAGTCATTCTTATTCACCAGTAGATCAGCGTACATACTACAAAGGGAGGACTTGTCTTTATCATGGCAAAACATACCGGTGGATGCGGCACTATATCCGTTGTCGCCGAACTGTTTAAGGGCCGCCTTGTCACTTAGCATTGTCTTCGCTTTCTCCGCAAAATCACGAGAATCTCCTGCAATATGAACACGCCCACAATTTGATTCATTAACCATTCTCGCTATCGGCCTACAACTGGATACGAGCAACGGTTTCTTAGCCAACATATATTGAAATAGCTTATGCGGCGCAGTGTTTTCAGTATGTTCATTACTAGCATGAGGAACGATACAAATATCTGCCATATCCATATAACTCCTTACTGTTTCAAAAGGCTGCCAGCCTATAATTTTCACGCTATTTTCAAGTCCTAATGACTGAATCAGATCCTTGTATGACGACTCAACTTCAACTGAGCCTTTTCCAACCAAAAGTAACTGAACATCTGTACCAGATAGATATTGCATCGCTTTGATAGCGGTATCCAATCCCCGATGAACACCAAACCCGCCTACATATAACAAGGTCTGTTTTCCCACATACTGCTCCTGAATTTCTTTTTGAATAGGTTGAGCTTCAAAAGAAACGGGCTCGGTATTTCCAATAACGACGACCTTTTGTGGCGCTACTTTGTGCGTTTGTACTAAGCGTTCTTTCATTTCGGGGACGACTGTAATAACTCGTTGAGCATGGTCGCATACCCATTTCTCAAGACGACTTAATCGAGTGTATTGATTCATTAGTTTGAGAAAAAGCTGTAGGGGGCTTCGACTCTTCATCTGTGTCCACTGCTGTAGGGCGGCGGGGTAATTTTCGTGAAAGTCCACAACCACTGGAATCCCTAGTGATTGCGCTACTTTTATCGCTGTTTTGGCTAATGGTAAATCATGAATATGTAGGCTGTCTGGGCGGGTCGTCTTTATCCACCGCCGAATCTCACGCTTCCACCGCGGATGGACCTGAAATATTTCATAATAGAGATTCTCAATTTTTTTAATAATAGAACTGGTCACTAATACGGACCGAAAAACGTGAAGTCCATCTAAGAATTCTTCTTTAGATTCCCCTGGGCGACGACGACATAGCAGTGTCACTTCATACCCTTTTTCAAGCAACGCCTTATACTCTTTATCTATTCGAATATCGGGCGGATAATCGGTCTTTAGTATCATTCCTATCGTCATCGTAATGCCTTCCGTTTTACTCATACACTTTTCAACTTTGATGAAGCTTGGACAATTGAACTATATTTTTTTGCTAAGTTTTGAAAATAGAATGGAGACACATCAGGGTTTATCTCGCGTGTATTAGTTGAGATTGTATCTAAAAATGTCTTTTTCAAAGAAGCGTCATTCACCTTGTCTAGATTGATAGACACCCCAAATTTGTAGTTATGAATTAGCTGCTCAATGTCGCCCCCATAGTTTAGTGAGATGACAGGTACTTTCAATGCGGCATACTCATATATCTTCGTAGATAATGCACCCGGACACCTCTTTGCATTTAAATGCAGTGCAAAATGACTCTTTTTTATCGCCATATATACTGCTTCTTGTGCTTGATGTGGAATTAATTCCAAACAACCGCTATCAATCAGCGGTTGAAATGTTTTTTTAATTGAATAATGTATGCCGCCAATTATTGTTATTTTTAATTGAGAAAAGTCAGCCTTTTGAGACTGTATAAGCATCAACAACCTCATCAAAGGCTCTTCTCGTCCACAAAATATATTTCCTGCATAACAAATATGAATCCCTTTATTATATTTTAAAAATGATTCTTCTGGCTGTTGATCTACACCATTTGGGATCCAATGAAAGCGTGCACTCGTCTCATACTTTTCAAATGACTTAAGTAAAGTGGGCGATACAGAGACAACATCATCAGCAGCCTTTAGGGCTCTTTTTTCCCAATCCAGGACTCGGTCATAATGTCTTGTATTTAACTTCTTTCCATTATCCTCAATCCAAGGGTCTCGAAGGTCTTGAATAAGTTGCAAGTGAGGGAAGCGTTCTTTTAAATCACCTGCGAATCTATTCGATTGGAACGGGTGTCCTGTGGCAATGATCGTGGTGATTTTTTGTTCCTGAATAAGCTGCTCACAATACGGAATCAAGTGGGTCCCCCAACGCTGCGCTTCATCATCGAAAAAGAAAAAAAAGTTAACTAAAGAAAATAAAAGCTTTCTTATTTTTGAGGTTATCCGATTAAGTGGTTTCGTTTGTACCCAAAAGTGTAGTGGGTTCCCCGAAGGGATACGATAAATATGAATGTTCGGATGATCCACTTCATTCAGCCAGTGTGCATTATGCCCCATGGACTTCCAGTCTACCGTAACGACATGTACCTCGTGTCCTATTTCAGCCAACTTCCTTGAAAGCTTGGTCCATCTATATGCGCCAACCATAGAGTACGGGGGGAACTTATAAGCAATAAGTAATACAGGTTTCATGCTCCCGCAATTTTATAGGGCCCTACTGAATTAAGCAAACCTCACACTCACCTCAAGGGCAGATTTCCTATATACTGATCTTCATGTGTGGTATTACTGGACTCTTTGACCCAAATGGAATTGATGGCGACACCTTCTATAAGGCGCATCGCCTCATTGCCCATCGCGGGCCCGATGATGAAGGATTTATGGCTTTAAATGGGACTGCTCCGACACTCTTTCGAGGCGAAGATACCATTTCTCATTTTAAGTCACACCCTCACGTTTCTACTATTAAAAAAACGGCCCTTATCTTAGGGCATCGACGCCTGAGCATTATTGACTTATCCGAAAATGGACATCAGCCCATTTCATACAAAGGATTGTGGCTGACTTATAATGGAGAGCTCTATAATTACCGTGAGCTCCGAGATGAGTTAATATCTTGTGGGTATACATTTCAGACCAAATCCGATTCCGAAGTATTTTTAAAAGCCTATCATTATTGGGGAGTCTCCGCGTTTGAGCGGTTCATAGGAATGTGGGCCGCGGCCATTTATGATGCCTCAGCAAATGACATTATTCTCACCCGTGATATGTTTGGAATTAAACCTTTATATTATGGTGGCCTGGACAACCGTTTCTGTTTTGCATCAGAAATAAAGGTACTTCTATCCTTAGACCCCACCTTCAAAACTGTCGATAAAACAAGTATCTATGACTTCATTCGATATGACCAAAAAGATCATTCTGAAAATACTTTTTTTAAAGATGTTAAGCAGCTACTTCCAGGGCATTATTTACGATTAACATTAGCTACTGGTAAACGGTTCACCCAAAAATGGGCACCAGCGCGGTCCCGAAATGCTCAAAAAATGACGCCCCTATCTGTCCGAAAGTTGATTGACGACTCTATTGCATTACATCTTCGCTCTGACGTCAAATTAGGCATCAGTCTAAGTGGCGGCATCGACTCGAGCGTCATAGCTGGCTCTGTAGCGAAAAATCAATCCATCGAGGCGTTCTCCGCAGTCTTTCCTGAAAATTCAGCCGTCGATGAATCTCAATATATTTACGCCACTGTGGATCACTATTCTCCCCAAATTAACTTAAACACCGTTTCCCCAAGTTTTGAAGATGCCTTTTCTTTACTCGACCCCATTTTATTTCATATGGATGAGCCGTTTAGAACACTTGCTATGGTGCTTCCTTTTCGAATTTATGAAGACGCCCGTAACAAAGGGGTCTCAGTCATGCTTGGCGGACAAGGTGGCGATGAACTATTTGCAGGGTATCGCGGCCATGAACGAGACCGTTGCCTAAGCTTACTAAAGGAAGGTCGGCTTATCTCTTGGTACCACTCAGTACAGCAAACCTTTCCAACGACAAAGGCCTTTTTTCGTTGGGCAATCGCAAATCACTCACGTATTTATTGGCTTTTTTGGAGTCTGTCTCTCAAAAAGTCACTTCGTCAACTTCTTCCGAAGAAAAAAATCAGTTATTTCGAGTCCCAAAAAATTCGTAGACCTTTTTCTCTGCGTTCTCAATACTTCAATTATGGACTTCGGGATTATCTAACCAATGATGATCGCATGTCCATGGCTAGCAGTGTCGAAGCCAGAGTACCCTTTCTAAATCCCCTTATTTACCAAGAGAGTATCGCACACTCAACTAGTACGCTTATGCCTGGCAATGTCCGAAAACATTGGTTAAAGGAAGCCTATCGTGAGGTTTTAATCCCCGAGGTATTAAATCGAAAGGATAAAATGGGGTACTTATATCCTGAGTCGGACTGGATAAACACTCATCGTGATCAATTAATCGAGTCTATCGATAACTGTCCTTTATTTAAAGACTGTCGAAAAGATATTCAGGCTACCGTTTCCATTTCTGAAAATAAGCTGTGGCGAGTCTTTATTGTTTCTCGATGGTTTATTAAAATGGAAATAACGCTGTAACAGCAATAATTATGACACTGTAGAGAAAGCTCACTCCCAAACAGTAACGCCTTGAATGATACTTGAACGCCATCAACTGTAAAATCGTTGAGTAGATAAACAACCCAACAAACGTCGCGTACGCAGCACCAATCATGCTATATGATGGAATTAGCCAAAAGTTAAGCAACCCATTTACACCAAATGCAACAAAAGATAGCGCTGGGTAGAACCATACTTTTTTGTGATATCCGAGAATACTGGAGGGTATTTTATAGAACCCGCCAACCAGAAACCCCATCAAGACATATGGCATTACGCTTGCCGCCTCGATGTAATTCATGTTGGATACCACCATAACAATCCACTTGCTCATAAATGATGTGCAGAGCGCTATCCCTAAAAGGCCAACATAATAGATCCCTGCAAATTTTTCTAAGTCCTTTTTTCCCTCTTCATAATCGTCAACGAGGTCGCTCATTATCTTGGGGTTCATCGCGTTTGAGATGGCTTCAAATATCATAGAAATCCCTTTTCCAAGTAAAAATCCGAGTGAATATACCCCGACCTCTGCGTTCCCTTGATATATTTTTAAAAAAATACGATCCAAATAAACAAACGCTAACCCTTGTAGCGTTGTAACTGCACCGGGAAGAGCCAGAAACAATGTTTCCTTGATCATCCCCCAATTCATAGTCCGCTTAAACCTAAATAGGTTTTTTTTGTGATACTCGAATACTAAATAGGCAATATTCAAGCCGTTTGCTAGAAGCGATCCAAGTTGTTTACCAAGGATTCCCATTTGATGGGCCGATATCAAATAAACGGCACTACTATGTAAGGTAACCATATGTAAGATCTTGTTTCGAAACACTGATTTTGAATACTGTTCATTAATCAGTAGTCGATAAAGAAAACTGTTAATCACTTTTACTACACCCGAAACTAACGTCACAAAATATATCCACTCTGTCCCTTCCTGAAAAAGGGGCACTAGAACGGGCATTAATAACAATCCAATGATGAAAACTGCCCCGGATAAAAGGGATATAAAATAGAAAATAGAACTAAGGTACTCATCACGCCTTGTTTCTCTATAATCAAAATAATACCGCGTCGAAGCACTATCCATATTAAGTGAAGCAAACGTTGTGATGTATTGCAGCATCATTCCATAAAGGGCGATGATTCCATATTCAGCAGGAGAAAATATTTGGGTATAGTATTTCGCCATCAAAGTGGCAACCACCGCAGTAATAAACGTCGCACTGAAATAAACAGGCGCATGTTTAATGACGGCTTTAAGTATAGATTGTTTTACTGGGACCTCCGTCATCAGCTATCGAAATGCGTTAACATTCTCACAATTGCCTCGCTCGCCTGTCCTTTACCATAGGGAGTCGCGTCAGATTTATCCGGAACAGGTCGTTTTAGTGCCTCTAAAAATAACGCTTCTTCAAAAGTCTCACTATCCGACAACACCAACTCATTCCATCCCAAGGCCACTGTTTCTGACCACTCCGTTGTATCTCTTAATGTAATGCACTGAGTATCTAGAAAAAAAGATTCCTTTTGCAAGCCTCCGCTATCGGTAATTACCCACCTGGCATTATCAATAAGCACTAACATTTCCATGTATCCTACAGGATCCACTAAATGTATGTTCGGTGATAATTTAATATCTAGTGACTCTAATGCTTTTCGAGTGCGAGGATGGGCTGGGAATACCATTGGAATATTTGCTTCTGACAGCCCTTCAAATATTGCACGCAGAAGGGTGGGATTATCCGTATTCGATGCTCGATGTAGTGTCAGTAAGGCAAATGGCTCTTTGGGATTGATTGGCCAGTCAATCTTCTCTTCCACTTGATTCTGACCCGCCTTTTTCAGAAAGTATTGGGTGGCATCCAGCATAATATCCCCTGTGTTTTCAACATTCTTAGTGATGCCTTCATCGGATAATTGCTCAACAGCCTTATCTGAGGGGCATGATAACCAAGTCGCTAAATGATCTGTTAGGACTCTATTAATTTCTTCAGGCATTTTGTGGTCAAATGATCTTAGCCCGGCTTCTACATGGAATACGGGAATATGTTGCTTAGAGGCCGCTAAACCCGCGGCTAAGGTTGAATTGGTATCACCAAATACAACTACTACATCCGGTCTTTCTTGAAGAAGAATTTTCTCGATTTCGATAATCATACGCCCCGTTTGAGCACCATGATCTCCACCTGAGATATTTAATTCATAATCCGGTTTCGGTATCTGCATCTCCTCAAAGAATATCGCAGACATATTGGGATCAAAATGTTGTCCCGTGTGAATGATCTTATGAGTTCCCAATTCAGCCAACTTCGGGGAAAGAGGAGCGCATTTGATAAATTGAGGCCTTGCCCCAACGACTGTAATTATCTTCATATCAACTCAAATTGTACCTTTATCTGGGCACGGACACCAGTTAAGGACCTTAATCATAAATACTACTTAATCGAATCTCAAAAATTCGTTTTTATTTCAAACAATTTGAAAAGATCCTTATAAAAACATCTGTACAAACAAATACTAGAGCCTTGCTTTTTTGAACCCTACTTAGGACAATGTATACGTTATGTTCAAAGATAAGACAATATTAGTCACTGGTGGAACGGGTTCTTTTGGGAAAGCATTTCTTCAAGAACTGCTAGATAATCATGCCTTCAAGAAGGTTATTATCTTTTCACGTGATGAGTTAAAACAATTTGAAATGCAACAAATCTATACTGACTCCCGAATTCGTTTTTTTTTAGGGGACGTGCGTGATCGGGATCGTTTGGATTATGCATTACGTGATGTCGATATGGTTGTCCATGCAGCCGCTCTCAAGCAAGTCGTTGCGGCAGAATACAACCCTATGGAGTGTATTAAGACCAATATTCATGGTGCAGAAAATGTAATCCATGCCTGTATTGCAAACAACGTTAAACAAGTTGTGGCACTCTCAACTGACAAAGCTGCTATTCCAGTGAATCTTTATGGGGCCACTAAATTGGCGTCTGACAAATTGTTTGTATCGGCAAATAACATCGTTGGTGATAGGGATACACGTTTTTCAGTTGTCCGTTACGGAAATGTAATTGGCTCTCGTGGATCGGTTATTCCTTTTTTCAAGCAGCTAATTGACTCTGGAGCGGATACCCTTCCCATTACTGATGAGCGAATGACACGGTTTTGGATTACGCTTCCTCAAGCCGTTCAATTTGTGTTCGATAGCTTCAATCGAATGCAAGGTGGCGAAATATTTGTACCTAAGATTCCTTCATTGAACATGATGGATCTCGCGAAAACTATGGCGCCAGCACTTAAAACAAAAATAGTCGGTATTCGTCCCGGTGAAAAACTGCATGAAGTCATGTGCCCTAAAGAAGACTCTCACCTTACAATCGAGTTTGAAGATCACTACGTCATTCAACCTACAATACAATTTGCCCATAAGGTCGACTTTTCTACGAATGCCATTGGGGAAGCAAGTACCCCTGTTCCGGATTCATTTGAATATAGTTCCGACAATAATTCTTGGTGGCTCACAGAAAAAGAGACCTTAGACTTAATTGAAAGCCGCCTCCCTACTCCCTCATGATCCCTTATGCTCGTCATTCATTGGATGAGGATGATATACAGAGTGTTTTAGGGGTTTTAAAAAGCGATTTTTTGACTCAGGGTCCTTCTGTCACTGCGTTTGAATCGTCTTTCGCCAATTATTGTGGTGCGAAATATGCGGTTGCGGTATCCAGTGGCACCGCAGCACTTCATATTGCAGTCCAGGCGCTTGATTGTCCCAAAGAATCTGAGGTCATTACATCTCCAATTACCTTCGTTGCTACTAGTAACGCCGCGCTCTATAACGATTTAGTTCCTGTGTTTTCGGATATTAACCCAGATACAATCTGTTTAGATCCAAATCACTTAGATGAGGTTATCAGTCCAAACTCAAAAGTTATCATTCCGGTCCATTTTGCGGGTCAGCCTTGCGATATGGTCGCTATTAAAGCGTTTGCAGACAAACATAACCTCTATGTAATAGAAGACGCGTGTCATGCACTAGGAGGGAC
>JABISL010000037.1 GCA_018700055.1 bacterium | reverse complement strand
TTAAGCATATCAGTGGCTGACGACCTCGCTGGGTTAGAGGGGGTTCTTCAGTACACGTTCAAGGACATTAAGTTGTTGGAACAGGCTACAACGCATAGTTCGTATGCCCAAAAAAGGGCAACTCATAACCCAGACTATGAAAGGTTGGAGTTTTTTGGCGATGCGATTCTCAAGTTTATTGTATCCGAACACTTATTTGCTAAGTTTCCCACTATAAAAGAAGGTGCGCTAACTAAAAAAAGGTCCCATTTAATAGCGGATCAAACGTTGGCACTCTATAGCTCAAATCTTGAGCTTAGTAAATTTGTTCAAGTTTCCTATAGCGAACGCCAAGCGGCGGGACATGAAAGACCGGCACTCCTAGCGGATATATTTGAGGCGATTATAGGGGCGATATATTTGGATGGGGGGATAGATTCAGCCAAGACGTTTGTGCTGAGAACAATCTTGAAGATGGAACCACAACTAGAGAAGCAAGGCTGGTTGAACGATTACAAATCCGCGTTACAAGAGTGGCTTCAACGGAATCAGTCGCCACTTCCAGAGTATATTGTCGAAGAGGCATCAGGCCCCGATCATCAAAAAGAGTTTCGCATCAAAGTAACTTGCTTGATTCACGGTGAGTCAAAGTCATTTGTCGGCACAGGGCAAAGTAAGAAAGAGTCGGAGAAAAATGCGGCCGAAGCGGCGTGGTTATTTATTCAGAGTAGTGCGTCTTAACGCGTTTGGCCTGACCGAAACGGATTAGTAGTTCTCTTGGGTTTTGATTAGATCTCTCTATAATATCCATTAAAGAGGGCCCATCAGTTCCGGAGGGCGACAAAAGAATAGCGGAGTCGCCGGTTAGATAGTGATCAGTGAGACCAAGGTCCACCATGATCATATCCATACAGACCTGGCCGACGATAGGGACATTTTTGCCGTTTATCCAAGCTCGTCCTGATTGATACTGGCTCGGAATCCCATCGGCATATCCCATTGGAATGAGTCCAATGCGAGTATCTTCTGCGGGGGTATACAATCCTCCATAGCTAACAGGGGTTCCGGCAGGTACAAAACGTATTAACCGTAGTTCAGAACTCAGTGTCACAGCATCTTCTACTAACCTTAATCCTAGACGAACCGCCTGACGGCATTGTTCAGGAAACAAACGGCTCCCACCTGAGTTGCAGATGTGAGTATTTGAAATGGAGATACCTTGGCTCGTTAGTTCGTTCAAAAGGGTGGTCCAACGGTTAAGCTGAGATTTGTTTTCGGGATTCTCAGGCTGATCTGCACAAGATAAATGAGTATATAGCCCATCGACACTTAGGTTAGGGGTAGTTAAAACATCTTGAATATAATGAATGGCGTCGTCCATTGAAACCCCTAAACGAGTCATCCCCGTATCTACTTTAATATGAACAGGTATAGTCATATTTGCAGCGGAAGCAAATGAAGATAGTGAGGTTCTGCACGCCTCAGTATAGATAGTGTAAATTAAATCCAAATCGAGACTTTTTTCTAGATTTGAAATAGGCGGCTCAGCCAATAAAAGTATAGGCGTCATAATAGACGCGTCTCTCAATTCTGCGGCTTCTGATAATGTTGCGACTGCCAATATATCAACCTTGGATTGAATTGATCGTGCGACTTCAATTGCGCCAAGTCCATAGGCATCCGCCTTGATGACTGCAATAAGAGAGTCGGTATTTAACTCAGACTTAGCGACATGGGCGGCTTCTCGAAGTTTGTCCAAGTGAACAGTCATAATATTGGGCGAGTCGAAGGGCATGATTTAGGTGGCCTTTTTAACCCGTAGGTTGGATTCAATAAAAGGGGTAATATCACCATCCATAACGTTGTCTACATTACTGGTCTCTAGATTGGTACGATGATCTTTTACCATTTTATAAGGATGGAAGACATATGAGCGAATTTGATTGCCCCATGCGATATCCGTCGCATTGTTTCGAAGTTCTTCCACCTTATCTTTGTGCTCTTTTTCCATTAGTTGGATGAGTCGAGATTTAAGCATCCCCATCGCTGTATCCTTATTGGCCCCTTGGGAGCGACTAGCTTGGGATTGCGCAACAAGCCCTGTCGGGAGATGAGTAATACGAACAGCTGAGTCCGTTTTGTTCACGTGTTGTCCTCCCGAACCAGATGCACGATAGGTGTCTATTTTGAGATCTTCGGGGTTAATAGTAATCGACTTATAATCTTCGGTCAGTTCAGGGATAACATCCACTGCAGCAAAGGACGTTTGTCGTTTGCCATTGGCATTAAAGGGAGAAATCCGAACTAGCCGGTGGACTCCAATTTCGTTTTTTAGATATCCGTAGGCATAAGTCCCAGTGACTTTTAGGGTTGCCGATTTGAGGCCAGCTTCTTCACCCGGGGTAAAATCCATGACTGTATAAGTATAATTGTTTTTATCGAGCCATCGCGTAAACATGCGGTAGAGCATTTGCGCCCAATCTTGGGCATCTGTACCCCCGGCCCCCGCATTCAAATTTAAGAAGCAAGAAAATGTATCAAATTGACCTGATAGTAAGGACTCCAACTCCAGTTTTTCTAGGCGACCCTGAAGGTCATTAAGAACCTGTGCTAGCTCCTGGGTAGTATCAGGGTCGTCGTCTTCAATGATGTCTAAGTAAACACGGGCATCGTCGCGTAAACGGACAATCTGGTCGTATGTATCTACGGATCCTTTGAGTTGATTTAGCCCTGAAAAGATCGACTGGGCTTGATCATTGTTATCCCAAAAACTGGGTTCATTGATCTCGACTTCTAACTGACGTATTTTTTCCCTTTTTTGAGCAAGGTCAAAGATACTCTCCCAGAGATGCCAACCGTTTTTCGTAGTCGTTTACTCTGGTTTTTAAGTCATGCAACATTTTTTGTGTTTCTTTCCAGAACCACAATGGCACGGGTCGTTCCGTCCGATTTTATTTGTGGTAGGAGTTGCTGAAATAGTGGGTTTTGATGATTCTCCCGTTGCGTTAAAATCATCATGTTGAAGTTCCAGTTTTTCGGGTCCCCTGCGTGGTTTATCGGCATCCGGTAGGTCCTTTTCAACAATCTCTACGCGAAGGAGGACTTTGATCGTTTCTTCATAAACCATAAAGAGCAGTTCTTTAAACATTTGAAAGCCTTCAACCTTGTACTCCATGAGCGGGTCTCTTTGGCCGTAAGCCCGAAGTCCAATGCCCTCACGTAGAATATCCATATTGTGAAGATGGTCCTTCCATTTGGTGTCCAAGGCCTGTAATAGAATCATTTTGGTAACATCATCAAATAAATTATGGGGATACTGAGATCGTCGCTGATGGAAAAAGGCAATGAGTTTCTTGGTCAGATCGCCTGCCGGATTAGTTGATTTGTCAGGAATCGATTTAATGAGTTCTTGCATGTTCTCAATAGGGAAGAGGTCCTTGAGTTCATCTTCAAAGGCTTTTGTTTGTTCGGGAAGATCATCCTTATTAAACTTGAGTCCAACAGTCGTCTGAACCCCTTTAACTAACTCGCCGATACCCTCTTCTATTTTTTCAGGTAATTCAGTTTTATTTAAAATATCAGACCGAAGGGTATATACCGTTTTTCGTTGACGGTCCATTACATCATCGTATTCCAAGATTTGCTTACGAATGGAGAAATGATATTGCTCTACCTTTTTCTGAGCACGCTCTAATGACTTCGAAATCATGCCGTGTTCAATTGGGGTATCATCAGGGATTCCCAATGTTTCCATGATTTTGGCGATTCTCTCAGACCCAAAGAGTCGCATCAAGTCATCTTCAAGAGAGACATAGAACTTGGATTCGCCGGGGTCCCCTTGACGTCCAGAGCGGCCTCGGAGCTGGTTATCGATTCGACGAGACTCATGACGTTCAGACCCAATGACATATAGCCCCCCTAAGTCCGTTACACCTTCACCAAGCACGATGTCTGTGCCTCGTCCGGCCATATTCGTTGCAATAGTAACCGCGTGTTTTTGACCCGCATTGGCAATGATCTCAGCTTCTCGTTCATGCTGCTTAGCGTTTAGTACATTGTGAATAACGCCTTCTGCTTTTAGGAGCTTAGATAGATACTCTGAGGTATCAATCGTGATGGTTCCCACTAAGAAGGGCTGTCCTTTGGCGTTTCTGGTTTTGATATCTCTAACGATGGCTTTGTACTTCTCATCACGCGTTTTGTAGATGACGTCCGGTTGATCTGCTCTGGAGATTGGCTTGTTGGTAGGCATAACGACTACGTCCAATCCATAAATCTTCAGAAACTCTTCTTCTTCAGTTACAGCCGTTCCTGTCATTCCCGCTAACTTAGGGAACATTCGGAAATAGTTTTGGAAGGTAATGCTTGCAAGTGTTTGACTCTCTTCTTGGATTCGAAGTCGTTCAGTTGCCTCAATTGCTTGATGAAGGCCATCAGAGTAACGACGCCCTTCAAGAATTCGTCCGGTAAACTCATCCACGATCATGACTTGGCCATCTTTGACCACATAATCCGCATCGCGCTTGTAGAGGTGGATAGCTTTTAGACAGTTCACGATCATGTGGGCTACATCCATATTTTGAATCGAATAAATATTATCGATACCCATGGCCTTTTCAACAGCTTCGATTCCATCTTCTGTCAGGTGAATATTCTTAGTTTTTTCTTCAGATGCATAGTGTAGATCGACTTTTAGTTTTTGAGCTTCTTTCGCAACCTGAATATATTTGGCAGTTGAGTCCTTGATCGGGCCGGAGATAATCAATGGGGTTCTTGCCTCATCAATAAGGATACTGTCGACTTCATCAATAATAGCGAAGTGACGACGGACCTGACTGATTTCCTTAGCATCCCAAGCAAGATTGTCTCTTAGGTAGTCAAAGCCAAACTCATTGTTCGTTCCATATGTAATATCAGCTTCATAAGCTTCTCTACGAGAGACAGGGTCCAAGTCGGGTTCGATTAGCCCGACGGTAAGTCCAAGGAATGTAAATAATTGCCCCATCCACTCGCAATCTCGTTTGGCGAGGTAGTCATTAACAGTAACGATATAAACACCGTCACCACTTAAGGCATTTAAGTATGCGGCTAATGTCGAAACAAGGGTTTTTCCTTCGCCGGTTTTCATCTCAGCAATACGGCCATCATTTAGAACCATGCCACCAATCATTTGGACATCAAAGTGTCGCATTCCCAGAGTACGCTTAGAGCCTTCTCTTACAACCGCGAAGGCCTCGGGAAGAATCTCTTCTAAGCTAGCGCCACTCTTCAAACGGTCCTTAAATTCTTGCGTTTTGGCCGTTAATGCCTCATCCGATAACGCCTGAATCGCTGGCTCAAAGTCATTAATGGCTTGAACCTGATCTTCATACCCCTTTAATGCCTTAACATTCGGGTCCCCAAATACTTTCTTTAATATCGTTTGTACTGACATAGGACATATTATAGAGGAAGCTAACGGTTTCAGTCATTAGACAGTTTTGGTGATTGTATTTTTTTGAGTGTAAGGGCACCCAAAAAATAAGGCTAACAAGGCTTAAGCAGGCAACCTTAATAGTTACTCCGTTACCAAACAATCCATAGCAACATCATGCGTCTCTCGAGGAAGTGTCTCAACCACCTGCCAAGAATAAGCGCATCCAATTTTTACTCTGGATTCTTGACTCAACAATCGATCATAAATTCCTTTGCCAAACCCCAGTCGAGTACCTTGATGATCAAAGGCTATTCCAGGAATTAGCCAAGCAGAAATGTCATTTAAATCCGATAATGCGTCCAGATTCGCCCGAGGCTCCATCACTCCAAACCGTCCTGAGATAAAGTCATTATCCAAATCCGAAACGGGAACCATCTCATAGGACTCCGTTTTAGAATTGTGCCGAGGAAAAACAACCCGACGACCTTTTTTAATCTGAGCTTTTATATAACAAAGCGGACTAATCTCATTCCCCAAAGGATAGTAAGACGCGATGGGTTTAACTGACTCTAACTCAGGAACCGAATCCAAGTTCTGACAAAAAGTATCGGAGTGAGCCGAGACATCTTCGGGCGACATCGTATGTCGTTTATCTATAAATTCCTGTCGAATAGACGCTTTACTCATGATCCCATTATACTAGGGGGCTATGACTAATCTACAACTAGACCAACATGACTTTTTTCCACAACGACCCGGGCCAGTGGTTCTCATCATTATGGATGGGGTAGG
>JABISL010000012.1 GCA_018700055.1 bacterium | reverse complement strand
GCCAGATACTCAGACTCAAGGGAGAATGATTGGTGAGACAGTATCTCAGGCCATGACTTCTTCTATCAGGCTCGACCTGAACCCACTGTAACTATAGTGGCGACCAAAAAGCCTTCATTGATTGGATATGGTTGGGCATTACTTATATCTTGATAAGATCCACCCCAACCTTCGGTGTTGATCTAAAGATGTTTAAGTAAAAGTTTGACGCCGTCTTCGGTAGACGTCTCGTCGTTCATGATCATCGCGGCTTTTAAATAAGCGCGTTTGATTTCGTCATTACTGTAGCCCAGTGTTCGCATAGCCAAGAAAATATCATCTTCTGCTTTGATAATTGGTTTGGCGATTGTTGTGCCGGTGTCGGTTTGGAACGTAGTCGTAAAGGTTTTGGCGAGTTTGTCTTTGAGTTCCAAGACCAACCGCTCGGCCATTTTTTTGCCAACACCAGGGGCTTTAACTAATGCAGTGGTGTCTTCTTTAAGAATGGCTTCAATAACGAGTGGTGGCGTGAGAGCGGATAGGATTTTGAGACCTACCTTAGGCCCTACTCCAGAGACAGAGGTTAAGGTCATGAAGAATTCCCGGTCTTCGGCACTTAAGAATCCATAAAGTGTTTCCGAATCTTCTCGAATGGCGTGGTATGTATATAAGGTAAGGGGATCGTTTCCGGTTTTGGGAAAGTCATCCATTGTAGATCTCGGACAAAAGACCTGATAGCCAATGCCATGGGTTTCGAGAATGGCATAGTCTTCAGATTGAGAGATGATTTGGCCGGTAATTTGGTAGATCATTGGATTAGACCCACGTTGATCTTCGGCAAAGACGGATCGCGTTCGGACTGGCAAAGCCAGCTTCTCTCTTAGAAGCAGGCACTAGTTTTAGTATGTTCAACAAACTCATTTTAAGGAGTTTACCTTATGAGAATGAGCGTGACAAATCGCGATTCCCAAGGCGTCAGCGACGTCATCAGGTTTGGGAGTCTCGGTTAATTTGAGTAGGGATTTGACCATTTGCTGCATTTGACGTTTGTCTGCCCCACCATAGCCACAGACAGCAAGTTTGACATTAGAAGGGGTGTATTCGGCTATATCCAGGCCGTTTTTGGCAGCAGTGAGTACCAATACCCCACGGGCTTGTCCTACTGTCATTGCAGTTTTAACGTTTTTGCTAAAGAAAAGCGACTCAATGGCGCAAGTATCTGGTTTGAATTCGGTGATCAATGATTGAAGCTTTTCCTCGATGATTACCAATCGAGAAGCGAGAGGTGTGTTGGCTTCGGTACGAATGGCTCCATAGCAGATCGGGGAGAATTGGTTGCCTTGGCATCGGACAAAGGCATACCCAGTAATGGCAATTCCGGGGTCAATCCCTAGTATGATCATAGGGGACATTGTACAATATCTGGCTATGATTGCTATTGGATTAATTGGCGCGAATGGATCGGGGAAATCTTCGGTTTGCACGTATCTTCATGAAAAAGGATATGTTGTGTTTTCTCTATCGGATATTGTTCGAGATGAGGCTCGCCAGAATGGCTTGGCTTTGGATCGGGATAATTTGGTGAGTACGGCTAATGCGCTGAAGAAACAAGAAGGGCAAGATGTATTAGCTCGACGTGTCATGTCTACCGTAGAGTTATCGATTGCGGAAGATGTTGTGTTTGATAGCATTCGAAACGTGGCGGAAACGGAGTTTCTCAAGTCACGTGGAGTTCGCTTATTGGGCCTAGAAGTGAGCCTTCAATCGCGATACGACCGGATAAAAACCAGACAGGGCGATACGGATCAAGTAGATTTTGTTACGTTTTCAAGACAGGATGAACGTGAGGCTAGTGGTAGTAGTTTTGGACAACATATCAACGCTTGTCTACCTTACTGTGATACGATCATAAGTAATGATGGGACTTTGGATGACTTATATGCCAAGGTCGACCAGTTTCTTCTAGAGGATTAATCATGTTATTGCATCGAATGAAGCTACGCGGGGGCAAGCCATTGCATGGGACTGTACGGTCTTCGGGCGCTAAAAATGCAGCTCTACCTCTATTGGCGGCGTGTTTGATGCAGCAAGGTCATTATGAACTGGATAATGTACCTAACCTAACGGATGTTATGACCATGATTCGGATGCTCAATTCGTTGGGTATTCGTGCAGAGTATCACGAGAATAATAAGGTAAAAATATGGAACAAGGGGCGTGTGAAGCATATCGCGCCTTATGAGTTGGTGACTGCGATGCGCGCGTCCTTTTTTGTGGCGGGGCCGATATTAGCAATGACGGGGTATGCCAAAGTGCCATTGCCTGGGGGGTGTGCGATCGGATCTCGTCCGCTTGATTTGCATTTTCAAGGATTTAAGAAATTGGGGGCCACGATCACTATTGAACATGGGTTTGTGGAAATGAAAGCGAAAAAATTAGTTGGAGATCGTATTTATCTCGATTTTCCATCCGTTGGGGCCACTGAGAACATTATGATGGCTGCCGCGTTAGCAGAAGGGGAAACCTTGATTGAAAATGCCGCGCAGGAACCCGAAATTGTGGATCTGGGCGAGTTTTTGATTAGTGGTGGGGCTAAGATCGAAGGATTGGGATCCTCTACCATTCGTATTATGGGAGTTAAGACCTTAATGGGGCAGAACTATTCGGTGATTCCTGATCGTATAGAAGTGGGGACTCTGATGATTGCTGGTGCGATTACCAAAGGGGATGTCACTGTTGAGGGGGTGGTTCCCGATCATATAGAGCCGTTGATTCGAAAGATGAAAGAAGCGGGTGTTCATTTAACGATTCAAGAAAACTCAATCCGTGTTATTGGCCCTGATCGGATTCAAGCCGTGGATATTGAGACATTACCATTTCCAGGGTTTCCTACCGATATGCAAGCTCAAATGATGTCTCTGTTAACCTTTGCTGAGGGGACCAGCATTGTCAAAGAAACTATTTTTGAGAACCGCTTCATGCACGCACATGAATTGATGCGTATGGGGGCCAAAATTAAACTGGATCGAAATCATGCGATTTTGACTGGGGTGACGGAACTGAGTGGTGCCGAAGTCAAAATTACGGACTTGCGAGCCGGGGCGGCATTGGTTTTGGCTGGATTGGCTGCGAAAGGTGAAACGGAAGTCTATGGACTTGAACATTTGTGGCGCGGGTATGATCGTATAACCCAAAAACTTCAATTGTTGGGCGCGGAAATTATTGAGTAGGTTATGAGAAGGTTACTTCTTAATGGTATGACGACGATATCTGGCTTGGCCTGTATGGTTGTCGGTATTATCTTAACGATCGAGTTGGGATTTATTGTTACGCTTCAGACCCGAGATTTGTTTGTCTCTATTCATTTGGGGCTAATTCTCTTTTTTCTATTGGATTTTGGGTTTCGGTTTTTATTAACTCGCCACAAAAAGCGACACGTTATTGTCAGAAGTTTGGATATCGTTTTGGTGTTGCCAATTGTTGGAATGCTGGTTCCTGACTTAGTGGTTTTGAGTAATTATTATTTCGTACAAGCAGCGTTAATTTTGGTTGTGATTGGTCGCTATGGGCACATCAATCATGTGTTTCGACTGTTGCGGTTTAACCCCGCTCAGATTTTTATTATTGGATTTATGATGTCTATTTTTATCGGGGCATTGTTATTGAGTTTGCCAATTTCCCGAGTAGTTGGGGGCGAGTTTCGTTTAATTGACTCTATATTTACGGCGACATCGGCTATTTGTGTGACGGGATTGGTTGTTAAGGACACGGGGCAGTTTTTTACCGGGTTTGGGCAGGCCGTAATTTTGGGTCTTATCCAAATCGGTGGCTTGGGAATTATGACCTTTTACGTTTTGATTACATTGTTTATGGATCGTAAGATGAGTCAGGGGGAAACCAAGGAATATCAAAGCAGTTGGTCTACGAGCAGTCTGAAAGAGACACTGGCAATTATTAAGTCGATTGTGAAGTTTACATTGATGTTTGAGTTGGTGGGAATGGGGCTATTGTTTCTGTTTTGGCAGTCACTATTTACTAATAAACTGACGGCATTATATTACTCAATGTTTCATGCAGTCTCAGCCTTTTGTAATGCTGGGTTTTCGTTGTTTCCAGATAGTTTGATGGGATTTGTGTCGAATACGGGTGTTATTCTGACGATTTCTGGATTGATTATCATGGGTGGAATTGGATTTCCGGTAATTTTTGAACTCAATAATTACTCTTTTTTCCGTAAGTCAGTGCTTCGGCTTCATGTTCAAACCAAGTTTCCTATTCTTATTACAGTGGTTCTAATTGTGGTAGGGACCCTATTTATTTTGGCGGGTGAATATAACGCTGCTCTGGACGGATTGCTATTCGGAGAGAAGGTTCTAATGTCCTTTTTTCATTCTGTTTCCGCTCGAACGGCTGGATTTAACGCATTGGACTTAACGACGTTTAGTAGCGCGACACTTTTGGTGATTCTTTTATTGATGTTTATTGGGGCGTCTCCCGGATCTACGGGTGGTGGTATCAAAACAACTACGTTTGGAGTCTTACTTTACGCTCTCTGGAATACAGTGCAATCACGGTCCAAAATTGAGCTCTATGGTCGGACAATTACTACGGTCACGGTTATGAAGGCGATGTCGATTATTATGTTGTTTCTTTTGGTGATTATGATGGCTTTTTATGGCTTGTTGCTTACTGAAATACTGGACTTTTTTCCGGTGATGTTTGAAACCGTGTCCGCTATGGGAACAGTAGGGTATTCATTGGATACAACTCGACTCTTAACCGATTCTGGGAAGTGGATTGTGATTGCCTTAATGTTCTTTGGACGAGTAGGGCCGTTGACGATTGCATTTGCCTTGGCACGGAAGCGATCAAAGCCGAACTATAAATACCCTGAAGAACAGATATTGCTGGGGTAATCCCCCAAACGGGTCTGTGGTACAATGAGCCTGGAAAAAAAGGAAAATTATGAGTAAACAAATTGCTGTTATTGGATTGGGTCAGTTTGGCTCTCAGGTTGCGATCAGTTTGACCCAAAAAGGGTTTGAAGTAATCGGGATCGATGAAGAAGATGAGATCGTTGCTGAATTAAAGGACTTGGTCTCTGCGGTAGTGGCATTGGATGCTACCGATGAAAAGGCAATGCGAGCGGTCAATGTAGATAATGTAGATATGGCTCTTGTGGCAATTGGCACGAATGTACAGTCGAGTTTGTTGACGGTGGCGCTCTTGCAAAAACTAGGTATCGAAGAAATCTATGTGCGTTCTATTAACTCCCTTCAAGAAGGGATTCTTCACTCAATGGGGATTGAGCACATCGTCAATATTGAAGAGGAGATGGGAAAACAACTATCATCAGCGATGTCGTCTGGACGAGTGGGCCGATATATTCAAATTTCTGAGAGACACTCACTGACTGAGGTGAATGTGCCCAAAACATTTGTAAATAAGTCTCTTAAGGAGCTTAAGTTCCGAACGAAGTATAATGTGAATATTGTTGGGATTAAGCGTCATGTTCCTCATGTAGATGATGAGGGAGAGGTTCGTTACGATGTTGAAATGATGGATACGCCAGATCCCAATTACCCACTAGAGATGACGGATATGTTGGTTTTGTTGGGTACGGATGAGAATATTCATAAGTTCGTTCGTATAGGAGATAGTGATGATTAGACGACTCCTCGCGCGTATTTCAATAAAATGGAAGCTAATGGCAGTCATATTGGTTATGACGGCCGTAAGTGCATTGGCTGCGGTTTTACTTGGCACACGTATTGAAGAGGTAATGTTGGAGTTATATGGCATCAAATTCTCTATTTGGACGGTAATGCGAAAAGAAATGGCTCGTTACCTGGCGCTTGGAGCGGGTGGCTGCATTGCGATTACTATTCTTTTTTATAATCATATTATGTCGTACATTCGACTGATTAACAGACAGCTGATGCGGGCGGTTGTTAAGAAAAAATTGACCGTTGGGTTTGAGGACTTTCAGAGTCGCGATGTGTTTCAAGAACTTACTCGAAACGCGAATAGTATATTTGCCTTGTTTAAGAGTTTTGATCAGATGAAGTCGGCACGTATCTCTCTTGAGGTAACGAGCATCAAGCTTTTGATGAATACGATCTCTGAAGGGGTGTTACTGATTAATCGTGAGAAGGTTGTGACACATGTTAATCATCAAGCGGAAGATATGTTGCGATTGATTCCGGGTGAGATCATTGGTGAGACGATATTGAGACATATTAGTGAGTCACATTTCTTAGAGAGCCTAGATAAGGTGCTTCAGAATGAGCGAAAGGTCACTGATGTGGAATTGAAGTTACGTGAGGATCGTCCGTTAAAACTGACGATTTTGCCTATAAAAAATAAGTTTGGGGAATTGGTAAGGGCGTTAGTGGTATTGCAGTCGGATCAGAATGATTCGGCTAGTGATAGCAAGAAAAAAGCCGTATCCGCCTCATCTTCTGATGCATAACAACCGCAGATAGCACGTGGCTAACGTTACTCCGAACCGACCTACTAGTGGTAGTGGTGGGCGTATGGATCTTAGGCCTTCCGCGCTTAAGAAGAAGGCTCAGGAACTGACCCGAATAGATAGTGGGGTTCCGAAAGCTTCTGTACTTCAGTCAGCGCTCAAAAAATTGAAGATGGTACCAAAAATTGAAAGGTCTTTTCACAGAGGTGCTATACGAGTGGGTCAAGTAGTGGGCGGCGACGCGGTACTTGCGGAGCTTCAATCCCCATTTTTACCTTCTCTTGATTATCCGGTATTTGATGCAGGGAACCTAACCCGATTTCGGAACTTGAGCGTAGCGGTGGACAATGATCTTTCTCCGATTACACATGGGGATTTTGTCACATTGTCTCGGGCTATATCGAGCCAGGTGGTGATGATGGTGCGGAGTTTGGCTTGGTTTTTAGCTGCGGCATATGAATCTCGAGAGGGTAAAGGAATGGAGACTAGTGCGTCGGGGTATTGGAGTCTCGATCGAGGACTATGTGATGTGCTTTCTTGGATTAGTGATTTGCCGGAAGGCACACTTGGCCAAAGAATCGCTCATGACCAAAATCCAGTGGCACTCTATGTAGAATTCTTGGGAACCCCTGAAAACGATGGTATCGCTTTTTCTAAGTTGGTTACTGATTATCGTGATGTTGCGCCAAGATTAACTCGACCCGAGATGAATGAGATTGTGGAATCTGCACTTGCGTACCCACTTCAGTTAAGAAAAATGATAGTCAAAGGGACGGATCAAGAGAAAACTAAGCTGGTTCAGTTTATTGAGAATGCGCATGCATCTGCTACTGAGATTACAAAAGTGATATCGGTGTATACGGATGGGGGGAAGACACCTGTTCCTACGCCGAATTCACCTGAGGCTAAGGTGTTTCGTGACAAATTAAAGCTAGCGCTTACTAAGTTTTATAAACAATTGGAGGCACCGGGGACCCTTAGCATTAAAAAGAAGAGAGAGCCGATCCTTTTTGATAAGTTTGTAGAAAAGGTTCATCTTCATGCGTATCAAGGGTACCTGGGTTTTTTTGCTATGGATGTTCGGATGCACAAGGTTTATTTGAGGATGATGAATCTATGTGAGTCTTGTTCAGAGAAAGGTAATAAAGTGCCGTCGCCTAAGCTTAGTGACTCTAGTATTGTTGATTTCTCCGAGATCGATAGGGATTTTTTAGAGGTGTCTGGGTTGCCTTCGATGGACCGGATGGTGATATTGCAGAATCGATTGCAAGGTATGAAGCCCAACAACTCGGCGGAGCTCTCTAGGGAATTTTCGGCGAAGAATCAATATGAGATGGATGAGTTGGCGTTTTTGGATAGTGAGATTGTTCGCTTGGGACAGCAGGTAGAGGCCATGAACAAAGGTGGTCAATTGGATGATTTATTAGATGCATTGGTGAGTGGTGCCCAAGTTGTAATACTTAGTGCCTCTACTTATAGCGGTGGAAACCCTAATCGAATTCAGTATGAGCAAGCGGCTCGCTTGGTTGATTCCTATAATACCTTGCGTGAACTATTGGGGAATATCAAAAGACAATTGGGGGTAGAGAATGTCACTGCTGCTGAGGCCCAAACCTATGAGTGGGAAATGACAGCCGCTAAGGCGGATGCGCTTGCGGTCGTCATAGCGTTTGAAGATTATTTTTTGGAGACCGAATGGGGACTCCTAGACAAGCAAGCTAAGGGAGAAAGTAAACCTGATGATATTCAGAGTTTTCGGGATCGAATGACTGATCATGAACTAGTTCTTCAACAGCTTTTATCATCGGATAGGGGGCGGTTAAGACGGTCCGTGACGCATCAATCTGATTTGGGACGACTTATAGGCGTGGCCGAAGAAGGGATTCAAGAACGGCAGCCTTATATAAATATTTCTTCAGATGAGATGGATTATTATGTGGAAGATATGACGGAAATGGTGGGGCTGTTGGTACAGGGGTTGTCGAAAAAGATTCTGACGGATACAGGGATAATTACGGGTGAGGGATTCGATATGATTCGGCTTAAATCTTGGCTAAAACTGCAGAGTAGCGCTAGTGATCTGGAAGTAGTAAGTGCGATTCAAAAGTATCTTAAGCAACAGGAAGCTTACCTTCAGTTTAAGGTTGCGCGGCTTAAAGGTACTCAAGAGCTCAATGAGAATAAAAAAGCCAAGCAAGAAGGGGTTAAACGACTCACGGATCAGTTTAATGTGGATGTGATGATGGGGCGTCGGTTTACGGGATTGGCGAGGCGTATTCGGGATGTGTCTATGAGTAGTGATGGGATTTATAAAGGCTCTTCTACTCAGCTTAAAAAAGCGTTGCAGGTGATGAAGATTAAAATGGCTCATACTGAAACAGTAGAATCTGTTATTCAGAGAGCACAAGAAACCTATATAAAAGACGGGCGAGAGTCAGAGTTTCAGTTGGCTGATGAATTAGATCATCTGGCGTTCACGGATTCGTTGTCGGGTGTCATTGAAAAGGTGCGTGGAAAACTTTCGCCGTCTATATTAAATAAAATGGGCTTGGATAAGTTTAAGGGCGATCATGGTAAGGACGATGCCAAAAAGATGAAACTCTTAATGGCTCGTGTGATTGTGTTTAGTATTTTGTCCCAGAAATATTGTAGTCATTTGGCCTTATATGGGGCTGAAATAGGGCGATATCAAGACAGAGGTATTTGGTCTGTTGTACAGTGGGTTGTCCACGATGCGACAGAAGATGACCTAAATAACCGTTCTTATAAACTAGAAGTGCGTTCGTCGTTAATCTATCGTTTGATGTTGGATAGGGAGCTACAAAACGAGATTGCCATATGGCAGCCCCCTTCATTAGACATTCCCCAAATTCACAGAGATATTGATCAGGACTGGGATGAGTATAAGGCCATGGTTGTTGCTCAGAATAGGGTGCAAATCAATGCATTGGAGAAGGTGTCGATGTCCCAACGGCGCCAGATCTATATTAA
Organism: bacterium; assembly: GCA_018700055.1. Taxonomy (GTDB): domain Bacteria; phylum Margulisbacteria; class Marinamargulisbacteria; order UBA817; family JABISL01; genus JABISL01. Next base: position 10,121 of record JABISL010000012.1, on the reverse strand, counting down.
GCGGGTGATGTTTAATATGTCTAAATGGATGGCGAGATCCAAACAAGTTATGGACGAGTATGAGGCAACGAAGGGTCCCAATACGCCGATCCCTTGGAATAAGCTGGATCCTGTAACAGCGAGTACGATGCGCTCCCTTAAGACAGACAAATCCAATCTAGAGCGATTATGGCGTGGACTTAGGCAGGGCTTGAGTAAGCTAGAGTGTTTGTCGACAGGCGAGCGACTTATTGATCCTGGTATTGCATTGGATGCGGATACACATAATGCGGTTCAATGGGAGATGAGTGGGAGCCAGCTTCAGCCGTATTCCGGTAAGAAAGGGTGTTTTTCGGTGGCGACATTGTCAGGTATTGTATCTGGGGATGCGGTTTCAGAGGTTGATCTAGCAGATGAGTTACGACGTTTGGGGGGGCTAGAATTTCAGTTTCATGGGATGACCCCGGGCTTGGTTAAAGATCGATCGGTGCCTCGATCAGATGACCCAATACTTGAGCAGTTGAGAGACCTGAGAGTTGTCCAAGAGGACTTGTCTGCGCCGATTGATGCCGAAATATTGGCTCAGAAGTTTGCAAAGGGAGATGTGTCTAAGGGACAGTTGCAATGGTTACAAGCGCATCGGTATTTGACCCTGGAATTCGTTCTAACATCATCTTGGGATAGTGTGTGGGACCGGTTATTGCCTAAGTACCAACCCTATCAAGATCGACTGAGAGAATGCTTGATGTCACTCAGCGTTCGTCCAAGTGATGGTAAGGCGGTCGGCTCTAGTGTTGTGGGCGTGAAGACTCCGGATTCGTGGGGAACGGAACTGATGCTTCATTCGAAACGGGTCCAAAACAATACAACGACTGCGTTAGGCTCAGTTATTTTTACAGACGAGTATAGTCAAGATGAGTTGCCAGAGTCGACGGTGATTTATAAAAATGTTCAGCAAGAGCTCTATGACTATTTTCGACGATGGGGGGGGAAATCCGTTTTCTCTAAACAGTCTTCTTCATTGAATCGGTATCGATTAGCGCCTCGTCAGAACCAACCGCCGCCGCCTCGGACTTCAGTTGTAGGGTCTCCTCTTCCTTTTCCCCTTCCTGCAAGGCATATTCAAGCGTTGGATTTTTCGGCAGCGCCACGCGTTATGCCAAAGTCTCCCAAGCACCTTAATATGATTCCTAATCGTTCATCTAATGTGAGTGCAGGAAAGGATGCTTTGATGTCAGAAGCGGTTGTTGACCCATTTACTATTCCGATATTAGAGAGTGTGAGTGTCCCACCTCTTGGACAAGTAGAGGTTATGAGCTTGGATCGGGTAAGATTCAAGACGACAATGGATGGACTAGCCTCTCTCTATACTACTCAAATGAAACTCTATATCGCGAGACACTGCTTGAGAGGGAGTGGGGGGAATCAAAAGAAGACTCAACCGGTATCCCAGACTGAGTTGATTATGATTAAGGATCGGTTTTATGCAGAGGTTGTTGGTCCTGCCTATGAGGCCCTGCCTGATTATGCGTTGATTATGAGTCTGGGAGAAGAAGGGGCGGACTTAATATCTGAGTGTCATCAGTCTTTTGATGATGAAGTGGACTTGTACATTAATGAGCAAATTGGGCGGGAACAAGCGATGGCTGAGGCAGTGACCTCAGCTTATGCTCAAGCCCAAAGTGCCAGCCGTACTCTCGTAGAGTATGGACTTACTTGGAAGATAAATGATGCTGAGGCTTTTGAGGCTACAGAAACAGCGATGTTCAATTGGTGGGATATGGTTAATGGTGTGGTATATCAAACACGGGTTCCGGAATTCTGGGACCTGATTAGCGAGGTACATAAGATATCTTCTAAGGCTGTAGAAAATGTTCTTCATGAGTCGATGGGGAGGGTAACCATAGGAGATGACACCCGAGACAGAAGCTTCTCTGAAGTGCTTCAGTATCAAACCCAAAAGGCAGTCGAAATGACCAATCGGATTAATCGGGATCGAGAGTATCGATCGAACCGTCCAAATGACTGGGCTAATAATCAGAATGAGCGTTTGTGGTTGGTAAATGCGACTAATTTGAGCGCTTCCCATATGACTATGAGTGGATTGGTGCCTGCTAAGACTGATAACGATGTGGGTTATGTATCTAATCTATGGGAGGGGCTTCCGCTGTTATCGGCGGATATGCTGATTGACCCTTCTACTGGTTCAGAGATCGAGTATACCCCACGGACTAAGCTTCGTATGGATGGGGCAGTGAAGGCTAGTCGGTATGAAGGAGAATTGCTTCGACGTCTAAAAAAGGTGTCCATTGAAGAAGTTCTAAAATAGTATCTTTTAGTATTTAATTGATTTTCGTTGGCGTTTGTCTAAGCTCAACTTCGAGCGTGAGTTGATCGATAAATGAGGCATGGCAAATGCATTAGGTGGATCATTTAATACCCCTCAGAAAGGTACGGGACGAGGCGGTACTCAGACTCCGGGCGCTGTTCCTGGAAGGGCAGTCCCCAAAACACCTGCTCAAACGCCAGCTCAAAAAAGGATGCCTGGAACGCCTTTAATTAGAACGCCTGCGAAACCATTGGGGGTACACAAGAAAGTCTCCAAAGAGATGATTACTGAGGATTTGTCGAGAGTTAATGTGTCTAATCGTGAGGCGGTTCATAAGACACATGAGCATATGACAGACACCCGAATACAAAAAAGTAAAAGCTTGCATCAAGGCCCTCGTTTTGGTGGTGTGTCACTAACCCAAGACGATAGAGAGGACTATTCAAGGGCTCGTATGCAAGAAGCTATTCAACGAAGCGCCTTATTATTGGGGGTGGATATGCTGAGAGGCCGGACTGCATTTTTGGAGTCTAGAGGTACTGAAAAAAGAAATATAAACCCTGAAATTTCTACTTCAATATGGAGTTTGTCTCTCTCAGGATCCTTTAACGCAATAATGGGTCAGGTTGGGATTCCCCCTGAGAAAAAATCTGAGCTACACATTAAACATGAAGAAGGAAAGCCTGTTGAGAAGGCAAAGGAGTCCTTGGATATGTTTCGTGACATTGCGATTGTGATGGGGGACTATAGTCGAACGGACCATACGGCTAGGCTTGTGACGAATACATTGGATAGGCTGTCCGATTTTTCGTCTCGGTTTTCTGAGCACGAGGTCAAGGCATTTACCCATGGGGCCCTTCGGTTTGGGGAACTGTTGCAGTCTGCTGTGGATAACCCTGAGAGTATTATGGATTTGGATAACCCTCAGATCCAACGCATGATGACCTTTTTTCATAACTTCCATGAAAAAATGACTGATATTAATAAAAGGAAAGAGACGTGGCTGAAGAAGAAGGGGGTTCATGAGATTCCCTCACCAGAGGGCGACCCCAATTTGGTGAAAAGTTTTCATAAGGAGGTTCTTACCCCATTTCTTGAAGGCGATATATTTTTGCAGTTTCAGCAAGAACTTGCTGAGGATAATCAAAAAGGAGGTGTTGAGCTTACTAAACTGGTCAACGCATTTCATCTCCATATGTACCAAGGCTGGTATGACTTTTTGGGGGAGGATTTGGCGTTTCAAGGGGTGGTTGATAAGGCGCTTAACTTGCTAAGTGAGAAGGGTATCTCACCCGATTTATTGGATGGTACTTCTATAGGGAATCGAGATGTGGATCCGCGTTTGCAAGGCAACCTGGAGCGATTGGAACTCTTAAATAGAACGCCGTTATTGTCAGAATTAATGGCCGTAGCGGAGTCCTTGAATGAGTCTATAGAGAGTGGGGTGACGCGATCTGGTAAAGGGGGGCACGTGATGAAGGACGCGGATTATGTGTCCTTGGCGCGGCTCAAGGAGGAATTGGCTGTTTATCGCAAGGCATTATTGTCCGAAAACCAAACGGAGGTTGCTGATTATGGCGTTGTGGATGAGTTTTTGGCTGGGGTATCACGTTACTCTGATCCAAGGGATACAGATCACAATATATTGAATGTGTCTCATTTGACGGGGAAGGTTGATAATATTCCTCGCCAACGATTTGAGAAGTATCAGCGGGTGGCGGATCGCTACCTGACGCTTCAGGAATTGGTTTTAAGTATTGAACGGAAGCAAGGGATGATGACTCCTGATGTTACTGATGATGAGCATAGTCACGATGTGGCCAAGGCCAAGGCCAAGGTCAGTGGATTCGAACCGATTACAGAGACAATTCAAGGGTCTATGAAGTTAGAATGGCAGAGTCTTACGATAGCGAGAGAGCAGCTCGAGTCTTCTAAGGACGGTGAAGGATTAGATGCTGCGATAACAGAGTTGGGCGATATAGCTGATTTTCGAGAGCGGCTTTCGGAACGGCAGCGGTGGTTGATGGCTCAATTGGGGGTGGATGGATTATCGGCAATTAGGCAGGCGCCTATTCCAAATAAGGATGAGGGCGATCAATCGTATTTGGGTCGGTTTGTTGATCAGGTAGCGGGTCAACTGGTGACTTTTTCTGAGTTAGAGACTATGTCAGTGACGGATCTAAGTAAACTGGTGTTTGGCACGGCCGTGTCTGCTGTGGATTTAAAATCCAAATTGGTGGTGCCCGATGATGCAGCCGAGGGGGTTATTAAGGATCGGTTGATTTCCTTGGGGACATTACAAAAATCATTTTTGACGTATCGATTGGCGGCCCTTAGAGGTATTCAAACGCGGTCTTCTGATGAGAATAAGGTATTGGATGGCCGAAAGGCACTAATAGACCAACATGATCAAGATATGATGTCGATGCAACGCTTACTAAAGGTCTCTACGGAGATTGTTCAAGGCGAGTTGCCTGTTTCGGCTGCAGTGATGCATACGCTTTTATCGGAAAAAAATAAACGAGTGGATGGGGTGGATTTGGTAGATCAGCCGGTGATTCAGCGTCTTTTTCATGGGTTTAAATTGTCCAAAATGCCGGATGCGCCATTCAAAATGTTATTTAAAGAAGGGATTGGGCCAAAAGACTTGGTAGCAGCGATTAATTCGGATTATCCGATTGAGGCGATCAAACGATTGTTTCGGGAAAATGTTAATGTAGGCGGAAAAGAGATGCATACCACTTTGGCGGAAACGGTATTGTATACCCTTCAGGCGGTGATGACGGGGTCAGACAAAGCCTTGAATGGTGAGAAATTTATCGATAATAAGAAGTCTGTGATGGGGTTGCGAGAAATGGTTACGCATCAGTTTTTGCAGATGAAGGATTCAGAAGGATGTCCTATAGCGTTACGACGTCCTAACCGGTCGTTAGAGGATAAGAACTTGGCGCATTTACTAGAGTCTCGGATACTCGGATATCGATTGATGCTGTCGCATGAGATGGAGAAAGCTCAAACGCAAGTGACGGAGCGGATTGAAAACTTTGATGATCAGCTGAATTCGATTCCAGAAGATTGGGATCGGCATAAAGGGGTGTTTGAGTCTGAGGCGTCCAAGCAATGGAACGCTATAGATATCGAATCGATGGCGATTCGGAGGAAGGCCTATACGCAACGTGTTATGCAAGTTATGGAATCTGGGGTTCAAGCGGACCGGGCTAAGGCAGGTGTGTCTGGGCCGGATAGTCTCGCGGTTATTCGAGCTAAGGTAGTGTCTGGTGAGATTGCGTTTGATGCCTTATCAGTAGTGACTCGGATACGACTAACCCCAGGGACTAATCACGTTCTATTGGGTAATCTACATGCTGAACTGAAGGATACATTGCAATCATTGGAGTCTGGAATAGTGGATACGGGTACGACAAGTGGTGCATTAGAATGGGCAAGTTCGGGGTCGATGATGGAAACAGTAGAGTTATTTCCTAATGAGATTAGTAAACGATCCTTACGTGAGTTGTGTAAGGGACAACCCTATACGGTTAATGAGTTGCTTAGTGCTTTGGTAGAAACAGGGGTGTTAACGCAAGTAGGTGGGAGTCAATCATTGCACTACCGGGTGATTATTGATGGGGATCACCTTCTGGATTTGCCATCGAAGTTTCAGAAAAATGCCCCAATTATTCGTGAGTTTTTGATCAAAAAATCGATAGAGGGACGGCAAGGAAAGGTGATGCGGGTGTTTAGTGAAGGACAAGCCGTTCCGGAGTTGCTTGGCGGTGAGGGCGACTCGGAAACGCGTCGTTTGGATGAGTATCGTCAGCTGTCGCAGACGGTCTCGGTGGGTAGGGGCCGCTATCAAAAAAGTGAATCTATGAGTACGTCTACTGTGAATGTTCAGCGCCAATTATTTGATTATTATAGTCGTTGGGGTGCGGAGGCCTCGTCGGGGGTAGTGGTAAATAAGCCGCCGCCGAGCTATACACTTACCCCAAAGGTTAAAAGTGTTCCGGTTCATCCGGCTGAACCCGCAACCCCTGTGGTTGAAAAGCAGACGATTAAGGCCAAGTCGTATCCGGCACCTTCAAAGGTGGTGCCCAAAACGGTTCCGGAAAAGATAAGATCTCCCGAGCTAGATGTGTCCATAGCGAAAGGGTTTGATAAATTGGAGCGCCGTTCGCCACCGAGCCCTATAGTGTTTGATCCTCTTGACCTCCCTGAGCCTATTGATGTTGGGCCCGTTGAAGTGGTTATGGATCCCAATCTCAAGCCTGATGAAATGGCCCTTTTGGGTCCAATGCTCCAGTATGCTTCTTTGGATTGTAAGCTTAAGATAGTGTTCGAGTATTTGCATAGTCATATGGTGAAGCCGGAAGCGGCGGGGATACAAACTCATTTTTGGAAATCGGTGATCTGGCCCAAGCTAGAACAGTCTGACGACCTGAAGGTGCTTATGACTACTAAAAAAGATCTTGTTGAGGCGTTTTGTGTTCAACAGTTTCAGGCATTGATGGGGGATTTTGTGGATCAGATGGATTCTGGCGAGACTAGGATGATAGATATGAATGTCCAGGCAGAAGAAGCGGGTCAACGTATGGCTCAGAGAGAGGCGGGATTCCTAGTTAAAGGTGAGGTTCCGAATGGATCGTCGGCTATGGTGATGAAGGATGCTAATACGATGCGAGACCATTGGCAGATGGTAAAAGATATTATGTTTCAGCCGCCTGGGGGACGATTGCCTTTGTTTGAGCAGTTGATGGTTCAATCGAATCAATTAGTGGCAGATGAGCACTTGCAGGAATTGTTTGGGGATCAAATTGCCCGGCGCGAACAGTATGATGTTGCGGTTAGGGACCGTTTTGTTGAGATGCGTGAGAAAGGTGGGCAACTTAATAGTCGACTGCAGAGAATATTTGGGCAAGCGCTAACCCCCTTGCCAGAGACGGATGATAGGGCAGCGTTTCGGGCTATTTGGACTAAGGTTGATCCCAATGATCGGATCTGGCTATTTAATATTGATGAAGGCCTATATCACGATAGTCGACTGGTTCTGGATTATGGGCAACGTGGGCCGATTAAGTCGCCAATCCCAATAGAAGTCGAGTCGTTGAGAGGTTTGTCTGAAATGGCGGTTAATCGCCGTCAAATGTGGGACTCGGTGTTTCAGTTACTGAGGAAAGAAGGGGCGCTAGGCTTACCAGATGATGAGTGGTTCGAAGAAATTATGCGACAAAAAAAATGGGATGCCATTCAGTTGTCTAAACTAGAGGCCTATCGAAATTCTTCTTGGCTTCCTGAGGTGTAGGGTAACTTACCTTTTGACTGAGGAATTAAGAGTACTGCCGGTTGTTTTTTTTGCTGCTTTTGCTGCTTTTGCTTTTTGAACTTTTTTTCGATTTTCGGCAATACGCTCAGCTTCACCAAAGTTTCCTCCTCGGGTGGGGGCAAGAAGTGAATTGGAGAGAGGTTTTACAGCGGTTAGAGAAACTAAAGAGTTGGTGGATCCAGGCGGTCTATTTTTTTTGCCTGTTTGGCCTTCCGATTTGGGTGTTTTGGGGTTGCCTGAGCGAGGCTGATGTTTGGCTCGGGTAAGATCGGATACTGACATTGGTTTTTGTGGTGTGCCATACGCATTACTTGCTGAGTTTGGTGGGGTTTGGTGCACACTACTTGTTGATCCTTTCCGAGTGAGTTGTCCACGGAGATTCTCGTGTACTCGTTGAGGGGTAAGTTTTGGGTTGTCAGTGACGTAACCTGCCCCGTACTTGGCTGCCAGTTTAGCTACATTAGATAGTTGAGCTTGCGGGGGTGGGGTTCCTTCGTAAGGGTTGTAGTGAGTTCCTTTTTTTTCTGATACTTGAGTTCCTTGTTGATAATGGGGAACACCGGAGGTAGGCCGGCTTTGTTGTTTTACGTCGTTTTCAAAAAGGGAAAGTTGACCTGGTGTAACCTGATGAGGATTCATGTGCTGGGCGATGTTTGTTGCCAAAGAGGCACTTGCTTCGGGACTTCCGTTTCCTTTATAAGGGGTGGCCGCTACGGGCCGCATTGGTTGTTGGGACAATTGAGGTTGCGCAACGGTGGCATATACGTCGAGATTTTTTTGCAGAGATCGTTTAGTGGCGGGTGTCTTAGCGCCGGGAGGAGTGGTAAATACATCAGGGTTTTGCATTATTGCAGTTGCTGCTACTTGGCCTCGTTGACCTGGCGGTAAGGTCATAAGGGTTGTCATTTTTTGCTGATGTGGTTCTACGAGTCTTGGACTAACGTGTCCAATGGGTTGTTGATGAGCATCAGTCACAGTGTCGATTACCTGCCTCATGGAGGTTTGGTTTGGATATGCCAACGCTCTAATGTCGGCAGAGGGTTCGGTCTTATCAGCAGGAGTGAACTCGAACGCGTTAATGGTTCTTATAGCATTGATTGTTGTCTCATCATAAGTGTTGTTTCGCTTCATTTCATCTTCAATGTCTGCGATGAGTAACTTTTTTTCGATTTCAAAATATGATCTGTAGTGTTCTTTTTCTTCTGTGTTTAAATGAGCGTGGGTTACAGTAACAATATCTAGATTTTCATTAGTTAAACCTTGTCTTAATTGACTTATCCAATTGGGTTGAGGTTGTTGTAGTTTGGGGGGTAGTTTTTGGAGTACAGCATGCCGAACATCCATATTAATTGTTGTTATACATCTTTCGTTATGTTGAAGTTTGATTTCAGGTATGTGGATTGATTGAACTAGACATGTGCTATAAGTTTTTTCAAACTCAGCAGATAAGCCTTGAGTCAGATAGAGATGGGCGAGTGTGTTTTTGTTTTGACTATTAGAACAGATAAGATCGAGTAGTGTGTCTTGGTCTGTATAGGTGGCTTCTAGTTGAGAGATTTTGGCATATAGTCGAGATTCTTCTGGAGATAACTTGGTATTAGAATAAGGAGACGCCTTTGTTCTGCCTTCCAAGTATTTCATATAAGAACTATTAGGTTGGAGTTGGGTTTCCTGACAGATGAGTAATTCTAAGTCAGGGTTTTCGATGATGGATACTAAAATTTTTGCAGCGGCTTTTGACATCATTGGTAGTATGCGGACAACTTGTGTCGAAGTGCTAGTGACTAAGTCAGGTCTGTTTAATAGACTTAATAAGAATATACAAACGGATTGGATGGTTGTTTTGTCGATGTTTTTTTCTTTGAATTCACCGGAAAGCAAATCCGAGATCTTGTTTAAGTCATACGATGGGTCGTTTTCCTTCACATGGTTGGTCTTGCTTATTGCGTATAGGGCTAAATATTCAATGGGGATAGGGGTATCAGGAGAGGGGGTAGTTAGGCTAAATCCTATTAGATCAGTTTGTACATTAAAGGCTAAATAACCTAATTCATTAAGTTTTCTTAGTGTGGGTTTATTTTGTAAGAATTGATTTATTAAACCAGTGTTATTAATTTTAGTTATGTCGGTGTTTGAATCTGCTACTTGAGCGACTAAGTTCTGGGTAAGTTGGGTCAATGCGGGATTCTTTTTTGTTCCAGACGCTCGGAGGGCGGACGTGGGAGTAGTACTTCGAGGCTTAGGGGGTGCTTTAAGGGGAGATGTATCAGACGTTGCGTAAAAGTAGCTGATTAAATTTGTTTCGTTAGTTGATAATTGATTCTCAATTGGGGTGCCTTTTTTGTTTCGATCTGTTAAATGTTTTAGGTAATTGCTTCCTATTTGAAGTTGAGGTTCTTGTAGGACAATGCCTTTTAGATCGTCATCATTTAGTAGATCTAGGATTATTTTGGCGGCGGTTTTAGAGAAATATATTTTATCTTGTTCAGT
>JABISL010000021.1 GCA_018700055.1 bacterium | reverse complement strand
GTTATTTTTGTGTCACAGTAGGGCAAATGACCGAAGAAATGATAAAGAATTATCTTGAGCATCATTTTGAATCGAGTCCGAATGATAATTTCAAAACGGAGTATGGTGAGCGGAAATAACAGGGCTATTTGCCCTGTATCCGGACTTTTAGTCGCCAATCTCTCTAACCCAAACGCTTCCAGCGGGTGGTTGTTTAGTTGCTTCTCCGTGTTAGTTTTAACGCTTTTAATAGTTTTTCAGTTTATACCCTTTCTAGAAACTATGCATGCATAACGCCAGTTTCTATTGCTATGGTTCAAAATACCTTGACTTTGTGGCTTGGAATTCCTATTCTTAGTTGTAAGCATTGGTTCGCCTGATTTGGAAAATACAGTCAAGTTTCCCTAGCCGATGCAATTACCCGTCGATTCAAAAGGAGAGTTATTCGCTGAACTCTCGAAGACGTCAATCGAGCAACCAACGTCCTAGATGAAGGTTATTTTAACTTGACGTAAAATTCGTGGGACCAGCCTTGGTCACCGAAGTTAGTTGAAATGGCTTCACCGGTAGCACCTTTGTAGATGCCCGACCCTCCGGTGATTGGTCGGGTTGTTTCAACTCCCGGAACCAAAGTAGCGCCAGCTGGTGCATACAAAGAAACCCCACCAATGACGATTTGATTCTTCTCATCGCCAAGGACAAAGACTAGGTTTGATGACCTAATTTCTTGGTCGCCATTAATTCCTTCGGCCAAAGTTGTAAGTGTCCCAGTTAGGTATTGACCATCAGCGTCTACGCCATCAACTGCTGTTGGGATGTAAAAAGTCCTTACAGTTCCCAGCCCAGAGCCGATGGTTGCAGATGGAGCAATGACGTCATGCGTAACTAAAATCTTGTTCGTTGAGTTTATGTCGTCCGGGGCAACGCAGGTTCGGGCCGATAACAAGGTAACAGTCGTTGGGTCTAACTTGAATAAATAATTTCCGCTTGGTGTAATTTTAATCAATTCTAACGTAACACTATCGGTTACATCGACGTCGTCTATGATAACCTTGGATAAAGATAATCTCCCTGTTTCAGTATTATATGTGGCGCGGTTACCATCAGCTATCGCCATTGACGATCCAATGCACAATGCCAACATTAATATTAATCTTGTCATTTTCTTCTCCGTGTTAACTTTTACGCTTTTAATAGTGTTTCAGTTTATACCCTTTCTAGAAACTATGCATGCACAACGCCAGGGTCTTTTGCAATGGCTCAATATACCTTGACTTTATGGATTGGAATTACTATTCTTCACCTATGGATATCAGAACAATCAAAAAATACATCGCTTTTCTTATCGCTCAGATTGACCGGGCCCGCGAAGACCTAAAACTTACGCCTCAGGAGATTAGAGAGATTACCGCCGAGGTTGATAATTTTCAGAAGCGCATTGCAACGGATACAAATCTACCCGAAACTTTGCGCGAAAAGATCTTAGCATTAGAATTCAATCCTGACGATAACCTCAGTTCTGCTAACTTTTTTGATAGGGTTCTCAACCTCCTCGTGCCTGACCACTCCAATTTTGACGAAAGCGCCAGAGCAACCGGCCTTGAAAATTTAGAAACAAGCCTGCGCAACCTCCAGATCCAAATTGAAATGGATTTCAAAGGCAAATGAGGTAAAAGAGGATTTCTTTGGGAAGATTTTCTGTAGAAAACACTATTCCCTCAAAAATAAAGCTCCGTAGCACCCATTCGGTATTTCAGATCCAGATCAAGCCTCAGCCTAACCCCGTCTTTTTCATTTTTTATTTGGACGTTAATGAGGATGTTTTGACTCGCCACATTCCCTGTTTTAGACTCAGTCGATAGAGTTGTTTCTTTTGCTATGGTTCAATATACCTTGACTTTATGGCTTGAAATTCCTATTCTTTATTCTTTACCATTCATTGAAATAGACAATAGGAAAACCAAGCTTATGAAATGTCCTATCTGCGCACTTGCACTGGCCCCAAAAACCTATGCCGATCAAACGGTGGATGTCTGTGAAATCTGTCGCGGCATCTGGTGTGACAGCGGCGAACTCGGCACGTTGGTAAACGCCCTGATTAGCGCAGACAAGGTACCCACGGGGGGAAGCCCCTCTGCTGCTGAAGCGCGACAGCATGAAGATCATGATCGCCAGACTAAACCGTGTCCTCGTTGCGCACAAATGACCGAATCATTTAACTTTGCCTACGACTCGAACATTTTTCTAAACCGCTGTAACGCCTGCAATGGAATATGGCTTGATGGTGGGGAATTGCGCAGCGTTGCGCAGTTTATCAAGAAGACATTGCCGAGTTAACTCGTTGAAAGGTTCCTGCAGATTAGCTTTTTTTTGGGGGGGGGGGGG
>JABISL010000016.1 GCA_018700055.1 bacterium | reverse complement strand
GGCGACCCCTCAGGCAGCTGTGTATGAGTTTCATGAGGCCACTACCCACACCTTTATCTCATTTCGCGGAAAGATGAATGAGGACCATGCATTGATTGATGGCGTCGCCGAGATTTTATCCGCTAAACGACGTGAACTCGTTGTGCGCTATGACGGTTCTATATATACGCTTTCCCAAAAACATACCGCTGACATTGTTGCCGAAAATGTCCGTGTGATTCATACCGATATCCCGATCATTATTGAGGAGTATGAGTTCGAAGATCAAACGCGGGATGAATTGATATCAAAAATCCCCAAAAATACCCTTATATCTGGCACGGTGAAATTACCCAAGGATCTCAAGCTCGATCTTTCGGACCTCTCCTCTTCTGACTACGCCGTGCTTCGACAGAAGAAGTCGGTCCTCACTCTCTCGTTTGCGTCCAAGGCTCAGCTCCAACACCTCTTTTTTGACCAGTTCTTCGAACTGTCTCAAAAGCGTGATCTTGCTAAACTGGCTGAACTTACCCTCAAGAAACAGGCTGTTGAGATCAAGATCTCCAAGAACACTGGTTCGGGTGAGTTGACCGCACTTGGCCAAGCGACGTTATTAACTGAGGACGAACGTTTGGAACTGGCCCAGGACACGGCGGAGTTGATGGCCAATCGCGATACCATCCAGCTGCAATTGGATGAACTGTTACTCAAAATTGCCGCCAAGAGTTCCGTGTTTTCTGGCGCTGTATCCCTTCGGCCTATTCCACCTACACCAGACATTCCGTCATCAAAATCGTCCGATATGATCCGTGAGCTTTCCGATTCGTTGGGCAGTTCCCTTTGAGTACTCCCCACAACTATTTTATTGGCCGATCCATTAGGAGTTTTCTTATGCGTTTGTTCCCTGTTTGCACTATTCATTCCATTCGTTCCATTTTGCGCCGTGTTGCTTTGCCGCGCTGGTGGGGGAGCGCGGCGGTTGAGTGTTTTTCCCTCTCTCTTTCTCTTTTCCTCTTTCTGACGCTTTTTCCAGGAATGGCTCTAGCAGAAACCCCCTATATTTTGGCACCAGGTGATACCTTGGATATTCGCTTCGTGAATCAGAAGAAGTTAAATACCAAGCAAGCGATTGCCCCCGATGGGTCGATTTCCTTGCCTATGTTGAATCGAGTAATTGCCTCAGGTTTGGACTTGGAGGCGTTTCAAAAGACGCTCACAACCAACTACTCAGCGTATATCAAGGCGCCTCAACTGACTGTATTTTTGACCCCGCGTCCCATTTATGTGATGCAGTTTGATTTGAGGAAGGACACTTGGAAGACCCATGATGCCGCTACCAAGGCCGAAGCCTTGGCACTGATTGGTCCCAAGATGGATTTCTTGATCAAGAGAAATGGAATGGTACTGAATTCGAAGGAACTAAAGGTCACTCCCGAGTCCCTCCACTCCACCATCCAACATGGGGATGTGATTGAGGTCTCCATCGGAAGACGGCCCGACTTCTTTGAGGACAATTGGTACAAGTTGATTACTGCTACTGCTGTCTTGGTCAGTATCTCCAACTCGTTACAGTAGCGGGGGATGATGATTTCCTATAATCTGCATTATAGGAAACTATTTATAGGAGAAAAACCATGTTAAAAATAGCTTTAAAGTACATTGCTCTCATCACCTTAACCTTATTCCTTTCTTACGGAGTTGCGAAAGGCGTAGAAAAGTATTTGTTAAACGTATCTTTGGCAGTAGATATTATAAAAATCGGTATAATAATAATGGCAGGACTCATGATTTTTATGTTTCGTGACATGATTTTTGTTGGGGCAAAACAACACCGTGACAAAGGATTAATTATCCCTAAATTATTTCTTCAGGCTGGAACGATTCTTTCTGGAGTATGGGTTATTACAGGTATGCTACCTCTTTTAATAGAAATCGATAAAACAAACCTTCTGGCAAGTTTAGGGGCAGTCACGGCGATCATTCTCCTAGTTTTCAAAGACTATATACAGGGGTTCGTATCAGGTGTTTATCTTCTATCTGAAAAATTAATAAGTCAGAATGATGTTATTACGCTTCCAAGTCAGGGACTTTCTGGAAAAATAGTGGAGATTGGCATGAGGGCTATTAAGCTAGAAAATGAGGACAAGAATATTATTATTGTTCCCACTTATGAACTTTCACGATCCAATTTCATTAAAGTGTCACCTGAAAACCAGATCCAATGAGTTCACTAACAGTAACTTTAATTTATAATAGACTTACCAATAAGAAAATAAATGGGATTTAACCTGTCATACATTCGATAAGTAAGTAGATAAACGATCGAATTCAACTTTGATCAAAGGAATAAAATCATATGGGATTTGGAAACGCTACTGAAACACTACCCGCTGCGCCATCGCCACCTCCGCCTCCAATAGCTGTACCTGTAGTAGACGACGCAGTAAATCCACCGTTACCTGAAACTAGTTCTAGTGGTGCTACATTGCCTAATATGCCCCCTCCTTTTTCTGCAGCTGATGTTCAGCCAGTAGCATTAACCGAAGAGACCAGAAAAGAAGTGGTTGAACAGTTGGTAGATGCATATGCTACCTGGGAGGTCAATTTATTGTCCGTTGATTTTGGATCGACTGAATCGGCAGCCAACTATGTCGAAAAAAATGTTTCCCTATCCTATAGGGAGTCTAGAGATCACCCTCTCACTGAAGATAACTTCGATAGACATTGCATCGCCTCAACGAAAAAACAATTAACTAGGTACAAGGAAAGAGTAAGCAATAGAATCAAAAAGCGTATTGGTGAAGATACGCCAAATGAAATAAATGAAAAGATAGCTTCTATCATTGCTGGATCCGAAGAGGAGAAAAGGCCTGAACTTGAAGAAAAGTTTACTACAGCAAGAAACGCATTAAAGCATATCTCAGACGATGACCTTAATTTTATTAAGGCGTCAGTGAAAGAACAGGTTTCCAAGAAGTTTTCTATTTTATTCTTGTGGCATTCTGCCAAATATTTCATGGCAGTTACACATAAGATGAAAGCGCTTCTTTTGCCATACAGATTGGATGGTATATTAACTAGCATAGATAATAATTCCATAAGCAGAGATTCGGAGGTTTGGCACGATAAAATGTGGTATCAAGTCACCGATGTCCAGATTGAAAATGGCCTAGGCCAAATCAAGGTCATGCATGAGAACATGGAGAGAAGAATAATCACGATTGAGCCTATTGAAAATCCCCGTACTACGTGTGTAAAATGTGTAAAAATTGATGGCCAGGTTGTTAGGCATCCCAATTTATATCTGTCCTTTAGCAACCCAAAAAACGGAGAGGAACAGACAGAGGATTAAGCATAGCGTTTTTCTTCTAGACGAGCCCCTTCTTTATTCACACGATCTAGCAAAAGCGCAGCGCGCGTTCGGATAATTGTTTTCGTATCGCCTGTACCACTCGAAACAAGGTGGGCTGACGATATTCCTGAAACGCCCAGTTTTTCAGCTTTTTTTGCGGATATTTGGTGGGTCTCTTTGGGAAGCAGAACTAAATTAGTCCCAGATAAAGACCCTTCAGGCATCGTATTTTTGGGCATAATATGGTGCTTTTCAAATGATACTAGTTTGCTAGGTTCTTTCCATGAGGGGTAGGTAAATCCATGTTCCATCCATCGTTCTAATACTTTATTCTGATTCTCCGATATTTTAGAGTGTTCATCTGAGGTAAAATTCTCTAGTGCTTGAGCAATCACTTTCGAAATATTATCTTTAAAGTTTTTTGCTGCGTTTGTATAGTCGGTTACACCTACATCAAGTTCATCCCATCCTGATGATTCAGAGCGTGTGTCTTTTGATGCTATAGACCGTCCCCAAGCCTCCGCCAATATGGGATTATATCTCAAGCTAAATCGGGCCCAACATTTCCCAAGCCAGTTCAAAGCCTTATGGCCATCTTCACTTAACTCCCCCGTTGTTTCTCTAGGTAGATCTTCATTGTTAAATGCTTCTAGTAACGATGTCGAAGCCCCTTTTGGACTAAGCCGTATTTGTTCTAGATCAAGAAGATCTTGTAATGCATTTAA
Organism: bacterium; assembly: GCA_018700055.1. Taxonomy (GTDB): domain Bacteria; phylum Margulisbacteria; class Marinamargulisbacteria; order UBA817; family JABISL01; genus JABISL01. The sequence continues at coordinate 875 of JABISL010000016.1, read as the reverse complement.
CTTTCCTTGATTTGAAACGGTGTTAAAGTCTGGTCGATCTCCCGATAGACTCAAACGAGCGATTATTGAGTCTTCTCGTGAACCAGCACTGCCAGTAGCTGAGTCACTTTCGGACATTCTATAGTTATCTTCACTAGAAGGGGGGCTGAATTGAAGGGATTCTTTACTCGACATATGGATTCCGTCACCTATGCCCCTAAGAAGCTGACCTTTAATCTCAAGACATTACCATTCCCCATCACTTTGAAGGGCTAGCATTCCGCATAATATTCTTTTTAAGCCAATAATCCCCATACACGAGAAAATTGGGCTAGCTATTTAAATGTTGTTAAAAGTGGTTCGTGTTGAAGCACAGTGTGGTGGAGGGAGCTGGATTTGAACCAACGTAGAGATAAACTCGGCAGATTTACAGTCTGCTGCGATTGACCACTCCGCCATCCCTCCACTTATTAAAAGAGTACATGAAGAATAGCTATTTCGTGGCTGAGTGTCAATGTTAATGAGTGATACAATGAAGCGCATGGCATACAATACCGAGATTGCAGAACGACTTAGAGATCAATTATTAAGTAATGCTACTGTGGATGAAAAGAAAATGTTCGGTGGAATTGCCTTCATGGTAAATGGGCACATGTGTGTTGGGGTCGTCGAAGAGTCACTAGTAGTCCGCGTTGGGGCAGAGCAACACGATGCCTGCTTAGCGCTTCCTCATACTCGACAAATGGACTTTACAGGCCGTCCTATGAAGAATTTTGTCTATATAGATGGTCCTGGGTTTGATGATGAGGCCAGCCTAGTTGAATGGATTGATCGAGGTCTCAAGTTCGTTAACTCTCTCCCTCCCAAATAACTTATATAAAATAAATGTTTAACGT
>JABISL010000023.1 GCA_018700055.1 bacterium | reverse complement strand
CATAATCATATAAATAGAGGTCCCCAGACCAGCCAACATATACCCCTCATAACTGTGGCGGCCCATCGCAACAAAGCGGAATATAGTTAACATCCCCCACAAAATCATGATGCCATAGGTCCAATCGCGGTATCGTGTTCCCGCTTCATGATATATTCCACGCACTGATTTGGTGTTCACCACAGGCTCATAGCGTAACTGGTTCACCATATCGACAATGGGGAGTGGATACCCATTGGAGAGGTTCAGTAAGCGAGTCTCCATAAACTCATAATCTTTCACAGGTATGTTTTGCGTCACATACTGAATCAATTGAATACTGGCCTCTTCAGTTAATGGATTGAGCTCAACCAATTTAAACTTCCATTGGATTTGGGGGTACTTCAACTTTTCCTTTTCGGATGCAGCCAAGACAGTAAAGGCACCAAGTAATTCCTGAAATATCTCGATTTGAGACGCTCTGAGTTTGTGGGCTTGGTCAACGATTAGTAACTTGCGTCGGTCTGAGTTCTCGAGAATGTAGCTAAGCATCACTTGGTTAGAGGGACGACTTTTGAGTTCACTCTTGTAGTCCTCATTCACAAACGCACAGATCTTTTTAAGAAACTGTTTTACCGGTGTCGGCGATGAAATATACACACTGTCTTTGAAATGGACCTGCATATGTTTCAAGAGATGAGACTTTCCAATGCCCAAAGGACCAGCAACTAGTACGGACTGGGTTTTGGCCAATGATGACTTCAAATCACGTATCACACCCACACGTCCGAAAATTGTTTCTTCAGGATGGACTTCGATAATCCCTTTGATATGGCTCAGAACCTTCGCTTGTTTGGGGCGTGATGGACTCAACTTGGACATGAACTTTGTGATTGAGTTACGAGTATCCAACTCGGACAAGTCTGTTGAGACTGCATTGATTATGGGTTTGGATGTCGTCTCGTGAGTCGATGATTCGTCTTGAATTCCCAGCGTGTCATGTTCGTATGCGTCTTTGTAGCGTTGGATCGCACTATGGTTTCGGATGCCCAAGATCTCAGACGCGTCTGACAAATCAATCCCTGTCCCAAACAATCGTACGGCAAATGTGTTGCGAAGGATGCGAGCGTTCACTTTGCGAGTAATCCCAGCTTGTTTGGCAGTCTTTCGAATGATGCTGTCGATACTGCGACCGGACAACGAAGACGGTGTTCCTTTCTGAGTGATGAAGAATGCATCAGTGGCACAGTCCACGCGTTCTTCAGACCACGCCGCCAATGCTTCAAATACCTGGTCATTCATTGGAAGCGTTCGGGCTTTGTTTCCAGAAACCATCACCAACCGCTTTTTCCAATCAATGGATTGGAGTCCCAATTCTTCACATTCGGTAATGGTTAGCCCCAGTGTGAGAAAGACGGTGATAATCGCTTTGTCACGGATATCATGAACAGCATCAAGCAACGCGTTACTTTCATTTAATGATAAAAATTCAACATCAATGGTTGTTGTCGTGGCATGACTCATACCGAACTTGTCCTTGATGGAGATGTATTAGTTTGGGGAAACTATCTTTAGAAGGATTATATCAGATACAGCGACACAACAATGTATTACTGCGGATTAGTTTAAGTTATGTTGCGTAATAATAACGTGTCACTACTTGGTATATGTTGTGTTGAATACACTATAAACCATACAGAAAGTTCGAGCCGACCGACCGCCAACATGTGACATGTGTAAACATATATTGTGTATATATTACTCTATTAGGGTTATTGCGTATTTCTTGGACTATTTCGCAGCATTTAGATCAATCTACACTCATCGGAATTAACCTACCCTCTATATATAATAGGAAGCGTTTAGTTCTTTTTGTTTCTTTAAAAGTATTCCCAAAAGTGTCGATACTTAATGATAAAATCAAGAAATGGTTCGACTTTTTTATTAGATGGTGGGCAGTAAGGAATTCGAATCCCCGACCTCTTGCATGTCAAGCAAGCGCTCTAACCAACTGAGCTAACCGCCCTTAAAAGGATGGAGGTATTATACACGGCGAGGATGAGGGAGGGAAGATCGAACTAGACTCGTGGTCTCTTTTGACCTCTCCTCCGGCAGCCATTTTTTTAGCTTGGCGCCTTTGTCGCTTGTACTCTGCTTGTTTTTCTAAAAGCCCCTCTTTTTTTTGGGGATCCATGCTTCGATACCTTTTTGTTCCGTATTCATTTTGTTTTCCAAGGAGACCCTCTTTTTCTTCGGGATCCATGTTTCGATACCAACTTCTTGAGTATTCATATTGTCTTTTAGTTTCTTCAGGCGTCTTCTTTTTCTTTTTTCGGGACTGTTGGGAAATCGGCGCATTCATCAATGTGTCGTATATCATTTCATCGATCTCATCTCTTTTGGAGTCTGAAGGGGCTGTTTCCGGATAATCTACTAGCCCATTATCAAGGACTACGGGAGACGCATTAAACACAACTGTCGTAGGGGTTACCTTAAAGGGATCATACTCATTCAAATCAGCCGGCTCACTATAATCGTTACCCGTCAAAAAATCAGACCAAAAATCACTATCAGAGACCCCTGATTCAGACGTATTGGTGATTACCTGACCATGCCCTTTTTCCAATACAGAAGCGATTTTCTGTAAGCCTCTCATTATTGCATCAGCAGATACATCCTTTCTGATCGTTTCTCTTGGGGTTCTCATATTATCCAAGCTATCAAATGGAACACCCGATAACGGCTGAATCATTTTAAATATCTCTTTTCCATCATTATAAACGGCATCATTCATAGCCAGATCAAGAATTCTTTCTATTTCTCCGGCTACTTTTGCTTCACACTTTTCTAGGGCTGTCATTTGTGGGATGGTCAACAGAAGTAGATAGCTTCGTTGTATATAACTTGAGGCCTCTTCACCATGTCCCCTTTTAAGCAGGTATTCTGCATCAAATGGCGTTGGTCGGAAGTTATCGTTATTAAATTTAACCCAATCACCCCAAACACTCACATGAGTCTTAACGGCAGGTTTATCGGTATTATTAAAAGCTAGAATTTTAAACATGTACTTATATCGAAGTGAGAAACCAAAGAATTTCATTTATTTTGAGGAAAGATGCGGAGGGAGACCTTATTTTGAATTCACATTCGTATTCACAACCGGAAACGCAAAACCTCTCTCGCCTGCGGCAGCCACTTTTTTAGCTTGTTTCCTTTGTCGATTGTACTCTGCTTGTTTTTTTAAAAGCACCTCCTTTTTTTCAAGACCCATGCTTCGATACCATTTTTTCTGGTATTCATTTTGTTTTTTAATTTCTTCAGGCGTCTTCTTTTCCTTTTTTCGGGACTGTTGGGAAATCGGCGTTATATTAAGGGATTCCTCAGTCTCGTCATTAAGCCAGTCATTTTCATTCCCTAGATCAAATTCAAACTCTTCCGGAGACAGCTGACTCGACTCTACGAGTAACACTGATTCTGGATCGGGTTCCGTTAACTCTGGATCATCTAACGCCCCAAGTAAGTCTCGTTCAAATGCATCACTATGGTCATCATTATCAGACAAAAATGGGTTTTCAATAATAGCATCAGGTATATTTGGCCATACAATCACATGGGGGTCCATGGATGTTGAATCAGTATTATCAAAAGCTAGTATTTTGTACATGTACTTAATATCGTAACTGATAGGGTCCAAATTTCAGCTGATCTACTATATTAGATCCACTCCATTTTCTCCATGTTATACTTCCGGTGTTATGAAAAAAGCATTTCTACTACTAATGATTGGGTTTATGGGACTGGGGACATTCGTGTCTGCGGCCGAGACCGTCGATGTCACTATTCCTAATGGGGCATCATTGGATCGGATTATTCAGGTACTAAGCGATGATGGGATCATAGCCAACCAATTCTTCTTTAAGGTTTATGTGAAGACCAAGAAGTTGGGAAATAAGTTTCGTGCCGGAACATTTCTCTTAAGTCCAGATTACTCATACGCTAGAATCAGTAATATTCTCCAGGAAAAAGAAGGGGCGGCGAGCCTCACGAAGGTCACCATCCCCGAAGGCTATACCCTAAAAGAAATTGCTGAGACGCTGGAAAAAAAGGGCGTCATTCCAAACGCTAAGGCCTTTCGTGACTATGTGAATCGTAAGGGAAAATCAGAACTCCAGTCCGAATTTGAATTCCTCAATCATGTACCAACGAGAAAACTTGAGGGCTATCTATTTCCCGAAACTTATTTATTCGCTAAGAATGGATCACATAAGTCTATACTTCGAGGTTTCTTAAGTCAGTTTGAGACGACTCTGTTCCCCCTATGGAATGCCTCAGACAAAAAAATGTCACTACATAAGACAGCTACAATGGCATCTATCATTGAAAAAGAATCCTATGGAACTGATGAAATGAAAAAAATATCTGGCGTGTTCCACAGCCGACTCAAAAAACGAATGTTATTGGCTTCATGTCCTACCGTTAGTTATGCGCTAGGCAAACCTCGCAAACGATTCCTTTTCTACAGTGACTTGGAAGTGAAGTCACCTTACAACACGTATCGCCGACATGGGCTCCCTCCCACTCCAATAGCAGCGCCAGGTGTTCAGGCGTTTCTTGCGGCACTATATCCGAACAAAACGCCTTATCTCTATTTCGTGGCAAATGGGGACGGATCTCATCAGTTTTCTAAAACCCTCAGAGAACACCTTAACCGCCAAAAACGAATCCTTGCCACACAGAAGCATGGCAAGGGAATCGCGTTTTAGTTAGCGTTTTCTTCGATACTGCCTGCTGGACGGATGTCCTGCACTAAGAGTCGAATCTGGGCTTTAGGCTGATCAGGTCTCCCTTTTCTGCCATTATTACGCCCTTTGTTGTTTTTACCGCTGTTTCTATATCGTCTATGGTGAGTTTCAATAGTGAAAATCACATCATAAAGACTATCTGGTTTATTGGTCACAATGCGCTGATACTTTTCCCACAATCCAAACCCGATGGCTTGCAATGTCTTGTTACGAGTCGCATTACTGTTCCGACGACGACTCTTGGGTTCAACAATCGAGAAGTCCACATGAGGGGTTCTATTGATTTGGTACTTATTTCCAAAAGGACGTACTCGCGCACCAAAACGACAGTTCTTCATGTAGAAGATTGGGAAGTTAAATCGTTCACCAAAAGGACTTAGCTGATCCAGTCGTGTCACTAATTCATCTTGAATATCACCGAAGTTACATTCATCAATTACGTGATATTTGAACTCAAACTGTTCGTCTGGAACGGATACCATTTCAACACGAATTCGCTTAACGAATTCCTCAAAATCATCTTTGTGTAACGTAAATCCGCAGGCTTGGGCATGTCCGCCAAAGGCGTTCACTAGGCGGTCTCCGTCTTTGGTTGTTACCTTCATCGCAAATGGGTTACGCCCCAAGTCTGCTTGCATATCCTCTTGAACACGCTCAATGATTTCGTACATATTAATATTAGGAACACTTCTGCAGGATCCCTTCATGTAGTCTGATCCGGGAAATTCCGTCGCAATGATCGCAGGGCGTAAGAACCGGTCACGAAGACGATCCGTATCAATCCCAATCACACCACTGTTCCAGCTATTTCCACGAACAACAATCACACGGTCTTCTTCTGGATTTACTTGTTCATCTAACAACCATTCAATTTCGTTTTCAATCTTGCTGGTGATTTTTTTACGCTCTTCATTGATCTCTTCAACCATCTCGGCTTGATGACCCGTATTCAAGTCTTCTTTTTTAGGTGCCCGATGATCCACTTCTAACTTACCAACCAACTCTTTCAAGTATTCTGATACACCTTTTTTGATTAGGGGTTGAGTCTCTTTTAATCCAACCAATAATAAATCCACAACCATCGTGGAGTCAGGAATTCCTTCAGCAGGGTCGCCAATACGACCTGGGGCATTCAATCTAGGGGTGATTGTTCGACTAACTTCATGTGCCTTTAAGGCTGTGTTATGTCCGGTACTAATGCTCTTTAACGCCTTAAGTCCAGCAAGTGATGTTGTGTTCAAGCAATGCATCCCATGCTTCACAATTGCGCGATTCATCGGTTCCTTTAGAGACATTCTGTCTGAAATTGTTCCCAATGCGGCACAAGCAAGCATGAACTGATATAACTCACCGTAGAATTCTTTTTTCATATATTGCGCTACAGCAATAATGAGCTTGAATGACATCCCTGCCCCAGAGAGAAGTCGTTCCGGACTACCTTCTGGCCCTAAGTTGGGATTAATAACAGCCAAAGCATTGGGTAGCGTCCGTCCCAAAATATGGTGATCACATACCACCACGTCTAATCCTTTGCTATTGGCATAATCTACGGCTTCCACATCTTTAGTACCGCAATCGGTAGTAACGATCATCTTTGCACCCGCTTCTACGGCTTCATCGATAATTCGGACTTGGAGTCCGTGACCTTCTTTGGCACGCACTGGGTAATCATATGTCGTCTTTGCACCTAAGAAACGAAGGCCTGCTGTTAAGATTGCGCCCCCTGTAATTCCATCGGCATCGGGATCGCCGTTCACGACGATCTTCTCACCCGCTTCACATATCTTAGCGATTGCTTTCATGGCCTTGTCGAGTTCTTCTGTACTCGATATCTGCTTATACTCGTCGATCAAGGCTCTGTCTGGTTTTAAAAACCCCTGAATTCCTTTGATCTCACCTTCGCCAATCCCATGAAACATTAAGATTTTGGCTAATAATTTGGGCATCTTCATTTTTTTGGATACCCGTTCTACTTCGTCTTGATTGATTGATACGAAATCCCAAACTTCTTGGGGTTTCTCTGAAAATAAACTTGTCATATTTCTCCTCTTATTTACGATTTAAATTGCATGTCATAGAGTTTGGCGTATTGCCCATTATTTTTTAATAACTCATCATGCGAACCGCTTTCTAATATTTTTCCATGGCCCATGCAAATAATTCGATCTGCGTGCTTAATTGTTGATAAGCGATGGGCAATTATAAATGTCGTTCGTCCTTTCATTAATTTATTTAGTGCGTCTTGCACCATTTTTTCTGATTCTGTGTCTAATGCCGATGTAGCTTCGTCTAAAATTAAAATTTTGGGATCTCTTAGAATGGCCCTCGCAATGGATAATCGTTGCTTCTGTCCACCTGAAAGGTTTCTTCCCTGATCGCCCAGCTTAGTTAGGACTCCGTCTTGAAACCGGCTTACAAATTCCCAGGCATTGGCCTTTTTTAGGGCAACTTCTACATCTTTTTCATTTGCATCTGGCCGACCGAAACGCATATTTTCTAGGATCGTTCCTCTAAAGAGAATGTCTTCTTGGGGAACTATGGCCATCTGTTTTCGCAACTCTTTTAATTGAATTGTACGGATATCTATCCCATCAAGCAAGACTTTTCCTTTCTGGGGGTCATAAAACCGAAGAATCAAATTTACAAAGGTGCTTTTTCCTGCGCCAGACAAGCCTACTAACGCAAGGACTTCTCCAGGCTTCGCTGTCACATCTATTTCATTGAGCGCGTCCTGATTGGATTCATTATAAGCATAATTCACATTCTCGAATCGTATTTCTCCTTTGACTGCTTTTAGTATTATCGGTTGCTTAGGGTCTTCTACTTGAACCTCTTCATCTAAAAGTTCAAACAAGCGCTCCGCCGAAGCCATTGCGGAATAGGTTTTGGTATAAACCTTAGACAAAACAATTACGGGATCCACCAATAATAAAATCCCGGTAAAGAACGACATTAATACCGCCCCCGTCATATTTCCCATCACTACTTCATAGCCCCCGTACCAAACCACAAACATGAACACAAAAAACTGTAGGAAGGATATCAATGGCTCTTGAGTAGTCCGAATTTTGGTCTCTCTCATGAACGCTTCAAAGTTGCGTTTATTATGTTTGGCGAATTTGGCAGTCTCTCGTTCTTCCATCGTAAACGCCTGAATGATCTTAATATTGGATACTGTCTCTTGAAGGATATGAGTTAGATCCGCTGTCTTTCGTTGAATTTGACTGCTGACTCGTTTCATCCGTTGGGAGAAGAATGAAATGATCCACACAAAAAGAGGAATTCCCACAACTGTTGTTAATGCTAGTTTCCAATTTAGATAGAATAAATACCCTGATACACCAATAATGGTAAGTACATTGGGAAGAACGCTTTCAAAATTAAGCATAATCGCGGTTCGCACCTTTTCAGAGTCCGAAAATACCCTCGCGATAATGTCACCCATTTTCATTTTTCCATAAAACTCTAGTGATAGTCTTTGGAGCTTGCGAAACAGATCCATTCGAATATTGATAAGTATGCGATAGCTGATTCGTTCCATTACATAGGTTTGGGCATGTTTACTAAACAAGCGAATTGTATAGAGCAGCAAGGCATTAATGACCTGATTGCTGAAGTACATGAGGTTCTTGTTAGTCACCTGAGCTGATATATCCCGAATTAACGGCATTATATAGACGTTCGAAACAGCATAAAGCACTGTGAGAAGTATCGACAGCGTCAATAAGGGAATATGGGGCTTTAAGTATTTTAGAAGACGCCCATAATTTTGGCGTGTTGGGGGTTTTTTAGTCATAATTATCGTGTGGTACCGAGGGCCGGGATCGAACCGGCACGGCCTTGCGGCCATTGGTGTTTGAGACCAACGCGTCTACCAATTCCGCCACCTCGGCAATTTTCAAATTGATAGAACCAACGGTATCATGTTTTTTGAAATACTGGAATAAGAAGCCACTGCACATCTCCTCTGCTATAATAGCCTCACTTATGATTAATCATGATTGCCGTTTATATGAAGGTTCCAAGCCGTGCGTCCCTCACAAGAAGGAAGGGGTAGTTTGTGATGACTGTTCTCACTATGATCCCATTCAAAAAAGAATCCTAATTATCAAGTTGGGCGCGATGGGAGATGTATTACGAACCACCGCATTATTGCATCAGCTCAAAACGCCTGGGGTTGAAGTTACATGGATTACCAAATCGAATTCAGTTCCATTACTCCAATCCGATTATATTGACCGTGTATTGGAATGGGGGCACCCATCATTGGTTCCGGCATTACTAGTAGAAACGTTTGATGCTATCTATAGTTTGGACAATGACTCCGATGGTGCTGCATTGGCACAACTATGTACGACTCAGGCACGGTTCGGTTATGGAATTAATGATTACGGCAAAGTCTATGGATATTCTGAGGCCGCCACCTCATGGCTAGAGACGTCTATCAATGACACCTTAAAAAAAGCCAACACCCGTCCATACCAAGAGATTTTATTCGAGATTTGCGGACTATCATTTGACCCTACTCGAGACACGATCATTCTACCTTCTCCGTGGGCCACACAACGCGCTGATACAATTGCAACAGCATGGGATAGTAGTAAAAGGCATTGGGCCGTGGTACTGGGTGCTGGACCTCGATGGCCTCAAAAAAGTTTGGCATTATCCAAGCTAAAAGAACTACTAACACTACTCGTTAATAATGATATTGAACCCGTATTGATTGCGGGGCCTGATGAAAAGGAAAAATGTGACACAATTCGGTCCTGGGGAATTTCTGTTGTCGATACAGGGTTCGACAACCCAATTACCGAGGTAGTTGGGATCCTGGATCGCTGTGATGTTGTCATTACTGGCGACACGCTATCGATGCATATTGCTACTGGATTAAAAAAACGAGTCTATGCGTTCATAGGGCCTACTTCAGCCGATGAGTTGGCCGATTATGGGGTAATGACCAAGTTAGTACCGGATATGGACTGTCTCTGTTGTTATCTGACTGATTGTCCCGTGGACAAAAAATGCAACGAGATTGTCTCTTTTGACCCCCTCATAGCTGCTGAAACCTTAACACCGGTATGACCCCCTTAAACATTGGTCTCCTGATGACCTACAACGAAGCCGATATTATTGGCGAAGTCTTGCAGGCCAACGCGTCCCACTTTGATGCGATCTTCGCCATAGATGGCTCTACAGACGCAACACCTGATATCATTCGCAAATACGATAACGTCGTCCACCTGATGTTCGACAAAGACCTCCCTCCTGGCACCAAAATCAATGATGCCGTTCGCCAATTCTTGATTGATGAAGCCCAAAAAAGATATGGCACCGAAGGGTGGTTCACCTTATTACATGGCGATGAGATATTTGTGGATGACCCCAATGACACTATTCGTCGTGCCGAAAAAGCAGGCGCTGACATTATTAATTGGCATGTCCTCAACTTTTTCATCCATAGTTCTCAAAAGGACATTAACTTTGATGATTCACGGCCCCTTCAAGATCAAATCAACCATTACCATCCGGGAGGAATTGAAGTCCGTCAGTTTAAGAACGTGCCAGACTTAAGGTATCAACCCGATCAAATCTACAAAGTCCTTCCTCATGGGTTGAAAAACAAGCCGCTTTTGGATTACCCCATTCTCAAACACTACGTTGATCGACCGGTTCACTATTCAACGAAACGCTACAAAGGGGTCGGTGTGGTTCGAGATGCTCAGACCAATGATGCGGGAGCTGATGATCGCCAATTTAAAGACGTTTTGGAAACCAGCAAAAAACAGGTTCGTCGCTATGATGGGGCCTTTGATGAATTTACCCCTGGCAAACGGCCTTCTTTTTTGATTCAATGGCTGCGTTGGCATCGTTATGTGGCCATCAACTGGGGTATCTTAACCCCACTTATCACCCTTATTAAGCCACTATTCGGCAAGGAGAACTCACAATGAAATGGATCCCTTTTTTACAAGCTATTGTGGCCGAGAGCGACAAAATGGCCATGACATACTATACAAAAGCCAAACTCAAAGTAGAGCACAAAGACGATATGAGCCCTGTTTCTGAAGGGGACTTGGCCATTGAAAACCATATTCGAAAATTGGTTGCAGAAACACACCCCGAACTCTCCATCATTGGTGAAGAATACGGTGAAACCCAAACCGACTCCGATGTAAAACTCATTATTGATCCTATTGATGGCACCAAGAATTTCATTAAAGGAATTCCTTTTTTTGCTACGTTACTCGCTATTGAGGAAAAAGGGGAAGTGGTTGCCGGCTTTGTTTCTGCACCAGCAAACAATGATCACTGGTGGGCCGAGAAAGGCTGTGGCGCGTTCTACAACGGCGATCCCATCCAGGTATCTACCGAATCTCAATTGGACAAGTCTCAAGCGTTTCATGGCAGCTTATGGGGATCCGAAGCCACAGACAACCCTGAGCCATTACTTTCTTTGTTATCAGAGACTTGGCGTCAGCGCGGATTTGGTGACTACTATCCCGCTATGATGGTTGCGATGGGAAAAGGGGAGTTTGCTGTGGACTTCAAGCTTAAACCTTGGGATATGGCACCAATCAAGATAATCATTGAAGAAGCAGGCGGTCAGTTCTCTGACACTTCCGGCCAGGACAGTATTTACTCAGGAAATTTTATTGCCAGTAATGGCAAGCTCCATGAGACAGTGGTCGACCGCATTCGCGGCCTTAAATAGGCCCGCAGCCGCTAAATCTTTGGCGGATTATTAGTGTATAATAGCTACAATAACTTGATGATATAAGAGAAGGAGAATCACTATGAGCTTGGATTTATCGATAGATATTCAAAAAGAAGGACCGGTTACTATTATAAGTCTTCGGGGTGAATTGGATGATTTTCATGCACCAAAACTAAACGACGCTTTTGCTCAAGTCATTGATGATGAAGCGTGTCGCAAACTTATCGTCAACTTAGATGAAGTTAGTTTTGTAGATAGTGTTGGTCTAGGGACTATCGCAATCGCTGGCAAAAAGATCCTTAAAGAAGACGGTCTTTTAAACTTGGTGTGCACCAAGACACTAATATCCAAACTCATTACCGCCTCCGGTATTGTGGACGCCATGGGCAAACGAATTGGGCTTTACGATACACTTGAGGATGCTAAAAACAACCTAAACTGATAACCCTAAACATAGGGTTTTAATCATCATTTTTTCTGTATCATTCGCTTGAAACGTATCTCTTAGAGAATAGTGAGCCACTACCCGAGTATCTAGATTCGGGTTAGGAGATGCCTTAATAATGGCTTTTAGTATCGCCGACGCATCATTGGCATTTCGTTTATGCGCTCGACCCAAATGAAAAAGGGTGTCTAATCGCTTGTCTTGATCTGTGGTCTGAAATATTTCCAAGGGTATTCCTTTTTGACTATTGGGATGCCCTTTATAGCTATCCGTCTCATCTATTTCTGAGATCTCGATTATGCTGGATATAAACCCTCTAAAGATGGTTTCTGTCATTACTTCTGAAACGTTGGTATGAGACTGATCCTGTAACATCCAGCCAACAAGTGCCCCTACACAACTCTCTTTTCCTGATCTATCTCTCTTGGATTTAATTAAAAGTAGTCTCTTATTTAATCTGAGAAGAAGCTCTTGGCGAGTCCCTTGTATCGCGATTGTATCAAACCACTTCTTAATCTCAATTAGACGTGTGATATCCCATGGGATATGAATCACTACCTCCAATAGCGTATCTGCGCAATCGGCCAGCAAATCTGTTCCCCAATCATTTCTGTGGTTTATCACCAATTCCCAAATAACCTGTTTTGTTCGATGAGACACTTGCGACATCTGAAGCATGCTTTGAAAACATCTCAGTAGATCTAACTGAATTCGGTTTTCCAAATTGGCCTGCCATACACATTTAAAACAGTCTGCTGCTAAATCTTGAATAATGGTATCTTGGCTCGATACAAACCAGTCAAAAAGGGTGGTAATGGTCGACAATACATTTTCGGAAGCCGTATTATTCGCCCTGTCACATGCCATTCGTAGCAACGCGCCAAGCAATGACATTATATTGACCTTTGCCGCTGGTATATCGGTTTTTCTAAAAGCCGTATGCAAGCTATCTACCAGCTCTGAATAAACCACTCTGTTGGGACAAATACTAGCCTGATGAGCCTTCATTGCTGCGTAGATGAGACTCAATGCATAATTAATTTCCGTATAGCTATCCGCATGAATCAACTCCCCACAAGAATGTTGAATCGCACAACGTGCTTGGAGACTTTTTACGGAAAAGATTACTGCTGCAGTCGGTGCTGAGTTAAAGGAAAGTTCGGAGGCCATACCGATTTATGCCCATCCCTTATCCAAAGTACTCATGGCTTTTTATTGATATATTCCGTGGTATAGTGGCGCCATGAAAAATCCGTCCTTAACAAAACTTATCCGTATGGCTTTGGAAGAAGATATTCCCAATGGGGATATTAGTACCGAACTGGTTGTTCCAAACGATCAACAATCAGAAGCGGTTATTATCGCTAAAGCCCCAGGGGCATTTTATGGATCTCAGGTCATGACAATGATCATGGATCAGGTAGACCCCGCCTCATCTCTTTCCTTTGAAGTAAAAGATGGCGATACCTTTTTAAAGGGAGATTCACTCATCCATCTGTCGGGTGCGACTCACAGCCTTTTAAAGGCCGAGCGGACACTTCTTAACTTTTTACAGCGATTATGTGGCGTAGCGTCTCAGACCAAACGATTCGTTGATGCCTTGGATTCGCCGAATATTCATGTACTGGACACACGCAAAACAACTCCAGGATGGCGTGACTTGGAAAAGGCGGCGGTATTGGCGGGAGGTGGCATGAACCATCGCCAAGGACTATCTGATATGGTGCTGTTAAAAGAAAACCATTTATCCGCGCTCGACTCCCAGGGACGACTCAACGATTTGGGGCAGCTCATTTTAGCGTTCAAGACCCAGCATCCAGGCGTCCTTGTAGAAGTTGAAATTGAAACGCTCGATCAACTCGAAACACTTTCTCTCGACCATGTAGACATGCTCCTCCTAGATAACTTTGCGCTGGATCAGATCCACCCTGCTGTAAGCATTTTGAAAAAAAGAGGCCTCTCCCCTGACATTGAGATTTCCGGCAACATTACATTGGACACCATTTCGAAATATCGAGGATACCCCATTCATCGGATCTCTGTAGGGGCCCTTACTCATTCGGTACCTGCTCTGGACCTAAGTCTGTTGTTTCAATAGTTTTTTGATACAATGAGCTCGCATGATAGATTTTCAGAAATCGACTGAATTCAAGGGTTTGGATTTTTCCAAACTAGTGGGCGCCTGCGAGTCATGTGCCCGTTGTGATCTCTCTAAAACACGTACGAATGTTGTCGTCGGATCAGGACCTGTCCCTTGTAACCTCATGATAATTGGCGAAGCCCCAGGTGAGAAAGAAGATCTTGAAGGCCGTCCTTTTGTTGGAAAATCAGGCCAGTTGCTCACCCAAATTTTGGGGTCCGCTGGTATCGATCGAGAGAAAGGGGTCTATATCGCGAACACAGTAAAGTGTCGTCCTCCAAAAAACAGAGATCCTCAGGCTTCCGAAATAGAATCTTGTACCCCCTTTTTGATCCGGCAGGTTGAATTGATCCAACCCAAAGTACTTATTCTTTTGGGAAACCCTTCTCTAAAAACGATCTTAGGCAGTGCTTTTACCATCACAAAAAGTCGCGGAAAATGGTTCAAGGCCCCTGTCAGTTATATGGCGGATCCCCTCTATATTATGCCGATGTTTCATCCCGCCTATTTACTCCGAAACCAATCCCAAAAAAAAGGGCGCCCTAAATGGCTAACCTTGGCCGATGCCAAAGAGATTAAGGCCGCTTTGGATTACTACCAAATGTCTGTATAATGAGGCACTATGTCAGCAGATAACAATCCAACACCTCCCAATAGCGAAAAAAAATCCGATAAACCTAATACCAATAGGCCTAAACGAAACCGATCTAGAAACAACAGATCTAAATCAGGATCAAATGGGGCTAATGGGGCTAATGGGGCTAACCAAAACAGAGAAAAACCCGCTCAAGATGGCGCCAAACAGTCGCCTCAGCAAGAGCGTAACAATCGCAATCGCCGATCGGGACGACAACGCGACCGTCGAAAGAAAAAACCATCTAATCGGATATCAGAGCATTTCTCCAAACGTGACTTTGCATGTAAATGTGGGGAGTGCACTAAGTCTTTCCGCATTAGCCTAGGTCTAATCGGCGCACTTGAAATGTTACGGAACTCATCTGAAAAACGAATCACTATCCATAAGGGCTATGAATGCCAAGAGAGTAAAGAAAAATCGGGCAACTTCCGTCGCAATCACTTTACTACTGGTATTGCGGCCCTTATCACGGTGGATGATATGAGTATCATTGAAGCCTTCAAACTCTGTGAAGAGATCCCCGAAATCAAAGGCTTGGGTGCCGACTTCAAACTAAACATGGTCTATCTTGATACACGTAAAGAAGACGAACGCAGCTCTTGGGTTATTTCCGAAGATGGATCAGAACTCAAAATGAGCGACGATGTCCGAAAAAAATACCTCGCCGACTAAGTCTATTCTTCGTGAGTTTTCTGACTTTCTTCGTTTAGAAAAACACTACTCTCCCCATACCGTTACCCACTATTCTCTGGATATATCTCGATTTATCTCTCATCACGAAGCGTCTTTGGTCTGGGACCAAGTCACCACCAAAGACTGTCGACATTACCTTTCATTATTGGAAGAAAGTGGGTATTCCCGAAAAAGCATGGCTCGGATGACAGCATCACTGCGATCCTTTTGGACTTATTTGATCTCCAAAAATATGAGCCCCACTAATCCCTGGGCCGCATTAAAGTCTCCCAGACTCTCTCAAACCCTTCCCAGTGTGCTCAGTCAAGATGAAATGAACGTATTTTTGGACATGCTCCCTTTACTTACGCCTTTGGATTATCGCAATAAGGCCATGTTTGAGTTGTTATATAGCACGGGACTCCGCGTTTCTGAATTGGTCTCTCTGGATCTAACTCAAATCGACTGGGAAGACACGACTTGTCGGGTAATCGGTAAAGGGAACCGAGAGCGTCAGGCTTTTTTTAGTCCTCGAAGTGTTGATTATCTACAACTGTATCTGAGTAAATGTCGGCCGCTTTGGCTCAAAGGAGAATCTCAAGCCTTTTTTCTAAGTCAAAAAGGGACCCGTCTCACGAGTCGAAGTGTACAAAGAACCTTGAAGCAAGTCCTAAAGACTATGGGCTCCACCCACGACATCACGCCGCATACCTTTCGTCATTCCTTTGCCACTGCATTGTTGGATAATGGGGCGGGGTTAAGAGTAGTGCAAGAACTACTCGGTCATCAAAGTCTATCGAGCACACAACTCTACACACATGTTTCGCGGGAGAGACTCATTGCCACGTATCAAAAATCACACCCTCGCGCTTAGCGAATAGAGTCGTTATACTAACTCCCATGAACGAACTATTAGCACGTGGAAATAAAGTCTTGTCACCGGTAATGGGGCATTTCACTCAACTTGAAATCGAAAAAGGTGAAGGGTGTTATTTGATAACACCGGATGGGACGCGTTATTTAGATATGAGTGCGGGAATTGGCGTGACCTCAACAGGGCATTGTCATCCGCGTATAGTAGAAGCTATCCAAGTACAAAGCGAAAAGCTCATTCATGCGTGTGCCGGAGTTGTTTATTACTCCCCGAATATCGCGTTGGCCGAGAAACTCGCGCCTAAATTGGGACATGATCTATCGTCATTCTTTTTTACACAAAGTGGGTCTGAGGCGGTAGAAGCGGCACTTAAACTTGCTCGTTATACACAGAAAAAAGAAGGCATCATCGCCTTTAAGGGTGGGTTTCATGGGCGAACCATGGGATCACTATCGATTACTAGTTCCAAAGATAAATATCGTGATGGATACCCGGTTGTTCCTGGCACCAAATTCTTCCCCTACCCTTATCTCTATCACCCCGAGTTTGCAGGCGCAGACAATATAGACGACTACCTGTTGGCTATGGACAGCTTTTTCAAGGAAGTTGCATCTGAGTGTGCTGCTGTTATCATCGAACCGATTTTGGGTGAAGGGGGCTATGTGCCTTGTCCTTCCCCAGTCATGACTCGTCTCAGAGAATTATGTGATCAATACGAGTTATTATTAATTGCTGATGAAATCCAAACGGGTGTGGGGCGAACCGGAAAGTGGTTTGCCTACCAGCACTATGGGATTGTTCCTGATATCGTTGCCCTCGCCAAAGGAATGGCTTCTGGCATGCCACTTGGCGCCTGCGTTGCTTCTCCTGAATTGATGGCGAAGTGGACTACTGGATCTCATGGCGGAACGTTTGGTGGCAACCCGGTGTCTTGTGCGGCGGGGATTGCTACGCTTGAGGTTCTCTCTGAGTGTATCGAGGGGATATCAGACAAAGGGAACACGGCTCTTAATTACTTACATCATGTCTTGGATGACACCCCTAGCGTTGGCTCTATTCGTGGTGTTGGATTAATGATTGCGATTGAGTTCGTTTCTGATAAAACAACTCGTAATCCTAACCCCGACCATCTTAAGAAGGTCATGGCCGCTTGTTTTGATCAAAAAGTCATCGCCGTCTCTTGTGGTATCTATGACAATGTATTGAGACTAATGCCCGCTTTAACCATTTCCGACTCTGAACTCATGAAAGGGCTCGAGATCGTAGTAAAGGCTATCCATGAAAATACTTAGTGGCAAACACCCCATCAAAGTTGGGCTCGAAAACCAGACAATTGATCGCTTAATTGTGGATCGTACACTCACCGAAAACAGAGAAGTGGCGGCCGTAATGCGTTTGGCCAAATCCAAAGGAATTAAGGTCCAAGAGATGGGCTTTCGAGATATCGTTAACGCTTATAACCCACCTCAAAGCTTTCAGGGAGTCCTTGGTATTGGTAGACATCAAAATCAACTGGACCTTGGCGGATTAATTGATAAAAAGCATGAGCTTATCGTTATGCTAGATCATATGGAAGATCCTTATAACTTTGGGGCCATACTACGAAGTGCCGAATCATTTGGTGCCGGTGGAATTGTTTACCCTAAGGATCGTAATGTTCAATTGACCCCAGGGGTCCTTAAGGTCGCGTCAGGCGCCGCGGACCTCTTAGATCTATGTAAGGTTACCAATTTGGCACAAGCAATCGATCAGCTAAAGGCTGCGGACTATTGGATCTATGGGGCCGATGCGCATTATGGTCAGCCATTGGATCGAATTACTGTCCACAAGCCTGCTGTTTTGGTTATCGGAAACGAAGCCAAAGGGCTTTCCCCCCTCATTAAGAAGAAGTTAGATGACTCCCTTGTAATCCCAACCACTGGCCAAACGGAATCGCTAAATGTTTCTGTTGCTACTGGTGTGCTTCTCTTTCACATCAGCCAATCCTGGAAATAATTTCAGCCAACCATTTGAGCCTAATCGAATAAAATATTCGTTTAATTTCCTATAATTCGCTAAATTAAATGAAATCCAACTACATTCTAACTCGATAGTTAGTATGACAAACATAAGTTCAGGACTATCATACCTATCAAACGCCGCATCCTATTTATACAACGCTGCCACATGTCGCTCTACAGATGCTGTAGTTGAACCAACCGCCACTCTACTCTATTCAAGGATGAGCACAGGAGAAATTGTCATTCCAGCTACCGCGGTGACAATCATAAATCTTTCTGAATTACCTTTAAAAGAAAAACTGGCAGTTCTAGGTACCTTGCAAAAGAAATTTGAATCAAACAATAAAGAACTACATAAACGATTTAGCATATTACGACACAACCGCCCGTTTAACCGTGAAACTAATAGAGCTATTACATTGGACAGTCAGTGTTGGGGAAAAAGGACTGATGAAATAAATACTCTTGTACAAACCTTAAGGTACGATTTAATTAACAAGACTCAGTATGCGTCTAAAAAAGACTATCCCCAATTTCGACTGGATCAGAATGAAAAAAATTCTCTTGTGAAAGATGTTTTTTCAGATGCCATTAAACTCATTGAATTTCGAATAGAGTCGCTAGAATGTACTATTGAGCAGTACCCCTCTGTAAGAATTGATCTATGTAACCATTCTGTCCCTTTGCGTGAGGAAGGGCTAGAACGTCGCCAGCTTGTTATCGAAAACAATGGCTAACTACTCCGAGTTCGAGAAAGTTGGGTTATCCACCTTGTTGCCTGCCCTACAGCGCTAGTGATAGAGTCTTCAACAGGTGCTTGTACAGGTGCTACAGGGCGACGGACCGTAGATCTTCTTGATTGATTGGGCTGAGGAACCACGGAAGTATCGCCTGAGGAGTCACTAATTTGGCTAGGGTAGATTCTATTTCGGCTGGTTTCATATCTACCATATAGGGCCATTAATAAGCTGAGCCCAACCATTCCTCCGAATACACTTAAAATCATACCCGTCTGGCTAGTCAAGAGAAGCTCTGACGTTGGCGATGCTGTTGGGTGATAAGAAGGACGTGGTAGTCGAGTTGGAGACGGACTCGGTGCGAATGATGTTGGGGAGAACGTTGGAACAGCTGTTGGGTTAGGAGCTCTCATATCAATTATACTTACCCCCTCCTCGGTACCTAGATACACCAACCCATTTTGTTCCAAAAAACCATATGTTGGGAACTTGTCCATATAATGGTCTACTCGAGTAGGGGCATCCGAATTAGTTACATCTAACTTGTCCACTCCATTTTCAGTCGTATACGAACTACCATAACCTATGTAACAAACACCTGGAATACAGTCTAATGTCCGAGGAAAGGCCCTTTGTGTCGGACTTATATACATCCCTCTTTTATCAGGTGTATTTTGGGACACTTCCAATATAAATACACCTCGCTTATCACCAGTAATAGTCATATATGCCATGTTATTAAGCACTTTCAAATCCGTACAGGTTGACCCGGTTTGATTCTGCAATGGGTATGACCCTATTTCATTGAGATTCGTTGGAATAGATGTATCAAGTGATACGAAGTTTTTTCTACAATAGTAGGCTCTATTCGTTGCTGTTGTAGCTGAAAAACCCACAAAAAATTCATCAGCAATGTAAGTGCCAATCATCTGCATCGCATCTGGCGTAGTGAAATCTAAGGTGTATATTTGATTAAAACCACCTTGAATATATGCTACCTTAGTATTTTCATTGATTTCAAAGCGACGCGCCCCATTAGGAATCGCATAAAACCCTATCCGATGTAGTGCTGTGCGATCAGACGAGTTAACAATTTCAAACCCTCCTGGCCCCACACCGTGACCAAGGGTCATATAAGTACTTTCATCGATGACTTTCACAAACTGAGGGGATGTATTTCCGGGGGTATTATAGATTCCTACTACGTTCGCATCAGTAGGAGGGGTAACATTCACCATTACTAATCCCTGGTGACCGTCTGTTTGGCTAGTTCCCCACCCCCCACTCACTGCAAATAATAGTTCCTTATCATAAGCAAAATTACTTGGGAACTTGGGTAACGAAAGTACGCTTCTTAACCTAGGGTCCGTTAGCTGCCGATGTGACTGCCTTAGTTTAGGTGAATCTGGTGGCACATGCGCTTGATAGTTTGATTGTGTAATTAGCATACGAGCTCCCTCAAACTTTGATCAAATGTAATCATATAAACTCTCCACCATAAAATAGATGAGATTATTGGTCCTTTTGGAACGGAAGACGCATATCCAGATATGTAACTGGAGTTTTTCTTAGGTCAGGGGGTAAATTTGTGGTGGACCATCGGTTAAAAAAAGCGAACCATTTTTAGTTTTTAGCATCATTTCACATAGTTGTTCAGAGCCTTTTAAAAGAAAAAAAAGGACGAAACGCTTCCTATTATATATAGGGACTAGAGGAGTTGAGATGAGTGTAAGTGGGTATTGATACTGCGGAATAGTCCAAGAAATACGCAGTAACCCTAATAGAGTAATATATACACAATATATGTTTACACATGTCACATGTTGGCGGTCGGTCGGCTCGAACTTTCTGTATGGTTTATAGTGTATTCAACACAACATATAACGAGTAGTGACACGTTATTATTACGCAATATAACTTAAATTAATCCGCAGTAATACATTGTTGTGTCGCTGTATCTGATATAATCCTTCTTAAAGATAGTTTCCCCAAACTAATACATCTCCATCAAGGACAAGTTCGGTATGAGTCATGCCACGACAACAACCATTGATGTTGAATTTTTATCATTAAATGAAAGTAACGCGT
>JABISL010000040.1 GCA_018700055.1 bacterium | reverse complement strand
TAAGGGCAAGTCCATAACAAACGATGATGGCACCCTAGAAGGGGATGAGGTGGATCTTGAGGCCGATGAGGATATTGTGAACCGCGAAGGCACGATCAAGGCCAATACATCATTAGCTATGACTGCCGGTGGGGATGTGCGAAATGAGTCGGTTGTGCGTCGACGTGGAAACAATACCAATTCTGAAGATTATGTCTCTCGATCGAGTATTACATCTGGTGGCACGATGAGCCTTAAGGCAGGTAGCGATATTGTGAACCAGGGGAGTGATATTTCATCTGATGGGATGATGTCATTGGATGCGGGACGCGATATTGTGGTGCATGCGGATCAATTAAATAGTAAAAGAGATACAGGGAGTGTTCAGACTCAATCGACTACGCATAGCCGAGCGACGATTAGTAGTGGCGGTAATCTAATCTCTAAGAGTGGACGGGATACTGTGATTGTTGGTGGAGACATCAATGTGGATGGGTCAGCGGCTATTGAAACGGGTGGGGACCTTAAGCTTATCGCTGTGAAGGATACTAAGGTTACCAAGTCTTCTAAGTATAGTAAGTCGGGAGGCTGGTTTGGCCGGACCCAAATCGACAAGAAGACTCAGATTGATACCAAGGTAAATGGCAGTTCGCTAAATATTGGTGGTGATGCGGTTGTCGATGCAAAGGGCGATATTCAGCTCCATAGTTCCCAAGTTAATATTGATGGGAATGCTAACGTACATGCCGATGGGGACATACTACTAACCTCTGATCGGGGTGGGCGTGTAACGCATGAAACACGTACTAAGAAAGGGTTTATGCATAGCTCCGGACGCACTAAGGATTCGATAGATCTCAAGTCTGTTGGGTCGGGTATAACGTCCAAAGGGAGTATGGTTGTGGATGCGGGTGGGTCAATGTTGCTGCATGGTAGTGATGTTAAGGCCGATGGCAACTTGGCTATGACTGCCGAGAAAGGGATCGGGATCCTAGAGTCTGAGAATATAAAGGACTCCAAGACAAGTAGTTATGAGGAAAATGGGTTTTGGCAGTCCAAACGGAGTGAGAGTCAGGATAGTTATCTAACGCATACGGGATCGACAGTAGATAGTGGTGGTAACTTGGATCTTAAATCCAATGAGGATATTGTGATTCGTGGGTCCATTATTAATACCAAAGGGAATGCCAATATCGATGCGGCAAAAGGGCTTACGATTGAGTCTGTTGTAGATCAAGAGTTTCATTCTAAATTCGATGAGGAGACGAACTTTGCTGGGATAGACTTATCTGTCGATCTTAGTCGTTTGGGCGCTAGTGCGAGTATGAGCCAGACAGGCGATCGTAAGTCTAGTGAGACAACGTCCCTTACTCAGCAAGGATCACAGCTCAATATTGGTGGGAATCTCGTCACTAAGAGTGGTGGGGACACTAATGTTATTGGGTCAACGGTTATTGCTAATGGGGATGTGGATATGGATGCTGGTGGGAATCTTAATATTCTATCGGCTGAAGAGACTCAAACGATGATTGAGAAGGATGCGTCTGTCCGGAACACGATTACAGCGTCTGTAGGGAATGCTTGGGCGGATACCGTTCATGATGTGATTGATAATGTGAATAATCTTCAAGAGTCAGAGCCTGGGGATGGTAAGGCGAGTAAGGTGAATCAGGCGGCTAAACAATATAAGGCTGTTCGATCGGCTGTTAAGGCGGCAGGGACTGTTAAGAATATTGCTCGGTCGGCTAGTACTGCTGGGACAATGGGGTTTTATGCCTCTGTTAAGCAAGAGTCACAGGTTAAGGAAACCGAACGAAAGAACGACAATACTAATAATAAGGCTAGTGCGATTGTGTCTCGTGGCGGTAACTTGTCATTGAAGGCAGACAAGGACCTCACAATACGTGGTAGTGCTGTAGCTGCAGCAGGGGATATTGCATTAGATGGTGATCAAGTGACTATCGAAGCGGCTGAGAATACGTTATCTAATAGAGAGTCATCGCATGACTATACGCAGAGCCAGGAATTGTTTAATACATCTGGTGTATTGGATGGCCCAACGATTGGGAAGGCTGATGGTAGTAAAAAGGGCCAAGGGTCTACATGGTCCAATAGTCGCGTTAATGCGGGTGGCACACTAACTATCAAGTCACGTAAGGATACAATCGTCTCTGGGGCGCATGTGGAGGCCGATGTGGTAGATCTGGATGGGGTTGGTGGCACGCTTAAGATCTCATCCAAACAAGATACCTATACACGTGATGATGAGTCCGTGGGCTATAGCCTAGGTAATTCAAACAGTTATAATAAGGCAGTCGATAAAGCGGACAAGGCTTGGGTCTCTGATCAGACGATGATTATTGGTCGTAAGGAAGTCAAAGGCTCGCTAGATACGATAGAGAACACCGGGGCCGTCATTGCGAATGCTGAGATTACTCGGGATGAGAATGGTCGGATTACAGGGATGAAGGATAAGGGAAATATGAACTTAACTGCTGAGACTATTGTTGTTAATGATCTAGAGGATCGAGACTATCAATATTCTGAAGGGATCGGAATCGGTATCAGTGGGACCAATGGTCTAGCCAATACTGGTAAGGACTTTGGGTCTGGGTCTACCAACCTCAAGTTCTCTAACTCTGGCCATGATAAGGCGCAGACGACTCGTGGGACCTTCGGAAAAGGCTCTGTTACGGCCAAGACTGTTGTTAAGGACGGCAAGGTTGCCAGTACCTCTGATCTCAATCGTGACGTCTCCAAACGCCAAACAATCACTAAGGACAAGACACTTGGTGGGTTTGATTTGGATGTGACGGTGGATAACCGTGCCCTGACTGATACCGGTGGATATGTCTCTGATAGTGTTGAGGACTTGGCTGGGTTACCCGGGAATGCGGTTCAGGCGGGGGGGCGTGTGGTAAGAGCTAGTGGTGACTTGGCCGATGCTGTTGGAAAAGACCTAACGGGTCATGAGGGTGTTAGAGATAATGGTGGTTTTCTGGGTGACTATGGTAACAAAACCAAGTTGCGAGAAGCCAGTCTTCGGTTTGGGGAACAGAACAAACATGCCGCAAATGTCCTGAAGAACCCTGATGCCCATACACCGCAAGAACGTAATGCTGCGCTCCAAACATTTAATGAATATGCGAGTAGAGAGTTCGGTGTGAAAGGTTCATCGAGTACAAGTGGATATAACGGTACTGAATTGGCCAAGAATCCAGAGAGAGATTCGGCGATGGCGGATGGAAAACCGATCCTTAAGTCTACTAAGGCAGGTCTTTATGACAAGGATAATAAAAGTATTCATATCAATGATAAATACCAAGATGGATCAACTAAACAGTTAGCTACCGTAAATGGTCATGAACTGAAGCATATGCTTGATTCTAGGCAGAAAAAAGGAACTACTGAATCTGGAGCTAATCGATTTGGTGATCAATCTCATAACGCACTCTCAGATGAAATAGGTGGTGGGTCGAGTGGTGACTATGCTTCTCATCAGAAGTGGACCACTACTCATACGAAGGATGGGGGCTTTGACCGGGGAAATTCTTTGGCTGGGGATGCTACGGATGTGGATGCGATGGCGCCAGCAGTTGCTTATGGATTGGTCGTAGGAGCAGGAGCTATAACGAATTTGGCAGTTGATTATTATAGTGAATATAAGAAGTCCAAAAAAGATTCAATTGAGGATTATTGGGTGAGTGGAGAATACCCTGAATTTAGGGGGACAGTTCAACTTGCGGTAGGTGGTATTGGGGCTGCCGCAGGTGGTGGTATTGGTTCTTTGGGAATCGGAATGGTTTCAAAAGTTGGTTTAGGTATGGCTGTGGGAGGGACAGCCACGGCCCTCACGAATCAACTTCTAGAGGAGAATGATAGTGTTGTTGTTGGAGGTTTGTCTGGTGGAACAGGGATTGTGCTTGGCAATGTTCTTAATATTGGTACTAGCAAAGCACTTAGCTCCTTAAATCAATCATTATCTATTACTAAAACTCTTGGAAAAACTCTCAGATATGGAATGGAAATTACAAGAAAAGAGCCCTCTTTACCTTACGCGCTTGGAACGGTAGTTTCTAATGCGGGAACTGATATTGGAACGAGTGTGTTAAAAACTGAATTAGAAAATAATAGTGAGGGAAAAAATGAAAAATAAATTATTTGCAGGTATGGGTGTTTGTTCTATTGTATTTTTTTTGTTTCTGATAATTAATGAAGTTACACATCTAGGTATATCTCATTTGATTTACCTATTAAAATTCACAGGGTTTAGTTTTTTGTTTGGGTTAATA
Source organism: bacterium (assembly GCA_018700055.1). Taxonomy (GTDB): domain Bacteria; phylum Margulisbacteria; class Marinamargulisbacteria; order UBA817; family JABISL01; genus JABISL01. Next base: position 1,789 of record JABISL010000040.1, on the reverse strand, counting down.
TTTTTGATTGTCATTGTTTTTCTTATTGGTTTTATCGTTTATTTAAAAAGAGATGTATTTGAAAAATTTAAAAAAACATAATTAGTTTATTTTTCTCGGAAAGTAACATTGAGATAACAATATGTTTTTTTATTGGGGTGCTTTTTTTTGTGTTGGTCTCTTATCAAGATGGCTTTTCGTTTTCGTCGTATTTTTTATGTTATGGCGGGTCATACATTTTGAATATCTATACAATCGGAGAATTGTTTCTCTACTTTATTATTAAGGATCGAGATAAATCGGCTAAATCGATTGTCTTACTTGTTTGTGTAGCGGTGATTTATTCCTTTTTGGTGGTTAACTATTTGTTGAATGGTGATTACAGTGCGTTGCTAATGGGTAGTGTGTTGATGGGGTTTCTGTATCCTGTTGTGATATTTATCTCTAAGAAGTTTTTTGAACGCTAGCCCTGACTGATATGTTGAAAATTAGTGTAAAACCATCTTTTTTTGTTTATGGTGTGTTTTTTGTGTTGATGTTTCTTTTTGAAATGCAAAGAACTACTAGCTACCGTAAATGGTCATGAACTGAAGCATATGCTTGATTCTAGGCAGAAAAAAGGAACTACTGAATCTGGTGCTAATCGATTTGGTGATCAATCTCATAACGCACTCTCAGATGAAATTGGTGGTGGCTCGAGCGGTGACTACGCCTCTCATCAAAACTGGACGAGTACTCATACGAAAGATGGGAGCTTTGATCGGGGGAATACATTGGCTGGGGGTGCTAGGGATGTGGATGCGATGAGTATAGAGAGTATGACAAGGTATTCTTATAATTTAGATACGGGACGTGATGCTGACCAGGATTTTGCTTATATACCGAATTTGCCTGGAGATGCGGTTCAGTCAATTTCTCAATCGAAGTATAGTGGTGTTGGATTAGCTTTGTCTGGAGCTGCATTTGCCACGGGCGCAACTTTAGCATCCCCTCTTGTTATAGGCGGTTTAGCTATTGGTGGTGTATCAATGACAAAGAGTTATTTGGATTGGAGTGAAGGGAAGCAAACTACTGATAAACTTGGCGTAGATATTGGTTTTGAATTAGGTTCACATCTTCCTGGAAAGCTAGGTTTGGGGGTTGAGGGAGCTTCTTTTATCTATGATGTGTATAATGATTTAGAAAAAGGGGATTGAATTTGATGGAACTGTTAGGCAATAGTTGTTTTTACCTTGTTGTTTCTATTCTAATACTGCTGAATTGTTGGCGTATTCTTAGGAAATATGGTGGATATAATAAACTAGATAAAAATATGAAATATAGATTTGGACAATGGGTGTCTATGAGTATTATAGGGGTTCTAGCGGCGTTTCTACTTAGCTTGTAGATAGGTGATGCTGCAGTGGGGCAAGGCGCCAAATTACAGGCTTCAGAAATCATGGAGGATATATGATTTTAAATAAACCAGAATTTAAATTTTTATCGGGGACTTTCTTGATTTCTTTTTTGATCTTAACCGCACTAAAGCTTTTTTTAGCTATCCCATTTAGTTCTTTTGTTTATGTGTATTTAGGTTTTTTATCGGTATTGATTTTTCCGATAATTATTTTTTTTACGAATACTGTAATAGTTAATGTTCTTTTGGTTCTTATCACTTGTCTACAGGGATTTGTGTATTTCTTCTTATATGGAAAAGCAAAATCCTTGATTGGAAAGGTGAGTCATTCTGAGGATAAGAAACAGATTAGATCCTATGTGGGTAACAAATGGGCGGAAACAGCCAAGAATATTTATGTAAGTGCTACAAAAG
>JABISL010000050.1 GCA_018700055.1 bacterium | reverse complement strand
GCTGAAGTAGAAAGAATAGCTCTCGATAGGGATATTACAGAAAGCAACGTCACATTAGCCGGGCTAGAGAGTCAATATTTTGAGCAGATAAAATCCGACTTGCTTGTCCAATTACAAGACCAGATAGAGAAGTTGGAAGCAGGAACAGCAGAGACTCAAGCGGACCGACTTATCGCCGAGATAGCGAGACTTGATTCTAGTGCTGATGTAACGGATATGCATGAAACGCCTTTCAATGAATTATTTAATCAATTAGGTGAGGTATTGCAAACGTCCAGATATATAGACGCAAACATCTTACTCCTCGATGATGGAGAAGAGAAGGATGTATTGCTTGAAGCGTTTGCTGGTTGGACACAAGGTCAGTCATCTATCACTTTCAGTAAGCTAAATGCATTACAGGAAAATGGTGGAGGTTATAGCGCCTACCAAGAAATTGTTCAAAAACTAGTAAGTAATACGAGAGATCTTCAATCAGAGGTAGTAACTGATGCAATAGGAAGATTAAATAGTGAGACGAAGCAAGCGGCTAAAATGCAGCTTGGTCAGGATGTGGAACAACATAAACGGGCCTTAGCTACGGCAGGGGGTGCAAGCAATGTGAGCGAGTTTGCTCCCTTATATACTGACCTACAAGAAAAACTTAATGCAGAAGCGCCACTTCCAAGAGATGAAGAAGCCGACACCCAAATATTATTAAACGCTGTAAATAATGTGATAAGTGGGCAGCAAGCATTACCAAATTCTAGCCTCGCGTTGCAAGCAGAAATGAGTGAAATAGGGTTAAATATTGAGAACGCGAATTCCGCTCTTAACGGTATCCAATCAATGCTGTCCAAGGCTCAAGAGGGAGAACGAACAGAGGCGTTAATTGCGAAACGAGATCAGGTATTAGCGGACTACAAAGCGGTAAAGGGCATAAAAGAACTAGAGCTGGCGGCAGTTCAAGATGAGCTTGTCGCCGAACAACAAAAGTTCGCTGATGAAGCAAAGTTACTAAGAGCGCCACTGTCAGCGGATAACCAAGCGGCTGTGGATACGGTCACAGGGCTGATCTCTCAAACGAAGACGCGTCAGGAGGCACTCCTGGATATGAGTAAATCTTTGAATATCGCCCCCACAAAACGAAATGAGGACCTAACTTTGGTCGAAACTCAAACGAGACTCCGTTTAACGAATGAGTATGGTCTAAGAATGGGTGAACTAGGCAGATTATGTGTGCAGCCCGACTCAGTCTTTGGGTTCACGCCCGGGGTCAATATAGTGTCATTGAGCAAGTCGATGGCAGAGCAGGGGTTTGCTGCGCCATTAATTTTAAATACGGATACTTCGGATAATATAGAAGCTTTTACTCAAGTAATGTTCGACAGTGCGGGGATGATACCGAGTGCGTTTAGTGACGCAGACCAATCCGAAATACAAGAAGAAATAGAGGCAATAACTCGGGCAACCGACACACTAAACAGAGCAAAAGTAAGCCACAGACCCATTCTCCATGATCCCTTAGAGAGCTTAAGACAGAAAAAGGGTGCTCTTGCGACGGATATGGATAAACAGAGACAGCAACTAGAGAGCCAGGCAATCGCACTAAGTGACCAATTGCAACAAATGGAGATCGCCGAATCAGAGCTGTTATCTGCCTACAAGGCCCTCCAACAAGAGGTTCTATTAAATAGAATTGGGACAATGCAACAAACCACGATACCGACCGCCAAAGCGGCGCTTAGAGACCAAATACTGGAGTTAACACAAAGAGCGAGCCACACGGTAGATCTTGAAAAAGAGGTTCAACAGTTAAAGGTCAGTATTCCACGCGACCTGCAATCTACATCCGCGGTGACACAACAAGGCCCCTCACAGCGTACAGGAGACGGAGGAGCGGCTTTAATTGCACAGTTTGAGACGGCATACGGGACTATGGATAGTGGCATACAGGACACCATCAAACAAACTATAAATCAAAGAGAAATATTTATAGATAATCAAGAGAATTATGAACGTAAGGTTACCAAAATTATTGGTGATATTCAGGCGAATCAGCAGTCGTTAATGTCACAGCAGTCCAACTTGCCATCTACTGATACCCAAGCCCTCAAAGACCAACAAACAGTCTTATCAAAGAAGTTTGGTGAATTAACCGAGCTATCCCAAAGAGTTACCGCCCCTCAATCTGGTGATTCATCAGAAACCAGTTCGGTTCTGTCTAGCAGAATGCAAACGCTTAATAGCGATCTAGAAGCAATAGAAAAAGAGGTTACGACGAATTCAGCGGGGACTATTTCAGATAACACACCATTAGGCAACATGATGAACGTAGTGCAGGCAATGAAAACCCTTCTCATCGAACTTGGTGCTCAGACTCAACTATACCAATTCGCAAACGAGCAAATTGAAATGTGTGATGAGACCATTAGGACGACCTTAGACTTAGCCGAATCAAAAGCAGGGAGAGCCCTCCAAGGTGAGTATGACGTTGCGATCGTTGCATATGAACAAGCTATTGCCGCGGACCAGGCTCAAGATCAGCAGGTCGCACAATATACAAGAAATCTAAGCGATAATATCGCCAGCGCGCTACAGCGAAGGAATGATCTTGAGCAACAATGCATGGATCTTGGATCTAGTTATCAAGAGAACTCTGACGAAAGGAGTAGGTTAGATGAGCAGTTGGCAGGTCCGCAGATGAGTAGCTTGCAGGCAGGACCATTACTGGGTCGCTATATTGCAGTTGTTAAAGATTGGACAGATTGCAGTAATGGCATCGATAGTAACGATCCACGAAGTATTATCAATAGAATGCCTGAAGAGTATGAGCTAGTAAGCTTGAATGATGCCCTTGGTCAAGTCGCTCAACCCACGAACAAACAATTTCAGTCTGCAGATCGATATCGTGATAAGTGGTCGACGGCTCAAGGGGTTAGCGAAAAAGAAGCTCAGATTCGCGATATCCAACAAGAAACGGCGAGTATCTTGTCGGCGTCAGGGACTACAGCCCAAGCCCAAGCGGATGACATTCAACAATTTGAAGACGCACATGAGCACATAATAAATGGCATAGAATCTAATGAACGCTATCACCAAGACATAGCTGATAACCTACCTATCCTGAAGCAAAATCTTGCCGACATTGCCGCCGACATTGCTCAACTTGAAGCGGATATCCTTGCGAAAGGTGTGTCGGACAAGGCGATTGCAGACGCAACACGTGCGAAAGGCGAGATCCCAGGGTTATTTGGAAACGTACTAAATAATACACCAGACTCCATAAGAAATGACTTAGGGGATTTGGTAAAGAATCAAAAAAAATTGGCCATTGATCTCCAAGTGTTTCAGTCTGCGCGATATGATGTCTCAGCATTTACGAATGACTTACAATTATCCATAAATGATCTGGAGGCACTTCAAGGTAACAGTACGTTACAAGTGTCCTGGAGCATATTAATGAATGAAGGGAAGGACCCGACATGGCAGACATTTAACAATGCGGACGAAGCCAAAGTATTCTTAACGAAAAAGAGCGATTATGAATCGAGAGTGGCAACATTTCTCTCAGATCATGCAAAGGCTACTCAGACTGTAGATGAGCAAAAAGCTGCCCATAATCGATTCCAAGAAAAATCCACATTACTCACTCAATTATCTGATCAGATGAATGCAATCAATAACGCCCCCGCCCCTACCATCTCGGATGCCGATATTCAGTCGGCAGAAGACGGATTAAGCCATTTTGAACAAGAAATACAAGGTCATAAGGGTGTGCAAATAAGGATAAAGCGGGAAATTGTCGCATTTAATGACTTGATTACTACAGCCGAGTCTTTTATAACTCCTCCACCAAACCCCAAGCTTAATCTAGAGCTTGCCGATACAGTAAATGCACTTAATACCTATAAGAACAATCTTTTGGCTCGGCATAACCAAGTGCCCATAGAAACCAAAAAAACGATATCCGACCAACTCGATGCATTACAGGAAACACTTGCAACATATACGGGTTGTGAAAATCAGTGGGAGAGTGTGATTCACGGTCTAGCCAATATGAAAGATGTACTCGCCCAACTTAACGTCACGGCTCAAGAATTGGCGGCTCAGAATGAGGAAGATTCAGTTCTTTTGAAAGATAAACGAGCCGCTATCCAAGAATTCAAAACCAACAGCCAGCAGTTCGCGGAACTCAAACAAGCCAAACTTGATGAGATCAAAACCAAAATCACTGAGGTTGCAAATACCAAGCATGATCAGGCCCTGCCAGAACCAACGGTTCTCGATACGTTAACTAGTCCTGTTTTGGATTTGAATACATTTAAGATTTCATCCAACAGAAAAGGAAAATGGGGACTTATAAAGGATAAACATGATAGATATGCCGGAGCAGCACGAACCCAAAGCGCTCAAATCAATCAAGCCATTACGAGTTATGAGAAGGCTGAACAGGTGGTCGTTAATGAGCAAGTAAGGGTGATGGAAGGTTGGGTGAAAACACTCCCACTCGCCGAGTTAAATGGGTTGCTAAAGAACGCTGATATTGACCAAGTAATTGTGCCCTCCCTTCTAGATAAAAACGGGCAACCTTATACCCCTCATGAGCTGGCCAAAGGACTGAGCATTCGTGAGTCCTTTTCCCAATATATTCAGACTCAATATGGGGATGGGGCTACTTTAAATGGACTTAGCGAAAAGGGAAAATTTGTTGAGAAGCATAATGTCTCACGTAGAGTTAATGCTGAATACTACATACCAAAAGAGGACGTCCTCCCGGCACTACAAGGCGTCGCAAATAACCGACTCAATATGATAAAGAGTGCAACCCAAGTAGTTGGGGTAAAAAAATCGAAGCGTGTCTCTTCGCCGCTAACCAAGGCGGAACAGAAGGCCAAGCGCCAATTAGATCAATATCCAACAGCCAAACTAAGCACTTATCAATCTACGTATCAGGCAACCGCATTACAAATAACAGTGGCGCCAGGCAAAGCCACTCAGGCACAAAATATTACTAGTGCTAGGCCCCGTCCGGCATCGACTCTTTATTCAACAACTGTGATTAGATCCAAGACAGTTCGTCGCCCAGAACAAAACGTAGAGCCTCAGATCAGGATTTCTTACGGACAGGATATGCAAAACCTTAAAGGGCTGATTAGAACCTATAATGATACGGCTAGAACGCTAAAGGCCGAGATTAAAAAATCTCATGAAAGGGCGGATCTATTATCGAAAAGGTTAGACGGGTGCAAGCAAGGCACCCCTAAACATAAAGCGGTCAATCAAGAACTCATAAAGGTCAGAAGAGAAGGAGAAGCCGCGATTGCAGCGTATGAAAAACTTGGCCCAGATTATTCAAAAGAGATTAAACAATATGATCAACATGTTGCGGCACATAAGGCGGATATAAAAGCTTATATGTCATCCATGACCCAACACTTAAAAAAGTCAGCTCAGAAACCAGATCAGCTTCAAGCCGCCATGGGAGCGATAACTCGACTGACAGAAACACTAATAGAAGAGGCGTCTGGATTGCAATCAGAATGGGTTGAAATGGACCTAACGTCCGAATTTCAACAGCTTCAACAAACCATAACCCAAATACATTTCAACTATAGAGCGGAATTTAACGGATCGGATAGTGCGTTAAAAAACACAGTAACGTACCAACAAAACCTACTAACCCTAGCCTTTTGTATCCAACATAAGGTTGAGATTCTAGGGATAGCGCACATACTTGCCCAACTGGACCAACTTCCCAGAACATCCTTTTCCGGTGAGCGGATAAGAGTGGCAATGGAGGGGGCAGCCAGAATTCCTTCCTATAATGACATTGTGGGTCCGATCAAAGCCAATTCCCAAAAAGATATAGATCAACTTCGCACTAATACAAAGGCGCTAAATAAAGCCGCAAGCTTTGCAGAAATAGAAGCTATTACACAACAAAAGGTTAATAGAGTTGATGGGTTGTTATTATATGGAACAAAAATGAGCCAGATGACAACAGCGGCAATACTTCTCTCAGATCCTTTTATAAAATGGAGCGATAATTATAAGAAGGACGTTCAGCTAGTTCCCATGGCGAGAGACCTCTCCATAGTCACCAACTTTGAGAAGGGCGTTCGCATCCAAGTAGGGAATAAAGCCTACATCCCAAATAATATAAGAGTGACTCAAAAAGAGGGGGCGTACAGAGTTAAATATGATGAAGACACACTAACTGCGAACCCCGAGATCTTAATGCAACTAGGCCATTTTAGTGATAGTCACTCGATGGAAATTTTTCTCAAACGATTGGGCGTTCAGTCCGCCAAGATCGCCTTTTTTAATACAACCAACAAGGGATTAGTTCTGCATGAGTTAGTGTCGTGGGCCAAAGCCAACCCGCAAGATATGAAGAAACTAGATATCGCAGAGATGTTTTTTCAAAAAATGACCGAAAACGACATCTTGGGCAATTCAAATGAGCTTACCCCCTACACAATGTCAGCTTTAGTAGAGGTATGTGACAATGCGATACCCATCAATATGGCGGGTAACTATTCTAAGGCACTGCAGACCTTGTATTTTGCCAAACTGGCTTGCCAGAAGGGAATGCAGTCTGCCAATGGTAATGTCCGACATATTGCGCTAAATGCGCTAGGAAAATTTAACGCAGAATGGAATCAAGTCATGACAACATTGGCTAGGAAAAGTGGGGGGAAGGCTCAGTTCTTGCAAGGAACCTATAGACTCATGGATCTGTCGCATCAGTTAGTAAATCAAGAAACCACTGTCGGAGAACGAGTAGACATCACGATGCAGATCCTAAAAGCCAAAGAAAACATAGAAGCCAGTAGAGATGAATTAATAGATCCGAAAACAGGTAGTCTACCCAAAGAACTAGCGCACTTGGCGGCTCAAGCGACAATGGCCTTCACTAGATTAGAGCCGATGCTGAGTAAAATTGTGGAAGCGAAGATACTTACGAATACGGACTTGCTAAATAAAGCACTTCCGCTAGCGGCCATTAACGGCATTGAATTACCAGTGAATACCTCAAGTAGCAATCAATGGACCAATCTTGGATCCGGGGTCTTTTCGGCAAATAAAGGGAGCTTAGTTTGGAATATCTACGATGGACTATTAGTGGATGGTAGACCACTCACTCGTCCGCCACTGGAAGTGACTAATAGCGCCGTCTATAAGGCATTGTATGGCAATAAAAAAATTCCTTTGGCACGTGGATATGCCAAACCCAATACGGATGCGGCTAGATTTAACTTATATAGAGCCAAGGATAACGACACTCTTTTTTATAGTCCCCTAAACGCTGCCGATGGTGAACTAGTTATCCAACGAACCTATGCTTCTTTTGGTGATATACAATTTATGGCCCCAAAAGACCATCCTCCAGGCATTCCCCAATCCATTCTAGATACCCATCATTGTTGGAAGGTAGTGGATCCCAATATTGGATCTAGAATAATTTTAATGGATAAACAGGCCGGGCCGAATGCACAGGTCGATTACGCTATTTCAGACGATGGGGTAATAAGACGTGCCGAAGATGGCGCTGTCTTGCAAACCACGAACCCTGACGCACTAGCCATAAAAGTGATGCGTACTATAGAACGTGAGCTGTCGAATATTCAAGTATGGCAGCCTCCTGGAAACACGCCAACGGAGGTTTTGCTACCACGTCTCAAGGAACGATTTTTGGTAAACGGAACGCAATTACTCAGAGTCACTCAAGATCCCAAAACAGGGGCGCAAGTTAATGAGAGCGTAACGGAAATCCATCTTAAGGATGGTCCAGCCATGATTTCTTTGGAGAATACTGTTAGCCATGCAAAACGGACTCTGATTCCCAATGTTAAAGGGAACCCACCCAAGTTATGGACTTATAATGGCAGTGCGACTCAAGTGGATCGACTTCAGAGTAGTTCACGCGTCCAGCAATGGGAAGTAGCCCAGATATTGGCCGAAGATGGCGGAATAACAGAGGCCCTCAAGTGTCTATCGAGCACTCCTACCAATCGCAAGTTGACGACAGAGGAGATCGATTGGATTAATAATCTAGCTACAACAAGTGGATCTAAACCGGTTCAATACCAAGCGATGGTGGCCATGATCGTTTTTAAAGCGCTATCTCAAGGGGCGTTATATAATTCCGAGAAACAGCTCAAAGCACTGAATGGCTTCGCGATTTACATGGTGTGTAATACAGTCCTTAAGGACGAAAAAAATGGTGAAAACGGAGATATGTACCAAGCGCTAAGAGACCACCAGTGGGCAACTACCAAGGCTCAAGGACTAGGTGTCTTGGTTGAGTTTGGAGACTGTTTGGGATTGGATCCGAGCAAATTAGAAAACCTAAAAACTATCCAGGGATACACAACTAATCAAGGATCCCGCCTAAGTAAATGGCGAACAATTAACAAAGAATTAGGTCAGGTTATTGATAATGGCGGTACTCCAGATTGGAAAGGGCATACCGACCAATTGATGGCTAATTGGGCTACTCGTTCCTTAAACGAGACAGAGGAAGAATGGGTAATGTCCTTATCAAATATTGGTTCCGGCATAGATCATTCCAAAATGATGCTCCAGTTTTTTTCACAACTATTACACCGTAACTATACCCAGGCACTACCAAGCCAACAAATTGTTGATGCAGCGAAGAATCATTTTGTAGCGGTTGTAGCAAATTATGGGAAAGAGGACCTACGTGACTCAGCCAGTACTAAGCTGGATTTAAAAATGCTGGTTCAGATGGGTGAATGGCTATCCAATAATAGCCAACTTGAGATCATGCCCTATACGTCAGATCCAATAGACCCGGATATTAAATATCAAAATGATGTAAACCGTTATATTGCTGGAAAAACATCAGAGCTAAAACAGAATACAGGAACGGACGCACCTCGGAATGAAGGCCTACTCACATGGGCAGAAGGGTACACTAGGACGGTGGCAACAGCGCTCACTGGAATTCCTGGATGGACTAGCCAGACTAACTATAGTCAGGCCCAATTAAAAGGGATGAAGTCAGAACTCACTAAGCAAGGGGCTTTAGAAACGGAAGAAAAAGGACGAATAGAAGCAGACATGAAGGCGATTCTGAGTGTAGCGGCTGTGACCAGCAATGCCCAGAAAAAAGAGTGGTCCATCGATGATATTCTCAAAATTGTCCTCAGAGAGGAAGAAGGGCTTTGGGAACTTGATCCTACACTAGTGTTGCATGATCAAGATCGCCAACGGGTTGTAAACCTTGCTATGCGATACCTCATTGTAGATACGGACCACAATCATAGGAAGCAGTGTATATCACAAGTAGACCGGCTTATTGCACCGCCATCGGTTTTTCAGAATGTAGTATCTAACGAAGCGCACACCGAACTCAATCAGTACTTGGATAGGCCACGAGGATATCGACTAGATCGATTGTTGGAACGCGGCGATGACCCCGTTATGCAGAAGCTACTTTTGTCGTTTATGGGGATGGAACATGCCAATGGGTTCCGAGGAACACCAGAACAAGCGGCCTTAGTGATTCGTTTAGTCGCTGGCGCGGTGGATGACTTTCAATATTTACTCACCGACCCCTCGAGCAGCTCTTCTCAAGTAGATATTGGGATTGCAGGGACGGGGTCCGGAAAATCCTCCCAAGCGGTACCAGCACTTCTTGCTGCTCATAAACGGAGCATTCTAATTAGCCCGCTAGCCGATGTGACCGCACAAGAAATCAATGAAAATACGAAGGGTCTCGTTAGACATTTGGAGGTCATAAGCATCGCTCCGCCATCCAAATCAGACGCCAAAAGATCGTTACCCTATATCAGGCACCTGCATAGTCTGTTTGTAAGAGATGCTGGATTCTCGTATGCCATGGCGCCAACGGCACTCAAATCACTAAATAATCTCAACAATATTATCCTTCATGAAAAGAATAAAACTGGCGCTGGAACAGAGGCGGCCAAGTTACTTGGAGAGATTATGGTGGCACTAAAAAATACCACACTAATCACCGATGAAGCGGATGCAGTGAATGCCGCAACTCAGACCTTAAGAGAAACATATAATGATGCTCAGAGTAGAGAGCCATCCAATTTAAATCAGGACCAAGCCTCTATTCTTAGTGGGTTAGTTGATCAATTTACTGCCCGAGCCAAACAGCACAGAATCATAGCAACACCTGGCAGTGGATATCGACTAATGCCAGGGAACCCGCAAGCCGTGACCCAATTACAGGAGGCTCTTTTTAACGATATGCTGCCGACTATTCATAGTGGATTGGCCAACACCACTGTCGATGGGTTAATGAAACAAGACGTAGGCTCACTTAATAATGTTACCTTAAAAGACTTATTCACGGCTCTCATGACAGGAACCTTAGTAACCGCTCAAGGTAGAGGTAGAAAGTTATCTGACAATGAAACGTCGTTCATTGAAGAGACACTATTCAAAGATGTGATGGGACCAAACAATCCCCAATTAAAACAAATCAAAGAACAAGTGCTTTTTGCTATCGCATCCATCAAGTCATTAACCTCGCAATTGGGACAAGAAGTGGATCGACATTATGGGGTAAGAGACCAGATCTATGCTACCGGCCTGGATGGGGGTGAAAAAACAGCCAATCAATATAGTGAGATTGAGGATGTAGCCTTTGCTACGTTCAATTCACTAATGGCGAAAGGAATTACTACCGATGCCCAATATAAGCACTTTATTGGTTATATGGCAGAGGAATATGTTGCCTATCTTAATCACCCTAATCCTATGATCGTATCCATTGCAGAGCAAATTAATGAGCAGATCGAGGCTACCGCTTCTGAGACCTCCGACATCATCAAGATGATGATGACTCCGGCGATGAAACAAGAAATATTGCCCGAATTAAATAAAGACCCCGCGGCCCTCCGTGTGGTTTGGGAGACCATCATCAAGACAGGTATCCCTCGATCCAAACGGGTGTTTGTAACCACTCCGAATGATATGCGACATATGGTGAAGGCTGATTATGGACTGACTGCCACTGGAGATCTTCTTCAAGAATATGATCGTGAAGTAGCGGAAGATACTAGTGCCGCTGAGCGAATGGATCTGTTAAGGACAAATAATAATAATAGAACGGAGACGCTTACCGCTGTAGACGACAACTATGATAGCCAAACATTATTCAATAATATGGCAACACGAGTGAGTGAGAGCTTTGGGACAGACCATCCAATCCAAGTGGTCTTAGATGCTCGCAAGTCATTTGCGAAGAGTGACGAAGACATGGCCAAGGCGTTTTTGCAGTTGCTAAATGGGACAAATAATAGAATCAAGTTAGATGGCGTTGTGATTCGTTATGTCCCTCCCGAAGGCGGCGAGGCCATTAAAAAGGTAGTGATCCCTAAAAGGGGCAATAATGGGCAGGTGACCTATGAGGTCATTGACTACAAAACACTACTCGGGAGAAAAGACCCCGATTTTGATCCCAAAAAACAAAACTATATTATCTTTGGTGGCCCCAAGGCGACTCGCGGATTTAGTGCGCCAGAAGTGCTTCAAATGAATCATCGACTATTGGCCAACTGCGATATGGAGACCCTTTCACAGGATGAGCTTAATCAAATGATGGGCCGAGCCGGCCGTATGGACAAAAAAAGAGGGCAGACTCATGCCATGTATGAGTTTATAGTGCCCAATAGTACCCTTAAGACACTGCAAGGCTTAGCAGGAAAAGGTCTGACAAGAGGAAACCTTATTGCTGCAGCAGCCATCAATAGTCAGAAGGTACTGCGAACCAACCATATGATGCGGGAGACGGAACCGGTTTTAGAAGCCTTATTTTTGAAGGTGGCTGGAGAGTCTAGAGCCACTAACGTAGAGGGCGATTATTCTAACGAGCAATCTCAATTTTCGACCTACTCAGAGGATGCCTTTGAGGCCTATCAAACGGTTAATCAACCCCCAACCTATGCGAGCCTGATGACCAAGCTAAAAGCCAAATACACAGAAAAAATTAAAGCGCTAAACGTAACCCAATCAGACCAACAAAGGTTTATGACTGAAATGAACAAAGCTTTGAATTATCGAGAGAAAAAATTAAAAGAGCAAGGATTGCTGAATGAGCGCATGAAAGATGACGGGACCCCTAAGATGACTCAAGAGCAGGTCCAGGAACAAGAGGGGCAGGAGCAAGAGTTGGAACTGGATACAACCCAAGAAGCCGTAACTCAAGTTGAGACGCAACAGGAAGCGATGGGTCAAACTCAGGAGCAAATGGAAACCCAGGTGCAGAACCAACAAAGTCTAGACATCTTTGGCGACTCACCGAGGTCTATAGAGGGCGTTCCACACGCAGAGAGGCCCTTATCCCAAGACAGCCTGTTTGGACCTATGGTACCGATTACTGCCAAAACCGGGGGAAAAGTAGTGAACGTGCGAAATGCACAAATAAGTATATTGGGGCTGAATGGTCATTCCAAAAATGTATTTGGGCACCAACGATTATCCCAAATAGGGGGTAGCGCTTTTAGATTCGAAGAATTAAACGACTTTGCTGTTTCCAAGTCATTCGCAGATTTAGCCGAGAGTGATGCTATCGTAGCCACACCTCGATATTTACTAATGGACAAACGAGAGGATAAAAAAAATGGCGGAAACCCAATCAAAATGGTCTTATTATCGCCACGAGAAGCCAGTTCATTGATTGATCAAGAGACGCTTCCAGAAGGACTATCACTGATCGACATCCAAGAGCGATGCATTCTCAAATCGGATGACCCTTCAGCCATAGGCAAGCCCTTCGAGTGGAGCGACTGGATTAAGAGTATAGGAGGACGACCGCAAGTTGATTCAGAGAAGGAAAGAGCCCATAACAACGTTGTTGCCAACTACAAGCAAGCACACGCGACAATGATGAGTGCGAACCGTAAATTTGAGGAAGCTAAAGAGGTACACAAAGCTTATAATGATAATGTGGGTAGAAACCTAGAAGACAATAACCGGGGACAATCGCGAAAAAAAGGCGAAAAAAACCCAGAGAATATTTTTAATGCTGCTAGCACAGCAAAACAAACAGCAGAAAATGAGTATAAGAAAGCCTATCAAGCGAAAGAAGAAAATGTGCCTGGATGGAAAGTGGCCTCTGCACTAAGAACAGAATATGATAATCACGAAGCCACGTGGCAACGAATTCTACTTTTTGCGGGACGTCTCAATCAATCAGACATGGCGACAGGGGCACCTTGGTTAACGGATTGGGGCAACGAATCAATTCAGGCCATCGATAATCAACGCGCCTATTTAAAAGCTAATGGCCTCGATGGAAATGTATCGGGACTCCATAACAGAGATGAAAGCCGAACGTTAACGGTGAACATAAAGCTCAACATTAATAAAAAAAGAATGACTGCCATTACATATTCGCTTACTAAGAAAGGACAACGAGAAAATTTTAGGCAGTATGCCCTGGTTGAGGTTAACAAGAATGAGGAATTGGGCGGCAACTATGTGGGACTAGAGGTTAGGGACATGAAACCGAACCCGTCAAACACAAGCTACAAAGGGGATGAGTACGATATCCCACTGGAGCCGCTCCCGATCTATTTGTTACATAATAGCTATACCAATACCCTTGAAAGAAGAGGTGGCAACTCAGACAAAAGTGATGGATGG
Source organism: bacterium (assembly GCA_018700055.1). GTDB lineage: Bacteria > Margulisbacteria > Marinamargulisbacteria > UBA817 > JABISL01 > JABISL01. The sequence goes on along the minus strand of JABISL010000050.1, from coordinate 153,775 downwards.
GCGAAAGGTTATATGAAGGCTCAAGTGGACTATCTTAAACGGGTGAGTAATGGCCAGTCACCAGGTGCTGTACCAACGGTACCCGCCCCGGTGGTTATTCCAGAGGCGAGTAGTCAGTCAGCGTCCTCGCAACCGTCTCCTCAGACGACACCTCGACAGATCCCAACGAAAACACCTGTAGTGAATCATTCCAATAACCAAGGAATGATGAACTCCCAATCTGAGGGGGGATTACCCAATAACTCTTTGAGTAATCCTAATGCTACGCGTCCATCTAAGATAAGTGTAAAACAGGCAGGAAGTGTACTTGGTGCAAATCAACAAGGTGATGCGGCCATGAGCGCAACTCGACGCCTTAATACTCTCGGATCAGCTCCTGGCAGATCAGGTGTATCAATAGATGATGCAAAACGAACAGCAGCTGATTTGCGAGCGGCGCAAACGGGACAGACCTTTCATGCCCCTAATACATTGGGAGGAGTAAAAGGACATGCCCAGACACCTTCTTCTGATCAGTTTTACACAAAGCAATTTGCTCAGCAGCAGCAAGCCGCTCAACATAATACACAGTTTGTGGATCTACAAAGTGTAGATCCCTCTAAGTTGAAGATGGTGCGACCTGGCTCAGCCGCTCTTGGTGGACGTAACAGAGCGGGGTATCAGTAGAGACCGATAAAACCTATAGATTAAGTCCAATTGAGAACCTAGATTCGTTTCCGACGATATCGCCATCATTTGGAATGAGTAGTGCATAATCGAATAACAAGGCATCTACTATTACACCAACGCCTAGGGAGATATCTTTATCGTTAATACCTGCTCGAATCGGTAGAGAAGGACTGATAAAATACTCTGATCCGATGTGGAGTGTAGGGTCTAAATCATTTTGTTTTTGGAGTTCCGCACTGACTAGAAGTTGGTCTTTAAGCAGTCGGTAACTTGCCCCTACTGCTAAGGTTTGGGGTGCCGAAATGGTTGTGCCGGTATCCCATTTTAATTGAGGTGCAATCGCGTTTCGTAGGGTTGCTCCTACTTGCAGAGTGCTTTTGGGGTGAATGTACAACACACCGACATCGGCACCTACCCCAAAGGCTTCACTGTTAAATAGAGTTTCTCTGATTGCCTTAGCGGTTACACCGACATGGAGTTTTTTCAATAGTTGTTTGCTTAGCGTTAGATGGAGGGCGTCTCCGGTATAACCAAAAGACTCGCCGGTATCGACATATTGGTTAGAAGAATCGTCATAACTGGTGAGCATGGCCCCGTCAATTCGAGCCCCGATATACCCAATTCCTAGTTTAGAACCCAACACAAAATCCTGGATGTATTCTACAGAACTGTAGGTTGTTTCTATGGACTCGAAGACCATGGCATGCAAACCGAACTTTCCTTTGTAATTGCTGAGACCGGCTGGATTTAGATAGATTGAGGCATTGTCATTTGCAATGGCTACATACGCCATACCGAGACTTGCGGCTCTGGCAGTTGAGCTTTTATCTAGAAACGCAGCCGCATTAGACTCAGCTGATACAGGTGCGATGATGGTACTTAGGATCAGGATTGCGGCTAGTAGAGGCTTATAATATCTCATCGTAAGACCCCTATTTTAAGTTTTCGTTTGATCGTCTTGGTCTCATTTTTGGCGATGAAGTAAAGAACAACCATTCCGTTCGGTGCATACTGTCCACTTTGGTCTTTTCCATTCCAATCGATCGTATTCATTCCAATTATGGTGTTTGCTTGAGAGATCTCTTTGGTCCATAACCGTTGGCCACTAAGGCTGTAGATGTAGAGAGATATATCGGCTTGTTTGGCCAGTTCGAATTGAATGGTTGTAGATTCCGCACTTGGGTTAAACGGATTGGGACCATTTAACAAATTGGTTACGGATAATATATCTGCTGCTGTTTGAAAGGCGCTGGTTCTGAAGGTTAGTTGGATACCAGTGGTGTCCTCAACATCGATTTCAAGATAATAGGCCGTATTCGGTTTCAAGGCGTCATTTAGAGCCGTGGTACTAAACTCGAGTCCGTGGTTCTCATTCAAATCTAGAGTGATTTTTTGGGGGCTTGTAGATTGAATCATAAAGGCCCGCGCCTGTGTTTGTGACGACTCTTTCATAATTCTTACACGCACGGTGACGTCAATTGCTGTATCTATAGGATAGTTTAAATCAAACTCGATTTTCGGTAATGTAGAGATGACATTTGATTGACCAGTGAAGTCTACGCCATTGAGTTTTATCTGGCCGATTTCAATAGGCTCAGATTCAGGACTCTCAGGTACAGGGATCTTGATGCCAAGCGTAGTCACACTTGCGGTTGCTGGAATGGAATAGAGGTCTCCCGCATCTTTGGCGAAGATACTGTAAAAATAGTCGGTACCAGGGTCCAGGCCATGGTCGATAATGATGTTTCCGAACACTTCACTGACATGCGTTCCGTCAGTAAGGGATGTAGGCGAGTGAGTGGTACTGCGTCGAATAACCACAGTTCTAAAGTCGAGGTCTTCAGGGTTCGTCCATGACAGAGACACGTTGCGCGTACTTGTTTCTACGATGGCCATTATAGGTGCCGCGGGAGGCCTATTTACCGTCGTAACATTCAGAGTAGTAATGACAGAATAATCCTTGGCGGTTGTCACTGCATAAATCTCATAATAATAGGTAGTGTTTTCAATTAAAGGGCCGTCGGTGAAATTTGACGTTAGTTGCTCGAATACCTTCGTTCCATGATTATCAGGGTCTGCGTTTGTTTTTCGTCTCAACTCTACATTATTTAAAATAGGGCTACTTGGAAGAGTCCACGTTAAGTCGACGACATTTCCAGTGGATATGGCACTGAAGTCAGTCACAGGATCAATCATATCTCCTATTGATAGGTCCGCATGGTAGCCAGTGATATCAAATCCATAACCGGTAACGCTATAATCGGTTATAAATTCAACGGTAATGGTGTCGCCACTCACAGGCCCGGTGGTAAAGTCTCCTAAATTGCCATCATAGGTATAGATTGTCTGACCATCCGCATTTTTTATTCGGATGAAGTCATAGTTTGCCTCAACATTGGTATTCGTAAACACTACCTTCATCGCCGCTGCGCCAGGGTGAGTGTATGTTTTCGTGTACGTTGTATTATCGGTATAAGGGTGAGGCGTTGAATAAGGATCTGAAAAATAAATCCCTTCAAAATCACCTGCTGGGGGTGGTGGGGGAATGATGCCTACCGCTTCGAATGCAGTCGTCACAGCCTGTAACTCGGAACTGTTATCCCCATACAGATCGATTGCGGATTGTTCGAGTGCTGTTCGGGCCTGCAAAAAATTAGTGCTCTGAGTGAAATAAGTGGTTAACGCTCTGTAGTAGATTGTTTCGGCTTTCTCTCTGGTAATAGCGGTAGCAACTAAGTAGGCCGCTTTGTTTAGGATGCCACTATTAATATGAACACCTTGGTTATCACCAGTTCCGGTATAGTAATTATCCATATGAGCAGGCTGATTTCCTAGAGTAGGGTCTTCGAAATATCGCAGCGCTATACTTGGGTCATTCGGACTCCAAGCATCTTCACCCATATTCCAGTCATCTCTATCCACCATAGCCCCCCAAAAATCACTCATGGATTCGTTGAGTGCCCCTGGTTGACTGTAATAAGTCATATTCCCTGTTCGTGAGGTTACCGCATGGCCCAATTCATGAGCGACGATATCTAGCGCGTTCCCGAGGGGACCTACATTCCCACTCCCATCCCCAAATACTAATTGAGATCCATTCCAATAGGCATTTACATAGTTGGATCCATAATGAACGGTTGTTGATAATATAGCCCCGTTATCATCATAACTATCTCTATCAAAGGTATCCTTAAAGTAGTCATAGGTGGTTCCCATATGATCATGAGCGGTATTGATTTCGTTATCAGTGGAGGTCCCTTGATCTTCATCTAGGATCAATGTTCCGGGTAAGGATGAGCCATGATTGGCGTCATGCGTCTTGCGATGCTTGGTGTCTTGAATATTGTTATAAAAGATAACGCGCTTACCCGTTTCTGCATTAATTAAATAGTGCCATTCTTCAACGGGGTCTGAGATCTTGGTGACGACATGCCATACTAATTGGGAACTCCCATTAATCGTATATATTTCTAGTGTTGCAGGATCGGACTTACCGGATTTACCGATCAAGCCGTTACTAATATTCGTTGCATCAAGACCTGAAATCTTGGGGCGGGTAGTCTTCAATCGAATGTCATGAAACTGTCCTGATGTTAGTAGTACTTCATTTTGATCTGAAATATGTACAGCGACGTCACTGGCAAAAATAGGAATGCCTTCGTAGTCTTGTTTTAACCGAACAATAGTACGTTGTTTATGAGCATCACGAATTTGTCGGATTTGCTTAAAGTTTCTAGACCGCACATTTTTTAAACCCAAAGCCTTGGGCAATGTAGATCCCATAAAGGCTTTCGCCACACTTTGTTTAGTTCGAAAACGAGAAAAGGCAAATTTTCCTTTTACAAAGGAAGGGGTCTTACTATTAGATGTATAGCGTAATGATATGACTTGTTTAGACTGTGCCATCAACGCAGTTTTCGCGTTAGTTTTAGAAAACCCTGCAAATGTCGCTGTTGGATTTAATAGGAAAATTCCAATGATCATCATTAATACGATAAATGGGCTTATTTGTTTGTTCATGCTAATTATCGTGCACATGACCGTATAAATTTCATTTATTTTACGTAATTTACATAAAATATACAGTTATTGAGGACATAGGATTGATTATCCCCACTTATTTTGGCGCTTCCGTGATAAAATTCAGCTATGTTTAGCAAAGCCCTCAAAGGCCCCAATATCACCTTAGAACAACTAGCTCCCCATCATTTAGAAAGGTTAACCGAAGCCGCATCTCATGATGATATTTGGACGTGGGCTAAGCCGGTCAACCAAGATTTAGAGTCATTCATCACGGCTTATATCGAGGCTATGACTAAGAACCACCAAGGTGGAGATCCCTTTGCGTATGTAGTTATTGATAACAAGACCAAGACCATATTAGGATCTACCAGGTACTACGAAGTAGCCCCTTCAGATAAACGACTCTGCATCGGATTCACTTGGTACCAACCCAGCGTTTGGGGATCAGGAATTAATCCCGAGACCAAGTTCCTTTTACTCTCTCAAGCCTTCGAAGCCCTTCAATGGAATCGAGTCGGATTTCATGTAGATACTCGCAACGATCGATCTATCTCAGCCATGACCTACCTCGGCGCCACCAATGAAGGCATACTTCGCAAACATAAGATCGTCCAAGGCAACTACGTCCGCGACACTGTTATGTTTAGCATCACCCAGGATGACTGGCCTATGATCAAGGCAACCCTTCAGAAACGATTCGAATGATCGGACGAGGAGGGGGGCATTTACTACGGCCCGTATCCCAGTTAAGTAGAGGAGTAGTTGGGTCAAGGTATAACAGTGGCCCACTACTAATAAAGGGGTTCAGGATATCGATATGGTGGATCGTTGGTACAGAGCCAATATGAAACCGGTTGGAAAGTCTTAGGAATGATATCTAATGTTAGTAATCCAACACTTGGCCTGGCCTTATCATGGTTGAAATATTGAGCCGTAAAGATTTCGAAGGAGTGAATATAAATAAATTTATCACCTGAAAAAGTAGCTCAACATATTGGCTGGGGAATGCGGCCCCTTCATCGATAGAGAAAAAGAGTTCTAGTCTATCGGCAGCCTTATTTTTTGAAATTCATTCAAAAAAAATCCGATAACTATATGTAGGCAGTACGAAAACAAATATAGTTATATTCAAAGGATTAATCAGTGATTCGTTTAATAACATTAGCAGCAACAACATATGCCGCGACTCAAGTCCGTGGAGAACCCGTTCATCAACCAGGCTGTAAGGAATTATCGCACAGAACCCCGCTACCAGACAGCGATAGGGATAGGTATGAGTGTGTTCTGGCTGCAATTCAGAAAGACCCCCACTCTTTCTTTCTCGCTTCTAATAGACTTAGGAGTAATGAGGACCTTGCCTTAGCAGTTATATCTAAAGACATAAAATGGCGAACCATGATAAAGAGCCCTCTTCGGGAAGATCGGGATTTTTGGATGAAAGTGATTACTCAACACCCTGAGTATTGGCCTGAAATATCCCTGGTGATTACGCGAGATAATGTACCGTTCGCAGTTAAGGCCATAGAAGGCGGGTATCGTGACTTATCCAAATTCTCCCAGGAATTATTAGATAACAAGGAGGTTGCCGAGGCCATTAATCAGCATGCCGACTTTACGGATGTTATCAAGGTTATTAATCATAATCAGAAGTCCTACTCTTTCCATATGACTATACCTATAAACGTAGTTAACGCCCTTATAAAACATATTCCTTGTGAGAAGTGGTCGCCTAGCTTCACAGAACAGGTGATGAAACACACTCCGTTTGTAAGTCGTGAGGATGTGATGGCAAATGAGTCTTTTAAACTTTCTGACTTACTTTCCTTTGAGTTTACGTTTATAGAAACAAACCCAGACCAATTTCTACCTCAATTTTTAAGGGATCTAGGGTCAAAAAACATTCAAAGGATTACACCGAGTAGTTTGTACAAGCAACATACAGAAGAGACAGGCCAAGATCTGGATACCCAGCAAACATTGTATGGCACAACACTTCCTACAGTACTTATTATCCCTACAGATGATATTAATTCGGGACACAATGACTTATTACAAGATCGACGCTGGTTAGGCAGAAAGATTTCCGACCACGTTAAAATCATAGTTGTAGGCCACTATAATGACCTAACCAAAGATGTCCAAAATCGAATTGACAGTGATTATATAGATGAGTATTCACTGCAGTACCAAAATAAGCCATCTTCACCTAAGACCGATGAGTTAGGAGCGGACCAATTACGGTATAAACAATTATCACGTATAACGACCGTTCAGGCACTAGAATTAGATATAATTACACTAGAACAGAAGAGTAAACACAACGTGTCTCAAAACGAACTTGTTGTAGTCCAAAGCGATGGTGAATTAAACGCTGTTTCATCTACAGACAAACCGCCGCATCGATATTTATTAACCCGTCTTCCAGACGAGGTATATCAAAAACATTCGACTAAAGAATCTGATGTCGTGATATATCAGTATTTGAGTGACTTTGGAAAAAACATAGACCGCCAGTTGTCTCAACAAGGGATCCATAATGAAGACACACAGAAAATTGAAGAGTATCTCAAAGACCAAGTCATAAGGATCCCAACAAAACCCAAGTTAGATATTGTTGCCAATTTTAAGAAACATATGGGGAAATGGAAACTGCAATATCGTGACAACTGGTATCAAGTAAAAGGCATTCAAACACACGCACCGACACACAAGTCATCGACCCCTACGCACCTGAATATAGTTAGCCCTGAGCTTCTCAAGCAAGATTATTTTAATGACAGTTCTTTATATATGGATAATGATATCGCTAGAGAGGTATTTGACGCCCTTTCTGAGTTTGCAACGAATGACCCACAATGGCTTATATTAGAAGGCGCCCCCGGTCTTGGAAAAGATGCGCTTACTAAGCACTTTTTAAAGATGCTAGGCCAGAACGCTGACAATATTCATGTCGAAGAAATTACTTCGGCACCAGATCAGCCACTACTGGAACAAATCGTCGATACTCATGAACAACACCCAGGCAAGAATATTGTTTTTCAAATATCGGAAATTAATTTAATCTCACCCGCACAGCTCAATGAAATATTTCATTTTATACAAGGTAAAAACATCAAAATCATTGGGACTCAAAACGCGCAGTCTCAAATTAGTAATCGCTTTAAATTAAATGAGCAGACTTTTTCAACGGTACATCTTACGTCACCCACGGGTAAGAGGGATAGAACGGAGTACATGAAGGGATTAATAGACTGGGCAAGTGCCAAATATGAGGTCCCCCTGAAGTGGGCAGTAGTCGTATTCGCCGACCTCTACATCGACGAGAATATTCAAGATGTTAATAACCCTCCGACCCCCAGACAATTGATCTTGTTTGCCAAAAAACTGGGACAGAAGATTCAAGAAGAAGGGTTGGAACGTGCAGAAAAATCGGCACACCATTTATTAAACGCCGTTTTTTTTAGGCACAGAAAAACAATTCAGCTAAAGCCGGTTAAATTTGAAAGAGAGGCGATTCCAGCGACACCTGGAAACGGTCTTCCAACGCCCTTATCCCTTGATAACCTGAATCAGATGGAAGAGAAGGCAGAGATGGAAGAGCAAGTGGCTGCGTCACGTCGTTATGACTCATTACCTGGAAACGTTCCTCCTACCCCCCCTCAAGCCCCCTTATCTCCCCTAGGTAATGTGAATCCGATAAAAGAGAAGATACAGACGGAAAGGAAAGCGGCTGTGGCACGTCGTGAAGGCTCATTTTTAACTCTTAGTAATCTGAATCAGATGGAAGAGAAGGCGGCTGCAGCACGTCGATATGACCTAATACCTGGAGAGGCTACGCCCAAAAGGAATTGGACTGGCACGAAGGCACTTTTTTTGGAGTACGCGGCTGACTTAATGGTTAAGATGTCCCAAATACCTGAACGCGTGACTACTCCAAACACGATTAGTGCAACTTTGGCGCCAGGCGAAACGCTTCTAGTCCCTAGTCTTATGGGAAGTAACCAGGCCACCATGTCGTTGTATAACGAAGCAGGTTACGCCTTACAGTGCCCACCAAATGAATGTGAGCAGATGTTTGATAGAAAAGAACGAGTAATCTTTAACGCAAAGTCACAGTCATTAACCGTAGATGTAACATTCGACGATCCACTGCCTCTCTATTCTGAGTTGCGATCAACTCCGTTGTTTAAGCAAGAAGGCCAACGCAATTTGGATATATTGAATGAAGAATTGATCGATCTGAATGACATTCTTAAACGATTTATACATGCCAAGTTAGTGCCTGCGAACTATACAAAAGAGAGTCTTTTAATCGCATTAAATATACTCATTCAGGATGGGGTGTCACAGACCGATATGTTGGCAGGTATCTTTACTTACTTTGACGGGTTTATGGAGATGGATAGTCCGGCTGACCAGAAGACAGGAAACCTTTTGTATGACTCGCTTTATTTTCAAAAGGGCGTTTGTCGTCATCAGGCTGAGCTAGGACGGATTATCTTTTCGGCGTTAGGGTTTGAAACAGAAAAAAGATGTCCTTAAATGAAAAAGGTGAGGCCTTTCACGATTACCTTATCGTAAGCCTAGATGACCGTAGAGTTATCATGGACTTTGACTATACATCACACCAAAAAATTCAAGAATTGGCCGATTTGAATGCCTTCCTCAGTAGTGAACGAGGGAATTTTACAACGCATCAACTGCTTACAGGAAATCAATCTAATTGGGACCTTTTCAATGAAGAGAAGGTCTTAGACCTTTTAGAAGGGATTCCTTCTCAGGGAGACGTACAGATGGTATCAATGTTTGTCCCCGCACATGCCAACTTAGGGGGATTTGGCACACCTGTTTTTGATTCTAACGACAAACTTATCGGGCATCGGGTACAAAGGGAGGTTCCTGTAGAGCAAGACTATAATGGCATTCTGCTGAATCCAGCTGATATTGTTAAAGATCAAGACCAAGAAAACATGCTTATTTTTACTACAGATCGACTAATGCCATTGAAGGACTATGACCATCAGAAGGACGGCCAGACATTGATTGTTGGTAATGGAAAAGAGAGACACCGGGCGTCGAAAATGGTATTGGATTGGTCAAAACACTTTGATGTACCATTTCTATATGACAATGAGGCGTGTTCTGCCGGTGACGGGTCATCTTATATGCCCGATGAGTACTTAAGAGTTCTGCAAACATTAGCTCTTTCAAACGAAAAAAGAACCCCTTCGGCTTAATATAGGATCGAATTTATTTCGAGTTTCCGTGATTCATCTTGGGCGTAGAGCAAGTGAATCTTATCTAATTGGTGCGCCCGAGTAGATTCGAACCACTGACCTACGGATTAGAAGTCCTTCCCCCACCACTCTCCACGCACGTATTTTGATATTCCACCTTTTCGTTCATTCCACTGTTTGTGCGTACGGGTTTGTTGGTTTAAGTTGAAGTGGGTAGAAAAAGGTAGAAGAAATTAGTGATGGATAGATCTTATTGTTTCTATTTCTGTTGTTTTTTTATTACGAAGGTTAATGGATTAGAAAATGAGAATTTGCTACCTGATATCTTTACATCGCCAACTTTCATAGCTTTTCTAATTTCAAACCATACTTTAATGTTGCCGAGAATATATATACTAAATAATAGAGTTATAGCGATTGAAATTATTCCACCAATAGTAGGAGGGAAAAATTCGGAAATTAATAACCCTATAAAACAAAGATAGAACAAGGGGTAATATTTAAAAATAATAGTAACGTCATCGTTAGTTTCGATTCTTTTATGCATGCTAAGTATTATTCTACGGAACACTATTCTTTTCAATTGAAAGCTTCAAAGTTATCCATCAAATCCACCACGGCGCCCATCAAGGGAGCGCCGTAGCAAATGTGGAATTGTGGTTAACTATCCGTTGTTCCCTCCATTCCGCTTATTAATCAAGTTCACGATCAACTTAACGAAGACGTCTTTTTCATCCGGTTTGCTATGAGCTACCAATAAGCAGAGTGCAACAAGACCGTTATCTTCGATCCTGCGTCTACCATCAGGGGCATATAGGTAATCATTTCGTTCTAAGAACCAAACAAACACAAACGCTGCGATTCGCTTATTCCCATCAACAAACGAGTGGTTCTTGATAACGAAATACAAGAGATGCGCTGCCTTCTCTTCGATGCTTGGGTATAGCTCTTTCTGATCAAAGGTCTGGTATATCGTAGCAATGGAACTGCGGAATGAATCGTCTTTTTCCTTTCCAAAGAACCCTACAGATTCCCCATCGGTTCGGAACTTCTGCTCTAATGTCGCGATGGCATTCATCGCCTCTTCATAGCTAATCACAGTTCCGGTCTGTTTATTTGTATTCTCTATTTGAAGTTTTTGATGGTCGTATTGGTCCAATAGGTCCAATGCCAGGGTATAGTCCTGAATTACCCTCAATACACCCTTGGCCTCAGTATTCGTTAACTCTTTTTGGTCTGACGCTGACACGATTGATTGTATCGTCGCTTCAAGCTGTTTAATCTTTTGGGTCTGGCCTTTGAGCTTATTCTCATTGACGGCATACCCTTGAATCAAATAGTCCTTGAGAACCCGATTGGCCCATATCCTGAACTGCGTCCCACGTTTGGATTTAACGCGGTAACCCACTGAAATGATGACATCAAGATTGTAGAGTTTGACGGTGCTAGTTTGTGTTTTTTTCTTTAAAGCACCATGTTGAGTGGTATGTAAGGATTCCTTACATACCACTTTTTCATCCAATTCTTCCTCATTAAAAATATTTTTAATGTGCAAGGTTATATTTTCTCTTGTTCTCTCAAACAACTCCGCCATTTGCGCTTGTGTGAGCCATATGTTTTCATCAATAAGTGTCACATCGACTTCCGGTCCGGTGTCGGATTTAAAAATCAGTATTTGGTTTTCTTTTGTAGTTTTCATGGTGTTTCTCCTAGTTACGTCAATAAATAAATAAAATAGTAATTATCTTACGTTACACTCACATCATTGTCCATGTGAGAGGTGGTTTTCCTAATTGTGCATAATTGTGCAACTTTCACTCGCAATAAATTGCACAATTAGCCCAAGCCCCCGTAATCCAGCAAATCAATCTCCTTCTTCTTAAACCCACTGCTCAAATGGGCATACATCTCCGTAACACTGATTGAAGAGTGTCCAAGCAGCTCTTGAACCGTTCGGATACTCACGCCTTTCATCACGAGATGAGAGGCGAATGTATGGCGCATGGTGTGGACGGTGGCGTTTGAGACATTGGCATGGGCAAGCAATGAATAGAACGATCGCTTAAAGCTCTTGAGAGGTTCTCCCTTCTCGTTGCAGAACAAATAAGTCGATTGCGCTGACGTGCGAGGTCGCACTTCACAGGTGATAGGGTGGGCCCATGTTTTCATCATTTGGACGAGGTGATCCATGAGAAAGAACGAGATGGGAATATCCCGATTCTTCCCACTCTTCGTCTGAAACGTCTCATCGTTAGTGATGTGGATGGTTTGGTTAACCATATCGATCTGAGAGAGCTTTAGATTCAACAACTCACTATGTCGCATGCCCGTAGAGAGACCGACGATCAAGAACCGTTTGATATACGGGTTCGCCGCAAAGATGAGATGGCCTATTTCTTCAACACTAAAGAAACGCACACGACTTTTGGGCTCCTTTAATCTCGATACTTTTTTGCAGGGATTATTCTCTACAACTTCCCATTCGATAGCTTTGTTGTAGCATTGGGATAGGTAAATGAGGTCAATATTGACTGTTCGATTGGAAATACTCTTGTCACGTGTCTTTCGTTCTTTTCGCCATGTGACATAGTCTTCAATCATTTTTGTCGTAAGGTCATTGAGTCGAATGGGCCCAAAGAACCCCACCATCAAACATATCGAATGACAGGTCCTGGCATATTCTTTTTCGTTTTTTCTGGATTTGCACCAGGGGAGGAATGACTCGTTTACGAAGGTAGAGAAGAGGACTGTTTGCGTGAGTGTGAACTTACTTCGGTTGGCGTCGTACTCTTTCTTAAAGGCTCGTAGTGCTTGGTGGGCGTTTGATTTAACGTGCCCTACGTTGAGCCATTTCTTTTTATTAATAACGGTACCGTTCGGTTGGCGTACCGGTTGTTTGTAGATGATGTAAAAGGTGGGTTTGTTTTTTCCTGGGACTTCTTTAAGGAAGGCCATTAATGGATGCCTTTGAAGGAGTAGGTTCGTACTTCTTGTCGTTGCGATGCGATCCATTTATCGATGTCTGTTTTGATGAATCGGTATTCTCTGCCCACTTTGATTTTGGGTAGTTGTTTGGAATAGAGAAGGTAACAGACTGTTTTGACCCGTACCTTTAGATAGTTGGCTAGTTCTTGTTTGGTTAATAGTTCCATAGATGCTCCTAAGCAGAATTGTTTGTTTTTGATATGCTTAGGACGGGTGCAAAAGGATTGGCCTTTTAAGCGAGAGTCCGTTCTTTTCACCCATCCTGATTTGTTATTTGTTTTATCACCCCGCTCCACTAAAAGATTTATCTAATAAACGAATACATTTATAGTATAAATACTTATGAATAAACAGTCAAGCATCTTCTATAAACAGTTTAGTTTATTGAAGTGAACTATGATAAAGTGAGCGCCTATGACAGACGAAATCAAAAACGAGATTAAAGGGATTATTTACGGGGCAGGATTTACTGTCGCGAAGGTTGCCGAATTACTTGGCACCAGCACCCAAAACCTCAACCAAAAAATCGCTCGCGGCTCCATTAAATATGCCGAGCTAAAAGAAATCCTTAAGGTGATTGGCTACAAGATCACTATTGAGAAGGATATGCACTGTTAGTGTTTACACACATCCCCACACCCACTGATGCGCCGCTCTTGATGAGGCGCAGGGGTATGGATATATGGAAAACGAAACTCGTTTTGGTTCTATTAATAGTCTTTTCAAATGTCTGTTTAGGGAATATTAAAGGCAATGAATTAATAACAGCGACAACAATAAAATGCCAGATAGGCAAGGGAATGTTCACTGTTTGGGATAAGAACGGGCCCAGTATGAAAGCCAGCACATGGTCTAAGTCTAAGGAGGATTCCACGTTAATATTTGATTCTATCGACCTTAAAAATGGCACGGCTCGGTTGATCGGAAGTGGATCAACAGATGTTCAGGCAATCAAAATTAGCAAGGGCATTACTTTTGCTGAATATACTGGGGGTGGGATTAATATACTTACTGTATTTTCAAAGCCTTTAACAAATACCCAACAATACCCAATGGTCTATTCACGACATCTAACATTAATTGATCCAATGACGTCACAATATAATGGGACATGTAAAATCGTTGAATAGAATCAAACGCTATTTAAAAAAACAGTAATCAATAATTTTAAGAATTATGGGAAGTCCAATGGAGATACCGATTGCCAAATTTGCTTTAGTGTTTGATTTCGAAATTGCGATCTTGTTAATGACTAATTGCTGTTTATTAATTGCTAGGTTTTCTTCTTCCCTAGCATCTTGTTTATCTAGGCGAATTTCCCCCGCTTTCTTTTCTTTTTCTTTTTTTATCCAAGAACAAACGATGATTTTCTTTGGTCCACGATAAGCACCACTTTCCAATTCGATTTCAACTTCATCTAGACCCTTCTTATTTAGCTTGTCATGAAGTCTTTGGGTTCCTTGTTTTGTTAACAAAACAGCCTCCTAGTTAAATGCATCCGGGTAGAAAAAGGGTAGAAGAAAAACTCCCCGCATCAGTCCCCCAATCAATTTCGACCCTAACTATTGGTGCGCCCGAGTAGATTCGAACCACTGACCTACGGATTAGAAGTCCGTTGCTCTATCCAGCTGAGCTACGGGCGCACATTACCCCCGATTTTAACTCAAGGATGAAATATAAAACAGTGCCTGTATATTTATTGGCACGCGTAAGTAGGCGTGTCGTCGGTGATCTAATGCACTAAATGCAACGCGATTGCAGAAAATACAATTATTTTTACTGAAAACCGCTATCAATGAGGGCTTCAGATACCCGTGTAATCCAAATGTCTGCACTCGGTTGGCATGAATATTGCATTATATAGCGAGCAGGGGGGGAACAATACTGGGATAGTTAGGGGGACAAAAATGGATAAGAAGATAAATGACATGAAAAAAGGGTTTGGGGAACTTTGGATTGAGACAGCGGGGGCTTACAAGATGCTATATGATCAGTTCGTATCACAAGTGACTCAAGAGGCTAATATCGATACGTCAATTCAGTTTAAGAATAGTATCTTAACCAGGCCGCCGGAAGCTTTAAAAAAAACAGACCTTATTCAGAATCGGGTTTTCGAAAGGGCAATGTAAATAATGGCCAGATACTCATCCACTGATGACTTCGATATTTATGCAAACCAACGGCCATCTTTTCTTGCCCTTCTTTTGGTGCAGGCGTATAAGTACGGAATAAATAGTCCCACAACGACAGATTGAATCCGTAATTGCTGTCATGCTCAGCTCGATGAACCGAATGATGAATACGATGCATGTCTGGTGTTACGATAATCAAACGCAAAACACGGTCTATCCAATACGGCAGGTGAATATTACTGTGATTAAACATGGCACCTAAGTTTAACCCCAACTCAAAAAGCAAAACCCCAATGGGGGCTACGCCGATTAAGGCGACAAGGATTAGCTTTAGACCCATAGATGTTAATATCTCGATGGTGTGGAAACGCGTTCCCGTACTCACATCCATAAAGGTGTCCGCATGATGAACCTTATGGAATCGCCAAAGAAATGGCACCTTGTGTACTAAGACATGCTGCCAATAAATAGCGAGATCTAAAAGTAATAAAGAAACACCTATATGGACCCAGCTCGAAACAGAAATCTGATAAAACAACCCAGTTCCCTTTTGTTCACAAACAATAGCGGTACAAACAGCAGCGCATGGGAATACAAAGCGCATCAAGAGTGAATTAAACGTTGAGAGTCCCAGGTTGTTCCACCACCGTCGCCAATGATGTGGTTTTCTAGTCTGTCTTGGAAAAACCAATTCCAAAATACTTATGCCAATCAACACAGTAAGAAATCCGCCCAATCGAATAATGACTTCGGTGCTTATTTCCATGTTAATACCGAGTAATCTACAGCAACACCATAACTGAGTGTATTCACAGAGTAGTTTCCATTCGGGTAATTTAGCCCACCGTAGCGAATCTCTCCATAAAAATGATCTGCTAAACGATGGCGTAGCCCTGTTTGCCACTGGGTCAAAATTCCGCCGCCCGCTTCAATTAAAAAGTGTCCGCCAGCGCCGACCATAACCTTAGCGTCCCATTCCAGGTCAGCATTTAATGGCGCCGAATACCCTAGACCTAATGCCGCTGTCCCATATCCGCCATGAAACCCAGTTGTGGCCCAGGCCGTTCCCACAGTGAAGTACACATGGGGGCTTATATAGGTGTCATGATAATACCCAATTAACCCGGTTAGGCCTTGGTTATCACCCAAATAATTTTCATAATAAAAATGCTCAATATGGCGTTCCGTGCCTATTAAAGGAGTGAGTAAAATCGAGGCAGAAAAGATTAGTGCCAGTGAGATAATTTTCATTTAGCTGCGCCTTGAACAGACCAAAGGGTGTATCCCAAATTAAGTCCCGAAACGGTGCTGTTGATGTCCCCATTCACAAACGACATCGTGCCGACTTGATACGACAGCGCCCAACGATCTGTAAGGGAATAACCCAGTTCCGCATAAGTCTGAACCATTAATCCGTCCCCTTCTCTTGAGTCCCCGCCCCCTCCACCTGCCCCTATGCCAACCCCAAGGTCCCAGACCAAACGGTCCATAAATATAGACCGAATGCCTCCGATAAGTGCGCCTTCAATATAGCCATGACGTTTGCCGCTTATAGCCGCATATCCAGCTTCCCCCCAATAGATGGTCGGCGTGATGAACTTGCGAAAGCGACCTCCAATCAACGAAATGGTTTCGCCGGAATCTTGATTGTATATAAAGGATTTGTGGTCAAGCGTAAGGACTTGAACACTTTTGATAGCTTCCTTCGGAACAGCATCAGTATCAGTGTTGCGGTAATCCCAATGGCGCCAAGTGAGACCTGTGCTTACTATTGGTGTATGGAGTGTCCCATCAGGAAAATCTAGCCAACCCATTGAGACGGCCCATCCCCATTCTGGGTTGATGGAATAGTGGAGTCCGGTTTGATATTTGAATGATAATCCCCCCCCGGTACCTTCTGTTAAATGGCCGCCACCACCAGCACCGACTTCCAGTGCGCCCGTCCAATTCCAGCGCGGAGCGACTGGTGTAAGCCAACCAACCCCAAATCCAGCCACTGCATAACCTGCACGATTAACACCTCCGACAGCCTCCAGAACAGACAGTCGATAGAATAATGAGTCATTGAGAAAGGTATCAAAAGTGAATCCCCCCATACCGATTGTGCCATTATCAGAGGTGAAGTAATGTTCAAATACAATAGTTTGAACATGCTGTGTTGAGCTAGAGGTTACAGGAACAGTTCCCATCAAGACCCCGATAGCCATCCCACAAATTATACGTCGCAAACTCACGGACCCAGTGTATCAAATCCCTCGTATCCCAACCACTTTGCGCTATAATACTCCTATGAACACTGGATTTGCAGATTTATTTGATTTGGACGCGGACCAAAAACACGTGAAGGCCAAAAAAGACACTCGTATAGGTGCCTTAATTATTCCAAAAGACTTGGCTATCGACCTCTATGATGAGCGCATGGGCTTTCCGTTGATCAATTGGGTAGATAAACGATTTGAGATTGATTTGGATGGAGAGACATTAATCATTAAACGAATCCTTGATCCCAATAAAGAGTATCCAGCCGACCCATTATAAGCGAATTTGGTCTCTGAGTTTACTTAGCGTTTTGGGTCCAATACCACTGACTTTTACCAAATCATCAACAGATTGAAAGGCCCCATTTGCATTACGGTAGGCCACAATTCGATTCGCCATTGATGGCCCAATGCCACTAATCTGAGTAAGAGACGAGGCGCTACCCTGATTGATAGAAGCGCTGGCGGTACCGGACTCAGCACCTTGTGGTCTCAAACTAGGAACTAGCAGGCGTTGCCCATCTTTGACCCGAGCGGCTAAGTTGATAGCATCGAGATCTGCTGCGGGAGAGGGTCCTCCAGCCAGTTGAATAGCTGTTAGTACACGGGCATTGGGAGATACGGTATAAACACCCGGATGGTGTACGGCACCAGCGACATGTACCCAAACCATTGGCTGAGTAGAGTCATTGGGTGCAACAAGCGGGGTAGAAACCACCTCGGGAACGATAGGGGTAAACCATGTTCTTAGTGTGATAGTCAGTGCACCCACCAATAGTACCCCACAAAAAACAATCACCCATTTACGTTGATCCGAGGTCAGATAAAGAGCCGTCACTGAGCAGCTTGCCAATTTGTCATTAACTCAGACTGAAACTGATCGAGTGTCTCATTCGAAAAAGGGATCGAGTCAATATTCCCAGTGTTGGTATGGATCAACTGTCCTTTTATCGCCAGTGATAACTCAGGAAACTGATTCCGAAACGCCAATGCGTAGCAGGCAAATTGAGTACGATATCGCTCCAAGCTTGCCCCCCCCTTGGATGTTTTGAAATCCGTAATAGTCAGGGTAGTTTCATCATGCCAAGCCAAATCTACACGCCCTTTTATAATGAGATTAGATTGTCCCCAAGTGACCCCGCCTTCACTTACTGACCAATGGGATTGGCCAAGGGGTATTTCTATCGCCATCCAGGCCCGTGCCAAATGCGCTTGGACATCTTGGTGGGCCGCATCGGAACGAGGTACGCCATAGCGGTCACAGAATCGATCAATGTCCGCATTAGAGAGCGGCCACCCCATAACGATACTGCGATGAATCAGACTATGAACCAATGAACCAAATGTCGCCGATGTATAATCCGGCTTACTGGAGTTTTGGGTCCACTGAAACGAGGCTTTGGAACGACTCTCAAAAAACGTTTCAGGTGAGTTTATCAGAGAGGCTACGTCAGACACAGAAATAGTCACGGGCCCAGATGGCGTAAGTGAGGTGTTTGGCTTAATAACAGATATTAAGTCTGGGCTGGGTTTGGGGGAAGGCTGTCCTAGCGATGTGTCACGACCAAGAGATCGATCGGGTAGGGAAGCTGTACAGGGGAAGGATTGGGGTTGCTCTGAAAAGGCAAAAGAGATAGTGCCGTCTTCAATGGATCTGTCGGCGTTATCAGTAAGGAAATGATAGAAAGAAGGTTTGGCGCGTTTGGGTTCTTTACTTACAAATACCAGCTGTTCTTGGGCACGTGTACAAGCTACATAAAAGAGTCGTTTGGCCTCATCCAGAACACTCTCTTTTTGAGCCATTTTAAATGATTCACGAAGGGTGTTTTTGCCAGATGCGACAGGCGGATTAATAGCCACCCCATTTGCATGGGAGAAGGCCAACGTATCCGTATCTCCAAATTGGAACCCAGTCTCAAGCTCCGGGAGTAGGACTACAGGAAATTCGAGTCCTTTAGACTTATGGATCGTCATAAGCTGAACGCCTTGCTGAGCATCTTCATTATCGGAGTTGGAGACGGTGACATAGTCGGCCAATCGATCCAAGTAATCAATTAGTGAGTCAGAGCCCAGAGATCCATCATTGGCATAGCGATCCAACAAGACCAATAGCCGGTCGATAGCCTGACTTGAATCGGATCGAATTTGAGTGTATATCAACCAGCCGCCTTGGTGAGAGAGTAGGTTTCGGATACTTTTGGATAATGGCATAGAGGGGGCTTGTTTTCGAAGTGTATTTAAACGAGATGCGGCCACTCGTAATAGGTCATGATCCAATTCAGAGACATCAATTTGAGACCAATCGGCGTACGTCAGCTCAGGAATAGCTAAGAGGATATCCATCCAGGGCCGATCGGAAAAATGGGTTTGTAATGCAAATATACCAGCATCACTTACTCCGAATAAAGGAGAACGTAGTACGGTGATCCATGATAAGTTGGACTCTGGTTCAACTAATAATTGAGCCACGTGAACTAAATCTTGAATATCATCGCGTTCAAATAAACTAGAGTTGGCATGAACAACAGCCGGGATACCGTATTGGCCAAAGATATCCTGAATAAGCGTCATCCCCTTACGCCGCCGCATTAGAATCGCGTAGTCAGACCAATCCCGATCGGGATGTGCCGTCTGATTCGTAAGAATCCATTGCGCCATGAAATGCGCTTGGTCAACCATAGTGGAAGGTGTTTCAGATGGAAAAACAGCAAAAACAGGACCTGATCCCGATTCAATAGGTTTGTGAGCAATCAACGGATGGAATGGCTCCGAGGCATCATCAAATAGTGTTTGGAATAAAGGGTTTAAAAAGGAGAGCAATGCCGCGCTAGACCGAAAGTTGTCATTCGCAACGATGACGCGAGCATCTGATTGTGAAAAAGACTGCCGGATATCCTTAAATAGAGTAGGGTGTGTCCCTCTAAATGAATAGATGGATTGATTTCGATCCCCCACCAAAAAGAGCTTGGAATCGTGACCATCATACTTACACAAATATTGAATAATGGCCCATTGGCCAGAATCGGTATCTTGGAACTCGTCCACGAGAATGAATCGGTATCGGGTCTGTAGCTCGTTGCAAATCGTTGGGTTAGTAGCAAGCATGCGCTCTGTGCCTTGGATTAAATCGTCATAGTCTAGCCATTCATTACGAGTTTTAAGCGACGTATAATGGGTCCAGCATTTCTCAAACACGCCATATAAGGTCCGACGTAACGTTTCAGCAATCACGGTAGCGGCTTCATCATCTTCTACTTCTGTAACGGGAGCAGTAGGAACAGCTAATCCCACCGGGTCCGCCAGCCATTTCAATGCCAGGTCGGCATTATCAAAACAGGTGCGTAGATGTCTACGACATTGTCGAGGGCTCCAATAGAACAATAATTGGGAGAGGGATTCCGAAGGGTTGGGAGTATCCATCACATGATCCAGTGATTTTTGAATCGCCCATTGGCGCTGACTCTCATCCATTATCTGAGCCATTGGCGAACAACCAAACGCAAAAGGGTAGGCCATCGCGATTCGAAAACAAAAGGAATGAATCGTCCCAATCGAGGAGCGTCCCAACTGAGAGACTACCCGGTGATATAGAGGCGAGTCAGTCCCTTCCGCAAGCGCAGCTTCATGCAGCCGCTGTAGCATTTCGTTGGCAGCTTTGTTGGTATAAGTGATCGCCAAAATAGTATCCAGGGGAATATCAGGGTTTTCTCTGAGTATCTTTAAAATGCGCTGAACCAACATCGTTGTTTTGCCAGATCCCGCACAGGATTCAACTAGAATAGGCTTGTCCAATAATAAGGAATCTTGTTGGGCTTGAGTAAGTTGCATCAGAGACGGAATCCTTCGAATCGCTTGTCATAGCGGCAAGCGCTGGAATAAGGGCAGTAGCTACAAGCGGATTTACGAACCGGTTCCAATTCAGGCCATGCCATAGGGGAAAAGGCTCCGGAATGAATCGAGTCTACACATTTAGATAATTGATGGAGCAAAACAGATTCCCATTGATCATCCAATAATTGGGGCTGTTTTCGTCCCGCTTCGAAGACTTCTTTTTTGGCCTCTTTGGTACTTATATAGAGGTGTTCTCTGACTCCTTTAATGGGATGTAGCTGATAGATCATTGCGCCTAATGGCTCAAGGTTGGGCGTGATTCGACTATAGGCCAAGAGATATAACGGCAGCTGTAAACTCGCTCCTGATTTGACGTCGCTTAGCTTGGGAACGGATTCTCCCGTTTTGAAATCCACGATAATAAACCCTTTGGAATCGCCAAGAACGGCATCGATTTGTCCATGTAATTCTACGATGGATCCATTCGGAAGCGCTATTGCACACTCAGAGCCTTCTTCTCCGAATGGGGTCTCAGCAGTGAGTTGATCGATTGGGTAAGGCCGGCCTTCAAAGCCAGTGATCAACTGCTCAATTAATCCGGTTTGTTCGCCCAGTCCTAAGAACCAATTTGAAAAAAGGGCAGCCATACTGGGACGTTTGGAGTAGCTTTTGACAGAGTCTTGAGCGACCTGATGTATGGCAGGAAGTGTATCGCGATTAATCGCAATACGTTGCCGAAAGAGGGTCATAAAAAAATGATGCACTACGGATCCCCAAACACTTTGAAGGTCCAAGTCGGCATCTCTTTTAGGTGATCTTACGCCCAAGACTTTTTGTAAATAATACCGTTGAGGACAACGTTGATAGAGCTCGAGTTCGGTAGGAGAGTGTCGATAGACGGGATTGGGTTGAGAGGGACTGGCATCCGGAACATAGCCTGTATAGGGGTTGGTAAGGCCGCCTTTTTGACGGAGGTCATTGGCCTGAAGTTGATGATTGAGACTAGGTAGTTCTGTAGGATAAGCCACGTTAATGACATCGATCCCTTCGGGTCGAGAGGCAGCAAGAGTAAGTTGTCCTGAGAAACGTTTATCAACTCCTCTCCCTTCTTGAATGGGGAGATTAGACAGGTATTGATCACAGTAGTGATGACGAACAATAGGCCCATCCCCTGATTTTTTGGGATACGAAACATGAACGTGTTTAGCCGAATGCAGTAATGCCGCGAATATCATTTCGTGATCACGTAAGCGATCGATGAGCCCAGGAATACCAACAGATTTGGCAGACTCAGGGGACATAAATAGCGTTTGGGTGTCTTTGATTCCCCAAGATGTTGCGGTGAATCGTGGCATGAGTAAGTGAGTTGTTCGGGCGCCAAATGCCGCACGTGGACCCATCACTTTTACCCCCGGTTGAACTACATCTAGCGCATTAACACGGACATCGGCATAGACCATTTGCAGGGCTGAGACGCGCGCCTCATGGGTCATTCGTTGATTCCCAAATATCTGCTCATACTCCTCAATCACCCCATTACACACGATCCATTCGGCGCGCCATTGAGACCTTGTGTCTTCTGAGACCCAATATTGGAAGGTTTCTTTGATAGCCGAGGCAAATGTGCCTGGAGTTGGCTGATCTACGATACGAGATATTTGGGCCAAAAACAGACCGCTTTGACGGTCTTCTAACGGCTTATCTTGAATGATCGGCGATTGAAAGAAACGGGTAACCGCTGCGACATTTTGGAATTGAACGACCGATAAAAAGTCTCGAAAACATTGCCCTAGACCCGTGTCCAGAAGGGCTTTTCCTACGGGCAATGTATAGGGTATTCCATAATGCTGAAGTAGTGGCTCTAGGGCCAATAGTGAGTCTTGCAGATCGGGAAGAATAACAGTGATCTCAGACAAAGCCGCTCCCGAATGAGCCAAGTCCTTAAGCTGTGCCACAACCCCATGCCATTCTTCTTGGGGATTGGGGTACTTAGTGATGGATACATGACCTGTGTCGAATACGGTGGGGAGTGTATCCATAACAAAGGTATCCGAACGAGGTGCTGCTTCCTTTAATAGCGCCATAAATTGCCGCATCGCTTGAGGTACATCAAAGAACCCGAACAAAATTAACGGCCGGTTCGATACAAATTTTTGCCAATACGCGGAATCAGCAGAAAGGCTTTCAACATAATAGTCTTGGATATCTTCAAACCCGACCTTTTTCTTGGCCGGCCCAAACGCCTGAATGGCGGATTCAATTTCGGGATAATCACTAGGGGTGGTAACCCCATAACGCTCTCTTTGGCGGATATACTGAAAGATAGTCATGCCGAACCCACTTGATTTCCAAATGGATAAGGGGATCGTTTGAGGTTTGATTTCGGACAAGGTTGTTTTTAGGGCCCATTTGGCCAGGCCTTCTTGAGTAATTAATGGTTTGGCTCGATGAGAGACCACGAGATCATCCAAGGTAACAATATCGGGGCAAGCGGCATCAGGAGTGTGAGTTAACCAGTCTTGTGTTAAGTGATTTTTTTGCGCCAACGACCCCACAATAATCAGACTATTGGGTGTTAGTAAGGGACGAAACAATGTCCATATGGATGTCCTTAAATTGGATAATTGGACGGAGTGAGTGGTATTAGTGGTTATTGTAGTCATGAGCGTACTCAGTATATATAAAACTCTACATAGTCGAAAGCCAGGGTGCCAGGCACCTGAGGCTAAAAGGTGCCACCCTTGCCTCAAAAATCGACATTAAGAAACTTTTCAAAAAAGAGGGTGGCAGCTTTAGTTGAGGAATCATCGAACTTGATTCGGGATTCCGTGATTCATCTTCGTTGAGAACGAAGTGAATCTAATGCAATCCGCCCACCCTTGCCTCAAAAATCGACATTAAGAAACTTTTCAAAAAAGAGGGTGACAGTTTTGGTTGAAAAATCGCGACTAATAAAATAAGTGTATAAAAGACTAAATAATTGTAAAATAAGATATAAAATACTTAATATGTACTGAAAATTAATAAAAGGACGAATATTATGATAAATCTTTCTTCTATAACAACGTTATATAAAGTAATAGCATTTGAACAAAGTTCCTCAAAGTCTTCGGCTGATTCTTTAGATGATACTTCAGAGGAAAACGAGTGGTTATTATTTCTTGAGAGCCTAATTAATATAGATGCGCCCTGCGAAGAGGAGGGTTCTCCAACAGAAACCGACTGGGAGTCTCTTTCTGAGTTGATAGAAAACCATGTCGGCACGATAGACCTTTTGGGGGAACTGCTGAAGGACCTCACTGATAAAGGTGTATTTAAGGAATACGGAACAGAAGTTGTTTTTATTGCGCTAGATGCAATGATGAGGGAACCTCACGAAACAGTGATCGAAAAAATGATGGAAATGAAATCTTTTTTAAATGTAGTCATTGAACTAGGGGTGATTGGTGAAACAGAAAGGTTTGAATTGGTAACAGATATAAGTAAAGCCAGAGTTTCGCCATATATAGAGGATATGAATGCAGAAGAGGTTTCGGAGTTTTTAAAAGCTGTTATTGACTCGGGGAGCCTATCAGAGACTTACCGACACCCTTTATATACTGAAGTGATAAGTTTTTTACTGTTTAACTTTAACGAGAAGACTTATGCTGGATCTGTCTCACCGTATTCGGCAATAGCACAGATTATGAGAGAGATAATGCCCTCGATGACTGCCGAGGACACTGTAGAACAAGCAAAAGAAATATTGTCGGGAGAAGGGACCTATGGGAAGATTTCTGCCGAAGATCAAAAAAAAGTAATCAAGATTATAATAGAGTCTTTAAAAGAAAGTTTTGAGGACAAACCAGCAGGGAAACGACGCAGATATAGTTAGTATTGAAAGCGGTTAGTAATTTTTTGAAATTTTTCCAGTTTCAACTCGATAATATAGTGATGACTAAAAACAGGACAAATCACTATGAAACAACTCAAAAAAATTAAATCACTATGGGAAGCCCAATCTACACGATCCATTCCGCAACTCAACAGTTCAGGTGGGTTTGATCAGGTATTGCAGAATCAAATGCTGCTTTTTGATGCTGTAACGGCGGTTAGTGGCAATATTGGTGCTCAAGAGACAGGCTACACCAAATACCGTAATGAGCTTATGCGTCGCAAACGCAAGAACTCCCCAATGGCTCAAATGCAGACGGTAGAAGACAAGCTTATTGTGACGGAAAATGGTTTTCACTACCCCGTATAGTGGCAATCAACTATAATAAGCCCATGACAGCAACAGACGTGCAAGATGTTTTATCGCAACGCACCCCTCATCTTTTACTAGATCGTATTTTAGAATTGGTTCCCAATGAACGTATTATTGCAATCAAATCTGTAAGTAGTAACGATCCTTTTTTCCAGGATGATGGAATGTCTAGTCCCGTAATGTCCGGTGCATTGATCTTAGAAACCATGACGCAGGCGGCTACTACAATACTATTGAGTAACAAGGACTTGTCTGGCCAACGCCCAACATTTTCCCAAGCGCAGAAGATAGAGTTTCATCGCGATGTAAATCCTGGCGATCAACTTCGTATAGAAGTAGAAGTAACCAAACGCAAAGAAGAAACCATCACATTTGAAGGCAAAGTCTTATGCAACGACGCGATTGTTTGTGAAGGCGGACTTCTTTTTACACTTACTCAGCAACCTACTAAGGCTCAGATTCACCCAACTGCATCGGTTCATCCCACCGCGATATTAGGAAAGGACGTCATAGTTGGCCCTTATAGTATCATTGGTGAGAACGTTCAGATTGGCGACAAGACCAGAATAGAAGCTCATGTGTATATTGAAAAATGGACCAAGATTGGCGAAGAAAACCATATTCATTTCGGCTCAGTCATTGGATCTGGTCCACAAGACATGAAGTATCAGGGCGAAAAATCTTGGGTGGTAATTGGTGATCGTAATCAAATTCGTGAATACGTAACGATTAATAGAGCTACAGGCAAGAATGAAGTCACTCAAATCGGAAGTGACAATATGTTCCTTACCAATGTTCATATTGGACACAATTGCGTGGTGGGTAACAGTACTACGTTAGCTAATATGGTGCATGTTGGCGGCCATGTGGTGATTGATGATAAGGCGATAATTGGTGGTTTAACCGGGGTTCATCAATTCGTTCGAGTAGGTCGCGGGTCAATGTCTGGCGGGTATTCCCGACTAATTCAAGATGTCCCTCCCTTTATGTTGTGTGATGGAAACCCTGCGTATGTTCGCAATCTTAATGTGGTTGGCTTGCGTCGTGCAGGACTCTCAGCGACAGAGTTAAAAGAACTCAAAAACGCCTACAAACTACTCTATCGATCCAGTATGAATATCAAACAAGCATTGGAAGAAATCGAAACAGGCGCTTGTGAAACCGATCAAATCAAATTGCTAATAGAGTTCCTTAAGGAAGGATCTTCTCGAGGCATATCCAAAAAAACCTCTATCGAAGAATCTGAAACAGACTAGATATGAGTATCCTGGTTATTGCCGGTGAAATGTCATCAGACCATTATGGAGCTGAGCTAGTAAAGGCAATCAAAAAGAAGTCTCCCAACACTCGAATAGCGGCGATTGGCGGTGCCAAACTGCAGGGCGTTGCCGATGATTTTTTAATGGAAACAGCTTACAGTCATGCTGTGGGAATTACCGAAAACTGGGGTAAGAAGGACAAAAAAAAGCAGCTTCTCGATACGATACATAAATTTGGAAAAGGACGCTTCGTTAGAAAGGCTATCATTATTGATTATCCGCATATGAACTTGGCAATTGCTGAGACATTGCAAGCGCTCAATATTTCAATATCCACACTCATTACTCCCAATTTTTGGATTTGGAATGACAAGCGTGGGGGTCGGAAGCTAGCTAGCTACAGCAACGAAATAGTGACAATATTTGAGTCTGAGAGGAAATTTTATGAAGGGTTAGGCGCCACAAACTGTCATTATTTTGGTCACCCACTGACATTGGATCTAACCCCAAAATATCCCAAACTTCCCTCTAAACATGAGCAAAAAGTAATTATTTTTAATCCCGGAACAAGAGAAACCGAAATTAAACGCTTGTTCCCTCAGATGTGCAAGATTGCCAAACGATTAAGTACGGACCAATCTATTAAATGTTGGGTAGTTTGTCCCAATACCAGACTGCGTCCTATAGTTGAGGACCTTATGAAAAACCACGATGATATTATCGCAGTGTGGGACTCTGAAACACCTTGGGAGTCACGTGCCCATTTTGTGGTTAATTTTGCGGGAACGGCGACCCTCAGAACGGCACTTTTAGGTATTCCTCAAGTGATCATGGGTGCCCTTTCGCCGATTTCCTATTTGATTGTCACGTACCTATTAAGATTCAAGTTTCCTTTTATAGGGTTACCTAACATTATTATGGGAAGCGAAGTCGTTCCTGAGTATCGCCAGAATGATATTTGCCCCAAAAAAATAGCCAACAAAATTTTATCGATAATCTCTTCTGAAGACGACTACAAAGCGGCGCAATCTCAACTTAAGACACTATCGGATACATTACCTGCCAATCCTGATCTCTATGACCAGGCTGCGACTGTCTTTTTGAGGTAATTACGTCACTTCGTTTGGGCTAACATATTGGGTATAGCGGGCATTTTTATCATATAGGTCTGACTTTACGATATATGGAGCAAATTTCATGTACAAAGACTCAATTTTCTTTCTATAATAATTAAACCTACAATCCGAAGTCTTAGGATCAAATTTGATATTTTCTAACAGAGCTTTATCGTAGTTTAGCCATAAAACAGATTTGTTTTGTTCGATAATATTTTTCTTACAACAAATAAGCCGCACTTCATTTTCATATGCAAAACCTGGACGTTTTATGGAACAGATTTTCAGATTTCGTTAATAGAAAATTTATGAACACCATTAACGATAGTCCCGTTTAGATTCTTCTTCTTAAGAAACTCTCGATCTTCAAAATCAACAATATCTTTGAAACGCAGTTTTTGATCTTTCAAGGATGTTTTGAAATGGTCAAATTCAATATAGTGGTAAAAAACTTTTTCATCACATATTTTTTCACTTAACGTAAGATTATCTGGCTTGTTAGTCATCAAGTGCTCCATCTTCGCCGAAGGCCAAAGCGGAGCTAATCTAATGGAGCGGGATATCGGGTTCGAACCGACGACCTCAACCTTGGCAAGGTTGCGCTCTACCAACTGAGCTAATCCCGCATGCTTTGTGCCACATACTATATCACTAGGGCCTATAGTTTGGGAATATCCTATTCAAATGCCCGATTTCTTGTAATATTACCCCCATGCCCAAAACCAGTGACTATTTAGACTATATTCTAGAAGACCGATTTTCTCATATCCCTGGCATTCGACACAGGGCGATGTTTGGCGGGTTTGGCTTGTATCAATACGACATGTTTTTTGCCATCGTGATAGACGATGAGCTTTACTTCAAAGTGGGCGATGGAAATAGAGCTGACTATGAATCCGCAGAGTCAGAACCTTTTGTATACGAAGGGAAGAACAAGCCAGTTACAATGTCCTATTGGAAGGTCCCCGAAGAAGTCCTAGAAGACCCCGACGAAATCCGCTCATGGATTGAGAAGGCAGTGGATGAGAGCCGTCTCTCAAAAAAGCCTAAGAAGTAAGCGCCTGCGGCTGAGAGAGGAGCTGGCTTTGCCAGTCCGAACGCGGAGGATCTCAGCCCTTAAAGGCTGATGGACTCCAAATTAAATGAGAGAAGGCAGTGGATGAGAGCCGTCTCTCAAAAAAGTCTAAGAAGTAAGCGCCTAGAACAAGTGTCTTCCAAATCAAAATAGGCCCAAATCTATAGCCTCAAACTCGTGCGCGTGGTACAATCTCTAACCGACATAATTGATGTCCTATTTGAAAGGAGATATACCATGAAAGTAATTAAATCAAAACGTAAAGAAAACATTGTAAGTCTTGAGATCGAAGAAGATCACAGCAAGCTAGATGCTTGTATGGACAAAGCCTTTCACAAGGTCAAAAAACACGCCAAGATTCCTGGATTTCGTCCTGGAAAAATAACCCGTGTAATATTTGAAAAAAACTATGGAAAAGGCCCATTGATGGAAGAGGCACTAGGCTTCTTAACTAATGACGCTTATAAAGACGCCATTACAGAACTTAAGTTGGACGTTGTGGACTACCCACAGAACGTTGATTTTACAACATATAAAGAAGACAAACCTATTCGATTCACTCTGGATGTGGAAGTAGAGCCAATTGTTAAATTGGGTAAATATAAAGGTGTGAAGGTCGTCAAAGAACCTACAACGGTTACGGATGAAGATCTTCAAGCGGAATTGGACAAATTACGCGAAAACCATGCGGAATATAATGAAGTTACTCGTGAAGCCAAGGACGAAGATATTCTTCGATTCAACTTGAAGGCTACGATTGATGGCGTTGCATATGAGCAATGGACACGCGAAAACTCTGGCGCACGTATTGGCGCTGCTTATTACGGACCTGAGTTTGATGTCGAAGTAACTGGTTTGAAAACAGGTGCTCAAAAAGCATTTACTGTAGCTTACCCAGATGATTTCAATATTCCTGAAGTAGCTGGCAAAACGGTAGACTTTGATATCGAGATTAGTGAAATCCGTGAAAAACAACTTCCTGAACTAACGGAAGAGATCGTCGAAAAAATATCAGGTGAGAAAAAAGATGTTGCTCTTTTTAAAACAGAAATCAAAGGGAACTTACAAGAAACCCGTGACAAAGAATCTGAAACGAAGCTAAAAGAAGCCATCATTACTGAGGTCACTAACAATGTGACGATTACTATTCCAGAAGCGATGATTCAACGTGAAATGGATATGGCGATGCATCAAATGGAGCATAACCTTAAGCATTCAGGGTTAACTCTGGAGCAGTATGCGCAATTCACACAAAAGACTATGGATGATATCCGTAATGAGACACGTGAGGCAGCTCAACTAAGAGTGAAGTCCACATTGGTCCTTAAAGAAGTGGCTCAAAAAGAAAAAATTGAGCCTTCTAACGAAGACATCGAAGCAACATTGGCCAAATGGAATATCAAAGATATCAATACTGTTGCGGACCTTGAAAAAAGTCCTCAATATGATTTGGATAACGTCAAAGCGGCCATCAAAGAAGAAAAAGTAATTGAGTTGTTGGTTTCAACAGCCAAAGTTAAGTAGAGATCGATTGTTTCTAAATCCCGCCCAAGGTAAAATGTAGAAAGCCTTGGGGGGACAAATTTAATGGGTGAAACGAAAGGGAATAATATGTCTAAAAAAATAAATACTATGTCAGGTTTAGTACCAATGGTTGTTGAGCAAACTGGACGCGGAGAGAGATCTTACGATATTTTTTCTCGTCTTTTAAAAGAACGGATTATTTTTCTAACAGGACAGGTAGAAGAGAATATGGGCGACCTCATTGTGGCGCAGATGCTTTTTCTAGAAGCGGAAGACCCTGAAAAGGACAT
Source organism: bacterium (assembly GCA_018700055.1). Taxonomy (GTDB): domain Bacteria; phylum Margulisbacteria; class Marinamargulisbacteria; order UBA817; family JABISL01; genus JABISL01. Next base: position 123,131 of record JABISL010000050.1, on the reverse strand, counting down.
TTACCTCTATATCAACAGTCCGGGCGGCGTAGTAACAGCAGGCTTGGCAATTTATGACACAATGAACTATATCAAGTGTGATGTTTCTACGATATGTATGGGACAAGCGGCTTCGATGGGTGCGTTGTTACTTACAGCAGGCGAAAAGGGAAAACGGTTTGCCTTACCTCAAGCGCGAGTGATGATTCACCAACCCCTAGGTGGCGCACAAGGACAAGCATCGGATATCCAAATCCAAAACCAAGAGATTCAACGCCTTAAGGATTCATTGAACACAATCCTTGTGAATCAAACGGGACAACCAATGAAGAAGATTCAAGAAGATACGGACCGTGACTTCTTCTTAAGTGCCGAAGAATCAGTAAGCTATGGCCTTATTGATCAAGTAATCACTAAACATGATTTGGATGAAAAGAAAAAAAAGAATAAAAAGGGCTCTAAATAACCCCCTTTAGTGAGCGACCTTAAATGACAAAAGAAAAAGACCCGATAGTATGTTCGTTTTGTAACAAGCACCAAGACCAAGTGACTCGACTTGTTGCTGGTCCAGGCATATACATTTGTGATGAGTGTATAGACGTTTGCGCAACGGTTATCCATGAAGAAGAGAGCCAAAAAAAGGCGGAGACGGTCGACGTCGCTGACGACGCTGAGCAAATGGTTCTTCCCAAGCCTAAGGCAATTAATGAGTGGCTAAACAAACATATTATTGGGCAAGATATCGCTAAACGAGTCATTTCAGTTGGTGTATATAACCATTACAAACGAATTTTCAAAAAGACCGATGCGTATCCGGATACTGAGCTTCAGAAGAGTAACATCATGTTGGTTGGTCCTACAGGAACAGGCAAGACGCTTATTGCTCAGACCTTAGCCAAGCTACTGAACGTGCCGTTTACGATAGCGGATGCCACGACACTTACCGAGTCTGGGTATGTCGGAGAAGATGTGGAAAGCATGTTGTTGCGCCTGCTTCAGGTTGCCGATAATGATGTGAAAAAAGCAGAGAGAGGCATTATCTATTTGGACGAAATTGATAAGATTACTCGAAAATCCGAAAGCGCATCCATTACAAGAGATGTTTCTGGCGAAGGGGTTCAACAAGCCTTACTCAAACTTTTGGAAGGGTCCAAGGTAAACGTTCCATTACGTGGCGGACGAAAACATCCACAGCAAGAATTTGTACTCTTAGATACAGCCAATATCTTGTTTATTGCCGGCGGAGCGTTTCATGGCGTTGAAGAGATAATTGAAAAACGAATTAACAAACGATCTATGGGCTTTTTGACCGAAGACGGTCAAAAAGAAGTGACGGCTGAAAGAGAAACAATCTTTGAGCAGATTCAGCCAGAAGATTTATTGAAATTTGGACTCATTCCAGAGTTTATTGGACGGTTACCAATTTTGGCGCCGCTGCATGAATTGGATGAAACGGCATTGCTCTCAATCCTCAAGGATCCCCAAAACGCTTTGACCAAGCAATTTCAAAAACTAATGAAGATGGATAATATAGACTTAACGTTTAAGGATGATGCATTGGTACTCATAGCCAAGATCGCGATTAAGCGCAAGGTTGGGGCCCGTGCCTTAAGAAGTATTGTCGAAGAAATCATGATGGATCATATGTACAATATCCCAGAAGATGGGAAGGCCAAAAAAATTACGATTACTAAAGATAATGTCACTCAATATATTAAGGACAAGTTGTCCACGGAATTGAGTGAAGAATTACTCAAAGAGATCGATAATAAAAGTGAGACGAAAGCAAAATTAGCCGCTTAGAGACCGTAATAAGACCGAAAGCAAAAAGGGAAGTGAGCCCAGTGGCCAAAACCCCAACAACAACCAGATTTGTAGTACCTATCGAACAAGGGTTTGTTTTTCCAAACACTGTTCAGCAGATCCAAACTCAATTTTGTCCAAATGATAGCCTAGAAGACCCTGAAGGCGGACCCAAAGAGTGCGTTATCGTTTTGCCCAAAAGACCCATTGGTAGCAATACAACTTTGGACCAAATCTCAGAAGAGGAACTTCATGATATTGGCGTCCGTTGTGAGGTCGTTCAATTTCAGGATCAAGTAGATGGCCCAGCACGACTTTTAGTTGAGGGCCAAGAAAAGGTCTGGGTAAAGAACATTCACCTATCTGACGATGGGATTCTTTTGGCAGATATTGAGCCTGTTTTTGATCAAGTAGAACCTGAAGACCTAAGCGCTCAAACCAATACGGTATACCAACGATTTAAAGAACATTTAAATGCGGCAGGAGAGGTTTTAGATGATACGATTCTAGCCATTCTGGACGTTGATAAACCTGCAGAGCTGACAGATCTTATAGGATCTTACTTGGACTTGAATCTTAGTGAAAAGCAAGAAATTCTAGAAGAAACACTTGTCAGTAGTCGATTAGAAAAGGTTTTGAGCCATCTTAACCAATTGATTATTGATGCCAACTTGGAACAGAGCATTGATGGGATAGTACAGAGTAATGTAGAAACTGAGCGGAAGGAAATGTTGCTAAAGGCCAAGCTCCGTGCGATTCAGATGGAGTTGGGGCAGAGTTCACAAGAAGAAGAAATTAATCGGTATAGAGAGCGACTTCGTGAACTGGCGCTAACGAGCGATGCCCATTTAGAGATCGAAAAAGAAATCAATAAACTGGAACGGTCCCCGGATGAATCCACTGAAGCCGGCGTAATTCGTGCCCATTTAGATTTTGTATTGGACCTTCCTTGGCGTAAGCAAACGCGCAATCGATTGAATATTAATAAGGTAAGAGAAACGCTTAGTAAGCGTCATTTTGGATTGGATGATGTCAAAGAACGTATCCTTGAATACCTAGCGGTTAAGAAATTATCCAAGAATCCGACCTCTAATATTTTGTGTTTGGTTGGCCCTCCAGGTGTGGGTAAAACATCTGTGGTAAAAAGTGTCGCTAAGGCTTTGGACCGCAAGTACTATCGGATTGCCTTAGGTGGGATTCGTGATGAAGCGGACTTGCGTGGACATCGACGGACGTATGTTGGCGCCTTACCAGGCAAAATTATTTCGGCTATCTATAAGGCACAGTCTATCAATCCGGTAATACTCTTGGATGAGATAGACAAAATGGCGTCTGGATTTAAAGGAGACCCTTCTTCCGTCCTATTGGAAATCCTTGATCCGGAGCAGAATGACACATTTATGGATCATTATATCCAAGTGCCATTTAACCTTTCCCAAACCTTATTTATTTGTACGGCCAATAACATGAGTGATATCCCCGCTCCACTTCTGAATCGATTAGAAATTATTCAGATCTCTGGGTATACACTGTCCGAAAAAATTGAATTGGCGCAGCATTATCTTTTGCCCAAACAGATTAAGGCTCATGGGCTTAGCAAACTTAAAATTAAGATGAATCGTGCATTTCTTGAGCATTTAATCGCACACTACACAGCAGATGTTGGGTTGCGTGAATTGGACCGGTGTTTTCAGCGATTATTAAGAAAACTGGCCCTCAAAAAGGTGTCCGGAGAACCATTGCCTGCGGAGTTAAGTGAAACGACTATTCAGGAGTTCTTGGGGCCAGGGATTTCCAAGCCCAATTTCTCAACCGAACCGCGTTCAGGTAGATCGGTTGCGCTCTATACGGTGGGTATGATTGGTAACTGTTTGCCTATTGAAGCGGCAGTTTATTCAGGAACGGGACAAATTTTGGCAACGGGGAATATAGATCCACTTCTTCAAGAAACAATCAAAACGACGATTTCCTATATTAAGACCCACCATAAAGAATTTGGGTTATCTGCCGAAATACTAACGTCTCAGGATGTGCATGTTCATTTTCACAAGCAGCAGTTAGAAAAGAAAGGTGAGGGGTGGGGGTTAGCTGTATTTACGGCTATTTTATCGGCTATTCTTGATTTGCCTTTGCAGGCCACTGTCGCGTTTGCAGGTCAAATATCACTATTAGGAAAGGTGCTTCCCACAGAAGCATTGGAACAAAAGCTATTGGCTGCGTCTCAGTTGGGAATTACTACAGTAGTAGCTAGCGCTTGGAATTTTGAGGAAGAAGAAATTTCCATTCCTTCCCAGCTTAATGTTCTTATTATCAAAGATTTGACGGAGCTTCCGTCTCTTCTTCGATCGTTGTCTTCAGTCCAGTAAAGCTGGACTGAATTGCCTCACTTAAGGCTTGCCAAGATACATTTGAGTCAATGGAATGTAAATGCAATATGCCTTGCATAATAAACCGATCCTTAAACCGTCTAAGTGTTAACGCCACAATTTTTTCGCCATTCAAGGATAGCTCAAAAGGGTTGGGGTATTGCTTACAGTAGTCTCTGTCGATTGGCCCCTCTGATTCATTGGCGTCGAGAGGGATTTCTATTTTTAAAAAGGCGTCATGTAACTGGTCGCTAAAAAAGGCCATTTTATCTTTGAGACGTTTGGGAAACATCGGGTCTGTTAACCAACCGATTGCGGTGAATAGCCCGTCGCCAGTCTCATGAAACACAACCCCGCCACCAGTGATTCGGGAGCTATTGGCTTGGGATTGTAACGTTTCAGGTAATGTTTGTTTGTAGCTATAAGTTATTCCTGGGCTGGGCCATTGGTAGAGACGAAACACTCGAGTAGAGTCGGAGAGAGTTTCCAGTAACTGGGCGTCATAGGCCATATTTTCTTTTGGGGAAGACTTGGCAATGTTATCCCACTGAGTCTCAAAGTGATCTGGTGCTGTGATAGCACCACCACCCATAAACCGAACGAGTTCGAGCTTATCACCATCATAGACGGGTGTACCAAAGCGCTCCGAGCTAAGCACCTCACCATTATGTTCCGCGACAATATGAGCCGGGTTTAACTTAAGTTGAGACACAACATCTGCGACCGTGGGGTTAGAAGCCGCCACATCCATTGGGTCGCCGTTAACGGTTAGGTTCATGACTGGCTAGTGTAGAACTTGAACACGGCTGGGAGGCCAAAAGGTAAAAATCGCTTTGCCAATGAGCTCATTTCTTGGAACAAACCCCCAAACACGAGAATCGGCTGAATTTCCACGATTATCACCCATAACAAAGTATGAGTTTTCGGGAACCGTTTCGGGACCGTAATAACTGTAATCACGCTGAACATTTACACCGGCTAAAACTAGCTGCGTTCCATTGATATAGATGATGCCTCGCTTAACTTCAACCAATTCACCTGGGTAAGCAATAAGTCGTTTTACGAATTCCTTTTTATCTTTATAAGGTGATTCAAACAAGACAATTTCACCGCGTATTGGGGCACGAGTATGATAGATGACCTTGTTAACGATCAATCGATCATTGATCCCAAGAGTAGGGATCATAGACCCGGAATAGACTAATGATGTTTGGAGAATATAGGTTTTGATGACTAACGCCATTCCCAAAGCCACAATAATACTTTCGACACCGTCTAAGATGAAGTATTTTATCGCACTTTCAGCTTTGATTTTGGCCTTATAGTCGACCCATTTCGCATAACGAGATTTAATCATTTTCCACATACTTCCCAGTGTAATAGATGTCCAAGATCTTGTATACTAATCCCATGATTAACTTTACAAAAATGCACGGTTTGGGAAACGACTTTATTCTCATTGATGGAATTACACGCGCAATAGATGAAGAGGCGATTTGCAAAGCAGCCGTTCAACTCTGTGATCGACACTTTGGGATTGGTGGCGATGGTGTTATTTTGGCATTACCTTCAGATACGGCGGATATCAAAATGAGAATCATTAATTCCGATGGCTCTGAGCCGGAGATGTGTGGCAATGGCATCAGGTGTTTTGCCAAATATGTAGTGGATAATGAGATTTTAGACGGCCCAAAAATGACGATAGAGACATTGGCCGGACCGATTATTCCTGAAATACTTAGCAACTCAAAAGATGTGGCGAATGTAAAAGTTGATATGGGCGAACCTATTCTAAATCGTCATGCTATTCCCATTTCAGGGGTGCCCAATGATTCCGTGATAGCAGAAGCCATTACGGTTTCAGAAACAGAATATGAATTCACAGCGGTATCAATGGGAAATCCTCACGCGGTAGTTTTTGTAGACCAATTAGAGGCTCTTCCATTTGCTCAGTTGGGCCCAGAATTCGGGAGAAACGCAGCATTTCCAGAAGGAATTAATACTGAGTTTGTCGAGATCAACAGCCCATCCGAATGCACAATGAAAGTTTGGGAGCGCGGTGCTGGACCAACGCTAGCTTGCGGAACCGGCGCTTGTGCCATTGGCGTAGCCGGCGTTCTTAATGACAAAATGAATCGCCAGGTTCGCGTTAATCTTCCTGGCGGCCCCCTCGATATCGACTGGGACTTAAGTAGTAATCATGTATTTATGACGGGGTCCGCTACTTTGTCATACACTGGGACTGTCGCTCTTTCAGTTCACGCTTGAACATGACTATAAATAACCTCAGTTTCCAGCTATAATATAGCCTCGAATTGAAGGGGCAGTTGCCACCTTAAGGAGTTATTATTATGAAAAAATCTACACGAATCGACCGCATCCCACCTTATATCTTTGCGGTAATTGATAAGAAGAAAGCAGAAGCCCAAGCCAAAGGAATCGACGTTGTCGACCTAGGAATTGGCGATCCTGATCTACCCACACCTAAGTTTATCGTTGATAAAATGGTTGAAGCCGTTCAAAACCCAGCTAATCATGACTATCCCCCTTACCAAGGAACCAAAGATTATCGTACAGCTGTAGCACGATGGTACAAAAAACGTTTTGGTGTGACGCTAGACCCAGAAAATGAAGTTATTTCATTGATTGGATCCAAAGAAGGAATCGTTCATTCGTTCCTTTCATTTCTAGACCCAGGCGATGTGGCATTATTGCCTGATCCAGGGTACCCCGCATATCAAACAGGGGTTTTGATTGCTGGCGGTGAACCTTACAAGCTTAATGTTGATGAAGCTAATAACTACGAACCCGATTTGGACGGAATTCCAGCGGATATCCTAGCGAAGTCCAAAATGTTGTTTCTTAACTATCCAGGAAACCCTACAGGAACCCTGGCAAGAGATGCCTTTTTAGAAAAGGCAATTAAATGGGCGAAGACTAATGATGTCTTAATATGCATGGATTTGGCTTATTCCGAAGTATATTTTGATGCTGATGACAAACCTCGGAGCATATTGGAATTTGAAGGTGCCATGGATATTTGTATTGAATTTCATAGTCTTTCTAAGACATTCAACATGACAGGGTGGCGCGTTGGAATGGCCGTAGGTAATGCCGAAGCGATTCAAATTCTTGGCAAAATAAAAACCAATGTAGACTCCGGTGTATTTAAGGCAATTCAAGAAACAGCTATTCATGCGCTGGATAACGACCAACCGTTTATTCAAGAGCAAAACGACCTACTAAAAGTTCGTAGGAACATTATTGTAGACGGACTAAATGAGCAAGGATGGAACTTGGACTACCCTAGAGCAACGTATTACATCTGGGCACCAATACCTGCTGGATATACTTCGCAAGAATTCACTATCTTCATGTTGGAAACAGCTGGAATATTAGTCGTTCCTGGGACAGGCTATGGTGAGAATGGGGAAGGGTATTTCCGAATCTCAATCACTACGCCTAACGAAAGGCTAGAAGAAGCGATTCGACGAATGAAGACGCATAACATCCGATTCGAGACTACCAAAACCGCATTGGCGTGACAACAGTCCTTCTGATTGGGTATTACGGCTTCCAGAACGCCGGCGATGAATGGCTTTTGAATCAAAGTATTCGCTGGGTTCGGGATCACTATCCGGATGCCCATATTCAGATTAGCCTGCCCAAAACAGCACCCAATTATGTCGGTTTCACATCTGTTGATCGGTGGTCGATAAGGGCATTGGCTCGCGCGATCAATCAATCAGACCATGTGGTTTTTGGTGGAGGAGGACTGTTTCAAGATAGTAGTTCTAGGCGTAGTTTTTTGTACTATTTAGCTATTTTGTGGCGAGCGACTAAGACGACCAAGTCTGTCACATTGTTAGCTCAAGGAATTGGGCCGATTCGATCCCCTAGATTGGGGCGTTGGCTCGCTAATCTTTTGTCTCATGCCAATGTGACGGTCTCTGTAAGAGATACTTGTAGCCAAGAAGCACTTGGGGCACTAGGCGTTACCAGGAGTTACTTGGTCAGTGATCTAGTATTTTATAAGGGAAAAATGACTACCCCGAAAGTGGCTACTAATATTGGTATTTCGCTTAGGCCGATGGATATGCCTCCTTCTCTTAAAGAAGTACTATCTAAATTATTAAATAAGATAGTCTCTCCTAAGAAGCTATTAGCGATGCATCCAAAATGGGATATTCCATTTACACGTCATATATTTCAAGATCAAACGCTATCTTTATCGGATATGAACACAATTGGTCTAGATGGAGAATTACCTTTAAAGGGAATGATAACGATGAGATATCATGCAGCCGCATACGCTGCTCTTCATGGCATTCCGTTTTTAGCGTTGGCATCAGATGAAAAGCTGATATCGCTCGCGAAAGATTGCGGACAACCTTTTCTAGATCTTCGATCACCTAGGGCAACGCAAGACTTACCGAGTATTTGGAATGACTTTGCCAAACAAAGAACACATTACCAGACTGAATTAATCCGACTGGTTCAAAATCCTTTGGAACGAGCGAAGGGTCTTATTGGATGAAGACACTTCTTTTAGGACCGTTTCATATTTGTATTGAGTCACGAAAGCGTATTTTAAAAGCCGTTCGAGAGGCTATCGACACCGCTAATTTTGATCGGATAGTAACGCTTAATCCCGAGATAATGATGACAGCCCTAGAGTCTTCCCAAACCACCAAATGGATTCAGAGAGCCAAGTTTATAATCCCAGATGGAGTTGGAGTTATCCGTGCATTAAAGCGAAGAGTCAACGCCCCCTTATCACCCTATCCAGGCGTGGAAGTGGTAGATGATTTGCTTAGTATTCCCAAGATAAAGGTAGCTGTAGTTGGCGGAAAACCCAATGAGATATATCAGCGAAAAAAGGTGCTTCAGGCCAAGTACCCCAAATGCAAATGGGTTTATTTTCATCATGGGTACAGTGAGACAGACGATCTTCCCGTAGTGATTCATGCGATAAAGGATGCAGATCCAGATCTAGTGATCGCCGCGATGGGATTTCCTCAACAAGAGCAGTTTTTGATCCACTGTCAGAATAATCTGCAGAGAGGTATTGGTATTGGATGTGGTGGCGCGATAGATGTACTTTCTGGAGCTAAACGTCGCGCTCCAAAATGGACTCAATCCTTAGGCATCGAATGGTTGTACAGACTCATTGTCTCGCCAAGTCGTATCAAACGCCTGCCAATACTTTTTCGATTTCGAAAACAGTTTCTTTAATTACGTAAACAGTCCCAAGAATGCTTGAAGACGAGTGTCTGACACGGATCCTTCACAGTCTTTTGCGAGGAGTTTACCATACTCTACGCCGGGTTGGTCGTAGGTGTTAATGTCAAATAACGCACCCGTGAACATCACCATGTTTTCGTAAAAGGCAAAAAGAGCGCCCACAACATCTGGTGTAAGGGCTTCGGCAATAATACAAGACGATGGGCGATGACCGTCATGACGTTTTCGGGGGTCATTAGAGTCATTTCCAACGGCCAAAGCAGTCATTTGAGCCACAAGATTTTGTAATAATGCGTCATGGTTTTTGTCATGAATGTCAGGAGAATCCGAGCAAACACTGTTCCGGAATCCAATAAATTGAACCGGAATAGTATCGGGGCCTTGGTGGAGCATTTGAAAAGTGGAGTGTTGTAATGATGTTCCTGCACCTCCAAATACAACACGACTCGTAGGAGTATGAATTGGTTTTCCATCAACCGTGACACTTTTTCCACTACTCTCACATAACAATTGCTGCAGATGGAAAGGAAAGGATCGAAGTGATTCGGAATAAGGAACAATTGCTACAGCTTCATACCCCAAGCAGACACGTTCCCAGTAGGCAATAAAGGCAGCCATAAGTGAGGCATTCTTTTTGACGTCTTTGGCATGGGCGTTTTGGTCCATTTTAGCGGCTCCCAATAGTAGAGATAGAGCTATTTCTGAGCCAAATGCCAAACTCAGAAGAACCAACCCTACGGGACTCATCACTGAAAAACGACCACCGATAGAATCTGAAAGAGAAAAGGTTTTTAGATAAGTATTGGGACGATCTAAAATGCTCCCATTACCTGTAATAACAACACAATGCTGCTTAAGGTATGCATCAACATCGATGCCATCATCCCTCAAAGAGGCTTTTAGATACGCCAAATTGGCTTGAGTCTCAAGAGTATTACCGCTTTTGGATACGATAATAAATAAGGTGCTATCCCAGTCGACGCTTCCCAATGTAATGGCACATCCATCCGGGTCGATATTACCTACAAAATCGGCTTCCATAAGATGCCCATTTTGAGTGGTGGCATAAGGAACTAACGCTTCATAAGCGGCACGAACGCCTAGCTCTGACCCTCCGATTCCAATTTGAACGACGGTATCAAAAGGCATGTCGGTATATCCGAGTAAATCCCCATCATGTATTCGAGAAACAAACTCAGTAATATCGCTATGACTGGCAATGGCTTCTTTATTTTGAGGATCGCGAAGTCCATGATGAGAGACAGAACGCGCCTCTGTTTGATTCACAGCTTTTCCTGCCAGTACTTCGTCATAATGTCCCAGGATTTTCCAGTCATCAGAGAGCGTTTGGAATTGATTAATCACAGCATCATTCACTTGCGAGCAGGCGTAAGAAAACTGTAACGGACTAGCCTCAACAATAGCGGCATTAATACGCTTTTCATTTAAGATCGTTTTTAAGTTGGGCGCGGCATTCGCCAAGGCTTTTAGGTCCATGAGCCCTGGATCTTCATTTCGTGGTTTGATAGACATCGACTTATTATAGCAAAGTTAGTGATGATCAGGAGAAGGAATTAGGTTTCGCTGTGGAGCACCCTTAACCCCATAACATTAAAATCTTCCTTTTTGAGGAAAACGGATAGTTCAAGGTGAGAGGGGGATTTTTGAAGGACTTTAGCCCCATTATTTATTAGATAGAGAGATGATCCATTTTTAACACACAAGAGTGAATGACCTCCTAGGGATCCAGACGCCCCAATTTCAACAATAACGAATGAGCAATGATTATATTTTTGTAACATTTCTGTCAAAACGTCGTCAGCATTATCAACAGAATAATAGGGCCATGCTTTTGCAATAGACTGAGTATGATGGTGGTAGGATTCTTCGGGGACATCACCTGTCAAATCAATGGTCCACGTCGTTCCGTATGGGGAATAACGTGTTAAGGAAATATTACTAACGACTTCAGTAGTATTCGCAAGGTATTGAGGTAGCCCCCCTTCTCTTTTAACGGGGGTGGGATAATGTTTAATATCATAGGTATTGTTACATGGTTTCTTAGGAATTCGATTGGCATGCTCTTCTAACCCCAAAGTCGATAAGACAATAAAATTAACGATATGCTGACAACAGTTCTTTATGTTTTTAAAGTGTCGAGCACTCTTCTCAATAGCACTATCAATAGAGTTGTTTCGTTGGGCTTCTATTTCTGTTTGAGAGAGTGTCGGTGGGACAACTTCATGTGATGATGACGTAGTAATAGGAGATGCTCTTAGTGCATGAGAGGGCTGTGTGTTAGATGATGAGCGCGCAGAACTAGTTAAAGGTCGAATAGTTGGGGGCCCCAACAAGGCCTGCATTGCAGCAGAAAGAGTTAGTGGAGGTGCTGCAGTTTCCTGAGGTTGATCAGAAATAGACTGAGAGGGATTATTCTCAATGGTACGGATTAAACTGTTTCGAATTGCAGCTACTGAGGAGGGTGGCGCCTGAACAGGCGGCTGGTGACGATGAATAACACCGGCTCGTAGCAATGCTTCTCCAATCTCAGGAACGGAATTCGCTAACTGTAGAACATGAATCTTCATAGGCTTAAATAATTCGGGGGTATTCTTTTTAGTGTACTTTGCGATCTCAATAACCAGGTCTTTAAAGGGGGCTTGAGAGAAACGCTCTCTGTGAGATGATCCAGTTTGAAAGGCCTCGCCGAGTGTTTGTAGAATAATCTGTCGTTTTTCAGGGGTATTAAACATAAAAGAATTTTGGGGATTATTTTGGAATAGAGGTGTAAAAAATGGTTTATGAATGAGCTGTTTTAGACCTTCGGGGGATAGAGATAGAGTCTCAATAGAGGGGGATAATAAAGAATGGTCTGCAGGGTCTAAGGTTCGACCCAGAGTCGCTAAGAAAGAAGCTATCGTAGGCGAAGTAAAATGATAGGATGTCAGACAGTTTCGCCCTTCCTCTGTAGATAGTGTTTGATCAATTGAGCGTAACAATAGAGTTCGATCATTTAGAGGGAGGTGGTGAACTAGCTGTGTTAAGGTTGAAAAATGATGTGGTAAAGACACTAGTTTATCGCGAACGTAAGGGGGCGTCAGCGCGTCGATAATGGCATTTTTAGTTTGATGCGCAATAGAATCTGGAGTCGTTTTAGGCGGTTGGAAATGAGGTGGCAAAGGAAAGGGGTGAGAATGGTGTTGGTAGTCTGGTTGCCAAGCAGCGGCCCTGGATCTAGGTAGGACAATAGGGCGTTGCCCTGATGGAACGTTCGTTGCTTGTTGAGCTGCAGCCTGAGCCGATCTGTTTTGAGACTGTGACAGAGGGAGTACAATAGGCTGATTCTCCGCTTGATTTTCGTAAAGTCCCCCTGGGACGAACGAACGCCCATTGCTGGAATGGGATATATAGCTGGAAAAATGACTCATAGTAAATATCGTTTAGAAGCAGCCAAAAGTTTCAGTTAATATTGTATTCAAGGTAGAGGATTTAGCTCGGATGGTGTCTAATATCGGAGCGATTTCGTCTGCTTTCCTATCAAGACTAGTAAGGAGGGTAACAACAGTAGCTAGCGTTGATTGGAACCCTTTTTGACGGATCAGGGCTGTAGTGGACTCACTTTTCATCCGAACAATTTGTGAGACAGCGTGTAAAAACTGGACTCTCATTTCGGGAGTATCTAACAACGTGGACTCACAGTCCTCATGAAACAGTTCGGAATAGCTGGGGGTCATAAGAATAGTCTTATATCCCTCTACAGTATTTGCGATCAAGTTTAGGTCGAATATAAACGTTTTTTGAGAGGGCGAGTGAAAGAGGATATTCGTAATAGCCGTTCTCATAGAATCGAATGAAATGGCCCGTGATTGATTGAGCTGAGTTTCTCCCAAACCGCCACCCTTTCCAATTTTGACAACGGCAGCCAACCACTTTCTAGCATTGTCTTGATCATCAGTCGTTAGCGAGAGTCCTTTGGTATGCAATATGTCCCCAATAGTAGGATCTGAAAGAGCAACTAATTGAGTCAATCCATCAGCCGTTTTTGCCATTGTGGAAACATTGGTGAGTAAATCTCGACTTGATAAGTCAGTGCCAGGATGATTCTTAGCAAACTCCTTATAGGCGCTGACTAGTTTGCCTAGTGCTAATTCGGCTTGAGGTAGTATTGGGGCGGGGGGAGGAGCGATAGCGATATTTGATTGAGTCATAAAATCACTTAAGTTATGACTTTGACTTCGTGACCTTTGAAAGGGAGTCCGTAGCAGGGGTTCCTCAGCGACGCGTAACTGTGGGGGGACGACATCTTTCGATTCTGTGACATCTGCACCAACGTAGTTAAGCTCATCACAGAAAAAGTCCGACCTAAAATAGGTTGGGGAGATCAATGTCGGATCTTTTCGAAATAATTCTGGATAGAGGTTGGCATAATTATCAACGGACTCAATGAGGTCTTCCCCAAAGAAAACATTATGTCCCTTTGCGTTAGGACTCGGTAAAAATTCAGTCTCTTTGGCAGGGACGTTGAAAGATTCGCCCGACTCAGAAAGAACTTCAGTGCTTACATCAGATACATCATCTAGGACTAATCCCTCCCGAGAAGACATAGAAGTGTTGTCGGCGACAGTTGTGTTGGCGCTTGAGAGAGACCCTGAAGAGTCTCGATGAGGGTATTTTAAAATACCCTTGAGAGGAGGGTTTAAGCAGGTATCTAATAGATTAAGTGCGAAAACACAACTTTCGGGAAAAGCTGCTATTACCTTATAAGATACAAAAGTAGGGGGAAATACCTTCATAATATAAGGCTATTTTATAGTTTATTGCAATATTTGTCTAATTTTCTTTGCTTAAGTAAAGAAAATTAGCTATAGCTTTTCTAGCGGTGCATACTTGGTCATCAGGTTACGAGTCTCATCTGAGAACCCTACCTTCACCATCATTTTTTCGCCCGCACCCTCGACGGCTTTTACGACGCCCGTGCCCCAAACCTTATGTTTAACGACATCGCCGGTGGCTAATGATGTAATACCTACGGAGGTGGCGCCAATAATTGGTTTTCCTGCAGCAAACAACGTGTCGTACGCGATTCCGGATTCGCGAAGCTTATCAAGGATAGCCCCATTTTGGTCAACCACACGTTCCGATACTAATACCCTAGAGTGTTCTTTAGGGAGCTCTTTAATAAAAGGAGAGACGTTATGGAACCAAAGATCTCCAAAGAGTGTTCGTTGATTAGTAGCCACAAGGTAAACGCGTTCCTCTCCACGAGTGATTCCAACGTACATTAAACGACGCTCTTCTTCCATTCCTTCAGCGTCTCCCTTAGTTCGAAAATAAGGAAGTAATCCATCTTCAACCCCGACGATAAAGACGATAGGGTATTCAAGCCCTTTCGCATGATGGAGGGTCATTAGCGTGACCGCATCACCAGAGTCCTTCGTGGCATCCAGAACGGACATTAGCGAGAGGTCGTTCAAAAAGTCACCAAGTTCTTTCGTGTCGTCTTCACTGATGCTAGCAAACTCCATGAGGTTTTCTAGTCGTTCCATAGCATTGTCAGAAGAGTCTGATTCTAACATTCCTTTATATCCAGATAGCTCAATTAGCGCATGGACACAGTTAGAAATCTTGTTTTCAGGACTGGTGGCATAGACTTGTTGAACGGCTCGAATCATGTCAAAAAGTGCTTTCATCGCGAACGTTTGTTTTTGAGATACAGGAAGTAGTCCTTCATCCGACAAAGTAACGATTGACTTGCCAGTCTCTTGAGACAAGGCAACCATTTTTTCTATCGACGTTTGACCTACACCTCGTGTTGGTCGCTGAACCACACGAGCGAGTGCCAAATTATCATGGATATTTTCGACAAGGTGAAGGTAAGACACGATGTCTTTGACCTCTTGTCTGGCATAAAATCGCACCCCGCCGACTAAACGGTAAGGAATGTTTTGACGATTAAAGACCTCTTCAATAATGCGACTCTGAGCATTTGTACGGTAGAGAATTGCGCAGTTATTAAAGGAGAAATCTTTG
Source organism: bacterium (assembly GCA_018700055.1). Lineage (GTDB taxonomy): Bacteria > Margulisbacteria > Marinamargulisbacteria > UBA817 > JABISL01 > JABISL01. Next base: position 107,709 of record JABISL010000050.1, on the reverse strand, counting down.
TCTTGTTTGAGTGTTCGAAGTTGGTCGGCCACAAAGGTCGCTTCTTCAACTTCATCATAGGCGAAATAAACTGTGACAGGCTCGCCATCATTGTTCTCTGTCCATAAGTTTTTAGGACGTCGCTGCGAATTATTTTTGATTACACCGTTTGCGGCCCCTAGAATATGCCCGGTGGACCGATAGTTTTGTTCCAATGCAATAGTTTTGGTGCCCGGAAAGTCTTGTTCAAACTGTAAAATATTCTGGAGTTTAGCACCACGCCATGAGTAAATGGTTTGATCGAAGTCTCCTACAGCACAAATATTATTGTGCGTCTGAGTGAGGAGTTTGCACAGGAAATACTGAGCATGATTGGTATCTTGGTACTCATCAATTAAGACGTATTGGTATTTGTCTTGATATTTTTTTAACGCAGCAGGCTGGGTCTCAAATAATTGAATGACGAAAAACAACATATCATCGAAGTCGATCGCATTATTTAATTTGAGTGCATTTTGATAAGCCGTATAAATTTGCTTGAGGTGATCGGAATAGTTGGGGTGGGAACTCACTAGATTTTCGGGCCCAATCAAATTATTCTTAAGCTTAGAAATTAAGCTTAAGGCTTCTTGAGGTTGCTTAAACCGCTCGCCGAGATTCAGTGATTTGATCAACTGACGCATTAGAGAGAGCTGGTCTCCAGAGTCATAAATAATGTAATGACTAGACCGACCCAATAGATGAAACTCATCGCGTAGAATCATGGCACAAACCGAATGGAAGGTTCCAACAGTGGGCATGAGCGCTTCTTTTCCAATTAATTCAATGACACGAGCCTTCATTTCTTTGGCTGCTTTATTGGTGAACGTAATTGCAAGGATTTGATCCCGTGGGATTCCGTTAAAATGAATTAAATGAGAAATTTTTTGGGTAAGGACCCTGGTTTTTCCGGAACCAGCACCCGCAATAACAAGGAGTGGCCCCTCAGAATGAGCGACAGCTTTTTTTTGATCCGGGTTTAGTGTATTTGTCATGAAATGTCCTTGTTAATTATCGATTCAAAGAGTCGCGAAATTGCAACAAAAGTATTATATCTTAGTAATCCGTGAACCACACCTATTCGTGGGGAATAACAGAAACACCCAAGCGAAATTCTTGCCAAACCATGTTCCAACTCACCATTAACATCCAACAATGCTGCTTGAGACCGGTGGTTATAGTGGCGTCCCGTAGAGATTGGTCATTCAAATCATAATCGACGTCCAGAGCCAAATATTTACCCCACAAATTCGAAGTAAGTTTCAAGCCAATTTCATCAGAGGCGATGACATTTTCGGAATCATAGAGAAAAGGGCTTCCTCCAGTATCGGAAAATAAGCGGGTGTAAGAGATCTCCGGCTTAAAAAGAGCCGACTCATATGAAAAACTTAGAGTGCCCAATATACGCTCCCATCGATCCCCTGTCCCATAATAGCTTCGATACTGGGTAAACGTAGATGCCATGGACCAGTCTTCAGTCAGAGTCCACTCATGACTAAGAACGCCAATCCCTTCACTTCTATCGGTACTGGCTTGAGAGTCGCGCACCTCTCCGGATGAGACCTCAGTTGAGAGCTGCCAATCGTAAGGAAGTTGAATATGGTCTACGTCCCACTGAACCATCGGTAAGTAATCCACTAAATGATAGTTAATAGATTCATTATAGACATAATGTGCTGTGAAATTAGAGCTCATTCGACTTTGATCATTGGTGGCAAAAACGGAGTAGAGTTGATCAAAAAAACTGTTAGCATAAGTCCCGCCCTTGGGGCGCATAAGATCCCATTCATAGATTAATCCCCCTTCAAACCCAGTGTCTTGAACATCATAGGCTTTGATAAATAAACGATGGTCGGGGTGCAGTCCCAAGCGGTGATTAAATCCGTATAAGTTGCCACGAAAAGTAGTTGATCCTATAGATATCGTGCCATTGGAACGAGGCGACATAAAATAAGCATAGTTAAGTTTGAAAAAAGTACCGTCTATACGATTGTAGCCAAACTCTGGAATCGTTGAGTTTTGCTTCACCGTTCTGGATTTGGAGCTGTGGACATAGGTAGGGAAATAGAAAATAGGCGCCCCAAATAAATTGACCGTATTATGATTGGCGACAAAATCACCGGTTTCGGGGTAGATACGGACCTTATTAGCTTGAAAAACATAGTGTGGTTCATCCAAACTACAGGTGGTAAACCCTACTTCATCGACGGTGGTTTCAGTGGCGGTTACAGATAAACGTTTTCCTTTAATGATAGTGCCGTCCACAGTAGATTTGATGTCATGTGCGATCCCTTTTTGGGTATCAAAATCGAATTCAAAGGCCCTAGATTGAAAGGTTCTACCTTTTTCTTTAACAACCACATTGCCTTTGAAAAGTAGACGTCGATCTTGAGCAACATACTCGAAATAATCGGAGGTGATGACATAGGGAGCATAGTCTATCCGAACATTTTCTGTAGCAAACACATCTTTGGTGTCATTGTCATACGCCACTTCATTGGCTTCCAATACCAAAGGCAGCCCTTCGATTTCAAAGGCGGAAAGAGGGGAGCTACATAGAAAAAGCCCTATAAGTAGGCTGCTAAGGAGTAGACTGCGGAGACTTCGCTGGCATAACACTGCTAGCCATTTCAAATCGAGAGACATCTTTACGGAAGACAAGTTCAACCCTCCCCGTGGGACCGTTACGTTGCTTAGAAATAATAAGATTTGTAAGACTGGTTTTATTGGAATTTGTCCCATCATAATAGTCTTCACGATGGATAAACATAACGAGATCAGCGGTTTGCTCAAGCTCCCCAGACTCCCTCAAGTCACTCAGTTTAGGAATGGTATCCCCACCCCGTTTCTCTACATCTCGACTTAACTGAGACAAGGCGATAATCGGAACATTCACCTCTTTGGCCAACCCTTTGACTTCTCGAACAATCTCGGAGACCTCTTGGAATCGACTTTCGATTTTCTTTTTGCCAATGCGCATTAACTGAAGATAATCAATCAAGACCAAGTCTATCGGCCCTTCCATTTCCAGACGACGCAACTTGGCACGCATTGCCAAAGGCGATATTCCCGGAGTGTCATCTATATAAATATTGGCTTCGGATAATTTGCCGAGTGCCTTCGCAATGCCTTTATATTCATTTTCATGGATGTTAGCTGTTTTCAGACGTGCCATATCCACTTTTGCTTCGGATGACAACATTCTCAACGCCAACTGTTCTTTAGGCATCTCCAAGCTAAATACAGCTACCGTTTTACCGTGGTTAAATGCCGCATTAACAGCGAAGTTCATTGCCAAAGTAGTCTTTCCCATGGAGGGACGAGCGGCCAAGATAATTAATTCAGAAGGTTGGAATCCAGATGTCATTTGATCAAGGTCTTTGAATCCAGTAGGAACACCCAAAATCTGGTCATCAGTCCCGTAGGATTCACTAATTTGATCCCAGACAGACTCCACAACAGTTCCAAGTCGAGCAAACTCGTCGCCCGAAGTATCCTTGGAGATTTCCATGATTTCGCGTTGCGCATCGCCTAGGATCATGTCGACTTCAAGGTTGTCATCAAATGAGTCACTAACAATATGAGTACCAGTATCAATTAATCGACGAAGAATAGACTTTTCGCGGACGATTCCAGCGTAATGTTCAACGTTGGCAGCAGTAGGAACCGAGTTAACGACATCAATTAGATAGGTCTTGCCACCTGCGCCATCCAATTTATCCTGCTTGTTTAGCTCGGCAGAGACAGTAACAAGGTCGATAGGTTCGTTTCGCTGATATAGAGCGATCATGGCTTCAAAGATGAACTTATGACCATCTCGATAATAATCATCCGGCTTGATTTTATCTAGAACAGCAGCGATTGCTTCCTTAGATAACATCATGGCGCCAAGCACAGATTGCTCAGCTTCCATATCCTGTGGTGGTATACGTTCTTCCATAGCCGATTAGTATAGCATTCCTGCCTGGCTATGCACATTACTACGCGACCAGTATCTGAAGGTCCCTCAGAAAACCTCAATATCTGATAAACGTAATATGTATCAAAGACGATCGATAAGTGATTTACAAGGTGAAACAAAGCTGGCTGAGGATGCCTCAATTTGTATGCACTAAAGAAGCTGCTCGCAGAAGAGGTATGTATGATGGTGATACAAGATTTAACAGGAAGACAAGTGATCGATCCGATTGATACAGAAAAATCCGATTATAGAGATTTCAGCGTGTGACCAAGCCACTAAATATAGATAAACTATACCAGTCTTTGGCGGATGTATTTAAACCCACCAAGGCTTGATCTAGAGGTTTCATATACCGGATAAGACACCTATACTACTCCTATGCACAGCAACCTTCAGGAACGATTAATACTAGTCACATTAGCAGCCATTCAGTTTACCCATGTGGTGGATTTTATGATTCTAATGCCATTGGGTCCTCAGTTGATGAGAGTCTTTAATATCAACTCGCAACAATTTGCGATTTTAGTAGCGGCGTATTCATTAAGTGCGGGAGCAGTAGGATTTGCAGGGGCATTCTTTCTAGATCGACTGGATCGAAAAAAGGCCGTTATGGGGGCCTATATTGGCTTTGCTCTCGGGACCTTTCTTTGTTCCGTTTCCCCGACCTACGCCACATTATTGATTGCTAGAATAATAACAGGAATGTTTGGGGGGCTTTTATCTGGTCTAATTATGTCGGTTATAGGGGACGTGATTCCTTTTGAGCGCAGAGGCAAGGCAATGGGGGTTGTGATGTCAGGGTTTGCTGCCGCGACCGTTTTTGGTGTCCCCTTTGGCCTGTGGGTGGGAACTCAGTATGGATGGAATACCCCTTTCTTTTTCTTGTCAGGAGCAGCGCTTATAATTCTGGCTGGGATTGTCTTTTGTCTTCCCAAGATGACGGCTCATATGACGGCGGCTGAGAACACTAAGATATACACTAATTTTTTGGATATCCTCAAAAACCCAAGCCAGAGATCCGCACTATTATTGATTAGCATAATGATGTTTGGACAGTTTGTAATGGTTCCATTTATTAGCCCTTATTTAGTGGCCAATGTGGGGTTCTCAGAACTTCAGCTTACGCTAGTCTACTTATTTGGTGGTGTGGGAACCTTAGTGGCATCGACCCCAATAGGATATTTGGCCGATCGATTTGGCAAACCCCAAGTATTTACGGCAGCAGTTCTTTTGGTCATAGGGCCTATTTTGATATTGACTCATTTAGGCCCATCACCGATGTGGCTCCCATTGATAGTATCAACAGCAATGTTCGTATTGATGATTGCTAGAATGGTCCCTGCCATGGCCTTGATTACTGCGACTGCAAGTGATCAAAACCGAGCAGGGTTTATGAGTTTAATTACGTCAGTTCAACAATTGGCCGCTGGGGCAGGAGCATTCATTGGCGGCGCCATTGTAGTTCAATCGGCCACCGGTCATTTTCTACATTATCCAACCGTTGGGTATATAGCGATTGTTGCGAATGTTATCGCGGTATTTTTGATTCGTCGGATCAAACCGATTCAGTCCTAAATCTTATCTAAGACTTCTGATTTAGGAGGACTCACTGGCTCACTAGCCTTGAGTGCCATACGAAACGCATTAAACGCGTCAACGCTTAACAATTGGTTCATGGTCGCCTCATCTTTGGCGACGTTAATATGCATGAAGCTCTGACCGTCTTCCAATAAGTAGGCGTTATAATCCATGCCCTCAATCGGGTTGGCTTCTAAATAGTCCATAACGGCTTTTATATTTTGTTGATTCGTGGAGACGTACTCTGGCTTAACGGTATACGTTACTTTTACAGCCTTCATGACTTAACTCTCTTTTTCCCCAATAATTCTTTTAGAAATGATCCAGTGTATGATCCCTTAGCTTTGGCGACAGTCTCTGGCGTGCCTTCCGCTACAATCTGGCCACCACCAGACCCACCGTCTGGGCCCAAGTCAATTACATGGTCAGCCGTTTTGATTACATCAAGGTTGTGTTCAATAACTAGAACGGTGTTGCCCGCATCAACCAAACGGTTTACCACCCCCAGCAGTTTTTGGATATCTTCAAAATGAAGTCCTGTGGTGGGTTCATCCAATAAGTACAATGTTTTTCCAGTGCTTCGTTTGGATAGTTCTTTGGCCAATTTAATTCGCTGCGCCTCGCCCCCACTTAGTGTTGTTGCGCTTTGCCCCACAGCGATATAGCCCAGACCCACTTCTTGTAATGTTTGTAGCTTACTAAATATAGCAGGAATATTTACAAATACTTCTGCGGCTTGATTGACAGTCATGGTCAGGACATCAGAGATACTATGCCCCTTAAATTTCACGGCTAATGTCTGATCGTTGTACCGTTTACCTTTACAGAGGTCACAGGTGACATAAACATCGGATAAGAAGTGCATTTCAATCTTTACGAGACCATCACCTTGGCAAGCTTCACAACGGCCACCTTTAACATTGAAACTAAATCGTCCGGCTTTGAATCCATTAATACGCGCTTCACGTGTTTGGGCATATAACTCTCGAATTGGAGTGAACATACCGGTATATGTGGAAGGATTAGAACGAGGCGTTCTTCCGATTGGCGACTGATCGATCGTGATTACCTTGTCGATGTATTCAAGGCCTTTCATGGATTTGAATTTCCCCGGGCGCTCTTTGCTCTTATGAAAATGTTTCATCAGTGCTCGATGCAGTATTTCATTGATTAGGGTGCTTTTTCCAGAGCCAGACACACCAGTAATCGCAACCAACTTACCCAGAGGTAACGTAAGAGTGACATCTTGTAGGTTGTTAGCCTGAGCACCTTTAACCACAAGGCTATTACCAGAGCCCGAGCGTCTTTTTTTAGGAATGGCAATTTCTTTCTCGCCGTTTATATATTGCGCAGTAACGGTTTTGGACTTGAGTAGTTGAGGGACAGTGCCAGCAAACACAATGTTGCCACCATTACGTCCGGCCTCTGGTCCTATATCCACAACATAGTCTGCTTCTTGGATAGTTTCTTCGTCATGTTCTACGACGATTAAGGTATTCCCTAAGTCTCTCAAGCGTCGCAATGTAACCAATAATCGTTGGTTGTCCCGTTGATGAAGGCCAATACTTGGCTCGTCTAATACATACAGTACGCCGGTGAGGCCGGAACCAATCTGAGTAGCCAGTCGAATCCGTTGAAGTTCTCCCCCAGAAAGCGTATTGGCTTTTCGATCCAGGCTCAAATAAGTGAGCCCGACATTGTCCAGGAAGCTTAGGCGGTCTTGGACCTCCTTCAATACTAAGTTGGCGATTTCTAGTTCTTTTTTGGTGAGCTTGAGAGTCTCCATGAACGTAACTGCTTCTGAAATCGGTAGTCCGCCTAATTCCGCAATATTTTTTTTGCCAATAGTAACGCCAACGGCCTCCGGTTTTAGGCGATAACCGTTACAGGATTCACACGTTTTGGCAGCCATCATACTTCGGAACCAGGATCGCATTCCTTCGCTATTGGTTTGATGGTACCGACGCTTTAAGTTTCCAATGACGCCTTCCCAATACTTAGGGACAATCTTGCGCACCATACCACCACGCTTCTTAAAGTAAACGTCTTGTTGTTTCTCACCATACAGAAATAGATGGCGTTCTTCGGCACTTAATTTATCAACGGCTTTGGTCGCTGAAAACCCAGAATTTTCTGCAGAGTACTCAAATCGACGCCCATAAATTGTATCTTCTAGATTCAGCGCCTTCTGGGTCGCTAAAACACATGGCATCGTCTCATCGTCGATAACAAGATCCGGATCAAAATCAAACGTATCCCCTAATCCATTACAGTCCGGACAAGCCCCATATGGCGAGTTGAATGAAAATAATCGGGGACTCACCTCGGGCAAATTTACACCACAATCCGCGCATGCAAAATGTTCAGAATATAGCTTTTCAGATTCCGACTCACTGTCGATTTTGATCCATCCAACCAGTACCAAACCATTAGCATGACGTAAGGCGGTCTCTAATGAATCAAATAGCCGCTGCTCATTTTCCTTATTAATAGAAAGGCGATCTACCACTACTTCAATAGTATGTTTTTTTTGTTTATCCAAAGGAATATCTTCATCCAGTCGTTTGATATCGCCATTCACACGAACCCGACTGAATCCATCCTTTTGGATATCAGTGAATAGGTTTTTAAACTCACCCTTTTTACCAGAAATCATCGGGGCATATAGGGTGATTTGGGTGTCTTTCGGTAGTTTTAGTACTTGATCATAGATCTCTTGAGCACTTTGTTTTTGCACTGGTTTTCCACAATCTGTACAGTGAGGTGTGCCAATACTGGAGTAAAGTAATCTTAGGTAGTCATAAATCTCTGTGATTGTTCCCACTGTAGATCGAGGATTATGCGAGGCGCTTTTTTGATCAATAGAGATCGCAGGTGACAGCCCTTCAATAGAGTCGACATCTGGTTTGTCTAATTTATCCAAGAACTGTCGCGCATAGGCACTTAGAGATTCAACATAGCGACGTTGACCTTCCGCGTAGATTGTATCAAAGGCTAAAGATGACTTTCCAGATCCCGAGAGCCCAGTAAAGACGACTAGCTTATTTCTAGGAATTTCCAGGTCTACATTTTTGAGGTTATGAACTCGGGCCCCACTGACTTTGATTGTGTCTTTCATAGGCAGATCAGTGTATCACAGTATGCCTCCCACGCAAACGCACGCATTTTAATAGAGGCGCTTGTTTACAGATTTGGATTCCCTCATAATTTAAAAATGATTATAAACACCTTAAAAACCCACAAACTTTCGATATTTATTTTAAGTCTCATAATTGGCATCCAGATAATTGGATCCCTACCAAGGCTAAATGAGCCTCTTATAGATGGGCGTTTACATTGGTATTTTGATAATGGATTATTCTTAAAATTAGCTACTCATAGTAATGATGACACTCAAAGGTCTTGGAAAAAAGCATTTGGAGTGACTAGTTATCAGTATGACGCACACAATAATGTTACGGGAATGAGTCATTATCAAAACCATCCCGTGTTAATGCCAACTTTATTTAAGATTTATACACAAGTTGTAGGCAGTAACGATAGAGCGCCACGAAGTTTTGCTTTGATACTATCCTTGATTTCAACAGTGATGGTTTTTGCAATATTCCGACTTACTGTAGGGAACCCTGCATTGTCAGGGGGGTTAACACTCCTTTATTGCTTACTTCCTCTTAAGTGGACATATATGGATCAATTTAAGTATGAAAATATTTCGGAGTTATTAATCATCGCGAGCATCTTCGCACTGATTCAACTCCGTGAGTGGAAATATGGAAAACAGGCCTTTCTAATAGCACTCTTTTTCCTATTTCAAACCGATTGGACAGCCTATATGCCAGGAGCAATAATTTTGGGATATCTCTTTCTTAATAGAAGGTCAGAGGAGTACCAAGACATACTTAAGCCTGCACTTATTACTGCGACGACTAGCTTTCTCGTAACGTTAGGCATTCAATACCAGCTAGGATTCACGCCATCTGCTATATATAAGACATTCCTATATAGAAGTGGAATGGACGTTCAAAATATTTCATGGAGTGTTTGGGCAGGCAAACAATGGATTTTTATCAAAATGAACTTTGGTGTGGGTAACACCCTTCTAGGAATTAGCTGTTTTTTAATTAGTTTAGTTAATAAGCTTTGGAAAAAGCACGACTTAAGTTTTTTTGGAATCACGCTGTTTATAGTTTCTTTGGTTTATATTGGCGTACTTAGAAATCAGAGTTTTATTCACCATTACGTTCAATGGACACTAATGATTAGTTATTTATTATTATTAGGCGGACTAATACGGGCTTATCAAAAATCGGATAATACAATTATCAATAAGTCTTCCATCGCGATTGTAATGAGCATAATGATTTTGGCGACATGGAGCGATGCTAGCCAAACGTTACTGTCATTTAAGCAAAGTACTTATGGCACCGCAGAAGATATGAAAGTAATTCAAGAAATAGGAAAAAGAGTGCTCTATTTCGATAATGGCATTAGTGGCCCTCCAGGATGGTGGTCGGGACCAATTGTGGGTATTTATACCGACCCCATTTATTCAAAAGGGGTTAATTCTCTCGCTAAAAATATCACTACCTTAAAGGGCGCTATTAACACCGAGACAGATGTTATTGTCAGGATGAGATCCCAAAATGCATTGGTCCCCTTCAAAAAAGCAGCAGTAAAACGCCTCGGTCAGAAGACCCTATCGGTATACAAACTCAGCCCCACTTTTGTTTTTTACAAGGTAAACAATTAAGTCGTTTTCACTTCAAGTGATCGATTACCTGTTCTAAAGGCTAGCGAAAAACCGTTCTAGAATCCCTATACCCACATCCCCACTCTTTTCAGGGTGAAACTGGCACGCCAAGAGGTTTTCTCGTTGAACAACCGCCACAAAAGGAACCCCATACTTAGCCGTTGCGGATAGTCCGCCATCGAGTGAGTCAGATACGGGCATATAATAGGAATGAACAAAGTATACAAAGGGAGCGGTATCATCGGTGTCAAACACCCCATTGATATCTTGGGTTATTTGAAGGGGGTTCCATCCCATGTGAGGAATGCTTAATCCGATGTTTTCGGGAAAGTGTTTAAACTTGCCTGGAAGTAGTCCTAGTCCGTCATGCGCCCCTTTTTCTTCAGATCCCTCAAACAACAATTGGAATCCTACACAGATGCCAACGAAAGGTTTTTTTTCGGTGACCCAATCTTGAATAAAAGGAACGAGTCCCGTTTGTTTCAAGGCCGATATAGCTGTGCCAAAGGCCCCTTGTCCTGGTAAAACCAGGCAGTCACAAGTCGATAGCACTGCCTCGTCGGAACTTACTATGGGCGTATGACCTAAGTGCGTAATAGCATTCTTTACGCTGCCCATATTCCCGACGCCATAATCCAATATTCCAATTTGCATGAGGGCATTATAGCTTATATAGAATCTGCTCATAAGACCGGCCTCTCCACCAACGCACGGCTTTTTGCTATAATCCCCGTATGTCTAAAGGTACGCTATACGATAAAGTTTGGGATTCACATAAGGTAACCACCCTTCCCTCAGGTCTAGATCAACTATTTGTAGGTCTTCACCTCGTACACGAGGTAACAACACCTCAGGCCTTCGCTGGTCTCAAAGAAAAAGGCCTCAAGGTTGCTTTTACCAATCGTACTTTTGCGACGATGGATCACATCATTCCGACAGATACTAAGGAGAGACCCTTTTCGGATCCTCAAGCAGAGACGATGGCGACCGCATTAGAAACCAACGTGAAGGCCTTCGGCGTCCCTTTTTTCGGGCCAGATTCCGGTAAACAAGGGATTGTTCACGTCATTGGCCCTGAGCTGGGCCTTACGCAACCTGGCATGACGATCGCTTGTGGCGACAGTCACACCAGCACGCACGGCGCTTTTGGTGCCTTGGCCTTCGGCATCGGCACCACTGAAGTCCGTAATGTATTGGCTTCTCAAACCTTAGCTCTTAGCCGTCTCAAGGTGCGACGAATTCTAGTAAATGGTCGTCTTAGCCCTGGTGTAACTGCGAAGGACGTGATTCTTAAGATTATTGCCGTTTTGGGTGTTAAGGGCGGCATTGGTTTCGCTTATGAGTTTGCTGGCGATGTGTTTGATGCTATGACTATGGAAGGCCGATTAACGGTATGTAATATGAGTATCGAAGGTGGCGCACGCATCGGGTATGTTAATCCGGATCAGACCACTTATGACTATCTTAAGGGCAAAGAATATTCCCCTGAGGATGAGGCTTGGGAAACGGCTGTAGCGCATTGGAATACGGTACGTTCCAATCTGGATGCCATTTATGATGACGAAATCGAAATCGATGGCGCTACGATTGAGCCTATGGTGACATGGGGAATTAATCCCGGTCAGGGCGTAGGAATTTCGGAGACTTTACCAGACCCCGCAACCTTGCCAGCTGGTGATGCCAGAACGGCTCAGGAGGCCTATGACTTTATGAAATTAAGTCCCGGACAAGCCATTCAAGGGATCCCGATTAACGTTGGATTTATTGGATCTTGCACTAACTCACGAATCAGTGATTTGCGTGAAGCAGCAGATATTTTGAAAGGCCGTAAGGTCAAAGAAGGGATTCAGCTATTGGTTGTTCCTGGCTCGCAGCAAGTGAAAAAACAGGCCGAATCAGAAGGGTTAGATACTATATTTACTGAGGCGGGTGCGGAATGGCGAGAAGCTGGTTGCTCCATGTGTTTGGCGATGAATACGGATAAGTTAGGGGACAATCAGGTCTGTGCGTCATCGAGTAATCGAAACTTTATTGGCCGACAAGGAAACCCTACAGGTCGTACATTATTAATGAGCCCTGCTATGGTGGCTGCGGCTGCAATAAATGGCGTAATCGCAGATTCGAGGACGATGTCATGACAACGACACTTCAACGCAAGTTAATTAAGGGCACAGCAGTTCCCATTCGTGGGAATGAAATCGATACCGATCGAATCATCCCTGCACGGTTCTTGAAAGAAACCACGTTTGACTCGATGGGCGAGTACCTATTTATAGATGCGCGTTTCTCTCCGGACAAGACTCCCAAAGACCACCCCTTAAATGAGAGTCGATTTGAAGGCGCTTCTATTATGATAGTCGGAAATAACTTTGGGTGTGGGTCTTCTAGAGAGCATGCCCCTCAAGCGATCTTACGAGCCGGATTTAATGCCTTAATCGGCGAGTCTTTTGGTGAGATATTTGCAGGTAACTGCAAGTCAGTGGGTGTTCCTGCTGTACAAGCGACCAAGACGGATATTGAGTCATTGACGATGACGGTTGAAAAGACACCCAATGCCGAAGTGCAGTTGAACCTTGAAACAATGCAAGTTGTGGTTACACATGCGGATAGAGGGGTGTTGCTCACAGTGTCTATAACTATGCCCGAAGAACGCCGCCAGACCTTTTTGGAAGGGACCTGGGATGAGCTTACATTACTCGTTAGCAATATGGATTTAATCAAAACCACGGCAGCCAAACTGCCCTATATTACAGGATATGAATAAAGGAGCCCCGCCATTATGACAAAAATAACAAAAATACATGCACGCGAAGTTTTAGATTCACGAGGAAACCCAACAGTAGAAGCAGAAGTGCTTACTGAATCTGGTGTGGTGGGCCGCGCGATTGTGCCTTCCGGTGCCTCTACAGGATCTCGAGAAGCTTTGGAGTTACGCGACCAAGATGCCAGTCGATACTTAGGAAAAGGAGTGCTCAAAGCAGTGGCAAATGTGAATACTACAATTGCCCAAGCTTTAGTGGGAATGGAAGTAACGGATCAAAAAGGAATCGATGCACGAATGATCGAATTGGACGGTACGCCTACGAAGAGTACTTTAGGAGCCAACTCTATTTTGGCAGTCTCTATGGCAGTTGCCAAAGCAGGTGCAATAGCGTCTAACCAAGCCCTTTATTATTATTTAGGTGGGGAAGACGCCAAAACGTTACCTGCACCAATGATGAATATCATAAACGGTGGGGCCCATGCCGATAATACGGTAGATTTTCAAGAATTTATGGTAATGCCGATTGGCTGCAAGTCATTTTCTCAAGCACTACAACGTGGGACCGAGATATTTCACCACCTCAAATCAGTACTCAAGTCCAAAGGACTCAATACGGCAGTAGGTGACGAAGGCGGGTTTGCTCCCAACCTAGAGAGCAATGAGGAAGCCATTACGATTATTAACGAAGCGATCAATAAGGCCGGGTACACACTGGGAAAAGATATTGTGATTGCCTTGGATGTGGCTGCTTCAGAGTTTTATACCAATGGCCAATATGAATTGACCGGAGAAGGGATTACTAAATCCACGGAAGATATGATCGATACTTATGATGAATTAACTCAAAAATATCCAATCGTCTCTATCGAAGACGGGTTGGACGAAGCAGACTGGGATGGCTGGAAAACCCTAACGGATCGCATTGGTCACCGGGTTCAATTGGTTGGTGACGATCTATTTGTGACCAATCCAACGATCCTTAAAGAAGGGATTGAAAAGGGAGTAGCCAACTCTATTTTAATCAAAGTAAATCAGATTGGAACGATAACGGAAACACTTGAAGCTATCAAAATGGCGCAAGATGCAGGGTACAATCCAGTGATCTCACATCGATCCGGCGAAAGCGAAGATACGTTCATTGCGGATCTGGCCGTAGCCACGAATGCCGGACAAATCAAAACAGGATCCGCCTCAAGAACAGACCGAATAGCTAAATATAACCAGCTCCTTCGGATTGAAGAAGCTTTGGGTGAGCGCGCTGAATACTCGTCTGTCTTTTTGCAAACATGCCTAACAAATTCTTAAAAACAATAAGTGCCCTTATTTTTATTATTGCCTGTAGCTATTCCTTTGTGATTGGAATAAAAAATATATTTAGATATAATATGTTCAGTCAAGAGTATAATAGGATTCAAGATAGGTATGTGGTGGAACAAGAGAGAAACCAAACTTATCACCAGCAATTGGCAGAAATGGAGACCCCAACATATTGGGAACTGGAAGCCAGAAAACAACTGGGATTAGTTTTGCCAGGAGAATCAGTGTACAAGTTAGTTAATAAGAGGAGATTTTAAGTCTGTGAGTAATGAGGAAATTAGTTTAAATGTGGGCGATACAGTAGAAGGGTTAGTGACTCATATCACGAACTTTGGTGCTTTTGTTAAGTTGATAAACAACCAAGAAGGCCTAGTCCATATTTCAGAAATTGCCAATGAATATGTCACAGACATTAACAATCATGTAACGATTGGTGCAAAAGTTGAAGTTAAAATCGTTGGGGTAAATAAGCAGGGGAAACTGGAGTTATCTATCAAACAACTTCAGGAAGCCCCAGAGCAGAATCAGCAGGCGCTATTTATCCGGTCCAAATCACGTGACGATGAGTTTGAAACCAAGCTAACATCCTACTTGAAAAAGTCGGACGAAAAACAAGTTGATCTCCGAAGAAACCTTAAGAAAAAGCAAGGAATTACCAAGAAAAAGCGGTAACTTGTGATTAGATCGCTCCTTCTTTTGTGGGTTTTGATCGGATTGACTAGCGGTAGTTATGCTAAGGTGGCCCCTATCATTTCAAAGACCCCTATTACTTATATAGGTGTCCCGTTAGCGTATGATCACCACATATACTTTAGTGATTCTGAAACGCTGACCAAGACGACGTCAGAGGGACAATCACTTTGGGAGTTGTCACTGATCAATCCAAAGCGATCTCTTGTGACCATTAAATTTAATCAGGTATTTCTTCTAGATACTTTGGGACAGCTCAATGTTTATGGTGCTGACTTAGGAAATGCATTATGGACATACAAAAAACGGGTCGTTAAAGCCCTTCATATTGCGTATCCCAATACAATAATCCATACCAAAGGAAAAGCTTTAATAGGGATTCATTTTTTCACCGGGCATGTCTTATGGCGCAATACTACGCACAAATGGAAGTCGTTTCAGCTGATCAAGAAGCAACTTTATGCTCAGCTCCCTAATGGAAAGTGGGAGTTGTTAGACACAAGTAGCGGACGCCCTATTTCCAAAAAGGTACTGGAACCGCCTGAGCTTAATAGTAAAACGGCTCAAGCATATGAGTTAGACCTTAGCAAATATGAAGCTCCCAAAAAAGAAGAGTGTCAGGTACACTATTGGATGGAAACGAAGACGAGTATTATCGGGTTTTGCAAAGATAGAGAACACTGGACAACATGGGACAAAAATCAGAAATTGTAACGACTGACACAGTCATCAAATCCCGATATGTAGTTGGGGACCTCTTAACAGAGGATCTAATTTCGTATGTTTATATCGGTCGTACAAAGGACAGTGATAAAGCGGTATTGATTTGGCAATACAAGTCGGAGTATATCAGCACACGATTGATTCCTCAGTTAATCAGGACTGCCGAAAATATCATTTCAGTGGACCATCCAAATGGCTTGAAAATGCTAGATTACTTCTACGATGGGGCTCTATTCTTTACGATTCATGAGTTCGAAGAAACCCTTATAACGCTGGATAGTTATTTAATTCAAAGACCAACGCTTACCTATGAAACAGTTCATTTATTGATAAGTCAGATTGGCGAGGCCTTAGTAGCTACTCATGAACAAGGGGTGCTCCAAGGGTTTCTTAACCTGAACAGTATTTATGTGTCGGATAAGCTTGATGTTAAGGTCGTTAATAATGCGATTGCGGCCAAAATATATCAAAAGAACTTTGAGATTTTTTCCGTTGTTGAGGAATGCCTGTTCTTAGCACCTGAGTTTCTCAATCATCAGGAACTAAGCAACAAGTCTGACGTTTACTCTTTTGGTGTCATTCTTTACTTTTTGATGACAGGGCAATGGCCGTACAAATATACGCCAAATGTAGTTAAATTTAAAAAAGCATTATTGAAGTCGCCAAAAAAACCAAATCAAATCAACCCTAAAATCCCAATTGAACGCTCTCGGCTGATTGAATGGGCGATTAGCAAAGACTCCGATCACAGATGCGGGTCAGTAGAAGAGTTTATGGCGTTGTATACCGGCAAAAAAGATATTACATCGGTTGGAGAGATCGAATGGAAGTCGAGTAAAGTCCACAAGGACATTACTGACAAAATTCGCCTTAATAGAGCCCATGCTCTTCGGGAAACGGTAATAAATATTATGTTAGTAGCTGTCCCAATAATTGTATTGATTAGCGGCTATACAATTTACATGAGGTATTTAACGGCTATCCCAAAAGTCACGATTCCGAATGTAGTAGGTCAGACATTCGACATGGCAAAGTTGGTTATGGAGCAAGACAATTTGAGTATTCAAGTGGCCGGGAATAGGTATCATCCATTTATTGAGGAAGGTGTGATTATCGAGACCAAGCCACCCGGAGGCAGAGAGGTTAAGCAAAATAGATCCATTCGTGTTTTTGTGTCTAAAGGAACTGGAAAAGTAGCCGTTCCTGACATTGTAGGCCGCACTTTGGACCAAGCTAGAATTTTAGTGGAACAGGATGGGGTTAAGCTCACCATTCTTGGCGAAGAAGTGGCGATCATACATCCCAAAAACTACATCATCAGCCAAGTTCCTACACCGGGCACCGAAATTCAAATTGATGAAGAGTTAGAAGTCGTGCTTAGCAAAGGGTTTCCTATCTCTCTTAGTACGGAATCGGATGTTCATATTCCAGAACTTTTTCGTCGGGTCAAACTTCATGCTTGGTTTTTAGCGGAGTGGGATCCAGTTATCCTGACGATTAATTCGATCTATGAAGGCGAAACCACCGAACTCTATACTGAAATGCATCAGGGGGGGGAGATTTTGGACATAGACTTTGAGGTTCCTATCAATAGCACGATGGAAGTTTACTTTAACAATGAGTTAGGTCTAAAACAAAAAATAGAAAAATGAGTACAGCGTTTGACGAGAAAATAATGCGTCAGTTGCTAGCACTATCTATGTCAGAACAGGGTCGTACACTCCCCAATCCAATGGTTGCTGCGGCGGTTGTTCAGGAGGGCGTGATTATTGCTACAGGTGTCCATCAGAAAAGTGGGGAGGCTCATGCCGAAGTCCTTGCGCTTGCTGCTGCAGGGAATCTATCTAAGGGAGCTACGGTATATGTAACTCTAGAACCCTGTACCCATATGGGAAAAACCCCGCCTTGCGTTGACGCCCTAATACAGGCGGGTGTTCGAGAGGTAGTATTTGCAATGGAAGATCCCAACCCCCAAGTCCAGGAGCGGAGTGCAGAGGAGGCCTTATCAAACGCGGGAATACTGGTTAGGAAGGGGATTTGCCGTGAAGAAGCCCGAGAATATAATCGCGTTTTTGTTACAAACATGACACACAACAGACCCTATATCACGCTTAAATCAGCAATTTCGAAGGATATGAAAATCGCTGAGGCACCTCAAAAATTGACTCAAATTACCGGTCCAGTTGCTAATGAAGATGTCCATAAGCTGCGACGATCTTGTGACGGTATTTTGGTAGGAATCGGAACGATACTTATTGATAATCCTCGACTAAATTGTCGACTGACCGAGACAGAGTCGTCCCAAGATAATCCTCGGCCCATCATCATTGATCCAGACTTAAGACTCTCAGAAGATGCGTTATTTTGGACAATTGCAAGGCGACAAGTGAGGCCTCGAACGAATGACGAGCCTTCTAGTAAACCTATAATAGTTACGCGTAATAAGCACAACTCTAAACAAGCAACAGTGATAACGTGGGATAGCCCAGATCCCATCTCCTTTGAATGGATTTGGAAGCAGCTTTATTCACTGGGATTTTGTCATATTTTGATTGAAGGAGGACAAGGTGTTACGACAGAACTGCTCTCACAAGGAGAGTGGGATGAATGGGTTGTTTATCAATCAAATCAAGTGTTAGGGCCACATGGTGTGGACCTTATTGAGTCGAGTAGTGTGTCTTGGGAGTCAATATCAGCAATGCCTGTGTTCAAGAAGGAACCAATGGGAACCGAGATGAAAACGATTTACCGAAATAGTCTAGGGGTTAGAAAACGGTAAAAAAGATCATTAAAACGACAATGCAGATTGTCCATAATAATAATCTTTCAATAATGCCTTTAGAACGTAACATATGTACAGGTCTCCTTACCATCCGGTTAGTCTGTCGATAGGGTGTAATAACTCGACAAATATACCGTAGGGACGCTCATACTAGCAACTTTGAAAAAGGACGTCTATATCCCTTATTTGCTTGACTCAATCCCTACCTATGATACAGTTTTTAGAGTGACTACTAACAGCCCCTTACTAACCCCAATAGAGAGCTTAAAAGGCGTCGGGAAAGAGACAGCTAATCAATTGGCACGACTGCAGCTCACCACTGTAAATGACATGCTTGAGTTTTGGCCTAGAGAATACGAAGATCGTCGTAACTTACCCACTATTCAAGCGATCTCTAAGACGGAAGCGATAGTAACTCTCAAGGCTCGAATTGAGAGTTTGTCAACCAAACAGGCGGGAAATAAAACACATATACTGAAGGCAAAACTAGCGGACCAAACGGGGGAAATTGAAGCGGTTTGGTTCAACCAATCTTTTTTGAAAAAAGTACTCAAACCCGGACTTACTGTGATTGTTTCTGGAAAGCTAGAATGGAATAAGTTTTCGCAAGGAATGCAGCTATCAGTTCAGTCTACAGATGTTTGTTATCCCAACCAAGAATCCCCTTCCGAAAAAATCATGCCAATATATCCACTTACGCAAGGCTTATATCAGAAGAAAATAAGACAGGTCTCTCAAAACTGTTTATCGCAATTTAATAAATGGATTCAGGATCCATTGCCAGAGGCTTTTAGAACACGATTTAATTTAATTTCCCGACAAGAGATGATTGAAAATATTCATTTTCCTAACGATGAAGCTCGGTTCAAAAACGCCAAATACCGCGCTATATTTGAAGACTTGTTTTGGTTTCAACTGCCCTATTTTATACGTAAAACAAAAAAACAAAACCACTTAGGGACGGGTGCATTACGAACAGATGGCCCTTTAATTAAAGCTTATCTAGAGCACCTTCCTTATGTTCTTACGAATGCTCAAAAAAGGGTGATCAATGATATTAAAGAAGATGCCCAAGGACGTACCCCTATGAATCGACTTATACAAGGGGATGTGGGTTCTGGGAAAACAGATGTGGCGATGGTGGCATTATTAATGGCTATCGAATCGGGCAAAAAAGGAGTGCTCTTGGCGCCAACAGAAATATTAGCCGAACAACATATGATCAAGTGCCAAGAACGGTTAGCCCCCTTGGGAATCAAAACTGTACTGTTAAAAGGAAAGATGAAGGCGAAAGAAAAAAAGGAAACCCTTGAGGCTATTCAGAGCGAAGGACCACTCGTTATTGTGGGTACCCATGCGATTATTGAGGGACCAGTGAAAATCGTTAACTTAGGCTTAGTTATTATTGATGAGCAGCATCGATTTGGGGTGATGCAGCGGATGAAACTACAAAAAAAAGGTGATTTTCCCCACAGCCTGTTTATGACAGCAACACCAATCCCTCGAACGCTATTGTTGGCTTGTTATGGTGATTTGGACCAATCCGTCATTGATGAAATGCCACCTGGAAGAACCCCGCCGAGAACCTATTTTGGGAAAGAGGATAAGTGGGACAAAGTCATGGCATTTTGCCAAAATCAGATTGCCAATACGCACCAGGTTTATATTGTTTATCCTTTGGTTGAAGAATCTGAAAAAATTGATCTACGTTCCGCTGTAGATGGATGGGAACGCCTTCAAATCCGATTTCCCGATATCAAAGTGGGCATTCTTCATGGCAAAATGAAGTCTGAAGAGAAACAAGACGTAATGAGTAAATTTCGTAAAAACGAGATTCAGATCTTAGTAGCAACAACTGTGATAGAAGTAGGTGTTGATGTTCCAAATGCGAATACAATGGTAATTCGCCATGCAGAACGATTTGGGTTGTCGCAACTTCATCAATTAAGAGGCCGAATCGGAAGAGGGCCTGGTAGCTGCTTCTGTTTTTTAGTTGCGGATCCCAAAACAGAGACATCGAATCGACGAATTAAGGCGCTATTAAACTCGTCTGATGGATTCAAAATAGCTGAAGAGGATCTTCAAATTCGGGGGCCAGGTGAAATGTTAGGCACCCAACAAGCGGGTGAAATACAGCTCAAAGTAGCGGATTTGGATCGAGACCAATCCGTACTAAAAGAGGTTCAAAAAGCGATCCAAATGCTTTTAGCCAGCGATCCAAATCTGACACATCCGGATCACCAAGCGATTGCAATAGAGTGTCAGACCCATAATCGGATTACCGAGTCAGTGATCAATTAAGGGATGTCTTTTATTACCGCAGGGAAGTTTAAAGGGGCGCGACTTAAAAGGCCCATGGATAGAGGGGTTAGGGCTACTCAACAGAAGGTTAGAGAGGCGGTATTTAATATTATTGGCGACCGAGTGGATGACGGTCATTTTGTAGACGTGTGTTGTGGATCGGGCGCGATGGGCCTAGAAGCATTATCAAGAGGAGCCGGGCACGTAACGTTTATTGATATAGATATCCAACTCGCTAAGACTAACTATAAGGGACTTTCCGGTGCCCCACCTGTTACGATCCTTAAAGGCGATGCGGCTGACTGTGTTAGAAGAATAACTACACCTATTAATGGCTTGTTTATGGACCCCCCATGGGAAAAGCATGAGCTTTATGAGGCTGCGTTGAAGGCAATTTTTGAATCTGATATACTTGCCCCCGGTGCCGTATTAGTAATCGAGCACTTCAAAAAAAATATTATGACCGATTATCTTCCCTCAAACATGACCCATAAACTTTATAAATACGGCGATACCCATTTGACCGTTGGGATTAAAGGCTAATCATGTCAAAAGCCATATATGCAGGTAGTTTTGATCCCATCACTAATGGCCATATTGATATCGTTAAGCGAGCACAAAAACTTTTCGATGAGGTGACTATAGGGGTTATACAGAATCCGGATAAGAAATCACTTTTTACGGTAGACGAACGGATTAAGCTCATTCAAGAAGTCTTACCCTCTGACATAAGCGTGGAAGGATTTGAAGGGCTATTAGTGGAATATGCCCGTAACAAAAACGTATATACAATTATTAGAGGGCTACGAGCGGTAAGTGATTTTGACTTTGAATTTCAAATGGCACTCACGAATCGGAACCTGGATCCAAAAATTGATACCGTTTTCTTAATGACCGATGTAAAATATAGCTACTTGAGCTCCAGTATTGTTAAACAATTAGCGGGCTTAAATGCGAACGTGTCAGATTTGGTACAAGCGCCTGTAGAAAAAGCCTTAAAGGAAAAACTAAGCAATGGATGAAATACTAGGACTAGTTGATGCAATTGAAGCGGCTATACATGACGCTAAAAAAGTACCGTTATCTAACAAAATTATGATTGAAGAAGTTCGAATGACCTCGATGGTCCAAAAACTTCGAAAAATGGTTAAACGTGCGCAAGAACAGCAATATCAAAATGAAGAGCTTGCTGCAAAAGTAATGCCAGTCACTGATATCCGACCGGAAGTTGATCTTAATCCTCAACCTATAGACGATAAAGTTAGTGGGGAATTGACTGAAGTTGAGGAACGAGAGGCGCAACGAAATGCGCAAGGCATTAAGCGCGGTGCCAATGAATATGCCGATCAGATTTTATCCCGGTTACAGTTATCTGTAACCAAATTACAAAAAAACTTGGTTCGAATCGATAAAAATATCGATGAAGGCCGCAAGTTAATTGAGGAGGCTCAACGTGAGTACTAGTTTAATGGAAAAATTTACACGACCAGAAGGAAGATCAATCAAAAAACATCGTCCGATCACAATACAAAGAAATTACACTCGATATTCCCCAGGATCTGTATTAATTACCTTTGGCGAAACCAAAGTTTTATGTACCGTATCCATTGAAGAAAGAGTTCCTCGTTTTTTAAAAGACACAGGAACTGGATGGGTGAGTGCTGAATATTCAATGCTACCTTCTTCAACACACACGCGAATCAATAGAGAAGTAAGAAAAGGAAAACAAACGGGACGGACGATGGAAATCCAACGCCTGATTGGACGAGCACTTCGAGCGGCAATTGATATGGAAAAACTAGGCGAGATATCTTTGCAGGTAGATTGTGATGTTCTTCAAGCTGACGGAGGAACGCGAACAACGGCTATTAATGGGGCGATGATTGCATTATGGGATGCTTGTGAACACCTAGTGAACAAAGGAACGATCCGTGAGAATCCTATTAAGGAATGGATAGGTGCCGTAAGCGTAGGTATTTGTGATGACAAGGTTTGTGTAGATTTATGCTACGAAGAAGATGTGTCTGCGCAAGTGGACATGAATGTGGTTATGACAGAGTCTGGCAAATATGTTGAAGTCCAAGGAACCGCTGAGGGCGAGCCATTTTCAAAAGGTGCTTTGGATGAACTATTGGCAGGTGCTGAATCAGGAATTCAAGACATTCTTGAGCAAACCAAGGCGAGTGTCTAAGACTCAAACTACGGCTATCATGTCGCCAAAGAGTAACCGTATTGCATTTTATATGTTGTATGCTGTCTATTGGCTTAATGAATTAGTTGTTCGAAGTAGTCGAATACGAGGTGTTCTGACGCCCCTATTAATTAGCGAATTATTCTATATTGATGGGAGCTGTCAGTCCTCCGGAAACTGTTGTAAGCACATAATGATTTTTGATAAGGGCCAGCCTGTCGAATCCATAGATCGATGGGTTCAAAAGCAAAGTAAATCGGCACAACTTGAAAGGTTTGAACCTGTAATCAAGGATCAAAAAATCCATCATTATAACTGCAGCTGTCTCAATTCAGAGAACCGTTGTGCCAAATATGACTCGAGACCCAACTTTTGCAGATCGTATCCGATAGGTCATTTTTTAGCCCATTTATCCCTAGAAAAGGGCTGCGGCTACCATATTTCTCAAAAAGAGTTTCAGCCCTCAATTAAACAGCCGCGCTTCAATCAGGTCGTGCAAACCATACAGAAGGAGCTCGCCTTATCATGACGACGCAATTTCAAATTACCCAACGGCACTATGACATTATCATTGAACAAGCTCGTAAGAACTATCCACAGGAATGCGGCGGGTTCTTAGGCGGAAAGGACATGGTTATATCTGCGATATTGCCCACGTTTAATGCCCACCTCTACAATAAAACAGATACATTTGCGCTTAGTTCAGAAGATATGGAGCGCGCCCATGCTTTTTTTGCGAAACACAATCTGGAATATTATGGGGTCTACCATACACATCCTAAAGGTGAGGCCATTCCATCCAAACAAGATCTGGTGAATGTCCAAAAATACCTCTTTATTATCAGCCTAAGAGATATTGATAATCCCGATTTTGCAGCTTACGAGACAACAGGTGCACAGCAAGCGCAACGAGTCCCGTTATCGATTGTGACAGGGAACGTAGAAGTAATGGATATTCACGGAACCGGGACAGAAAAACAGCTAGGTGGTACCGGAAACATGGAAATTGATACCCTGAATACGATGATGAATGACATGATAAATGAGAAGCTTGAGTATCCCAAAACGGATCCCCAAAAAAAAGATGGCTCTTCTGACTTTAGTACTTTAGCCTAAGTTCGGATTTGTCCGTCACCTTTAACGATATATTTATAAGTGGTGAGCTCTTTGAGTCCCATAGGTCCTCTGGCATGAAGCTTTTGAGTTGAAATCCCCATCTCAGCGCCAAATCCAAAAACGCCACCATCAGTGAATCGAGTGGAAGCATTTGCAATAACAGCCGCAGCATCTACCTGGTTCAGAAACTTAGAAATGGCTTCAGGATTTTCGGATAAGATGGCCTCAGTATGCATGGATCCGTACTGACGAATATGAGTCAGTGCTTCATCGATAGAATCCACGACACGGATGGCAAGAATTAAATCGTGGTATTCTTCGTACCAATCGTCTTCGGTCGCTAACTCACAGTCAGGTAGAAGAACCTTTGTTTTTTCGCAGCCTCGAATGACAACATTTGATTCTTTCAAAGGTGTTGATAGAAGGGGAAGTAGGGTAGACGCGACATCCTTATGAACTAACACAGTTTCACAAGCATTACACACAGAGGGGCGTTGTACTTTTGCGTTAACGGCGATCGATACGGCAGCTTTCAAATCCGCGGATTGGTCTACATATACATGACAATTACCTACGCCGGTTTCTATAGCGGGGACAGTAGCTGTTTCGACGACACGTTTAATTAATCCTGCACCACCTCGAGGGATTACTAGGCTTAAATATTGTTTCATTTGAACCAACTCTGTAACGCCTTCGTGAGTGGTGTCTTCCAATAACTGAATAGCGCCTGCTGGACCTCCTTGAGAGACGAATGCATCTCTTAGGGTGTTACTAATGATTTGATTGGAGTGTATCGCAGATTTACTGCCTCTCAGTACAACACAGTTACTAGACTTGATAGCCAAGCCTATCGCATCGGCGGTCACATTGGGACGGGCTTCATAAATAATCCCGATCACACCGAAGGGAACGCGGACTTTAGAAATAGCCAAGCCGTTTTCTAGGGTCCATGCAGTTAACACTTCGCCGATTGGGTCTTCTAAGTCACGAATGGCCAAGAGGCTATCCGCCATTCCTTCGATTCGAGCAGGCGTTAACGTTAGTCTATCTAATAGAGCAGTGGATATTCCCGCGGATCTACCATAACTTAGATCTTTTTCATTCGCCGTTAAAATCGCTGCACTATGTATTTTTAGTGCCTGTGCCATAGCCACTAATCCCGCATTTTTTGCATCAGTGCTAAGGGCCCCGATTATAGGCGCCACGTCATAGGCTGCTTGGCATTGGGATGCGATAGATCTAGCTTTGGTCATGGTCATTCTGGACTCCTTTTCCATAAATTCGGGTGCCTACTGGCCGATCATCAAGGATATCTACTAAAACATTTGTTTGTCTGCCATTAGCAATAACAACGTTAATACCGTGATTTTGAGCAAAACGAGCAGAAGTAAGCTTTGAACGAATGCCGCCCCGTCCTCTGTGAGGAACCTTTCCACTAGTTTGATCAATAAGATCGTCGGTGATTGAAGTTATTTTTGTGAGTAACTCTGCGCTTGAGTGTTGAGTCGGATCAGACGAATAAACACCATTTTGGTCGGTTAATAAAATCAATGTTTGAGCATCAATTAGATGAGAGATTAAAGATGCCAGAACATCATTGTCTCCAAACTGAATTTCATCGATTGAAACAGTATCATTTTCATTGATGATGGGAATGACACCATATTCTAACAGGGTATTAATGGTGTTGAGTGCATTTTTTCTTCGATCCAAATCTTCCAACCCATCCTTACTTACTAGGATTTGCGCAATTTGTTGAGAATGATTCGCAAACA
This sequence comes from bacterium, assembly GCA_018700055.1. GTDB lineage: Bacteria > Margulisbacteria > Marinamargulisbacteria > UBA817 > JABISL01 > JABISL01. The sequence goes on along the minus strand of JABISL010000050.1, from coordinate 81,743 downwards.
ATTGATGATATTCTGTCATTAGTAAGACCTGTCCTACTGCAGCCGTAGCTTGTTCTTCAGGAACGGAGTTCGGCTGAATTCCTAATACCTCTGAACCAGAGATAATGGCCCCTGAACTCACCAAAATAACCTGACAAGAATATTTGGCTTTGATCTGGCATATCTGGGCGACCAATGCAGCCATATTGCCATGGTCAAGATGGCCGTTAGCCGTAGTTAATATTTTGGTACCTACTTTGATTACAAGTCGAATCATAAGGTTGAGTATACACCAAGTACGATTGCAGAGGGTAGGAAAAGAGTGACTACCGCAAGCCTTTCTCTATAGCCTTTATTAAGTCAGGAATTCCTTGACGAGTGTGCGAGGAAAGTGGAATGACGTCAATCCCATTGCTCTTGAACTCGGTAATAATAGAATCCAATGTATCCGTGTCGACTAAATCCGTTTTACTAAGAACCGTAATCATGGGATTAGAGGTATTTATCTTATTTTTGCTTTGGGCAAGTTCATTGAGAATAGTGTGATACTGCTTAATTAAATCGTCTGGATGTTCTGGGTCTATCGCGACCAAGTGCAACATCAACTTAGTTCGACTGATATGCCTTAAAAAATCATGCCCAAGACCTTGTCCTTTTGATGCACCCTCAATTAATCCAGGGATATCCGCCAAAACAATTTCTCGGTCAACGAACTTAAGCACCCCAAGATTGGGGTAAAGAGTCGTGAACGGATAATCTCCAATTTTTGGGTTGGCACTTGTTAAGCTTTTTAGAAGTGTGGATTTGCCTGCATTTGGAAATCCAACCAAGCCCACTTCAGCGATAAGGCGTAATTCTAAAGTAACTTTTTTGGATTCACCAGAAATTCCAGGTTGAAAATGACGAGGAGTTCGATTGGTTGGTGTCGCGAAATGTTGATTTCCACGTCCCCCTTTGCCCCCTTCTGCAATTATGAACTCCTCACCATCTGTCGTGAGATCAGCAATAAGGGTATGGTCCTTATCAAAGACCATAGTGCCGCAAGGAACTCTGACAATGAGGTCTTTTCCAAATAACCCACTTTTGTTTTTCTTTCCGCCACCATCTCCAGGTGGGGCTTTAAATAATTGGCGTAATTTAAGATCCATCAAGGTTTGAAGTGTACGTGTTGCACGAAAAATAACATGGCCACCACGGCCACCATCGCCACCGTCAGGGCCACCCTTAGGAATGTATTTTTCTCTACGAAACCCAATTGCACCGCTGCCCCCAGCGCCTGATTCAATATTGATACTGACCTGATCTACAAACTTCACAGGAAGATCCTTAATCTAAAGGCAAAAGCCATAGGTTTAAGCAGTGAGTACAGATATACGTTTTTTGTGCTTAGTTACGTAAGTGAATTTTACGCGACCTTCAGCCTTAGCGAACAAAGTATAATCTTTGCCAACACCAACATTCTCACCAGCAAAGACACGGGATCCACGCTGACGAATAAGAATGTTTCCAGGAATGACTTGTTCGCCATCATAACGCTTTACACCGAGTCGTTTGGACTCACTATCGCGTCCGTTCTTAGTACTACCTTTACCCTTCTTATGAGCCATGGTTTAACCTTCCTTTTTTTTTGCAGCGCTTGGTTTCTTTGCAGCTGATTTTGCGGGACTTGCCTTTTTTGCCGTTGCTTTTTTAACAGGTGCTTTCTTAGGAGCGACCTTTTTAGCTGGGGCCTTAGTATCTTTAGATTCAGCCGATGAACTTTTTTCTGCGACTGCTTTTTTAGTAGGAGCTGCACTTTTACCAGCTGTTTTAATTTTATCAATTCGCAACGTTGTATAGTTTTGACGGTGCCCTTGAGTTTTCTTGTATCCAGTTTTGTTCTTGAATTTGAACACTAGAATTTTTTTGTCTTTATATTGGTCTAATACTGTCGCGGTGACTTGTGCGCCAGCTATAGTGGGTTTTCCTACAGTGGTCTCACCATCGTTGCTGATTAAAAGAACATTCTCAAGTGTGATTGTATCTTTTGGATCTAGCGCTAACTTCTCGACGTCAAATATTGACCCTTCTTCAACTATATATTGTTTATTACCTAATTCAATTACTGCTAGCATATCTTATGCCTCCTCAAAGGGGAAAAAATTAACACCCTACTAAATCTTTGTCAATGCTGTATCTACAGTCATTCACTAGATCTTTCCTGAAAAACTGATCCAGGTATAGGGTGATCTATCTAATAAAATAAGAATTGTTTATCACCATCCCCAGTAAACTAAGTTATGGAGAGGGACCAACAAAACTCCTAACAAAGTAACGTTCCATATTCGCCATGTCAAATATTTTGTTTTCCTTAGAGATGTACGGATCCAATTTATGGTTTAAAGCCATCATTATATATAGAGTGTGATAAACGCCGATCATATTTAACTATAGATAACCTAGATTGAAGACACCCAAGATTAGGCCTAATACGCGGACATTACAAAGGCTATTGACACTGCCAAAATGCCTATGATAAAGTTTGCTTTGATTTTGTGAGAGGACAGTCAGAGTTTTCCTGTTTAATTAGGTCGCTTCGAGTGTTCGTCTTTTGTTGTATAAGCGAATGTTTTTGTTGTTGCAACTTTAGGTCCGTAGTTCCAATTGGTAGAACGTCGGTCTCCAAAACCGAATGTTGTCGGTTCGAATCCGACCGGACCTGCCAGAATAAAGTTTTTATTTATAGATGACGTAAGAGGAGTTAAACGAGTGGCAACGATACAACAAGCCAAGAAGACACCTAAAGGGATATCGGCTTTTGCAGCAGATACTCGTGGCGAACTCCGAAAAGTTGAATGGCCGAACAAGGCAGCGGTAATCAAATCAACAATTGTAATAGTAGTAATGTTAATATTTTTTACTGGTTATGTAACCGCGTTGGATATGGGATTATCCAAGCTAATACTTCAGTTAAAAGGACTCTAAGAAAATGAGCGAAGAAACAACCGATCAAGTAGTAGATGTTGAAATTAAGGAAGAGGCCGCTGATATTGAAGCTGTCTCAGACGCTATAGAGGTACAAATCGATGTTGAGGATACTGTTGAGTATTCTGAAAACGAGCCTGAAGAGTCCAAGTCTGTGCCTGAGGTGCTTGATGATGGCCGTCAGTGGTATGTCGTACAGTGTTTCTCTTTGCAAGAGCACAAAGTTCGCGACCGCATTTATCAGATGATGGAAGGTGAGTTTGCAGACAAAGTATTTAAAGCATTGCTTCCTGAAGAAGAGACGGTCGAAATTAAGAATAATAAGCGAAAAGAAAAAATCACAAAAATCTATCCAGGATACATTTTTGTGCAGGCGTTGCCTGATCAGCACGTTTGGTTTTTGTTGAGATCTATACCAGGGGTAGCGAAGTTAGTGGGTTCCAAAAATGAGCCCGATCCAATCCCTGAAGCAGAGATTGACAAGATTCTCCGCAAGGCGGGTGATAAATCCAAGAAGGTTGAGGTTGACTTTGAAATAGGTGAAGCAATCAAGGTGGTTTCTGGCCCATTCCGAGGCTATGCGGGCGTTATTTCTGAGATAAATGCAGATAAAGGCAAGCTTAAATCATTGATTTCAATCTTTGGTAGAGAAACACCTGTAGAATTAGATTTTGACCAAGTAGAAAAAACAGTAGATAATAAGTAACCATTTTTAGGCGAAACACTGGAGTTAAGGTATGGCAAAGAAGCAAATAAAAGCATTAATCAAATTACAAATCGCAGCAGGTAAAGCAAATCCAGCGCCGCCAGTTGGGCCAGCATTGGGTCAGCACGGAGTTCCAATTATGGATTTCTGTAAAGCATTCAATGATAAGACAAAGGATAAGATGGGGCAGATTGTTCCGGTTGTGATCACAGTTTATGCAGATAGTTCATTCGAGTTTATTATGAAGACGCCGCCTGCAAGTGATCTGATCAAAAAAGGCGCAAATGTGAAGAGTGGTTCATCTATGCCTGGGCGAGAAAATAAGGCTAAGATCAATCGTCAAAAAATTAGAGAGATAGCTGAATTAAAACTAGAAGACTTAAATACAGCGGACGTGGACCAGGCAATGAAGATTATTGAAGGGTCTGCCAGAAGCATGGGAATCGAGGTAGTAGGATGAAGCATGGAAAAAACTATGTTGCTAGCGCTAAGCAGGTAGACGCTGAGCAAAAATATATGCCAAGTGAAGCAGTTGGTTTGGTGAAGAAGGCCGCTTTTGCTAAATTTGATGAAACTGTTGAAGTTCATTTTAATTTAGGGATTGATCCTCGACATGCGGATCAGTTGGTTAGAGGAACTTTGATGTTGCCTCATGGAACAGGTAAGGACGTACGTATTGTTGTATTGACTACTGATGATAGAGCGAAAGACGCGCTTGCTGCGGGTGCAATTGAAGCGGGTTCAGATGAACTTATTGAGAAGATAAGTGGCGGCTGGTTAGGATTTGATATTGTGATTGCAAGTCCCGATATTATGAGTAAAGTGGGTCGTCTAGGGAAAACGCTTGGCGCTAGAGGATTGATGCCAAGTCCCAAAAGTGGTACCGTAACCCCGGATGTTTCTAAGGCAGTAAAAGAATTTATGTCAGGGAAACAAGAGTTTAGAAATGATAAGACAGGTATTGTTCATTTAGTTATAGGTAAAGTGGGCTTTACAGACAGGCAATTAAAAGAAAATTTTGAAACAGTGTATAGCGTTATTCAAAAAGCAAAGCCAACTAAAGCGAAAGGATTGTATATGAAGTCAATTGTAATGACTTCGACTATGGGTCCTGGTGTTAAGGTTGAACAAGCGGATAACAAATGGAAGGAAAAGTCATGACAACGGCTACTGAAATAAAAGTGCGTCCAGAAAACAAAGAGGCAGTTCAAAAGGTTAAAGAATCCATAGAGAGTTCAGCGTCAGTTGTTTTCGCTAATTATCAAGGATTATCTGTGCAGCAAATCACAGAATTAAGAAAAGACTTGAGTGCTGTAAAAACGAAGATGCGTGTTTGTAAGAATACAATTTTACGAATAGCGCTTGATGATCTTGGTATAGTTGTTCCAGACGATACTTTTTCAAACCCAACAGCGGTATTTACTGCTGAAGAAGATGCTGCGGGCGCAGCTAAGATTTTGGTTAAGTTTATCAAGACCACGGAAAAAGTTGCTAGTTTAAAAGGCGGAGTGTTAGATAAGGCTGCTATTAATGTAGCGGCAATTGAAGAGTTGGCAGAATTGCCATCGCGAGACACCTTACTTGCTAAGGTTGTCGGGGCTTTAAAATCACCTATAACTGGCTTTGTTGTCGGTTTGGGTAGTCCGATACGCGGTTTAGTTTATACATTACAAGCAGTACAAGATCAAAAAGCAGAAACATCTTAATCCAACCATAAAGGTCGAATTTTAAATTAAACCATCCCTAAGGAGGTGAGACATATGTCAGAAGAAACAACAGTGGAATTATCCGCAGCATCTAAAAAAATCGTAGAGAGTGTTGAGACGATGACGGTATTAGAACTATCTCAACTCGTCAAAGCTTTAGAAGATAAGTTTGGTGTAGTTGCAGCAGCTCCAGCAGCAGCAGCAGCTCCAGCAGGCGGATCAGGAGAAGCAGCTGATGAAGGCGACGCAGTAGTAAGTGTTGTTCTAACTAGCGCTGGAGACAAAAAAATCCAGGTACTTAAAGCGGTTCGTGAGCTTACAGGACTTGGCTTGAAAGAAGCTAAGGATCTAGTAGACGCGGCACCTAAAGCAGTAAAAGAAGACATTTCTAAAGAAGAAGCAGAAGAAATCAAAGCGAAACTTGAAGAGCAAGGCGCTACGATCGAAATAAAATAATGTTTTGAATGAATCACGACCTGGAGTAACTCCTGTATATGGAGTATCTCCAGGTTTGTGTATTCATCAATCGGTATGAGGTGAAGGGTTGCAACAAACAAACACTAGACAACGAGTATTTCTTAATGATAATGCTCCTAAAGAAGAGATCGAAGTTCCAAATCTTTTGGATTTACAAACAAAATCGTTTGATCGATTTGTTAAAGATGGTTTAAAAGAAGAGGTTTTAAATATTTCGCCTATCGTAGGATATGGTGGAAAGTTAGAGATGGAGTTTTTAGACGGACTGTATCTTTCTGAGCCAGAATTAACATATGAAGAATGTAAGCGTAAGGAAGTATCTTACTCTGCATCTCTGCGTGTACCTGTAAGGTTGATTAATCGTGAGACTGGTGAAGTTAAAGAGCAAGAAGTATTTATGAGTGATATTCCTTTAATGACAGAGATGGGAACATTTCTAGTTAATGGAGCAGAGCGCGTTGTTGTGAGTCAGTTTATTCGGTCTCCTGGCGTATATTTTCGCGAAAAAATTGGTGTAAACCGTGACCGTGTGGGGTATACTGCAACCGTTATTCCTAGTCGTGGTGCATGGCTTGAAATCGAAGTGGATCCTAATGGGGTTGCTTATGCACATATTAATAAAGTAAAGAAAGTGCCAGTGACAGTGTTGTTGGCTGCTTTAGGCTATTCTGAAGAAGAAATATTGGCGAATGCCAGTCAAAAAGAGATTATAGAGAAGACTTTGTTAAAGGGTCCGATTACTACTCAAGATGACGCACTAATCGAAATTTATAAAAACCTAAGAGCAGGGGATCCTGTGACTTTAGATGGTGCTAAGCAGTTGCTTAAAAATCTATTTTTTGATGTATCTCGTTATGACCTAGGAGTAGTTGGTCGTTATAAAATCAACCGTCGATTAGAGCTTGATACGCCTGAAGAAGAAGTAGTGTTAACAAATGAGGATATTTTTGCTGTTGTTAACTATACAATGGGATTAGCTCGTGGAAATGGACATACAGATGATATTGATCATTTGGGTAACCGACGTGTACGCACAGTTGGTGAGCAGCTTCAACGTCAGTTTCGAGTCGGTTTGGCGCGTTTAGAGCGTTTGATTCGTGAGCAAATGGCGATTAAAGGGAACGAAAAAATCGTTCCGCAACATCTAATAAATATTCGTCCGCTTGTAGCTGTGATGAGAGAATTCTTTGGAAGTTCTCAATTGTCCCAGTTTATGGATCAGACCAATCCTTTGGCTGAAATTATTCATAAACGGCGTTTGAGTGCTTTAGGACCAGGTGGTCTTACAAAAGAAAGGGCTGGTTTTGAGGTTCGTGATATTCATCCGACTCATTATGGACGAATTTGCCCTATTGAAACGCCAGAGGGACCAAATGCTGGTTTGATTGGACCTCTAGCAACATATGCGAATGTTAATGAATATGGCTTTATTGAAACGCCATATTACAAAGTGGTAAAAGGAAAAGTTACCAATGAAGTAGAGAAATTTACTGCAGATCAAGAAGAAAAATACTACATTGCTCCTTGGGATACACCTCGGGATGCCAGTGGAAAAATGAAGGGCAAAGATGTGGTTGCTCGGTATAACCGAGACTTTGGATTTGTACCGATCGAAGATATCCAGTTTATTGGAGTTTCGCCTAGACAGCTTCTAGGTGTTGCTTGTGGATTGATCCCGTTCTTGGAGCATGATGATGCGAACAGGGCTTTGATGGGCGCAAACATGCAACGTCAAGCAGTGCCTCTTGTGAAAGCAACGGCGCCATTTGTTGGAACTGGATTGGAAAGAGTGATTGCTCGTGACGCTTGTATTATGGTTAAGGCCAAAGAAGACGGCGTTGTTGAGTCTGTTACTGGTGATGAAGTAATTGTAAAAAACAAAGCGGGGAAGAAAGTTAAGTACCCACTTCAAAAATATGTGCGTTCAAATCAGAACACATGTAAAAATCATCGTGCGATCGTACGAAATGGCGATAAGGTCAAGAAGAATGACGTCCTTGCAGATGGTGCATCTACACAAAATGGTGAGCTTTCACTTGGAAAGAACGTTTTGGTTGGATTTATGCCATGGGAAGGATATAACTTTGAGGATGCGGTTGTTATTTCAGAGCGTCTTGTTAAGGACGGTGTATTTACTTCAATTCATATTCATCGTTATGAAGTAGATATTAGATCAACTAAACTAGGACCTGAAGAGTTAACACGCGAGGTTCCAAATGTATCTGAAGAGGCATTGTCTGATTTAGATGAGGATGGAATTATCCGAGTTGGCGCAAGAGTTAAGTCAGGCAATATATTAGTTGGCAAAGTTACACCAAAAGGTGAAACAGAACCGCCAGCTGAAGAAAAATTGCTTCGTGCAATCTTTGGTGATAAAGCGAGAGATATGAGAGATACATCATTACGTGTTTCTTCTGGTGAGTCTGGAAAAGTTATTGGAGTGCGTGTATTTTCACGGGATGCCAACGATGATCTTCCACCTGGAGTAAATAATATTGTACGTGTTTACGTAGCGCAGTTACGTAAAATCTCCATTGGTGACAAAGTTGCGGGACGACATGGTAACAAAGGTGTTATTTCCACAATTTTAGCTGAAGAAGATATGCCTTTCCTTCCTAATGGTGAGTGTTTGGATATTATTCTTAACCCACTTGGTGTTCCTTCAAGGATGAACGTAGGACAGCTATTTGAAACATTGTTGGGCATGGCCTCTCATGTTCTAGGTGATAATTATCAGGTTCAGCTCTTTGACGAAGCATTGGAAGAAAATGCATCAGTAAATAAAGTAGAAGAAAAGTTAATTGAAGCTTCAAAAGTAAAAGGTTATGAGTGGATTAAGCCGACTGGGACCGTCAAATTACGTGATGGACGAACAGGTATTCCATTTGAGCGTGAAGTGACAGTTGGATGTATGTATGTGTTAAAACTAATTCATTTAGTTGAAGATAAGATACATGCAAGATCAACCGGACCGTATTCACTAGTTACGCAACAGCCTTTAGGTGGTAAAGCGCAATATGGTGGACAGCGATTTGGAGAAATGGAAGTTTGGGCACTAGAAGCATATGGTGCGGCAAACACACTTCAAGAAATGTTGACGATCAAATCAGATGATTTAACGGGACGTGCCAAAGCATATGAAGCAATTATTAAAGGCAAGCCTCTTTCAAGACCTGGAACACCGGAATCTTTCCGAGTGTTATTGAGAGAGCTTAGATCTATTGCGCTTGATATTCGAGTAAAAGCGATGGACGGCAGTGAAATTGAGACACGATAGAATGAATAAGGGAGACGCATAATGTTAGTGACTAGCCCCAGTGATTTTGACTTTTTGGAAATTGGTTTAGCCTCTCCAGAAAAAATTCGATTTTGGTCTCATGGTGAGATTGAAAAACCTGAAACGATCAACTATCGAACATTTAAACCGGAACGAAAAGGATTGTTTTGTGAAAAAATATTTGGTCCTGTAAAGGATTGGGAGTGTGCTTGTGGTAAGTACCGTCGTGTACGTTACCGTGGTATCGTTTGTGAGCGTTGTGGCGTTGAGGTAACTCATTCCAAGGTTCGTCGTGAACGCATGGGGCATATTGAGTTAGCAGCACCTGTTTCTCACATATGGTTCTTAAAAGGTATCCCAGGCTACATGGGATTAATACTGGATATGACTACCAGGATGCTTGAAGAAGTATTGTATTACGATTCATACATAGTTACGGAATGTGACGCGTCTATTGAAGAGACCTCCTACAAAGCTTTGATATCTAGTGATGATTATTATGACCTCAAAGAAAAGTATGGTGATAAAATTCAAGCTGATATGGGAGCGAGTGCTGTAAGAACATTGCTTGAAAAAGTAAAGTTAGGCGAGCAGATTGTTGAGTTAAGAGAACTGCTTGTAGATGCTAAAGGACAGAAGCGTCTTAAGGCGACAAAGCGTCTCAAAATTGTTGAAGCATTACATCATTCTGGAAACCATGCGTCATGGATGATTCTTGAAGCCGTTCCTGTTATGCCGCCTGATTTAAGACCAATGGTTCAACTAGAAGGTGGACGTTTTGCTACGTCTGATCTTAACGATTTATATCGTAGAGTAGTTAACCGTAATAACCGATTAAAGCGACTCCTTGATATTGGGGCGCCTGACATGATTGTTCGTAATGAAAAGAGAATGTTACAAGAGGCAGTTGATGTATTAATTTCTAACGGTAAGCGTGGACGTGCAGTAACAGGATCTAATGGACGTCCATTGAAGTCTCTTGGAAACATTATTGAAGGTAAGCAAGGACGTTTTCGTCAGAATCTACTTGGTAAACGTGTGGATTATTCAGGGCGTTCAGTGATTGTTGTAGGACCGCATTTGAAATTTAATCAATGTGGGCTTCCTAAGGAAATGGCTCTTGAGCTATTTAAGCCATTTGTTATCCGTAAATTAGTTGAAAAAGGTTACGTAACAAATGTGAAAAGTGCAAAGCGTAAAATTGAAAAAAGAGATGTGTACGTCTGGGATGTCCTAGAAAAAATTATTCAGGGACAACCGGTACTACTTAATCGTGCGCCTACTCTACATAGGTTAGGGATCCAAGCATTCGAGCCTGTTTTAGTTGAAGGGTCTGCTATTCAAGTACACCCTTTAGTTTGTACAGCATTCAACGCCGATTTTGATGGTGACCAAATGGCTGTTCATGTGCCTCTTTCGTTAGAAGCGCAGTCAGAATGTCGTCTTTTAATAATGTCTACCAATAATGTGCTTTCGCCTGCTAATGGACGGTCTATTATTACGCCTACCCAAGATATGGTTTTGGGAATTTATTTCTTAACAGTTGAAGATCCGAATGAATTGACTGGAAAAGGAAAAGGTTTCGCAACTATGGATGAAGCGAGAAGAGCCTGGGACAGTGGCGCAATTAAGACTCACAGTTCAATTCGAATTAGATGGAACGGTGAGCGCGTTGAGACAACAATGGGGCGTGTTATTTTCAATCGCACTATAAAAGAAATTTTCGAAGCTAATGATATTAAAAACACTCCTTTTATCAACGAAATTGTAGGTAAGAAAGAGTTAAGCCGCTTGCTTGAAGGGTGGTATACAGAGTATGGATCCGATTTAGTAGGGCAAATCGCCGACAAATTGAAAAGTCTTGGATTCAAATATGCAACATTGTCTGGAATTTCAATATCCATTGATGACATGCGTATTCCTAAAGCAAAAACTGACATTCTAGCGGATGCAGATAAAGAAGTAGCTGAATTGGAAAAACAAGAAAGCCAAGGAAAGCTTGATAAAGCAGACCGTATTTTGATGAGTAATGAAGTATGGCGTGGTGCTACTGGCAAGATTTCTGACTTAATGGAAGATGAATTTGGTAAATTGAATAATGTATTTATTATGGCAAATTCTGGAGCTCGGGGTAATATTGACCAGGTACGACAGCTTGCCGGCATGCGTGGATTGATGTCTGATGCACAAGGTCGAACGGTTGAAGTTCCAATTAAATCAAACTTTAAAGAAGGATTGTCATTAGCTGAGTATTTCATCTCTTGTTATGGAGCGAGAAAAGGGTTGGTTGATACGGCCCTTAGAACAGCTGACTCTGGGTACTTAACGCGTCGTTTAGTTGATGTAGCACAGGATGTTATGATCACTGAGCTTGATTGTGGAACTTCAAAAGGTATTGAATTAACGGCCTTCAAAGAAGGAATTGAAACAATAGTCTCTATTGGCGCTTTGCTTGAAGGACGAATTATTCTTAAAGATGTTAAGAACCCTTCTACTAACAAAGTAATTGCTAAAGCAGGGACACTCATTACTCGTGCTATTGCAGATGAAATCCAAAAAACTGGTGTTGAGAATGGACATGTTAGAAGCTCATATTCATGTGAGGCTGATAGAGGGATCTGTCAGAAATGTTATGGAATGGATCTATCTACAGGCGGGGCCGTAAATATGGGGTCTGCAGTTGGTATTATTGCAGCGCAATCTATTGGAGAGCCTGGAACACAGCTGACAATGAGAACCTTCCACACGGGTGGAGTGGATCTTCGAAAAGCGGCGAAAACGACTTTTTCTTCTGATCAAGCAGGGTCAGTTAAAATTGATGACGCGCTAGTAATTAACCAAGTTATGGTTGATGGAAAACCAGCTTGGGTAAGCTCTGATGAAGGTCAAATCGTAGTAGAGTCGAAAGACAGTCAGCAAATTATTGATCTTCCTGCAGGCGCGCTACTACATGTCAAACCTGGACAAAAAATAAAAGCAGGCGAAGAAGTGGCTGAGCATAATCCTCAGATCCGATACTTATCTTCTAATAGAGATGGGAAGGTTCAGTTTATTGGCCTCACTACTAAAAAGGTAGAAGGAAGTTCCAAGTCTCAAACAATTTCTGTGGCTGATAAACCTGGTGAATTGTTTGTTTACAATCTAACTGAAAAAATTATGTATGAAGTAACTAAAGATACTTCAGAAAAATTCAAATCAGGAGAGCGAATTGCTTATGGTACAGAGCTTAGTACAAAAACAATCGTTGAGAAAAGTGCAATCATTGCAGATATTAGAAAAAATCCTGACTCAACAGCAAAGAAAACGGAGTACATCATTGAGACGTCTCCTGGAGAATCGTATCCAGTGTCTCAGGGTGCATATTTGTTTGTAAAAGATGGCGACAAAGTAAATAAAGGCGATATTGTTGCTCAAGAACGTGTGTCTGGTGCAGCTTCTATGACAAAAGATATAGTTCAGGGACTTCCGCGTGTTGAAGAATTATTTGAAGCCCGTAAACCTAAAGAATCTGCAGTTATTTGCGAGCTTGATGGAACAGTTGAGGTTGCTGGAACATCTACAGCACGAAGTGTTTATATTATTGGCGACGATGGTGCCAAGAAAGAATATAAGCTTACTAGTGGTGTCCGGCTGTTAGTATTCTCTGGACAACAAGTGTCTAAAGGTGAGCAGTTAACAGAGGGTGTCATTAGTCCTCATGACTTGATGGGAACACGTGGCGTTATTGCAACACAACAGTATCTTGGTGAAGAAGTTCAGCGTGTTTACAAATCTCAAGGTGTAGCAATTAACGCTAAGCATATTGAGGTTATTGTTCGTCAAATGACCAGAAAGATTAACGTGCTTACAATGGGAGAAACTGAGTTACTTCCTAATGAGCTAGTTGATGTTCGAAGGTTTAATAAATCGAATAAAGCGGCTGAAAGTGAAAATAAAGAACTCGCTACTGGGGAATCAGTCTTACTTGGAATTACACGTGCAGCGTTGAATACAGAAAGTTTCATATCTGCTTCGTCTTTCCAAGAAACGGCTCGTGTTCTTTCTGATGCTGCAATTCGTGGTAAAAAGGATGACATGTACGGATTGAAAGAAAATGTAATTATCGGAAAACTTATCCCTGCTGGAACAGGTTGGAAAGATAATCGTTCGATTATCATTAAATCCCAGGAAACAGGTGAAGAAGTGAAGGTAACGGAAGAAGATAGACTATTTAAACAAAAAGAAATGGCTGAGGCCGTTGTGACCTCGTAACCCATTGACTTAGAACTGGCCTTGGGTTAGAATTCACCATTCCCAACGGCCATCAATTTGGAGACAATATCCAAAAGGAGATTAGAAAGAATGCCAACAACTAACCAACTTATAAAGAATAAACGTAAAAGAAAACTCAAAAAAGGGAGTTCTCCAGCACTTGCAGGATGCCCACAACGACGTGGTGTTTGTACTCGTGTTTATACAACAACTCCTAAAAAACCAAACTCGGCTCTTAGAAAAGTAGCTCGTGTTCGTTTGACTAGTGGGTTTGAAGTTGCAAGTTATATTCCTGGAGAGGGACATAATCTTCAAGAGCACTCTGTTATCTTAATTCGTGGTGGTCGTGTAAAAGACTTGCCAGGAGTTCGATATCACACTGTTCGTGGAGTATTGGATACAGAAGGGGTAAATGATCGTAAACAGCGCCGCTCCAAGTACGGTGCAAAAAGAGCTAAAAAATCTAAAAAATAGATATAAAGGAAGTAGCGCATGAGTCGAAAAAATAAAGATTATAAACGAATATATGAGCCTGACTCTATATACAATAGTATTAACCTAACTCGGTTTATCACCAAGTTAATGGTTGATGGAAAAAAAAGCATAGCTGAGAGAGTCACTTATGGGGCTTTGGAGAAGTTGGCAAAGGCAGTGTCTGTAGCGCCTATTGAGGCTTTCAGTCAGGCTGTGCAAAACGCAACTCCTCAAATGGAAGTTAAGTCGCGACGTGTAGGTGGATCTACTTATCAGGTTCCTATTGAAGTTCCATCTGGACGTGGAATGGCATTGGCTATGAAGTGGTTAATTGCTAATGCGCGAAAACGTAATGGAAAGTCAATGGAAAGTAAGTTGGCTTCTGAGCTTGAAGATGCATATAACAAATCAGGAACAACGATTAAGAAAAGAGAAGATACACATAAAATGGCTGAGTCAAATAAAGCATTTGCTCATTTTAGGTGGTAATTAATTATGTCTGAAGATACAAATCAAAAAGGATCATTAGAATCTGTACGTAATATTGGAATCGCTGCCCATATCGATGCCGGTAAGACGACGCTTACTGAGCGTGTATTATTTTATACTGGTAAGTCACATAAGATTGGTGAGGTTCATGATGGAAACGCCACTATGGATTGGATGGAGCAAGAGCAAGAGCGTGGAATTACAATTACTTCTGCTGCGACGACGTGTTTCTGGAAAGATCATAATATTAATATTATTGATACACCTGGTCACGTTGACTTTACTGTAGAGGTAGAGCGATCTTTGCGTGTTCTTGATGGCATGGTTGCTGTGTTTTGCGCAGTTGCAGGTGTTCAGCCTCAAAGTGAAACGGTATGGCGACAAGCTGTTAAGTATAAAGTGCCTCGCATGGCATTTATCAATAAAATGGATCGTATTGGGGCCAACTTTGAAAATGTTTTAGAGATGATGAAAGATATGTTGGGTGCAAACCCGGTTATTTTGAATTTCCCTATTGGTGCTGAGGATCAGTTTAAGGGTGTTATTGATCTTGTTAAGCTAAAAGAGTATCACTATGATCAGGAAAAAGGGATTGAGTTTGAGACGCGTGATATTGCGCCGGAAAACAAAGAGAAGGTGGATGAGTTAAGAGCGATCTTATTAGAGGTGGCTGCAGAAGCAAGTGAAGAATTGTTAAATGTATTTTTAGAGACAGGTACCCTTTCAGAGGACCAGATACGTGAAGGGATTCGTAAACGAACAATTGATGGAGAGATCATTCCTTGTTTCTGTGGAACTGCATTTAAGAATAAAGGGGTTCAGCCTCTCTTGGATGCTGTAGTGGATTATCTTCCATCGCCAATTGATGTTGGTGATATTTCTTGTGAAACGTTAGATGGAGAAGAAGCCGTTCGTAAGCCAAGCCTTGAAGAGCCATTCTCTGCGCTGGCATTCAAAATTATGACGGATCCGTTTGTAGGTAAATTGACTTACGCACGAATTTACTCTGGAAAACTGACGGCTGGATCATATGTTTTAAATGGTGGAAAGAACAAGAGAGAACGTGTTGGTCGAATCATACAAATGCATGCCAATACTAGAAGTGAGCTTAAAGAAGCTAGCGCTGGCGATATTATTGCTTTGATTGGACTTAAGGATACTAAAACAGGTGATACGCTTTGTGCAGAAGATAAGCCGATTGTATTAGAAAACATTGATTTTCCTGAGCCGGTAATTTTCGTAGCAATTGAGCCTAAAACAAAAACGGATCAAGAAAAGTTGTCTGTTGGTCTTGAAAAGCTTGGAGAGGAAGATCCTACTTTCATGTATAGAACGGATCCAGAAACTAATCAGACGATTATCTCAGGTATGGGGGAGCTTCACCTGGAGATTATTGTGGATAGACTTAAGCGTGAGTTTAATGTTGAAGCAAATATTGGGCAGCCTCAAGTGGCTTATAAAGAATCAATCAAGAAAAAGGCGAAAGGCGAAGGTAAATTCGTTAAGCAAACGGGTGGACGTGGACAATATGGTCACGTGATCCTTGAGATTGAGCCAATAGAATCTGGATTAGGGTTTGTATTTGAAAGCAAAGTTGTGGGAGGGCGTATTCCAAGAGAGTATATTCCTTCAATTGAAAAAGGTATTAAAGAACTATTCTCTACAGGAATTCTAGCTGGCTATCCTGTAGTTGATATTAAAGTAACGGTTCTAGATGGATCTTTTCATCCTGTTGATTCTTCTGATGTTGCTTTCCAGGTAGCTGGTGCATACGCAATTAAAGAAGCCTTTAAGCAAGCAGGCCCTACGATCCTTGAGCCGATTATGGCGGTAGAGGTAGAGATTCCTGAGACCTATATGGGTGATGTAATTGGTGATCTAAGTAGCCGTAAGGGAAAAATCGAAAAAATGGAACAAGCAGGTAATAATATGCGTCAAGTGAAGGCGAAGGTTCCTCTTGCAGATATGTTTGGTTATTCCACAACGTTACGCTCATTTACACAGGGACGAGGTGTTTACACTATGCAATTTTTTGGGTATAGTGATGTGCCGAAACTGATTTACGATGAAATTATCGCAAATCGATCAAAATCAGAATCTTAATTTATTATAAAACTAAAAATATGAAGGAGAGTCACAACCATGGCTAAGGAAAAATTCGAACGTAATAAACCACATGTTAATATAGGAACGATCGGTCACGTTGATCACGGGAAAACTACATTAACAGCGGCGATAACTAAAACGCTAGCTTCTAAAGGGTGGGCTGACTTTAAGGCGTACGACCAAATTGATGCGGCTCCTGAAGAAAAAGCACGTGGAATCACTATTGCTACTGCTCACGTTGAGTATGAAACGGAAAAAAGACATTATGCACACGTAGATTGTCCTGGTCACGCAGATTATATCAAAAATATGATTACTGGTGCGGCTCAAATGGACGGTGGTATTTTGGTTGTAAGTGCAGCTGACGGACCTATGCCTCAAACAAGAGAGCATATCTTGCTAGCGCGTCAGGTAAACGTACCTTCATTGGTTGTTTTCTTGAATAAAACAGATCAAGTAGATGATCCAGAGCTACTTGAGTTGGTTGAGATGGAATTGCGTGAGCTTCTAAGTAAATATGATTTTCCTGGTGACGATATTCCCTTTATTAAAGGGTCTGCATTGAAGGCGTTGGAGTCTTCTGATAGTTCTCGTGAAAATGAGGATTCAAAAGCGATATGGGAACTTATGGATGCGGTTGATAGCTTTATTCCTAATCCAACACGTGAAGTTGATAAGCCTTTCTTGATGCCAATTGAAGATGTTTTCAGTATCACTGGACGAGGAACGGTTGGAACTGGGCGTATTGAGCGTGGAGAAATCAACGTTGGTGAAGAAATTGAGATTGTGGGAATGGCTGAAGAAACGCGTACGACTACAATTACTGGAGTGGAAATGTTTAGAAAGCTTCTTGATCAAGGTCAGGCAGGTGATAACATTGGCGCCTTATTAAGAGGGGTTGAAAAAGAAGATCTTCAGCGTGGTCAAGTACTGGCTAAGCCCGGAAGCATTAAGCCGCACACTAAGTTTGAGGCTGAAGTTTATGTATTGAAAAAAGAAGAGGGTGGACGGCACACGCCTTTCTTTAAAGGGTATAGACCTCAGTTTTATATTAGAACTACAGATGTAACAGGATCTATTGAATTGCCTGCTGGCGTTGAGATGGTAATGCCTGGCGACAACATTAAAATGAATGTTGAGCTGATTATACCTGTTGCTTGTGAAGAAGGATTGCGTTTTGCGATTCGTGAAGGCGGACGCACAGTTGGTGCGGGTGTCGTAACGAAAATCTTAGCGTAATTGTACTAAGGAACAATCAGATGAGTAATACACCTACTAAAAAAGAAAATAATAGCCAGAAAATCCGTATCAGGTTAAAAGCCTTTGATCATCATTTAATTGACAAGTCCGCTTCTAAAATAGTTGAAACGGCTCAAAGATCTGGTGCAAAAGTAATTGGTCCAATCCCAATGCCTACGCGTAAACGAGTATGGTGTGTATTGAAATCTCCCCACGTAAATAAGCGTGGCGGAGAGCATTTTGAAATCCGTATTCATAAACGGATGATTGATATAGTTGACCCCCCAACAACTACGATTGATGCCCTTATGGGCCTTGATTTGCCGGCGGGTGTTGACGTAGAGATTAAACTGAATTAATCTAGTTAAGCTTTAATCCTTTCTGACCATGTTTGTGGTCAAAAACGACAAAAAAAAGAGGCAGAAGTGTCTCTTTTTTAATTAAAAAACGATGGTGAATAAAATGAATCCAAATAAATTTATGCTTGGGAAAAAGATTGGTATGACTCAATTAATGGACGATGAGGGCGTTGTTAGTCCAGTTACTGTTATCGAAGTTAATACTAATACTATTTTGACAATTAAAACGAAAGAAGCTGATGGGTATTCTGCGGTAGTAGTAGGGTATGGGGATGTTGCTGAGAAGCGATTGAATAAACCTAAGGTGGGGCAATTTAAGCTTTGGAATGCGAAGCCTGTCAAAGTGATTAAGGAATTTAGAGTTTCTGAGGATCATGGTTTTGAAAAAGGTCAGACAATTGATGTCAGTGTGTTTGAGAAAGATCAAAAGGTATCTGTAAAGGGTCGTACAATTGGTAAGGGGTTTGCTGGAACAGTTAAGCGATGGAATTTTGCTTGTGGGCCGATGACTCATGGATCTAAAAGTCATCGAATTACTGGTTCGATTGGAGCGGGTACGACTCCTGGCCGTGTTCTTAGGGGTAAAAAAATGCCTGGGCATATGGGTGATAAGAACCGGACTATTAAGAATTTGGTTGTTGTTGGCAATAATGTTGAAAAAGGTCTTCTTTATGTTAAGGGCGCTGTCCCTGGCAAGAAAGGGAATCTAATTGAGGTTACCTCAACTTAACGGTTTGGTAGAGGAATATTATGAAAATTAAAACATTGACATTATCAGGTGAAGAAACAGGGTCCAAATCTGCAGGTATTACTGTGCCGAAGGTTCAAGATAATGCGGATCATTGGATATATTTAGCTGTAAAGTATCAACAAGCATCACGTCATCAGGGAACGCATAATACGCTTTCTAGGGGTGAGGTTCGAGGTGGTGGTGCTAAGCCTTATAAGCAGAAGGGGACTGGTAATGCACGTCGTGGTACCAATAGAACGCCTTTGAGAGTTGGGGGGTCTGTTATATTTGGACCTAAGCCGAGAAGTCATGCGATTGATATTAATCCTGATGTGCTTAAAAAGGCCATAAAGGTTGTTTTGGGTCAAAAGGGCGATGGATTATTTGTTCTTGATTATAAGGATGAGGCTGAGTTGAAAACTAAGCAGGTTCAGCAGTTGTTGGATTCTATTCAGAAAGATACAAGCAAGAAAGTGATGTTTGTATTAGGGGTAGAAAACGAGTGTCTTCAAAAAGCTTGTCGAAATATTAAAAGAGGGTTAATATCTAGCCCGTTATCTATAGAGGTAGCTGACTTGTTGGACGTAGACCAAGTGATCTTTTCAAGCGCAGCTTTAGAAAAAGCGAGAGAGACATTATCATGAGTATGACAGATGAAATTATATTGGCGCCGATTATAACTGAGAAATCCTCGGCCCAAATTGCGAATGATAAATATCATTTCTTTGTAGCTACGGATGCTAATAAGATTGAGATTCGTAAGTTTATTGAAAAAAAATTCAAGGTATCTGTTGATAAGGTTAATCTTGTCAAAGTGGTATCAAAGAAAAAGAGACGTGGAAAGTATGTAGGGAAAACAGCCCAACGTAAAAAAGCGATTGTTACGTTGAAAGCAGGATCTGTAATTGAGACTGTTAAGGAAATGTTTTAGGAACCGGAGAAAAAATATGGCAACAAAAAGGTATCAACCAAGAACCCCTGGATTTCGTCACAAGCAAGTGTCGGGTTTTGAGGAATTATCTCAAGGAAATGAGCCGGTCAAGGCACTTTTGGTTAAATCAAAACGTGGATCTGGCCGTAATAATGTAGGTAAGCTTACAGTTCGTCATCGTGGTGGCGGAGCAAAGAGAAGGTACCGTATAGTTGATTTTAAACGTAATAAAGAAGGTGTCCCTGGAGTTGTGAAAAGTATTGAGTATGATCCTAATAGGTCTGCGAATATTGCTTTAATTGCTTATAATGATGGTGATAAAGCTTATATCGTGTCGCCTCAAGGTGTTGAGGTTGGCTCTGTTCTTGAGGCCGGCGAGAAGGCTGAGATACGTCAGGGTAATACTCTTCCTCTTAAAAATATCCCTGTTGGATCGGCAATTCATAATGTTGAGTTGTCAAAAAATAGAGGTGCTCAATTGGCTAGGTCTGCAGGCGTTGGTGCTGTATTGATGGCTAAGAATGACAAATATGGAACGGTTAAACTGCCTTCTGGTGAAGTTCGTCTTGTTAATATTGAGTGTCGAGCAACTTTGGGAACCGTTGGAAATGCAGAAAAAAGAAATGCGGTATTAGGTAAAGCAGGAACATCTCGGCATATGGGTAGACGTCCTGTTGTTCGTGGATCTGTTATGAATGCTTGTGATCACCCGCATGGTGGTGGTGAGGGGCGTGCGCCAATTGGGCATGCTGGACCGTTAACTAAGTGGGGCAAGCCTGCTTTGGGTTATAAGACGCGTAAGAAGCGTAAGAAAAGTACATTTATCGTAAAGAGACGTAAGTAGCGTAGGAGGAATAGTGTGGCACGATCATTAAAAAAAGGCCCATTTGTGGATGAGCATCTTTCTGAAAAAGTAGAGAAGATGAATGAGGCAGGAATTAAAAAACTAATTAAAACATGGTCGCGCAGATCTACAATCATCCCAGACATGATTGGGCATACTATAGCTGTCTATAATGGAAAAAAGCACATCCCGGTTTTTGTTTCTGAAGACATGATTGGGCACAAGTTGGGTGAATTCGTTTATACAAGAACCTTTAAAGGGCATTCTGGAGCTAGGAAACAGTAATGGCAACGCAAACAAAAAAAGTAACAACTAAAACAAATAAATTGACAACTCAGTCGGCTAAATCTGAAATATTTGCGCATGCTAAATATGTTCGAATATCTCCTTCAAAGTTAAGAAGAATTGCTAATATTGTTAGAGGGTCTTCTGTGGCTGATGCGGTTCCTGTTTTAAAGAGTCTTCCCCATAAAGGTGCAGAGATTCTACTTAAGGTGATCCAGTCAGCAACAGCTAATGCAGTTAATAATGATAAAAAAGAAGCTGGCGACCTTTTTATATCTTCGCTTCTTGTTAATCAGGGACCTAAGTTTAAACGTTTCCAGGCTAGAGCGCGTGGTCGTGTATTCGGTATAGAAAAAAAGACATCTCACATTATCGTGGGTGTTGCAGAAAGCAACGGAGGCAAATAAATGGGACAGAAGGTTCATCCGAAAGGATTACGTTTAGGTATTGTTGAAGACTGGGATAGTATCTGGTACGCAAATAGGGAATACAAGGATTATATTCTTGAAGATCTTAAAATTCGAGGTTATATCCAAACTGAGATGAAACGAGCTGGAATTGCGCATATTTCTATTCATAGAAGAGCTGAAAAGATTGATATTACAATCAAGGCTGCACGTTCAGGTATGATTTTAGGGAAAGGCGGGGAGCAAGTAGTTGCTCATCGTAAAACACTAGCCAAGCTTTTGGGTAAGCCTGTAAGAATTAATGTAACTGAGCAAAAAGACCCCGAAAAATCAGCGAGATTGTTGGGCGAGATTGTTTGTGCTCAATTGGAACGTAGATTTCCCTTTAGAAGGGCTATGAAAATGGGTATTCAGTTAGCAATGAAGGCTGGTGCTCAGGGTGTTAAGATATGTTGTGCTGGTCGGTTAGGTGGCGTAGAAATTGCTCGTACTGAATGGTATCGTGAGGGAAAAGTTCCTCTACATACATTGAGGGCTAGTATTGACTACGCTTTTACTGAATCATTAACAACCTACGGTAAAATTGGTGTAAAGGTATGGATCTATAATGGCGATATTTATGAGCATAAACAACTTCAACGCAAAGAGCTTCAAGATCCTCAGCCAAGAAGAGATGTTCCGGAAAATAGCCGGGTAGCAGCGGGAGCTTAGGAGTAAATTATGTTGATGCCAAAGAAGACCAAATATAGAAAAACACAAAGGGGCCGTAACAGAGGCAAGGCTTGTAGAGGAAACTTTGTGGAGTTTGGCGAGTACGGATTACAATCTCAAGAAGCTATTTGGATGACTGATCGTCAGATTGAGGCTGCGAGACGAGCAATGACACGTTATATTAAACGTGGGGGAAAAGTATGGATTAGAATATTCCCTGATAAAGTAGTGACAAAGATACCTGCTGAAACTCGTATGGGTAAAGGGAAAGGATCTCCTGATGGCTGGGTAGCTGTTGTAAAGCCTGGGCATGTTCTTTTTGAATTAAGTGGCGTTCCTATTGAAGTAGCAAAGGAAGCATTTCGTTTGGCGGCACATAAACTTCCTGTAAAAACAAAATTTGTAGAAAAGTTATAGTGTAAGGAAATTAGTAATGGAATATAAAAAATTAATTAAAATAAATATAGAGAAGTTAGAAGAGCTGCGCGCTGAGAAACAAACAGAGTTAACATCTTTGCAGTTTAAGTTGGTAAATAGCAGCTTAAAAGATACTTCTCAACTAGCTAAGGTGAGAAAAGATATATCTCAAATCAAAACAGCAATTAAGCAAAAGGAGACAGTAAGCGATGACGACAACTAAACAACAAAGAACGCTTACCGGTGTTGTAACTAAGATTTCTGGGAAGAACACGATCCGGATAACAGTATCTGAAAGAGCTGTTCACCCAGTTTATGACAAGGTAGTTAAAAGAAGTCGTTCTTTTTTAGTGCATGACAATGAGAGTGTTGCTAATGAAGGAGATAAGGTTGAAGTGATAAGTGTTCGCCCTATTAGTAAACTTAAAAGCTGGAAATTAGTACGTGTTGTCGAAAAAGGCAAGACAATAGAAAGTGGATCCAAGTAAATGATACAACAAGAGTCCGTATTAGATATTGCCGATAATTCAGGCGCAAAAAAGATTATGTGTATCAAGGTTTTGGGTAGTTCCAAACGTAGATATGCACATGTCGGAGACGTAATTATTGCTGTTGTAAAAAAAGCAATTCCATCCGGCACAGTTAAGAAGAGTGATATCGTAAGAGCTGTGGTTGTAAGAACGGTTCGTACAATAAAACGAAATGATGGGACGTGTCTTCGTTTTGATGACAATGCAGCGGTAATTATCAATCCAGAAGGAAATCCAATAGGAACACGTATTTTTGGTCCGATCCCTCGTGAGTTACGAGATCGCAACTATATGAAAATTGTTTCGTTGGCGAATGACGTAATCTAGGAGAAGTTGGATGGCAAATAAATTAAAAAAAGATGACGAAGTCGTTGTTCTTTCAGGAAAAGATAAAGGCAAGACCGGCAAAATATTAAAAGTTATTCCAGCACAAAAAAAAGTTGTTGTTGAAGGCCTTAATATTATTAAGAAACATAAAAAGGCGACTCAGGATGCTGATGGCGGCATTATTGAAGAAACGTATCCTATTGATTGGTCTAAAGTTCAGTTGATATGCCCTGCTACGAAGAAGCCAACAAGAGTTGGATTTGTTGTTGTTGATGGCAAGAAAAAACGTAAGGCCAAAGTTAGTGGAGAGGTATTCTAATGTCATCGTTAAAAAAACAGTATAAAGATGAAGTGCGTAAGACACTTAAAGATAAATATAAGTATGCTAATGAAATGCAGGTCCCTAAAATCGAAAAGATTATTTTGCATAGAGGATTAGGCGAAGCAATTACAAACAGCAAAGTAATTGATATCACTTTAGACCAATTCGTTAACATCACTGGTCAAAAACCACTAGTAACTAAATCTAAGAAATCGATATCTAATTTTAAATTAAGGGAAGGGCAGCCTATTGGATGTAAGGTAACATTACGTTCTGATAAGATGTTTGACTTTTTGACAAAACTGATAAATATTGTACTGCCTAAGATTCGTGATTTTAGAGGAGTTTCAACTAAGGGTTTTGATAAACAGGGGAACTACACGTTAGGACTTAAAGAAGATATAATTTTTCCAGAAGTGGATTATGACAAATTAGATCGTTCACGTGGAATGGATATTACGATAGTGACTTCTTCTAATACGAAAGAAGAAACATTTGATTTATTACAATTACTTGGCATGCCCTTTGCCAAAACGGGCAATAAGAGCTAGGAGAGTTAAATGGCAAAAACATCAATGCGAGTTAAAAATAGAAGAAAACAAGGTACTACTCAGCACCGTAATCGATGCAACATTTGCGGTCGCCCCCGTGGTTTTTTAAGATTCTTTGGGATTTGTCGCATTTGTTTTCGTACTTTAGCAAGCGCAGGACAACTTCCTGGCGTTCGTAAGTCCAGCTGGTAGATTAAGGAGAATAGTAAAGATGTCATCAGTAACAGACACAATTGCAGATATGTTCACAAGAATTCGAAATGCGCTAGGTGAAAAGCATGAAGAAGTGAATATTCCATTTTCCACCATTAAAGGTGAGATTGCTAAAATCTTATTAAGCGAAGGATATATCCTTGGTTATGAATTCGTAAACGAAGACCTTAAAAAACGCTTAATTAAAATGGAATTAAAATACCGTCCAGATGGCTCTAGTGCCATTAATGAAATACGTCGACTTAGTAAATCAGGAAAACGTAAATATTATAGTAAAAGTCAAATCCCCAAAACACAACAAGGGTTTGGTACAGTTATTCTCTCAACTTCTAAAGGGCTTATGGCCGGTAGAGATGCCCGTTTAAATAACGTTGGTGGAGAAGCTCTCGGAGAGGTATCTTAAAATGTCACGAAAAGGTAATAAATCAATTTCATTTAGTGATAAAGTTGAGGTAACCCGTTCTGGTGATACCGTTCTTGTTAAAGGGCCTAAAGGCGAATTAACAACCGTGGTTTCAAAAGACTTTGAAATTAAAATTGAAGACAACAGCATCCAAGTTATTAATTTGAGCAAAGATAGAAATGTTCGTTCTTATCATGGCCTTTATCAGTCGTTGATAGCAAACATGGTAGAAGGTGTTTCTAATGGATACAAAATAGAACTTGAATTATTTGGTGTTGGTTACAGAGTAGCGAAGCAAGGCGCGGGGCTTAACTTTTCTCTTGGATATTCGCATCCTGTAACAATTGATTCAGTTGAAGGCATCACTTTTGATTTAGAAGGACAAACTAACTTATCAATTAGTGGAATTGACAAGCGCCTCGTTGGAGAGATAGCTGCCAATATTATTAAATTAAGAGATGCCCGAAAAGACCCTTATAAAGGGAAGGGAATTAAATATAAAGGGGCTGTTCTTCGTAAAAAGGCCGGCAAGAAAGTAAAATAGGAGCATCTGTATGAAGCCAATTAGACGTAAAAATAAAGCAGGAATAAAAAGTAAGGGTGATCGTCTACGATTAAATGTATTTCGTAGTCGTGCTCAGATATATGCTCAAATTATTGATGATGCTAAAGGTGAAACTTTAGCGTCTGCATCATCTTTAAAGCTTAAAGATGGGGATAATATTAAAGCAGCAGAAGAAGTTGGAAAGATGATTGCTGAGGCAGCCAAAGAGAAAAAAGTAGTTAATGTTATATTTGATCGTGGCAACCGTGTGTACGATGGTCGTATTAAAGCTCTAGCGGATTCTGCTAGAAAAAACGGCATGGTTTTTTAAGGAGTTATTGAGTATGGCAGAAATGAAGAGACAAGGTAAACGTAGATCCTCACAAAATGCACCTGTTAGTCCTTATATGGAAAAGGTAATTCGCATTAACAGAGTTACAAAAGTGAATAAAGGCGGAAAACGTTTAGCTTTTCGTGCATTGGTAATTGTCGGTGACAAGAAAGGACAAGTTAGCATTGCTTTGGGTAAAGCGAAAGAAGTTCCAATTGCAATTCGTAAAGCGATTGAAACAGCCAAAAAAGCTCTTGCTCCAGTAAATATAATTAAGGGAACTGTCCCTCACGAGATCATTGGAAAATTCGGATCTGCTAAAGTAATTATTAAGCCGGCCCCTCCTGGTACAGGAGTGATTGCTGGGGGATCTGTACGAATTCTTTTAGAAGCTGTTGGCTTGAAGAATGTGGTTGCTAAATCTCTTGGATCGGATAACCCTGTTAACACAGCTAAAGCCGCATTAAATGGATTGCAACGAATGAAAGATCTTAAAGCTGAATCTGAGCTTCGCGGGTTTAAATTGCCGGTTAGGTTTAATGGAGAAGATTCCAATAAATCAGTTGAACGAAAAACACTGGATACAAAAGAAGACGATAGACGTAAGACTATTGATCGTATGCAACAAGCAGAAGAAAAAGCTAATAAAGAAAAAGCTGAAAAAGCAAAAAAGAAAGAGGCTGATGAAGAGAAAGCTAAGCAAGAAGAAGCGGCATCTGAATCAGGGGCGGACGAAACTAAAGCAGAAGAGACAAGCTCGGAGTCCACTGCATCCGAAAGTAAAGAAGTGACTAGCGAAGATAGCGCTGCAAAAGAGGAAAGTTAAGATGGCGACAACTAAAAGCAATGAACTTAAACCAGCAAAAGGATCAATAAAGAAACGAACGCGTTTAGGACGTGGCAATGCTTCTGGTCATGGTGGGGAAAGTGGTCGAGGACATAAAGGTCAAAAAAGTAGATCTGGATATTCGTCAAAACCTGGGTTTGAAGGTGGGCAAATGCCACTTTATAAGCGTATTCCTAAGAATCGTGGTTTTAAAAATCATCTTTTCAAAACAACATATCGCGCAGTTAATTTGGGTGATATCCAAAAGCATTTCTCCGATAAAGAAGTTGTCGAAATTAATGACTATTACGACAAGAATCTTGCATCTAAAGGTGAATTAATCAAAATTCTAGGTGATGGTGAATTTAATAAAAAGTGTACTATACAAGCACATAAAGCTTCGAAGTCTGCTCAGGACAAAATTGCTAAATCCGGAGCCAAGCTAGAGCTTGCCTAATGGACGCATTCGGCCACATTTTTCGATTACCTGATCTACGCAAACGCTTCTTTTTTACATTGGCAATGATTGCTGTGTATCGTTTAGGGAGTCATGTTCCTATTGCAGGAGTAGATCTAAATGCCTTGAAGGAGCTTTTTAGTCAGGGAGGAATCCTCAGTTTTGTGGATCTTTTCTCTGGAGGGGCTTTGGGGCGATTTTCGATTTTTGCATTAGGAATTCTTCCATATATTAATGCATCGATTATTATGCAGATGTTAACTTTTATTTGGCCGAAACTAAAAGATCTAACGCAAGAAGGTGATGCGGGAAGAAAACAAATTGCACAATATACAAGGTACCTAGCTATTGGACTTGCAATTATCCAAGGAATTGTAATGTCGGTTGGGTTCAGGGCATTTATATTACCAGATGTGAATGTGTCTTTCTTTATATTCTACGCAGTCATTGGTCTTGTGTCCGGTGCTGCTTTGGTTATGTTTATTGGTGAAATCATGACTGAGTATGGCATTGGTAATGGGGCGTCGCTTCTAATCTTTGTTGGTATTATTTCTCAGATTCCCTATTACATTAAGAATACTGTAACGTTGCTTTCAGGTGGGACCTCCCCACTCATGGTTGTTATTATGGTTGCCATTCTTATATTTATGATAATAAGTATTGTTTTTGTTCAAGATGGGCAGCGTAAGGTTCAGGTGCAATATGCTAAGCGTGTTGTTGGGAGAAAGATGATGGGTGGCCAAAGCACGTTTATTCCTCTTCGATTAATACAAGGTGGAGTATTGCCAATCATTTTCGCTTCTGCGCTTCTTCAATTTCCAATGGTTTTGGGTAACTTTACTGGAATCCCGGCAGTTCAGAACTTTTTTTCAGTGTACTATCGCTATGATGGAGTGATTTATAATGGATTCTTTTGTATTTTGATTTTCTTCTTTACGTATTTTTATACAGCAATATCTTTTAACCCGAAAGAGCTTGCTGAGAACATTAAAAAATACGGCGGATTCATATTAGGCGTTCGTCCGGGCCGACCCACTGAGGAATATCTTGAGCGCATTGTTACCAAGTTGACTTTTGTTGGTGCGTCTTTCTTAGCCTTTGTGGCGTTGTTGCCAGTGATAGGAGCTTCAATGACCAAAGTGACTAGTTTTTCTGGACTAGGCGGAACAGCTATCCTTATCATTGTTGGTGTCGCCTTGGACTTTGTTAAACAAATTGAGACATATTTACTTTCGCGTAGGTATGAAGGGTTAATAGACTAATGCCCCCAGGCCTTATTTTCCTAGGGGCAGCAGGATCTGGAAAAGGGACCCAAGCCCAACAGCTATCTGAACACCTAGGACTGGTCCAACTTTCAACAGGAGATATTCTTCGTGATTCGATTAGGCGACAGACTCCTCTAGGGTTAGAGGTTAAAAAATATATAGAGACTGGCGAATTAGTCCCTGATGAAACGGTTCTTGGTCTTGTAAAAGAAGCTCTACAGGATAATAGTATCAGTGATAAGGGTTTTATATTGGATGGATTCCCTCGTACGTTGGAACAAGCTGTTGGGCTTGATACCATTCTTAAACAAATTGATCTTCAAGTATCGATGGTAATTGAGTTTCAAATAGGGTTAGACGAGACGATTAAACGTATAGGAGGGAGACGAATTTGTTCAGGGTGTAATAAAATTTATCACGTTGAATTTAATCCGCCTTCTAATGCATCAGTGTGTGATATATGTTCTAGCTCTTTGATTCAGAGAAAAGATGATACTGAGGAAAAAGTTAGACGTAGATTTGAAATCTATCAAGCTGAAACTGAGCCGTTGATTACACACTATCAATCGCTAGTTCATAGTGTTGATGCTACTCGGACACCCAAAGAAATATTCGAAAAACTAGTATCCCAAATAGAGGCATTAAATGGTATCCATCAAAACGCCTGAACAAATTGCACTTATGCGCAAGGCAGGAACAATTCTATCTCTAGTTTTTGAAGAGATTGCTGCGGCTATTAAAATAGGCGTCTCTGCATCGTATCTGGATGATTTAGCATTTAAGACGATTAAAAAATTAGGTGGAGAACCCGGTTTTCTAGGATATAGCGGTTACAAGTACACAACGTGTATTTCTAAAAATGAAGAAATAGTTCATGGCATTCCCTATCCAGATAAAATTCTTTATCCGGGAGATATATTTAGTATTGATTGTGGAGTGATTTATAATGGCTATTTTGCTGATGCAGCAAGAACTTTTTTAATGGAACCAGTGGACCCTGAAATCGAAAAACTAGTAAAAGTAACTGAAGAATCTTTTTTTATTGGTATTGAAAAGGCCATTCCTGGAAATTACCTTGGAGACATATCTAATGCCATTCAAGCCCATGTAGAAGCCAATCATCTAACAGTAGTAAAAGACTTATATAGCCACGGAATAGGCACAGAATTACATGAGGATCCACTAATCCCTAACTATGGGGAAGCAGGAAAAGGTCTTAAACTAAAAGCGGGAATGACCTTCGCTATTGAGCCAATGGTAAACATAGGGTCAGAAGAGATCTTAACATGTGACGATAAATGGACTATAATAACCGCCGATCGAAAGTGGTCTGCCCACTACGAGAATACGATTGCCATTTTAGAGAATGGACCAGAGATCTTAACAATTAGCTAAGGATGATGTAAAATTGGCCAAAAAAAAAGATGTTATTGAAGTAGAGGGAGAAGTTTCAGAAACTCTACCGAATGCGCAGTTCAAGATTAAGCTTGATACCGGACAAGAAATATTAGCGCACATATCAGGAAAGATAAGAAAAAACTACATTCGTGTATTGATAGGCGACAGAGTTAAAGTTGAACTCACACCTTATGATCTATCAAGAGGTCGAATTGTATATAGGATGAAATAATGAAAGTAAGAGCATCAGTAAAAAAAATGTGTAAAGATTGTAGAATAATACGTCGCCAAGGCGTACTTAGGGTTATTTGTGTAATACCTAAGCATAAACAGCGTCAGGGTTAGGACCCAAAAGGAGTTAATAGAATGGCACGTATATTAGGTGTTGATTTACCGAAATCAAAACATATTAGAATAGCAGTAACTTATATTTTAGGAATTGGTCCAACTAGAGCAGTAGCTATTTTGGAGAAAACCAAAATTGATGGCACAACACGTGTGAAGGATTTGTCTGAAGACGAAATTATTAAAATCCGTGATTGTGTTCGTGAGTATGTAACTGAAGGTGATTTGAGACGAAAAGTTGGGCAAGACATTAAGCGTCTTCAAGAAATAGGGACTTATCGTGGAACTCGACATAAAAAAAGACTACCAGTACGTGGTCAGCGTACACATACAAATGCACGGACACGTAAAGGTAAACGTGTTGCGATTGCAGGTAAGAAGAAGATAACCAAGTAACGGTTAGGAGTATAATATGGCATTAAAAAAGAAAAAATCAGAAAAACGAATCGTTCCTTTAGGGATCGCTCATGTTAAGGCGACATTTAATAACACTATTATTAGTATTACAGATTTGGATGGCGCAGTTATTTCATGGTGTTCATCAGGTGTAATTGGATTTAAGGGTACCAAAAAAGGTACGCCGTTTGCAGCACAACAAGCTGCTGAAAAAGCCGCCATTAAAGCGGTAGAGCAAGGGATGAAGGCTGTTGACGTAATGGTAAACGGTCCTGGCGCTGGACGCGAAACTGCAATTCGATCATTGCAGTCAGCTGGTATTAATATTAGATCAATTAAAGACGTTACACCGATCCCTCATAATGGGTGTCGGCCTAAGAAACGGCGTCGGGTTTAACGGAGGAAGAAAATGTCTAGATATCGTGGTCCAAGATGTAAAATATGTCGTAGAAATCGTGTCAAACTCTATTTAAAAGGGGACAGATGCTTTACTGCAAAATGTGCGATTGACAAGCGCAATACCCCTCCGGGTCACCGTTTGGGATTGGGACGTAGGCTCTCTGAATATGGAGTTCGTCTACGTGAGAAGCAGAAGCTTCGTTACTTCTATAGTGTTACAGAACGTCAAATGCGCATCTATTTTAAGAAGGCGGTTGCTCAAAAAGGTGTTACTGGTCAGAATTTGTTAACACTATTTGAAAGACGTTTAGATAATGTTATTTATCGCGCAGGGTTGGCGACGTCTAGACAAAAAGCTAGGCAGTTAGTGTTGCATAAACATTTTACTCTGAATGGTACAAAAGCAAATGTGCCTTCAATGATGGTTAAAGAAGGCGACCTTATTCAGTTAAATAATCCAACTCATGAACATTTCAAATTTCAGTTTGAAGTAATGAAAGATTACACGTTCCCTGATTGGATTGAGTATACGGAAGCAAAAAAAGAAGTAAAAGTTAAAAACATGCCTAGCTATGAAGAGATCGACACACCTGTAGATGTTCAGATGATTGTTGAATACTACTCAAGGTAAAGGAAGGACTAATATAATGACAAATACAAAAAGTTGGGTAAAATTTAAAAAAATTGATGACAATTATGGCATGTTCACTATGGCGCCATTGAGTCGTGGAATGGGTTTGACTGTTGGTAATGCATTAAGACGTGTGTTGCTTTCCTCTTTATCTGGAGCTGGTTTTACTAAGCTAGTTATAGAAGGTGCTGAGCATGAGTTTGCAACACTTCCTAATGTAGTTGAAGACGTACTTGATATTATCGCTAATATCAAAGGCATCGTTTTAAAATCACATGCAGGTGAGGCTAAGACTATTACGCTTGATTTTAAAGGTAAGGGATCTGTTACCGCGAAAGACATCAAGCATGATGCGGATATTGAGATCATTAATCCTGATCATCATATCGCTGAGCTTTCAGCTACAGGAACTTTGAAAATTGAACTGACTGTTGAGACAGGGATTGGATATTCTCCATCAGAAGATCACATCAGTGAAGATCAAAAAATCAATACGATTTGTATTGATGCGTCATTCTCTCCTATCGTAAGAGTTAATCATCAAGTAGAAAACATTCGTGTGGGACAAGATTTGAATCATGATAGTTTGGAAGTTGAAGTATGGACAGATGGTAGTGTAGATACAGAATCAGCTGTTAAAGAAGCGGCGAATACATTAATCGACCAGTTTCTTCAATTTGGTGACTTAAACAGAAAACCAGTTGAGCTAGTTGAAGTAGACGCTGTTGATCCAGATGAGCAGAAAAAAGAATCGGCTTTGAAGCTTTCTGTTGAAGACTTGGAGTTATCAGCTAGATCTTTGAATTGTCTTAAAAAAGCAGGGATTGAAACAGTATCCGAGCTTATCGAAAAAGACATGTCCGAATTGATTCAGATCAAAAACTTTGGTAAAAAAAGTGCTGAAGAAATCAACGAAAAATTAGAACAATATGGCCTTTCGCTTAAGGGCGATATGGTAGAGGCATAAGGAGCCAAGATGCGACATCGTAAGGGTAACCGTAAATTAAGCAAGCCTACTGATCAACGCCTAGCGTTATTGAGAGGGTTAGTGCAATCATTATTCATATATAACAGAATTCAGACAACAGACACGCGTGCGAAAGAAGCCAAAAAGCTAGCGGACAAGTTAATCACATTGGCGAAAAAAGGGGATCTTCATTCTCGTCGTCAAGTTCTCAAGTCCTTGCCTCATAAAGATGTGGTAAAGGACCTATTTAATAATCTGGCTAAGAAGTATGAGCAACGTCCCGGAGGATACACCCGAATTATTAAAGCGGGTTCTCGCCGAGGGGATGGGGTGCCAGTCTCTATTTTAGAGCTCGTAGAGTAGTTACGTGCCGACTCGGTTTCGGCTTGATCTTTGGTATTGTGGAACGCATTTTTCTGGCTCACAGAGTCAACCAAACACTAGAACAGTGTGCGGTGAACTCAAGAAAGCACTAGAAAAAGTATGTAATGAGCAAATTCGGCTCGCTGCATCAGGTAGAACTGACGCAGGAGTTCATGCTGCGCATCAGGTTGTTAGTTTTGATACGGATTCAAAACTTTCACCGGAGCAATTTGGCAGAGCTATTAATAGTTTGTTGCCTGATGACATTGGTGTTAATCATGTAACCCAAGTAGCCCCCTCATTTCATGCTTTAAGATCAGCGAAGACTCGTACGTATCGATATCTTTGGGCGACAGAAGTTGCCCCTTTTACGGCAAATCAATTCATTGTGTCAAATCAAATACCCTTTCAGATAAAGGGAATGGATGAGATACGTGAAAAGATATTAGGCGAACATGATTTTACTCATTTCCGATGTACTGGCTCACAAGAAGTCAGTCCTCGTAAGGTAATACTTGATTTTCACTGTCATGAGAAGGAAGTTAAGCATTATTTTACGAACTCTGTCGTAAAAGTAGTGGAATTCCAGATTGAGGCCAATAGTTTTTTGTACAAAATGGTACGGAACATTGTTGGGTCTCTTATGGAAGTCTTTAGAGGCAAACAATCAGTACAAGATTTTGTAGCAATGATTGATGGACCTGAAAAAACGTTTCAATATCCCCCCGCCCCTGCTAAGGGGCTTTGTTTAGTAAAAGTGAAGTATTAGGTAAAAGGAAGTTAGATATGAAAAAACAACAAGCAACAACACACGCAAATCCAACCACTGTAGATCATAAGTGGATTATTATTGATGCAGCAGGCCAAGTATTAGGTCGCGTAGCAGAAAAAGCAGCAAGTATTATTCGTGGTAAACATAAGCCAGAATACACTCCAGCGGTTGATACTGGAGATTTTGTTGTGATTATAAATGCGGACAAAGTTCGTGTAACTGGTAAGAAAGCAGTTCAAAAAATGTATTACAGACACAGTGGATTTCCTGGTGGCTTAAAAGAACAAAACTTTTCTGAGTTGATGAGAAAGCATCCAACACGCATTCTAGAGCAAGCAGTCAAAGGAATGTTGCCGCATAACAGACTTGGACGTCGTTTATTTACCAAACTTAAAGTATACACAGGGGATACACATCCTCATGAAGCACAACAACCTGAACAGGTAATGGTGTAAGGAGTTATCAATGGCAGAAACGAAAACAAAAGCAACGACTAAGAAGAAAGCAGCTCCTAAAACAGCAGTCGCTAAACCTGCAGTAGCAGCGGTAACAAAACCAACTTCGGTTAAGGCGCCTGTAACTAAAGCAAAACGTGCAGCAAAACGTCCTCGTATTCCTAAAGAAGCATTTTATGCGACAGGAAGACGTAAATGTTCAATTGCAAAAGTATGGCTTTATCCTGGAAAAGGACAAGTTCTTGTTAATAACCAAACGGTCGAAGATTACATCAGACGCCCTGTTTTGGTTAATCAGATTGTTAAGCCGCTTAAAACACTTAACTTTGAAGGTAAATATGACATTCAAATCAAAACTTTAGGTGGCGGTTTAAGTGGACAAGCAGGTGCAGCCCAACTTGGAATTGCACGTGCAATATTAGCTATGAATGAAGAATACCGTAAGTCGTTAAAAGGTGCTGGGTTGTTAACACGAGACTCCAGAATCAAAGAGCGTAAGAAATATGGTAAACGTGGCGCTAGAAAAGGGCCTACGTACAGAAAACGTTAATATGTATTCGGTTCAGGTTCTTAACAAAATTGCGACTATTGGATTGGATCGTTTTGGTGATGGTTTTGATGTTAGTGATAATCAAACCACACCAGATGCGATTGTTTTGAGAAGTCAAAAGCTTCACGAAGAAACATTTGCCGATAACCTTCGAGCAATTGGTAGAGCGGGTGCAGGTGTTAATAATATTCCTGTAGATCGCTGTACTGACGAAGGTATCGTTGTGTTCAACACACCGGGTGCAAACGCCAATGCTGTAAAGGAATCTGTAATCGCTGGCATGTTGTTGGCCGCAAGAGATATTCATGGTGGAATCAATTATGTCGATACTATTCAAAACGAAGGCGAAACTATTGCTAAATTAGTTGAGCAAAACAAATCACGATTTAAGGGATTTGAGATTAAAGGCAAGCGCTTAGGTGTTATTGGTCTTGGAGCCATTGGCTTAATGGTCGCGAATGCAGCTGTTGGACTTGAAATGGAAGTAGAAGGATATGACCCGTTCTTATCTGTAGACCGTGCATGGGAGCTATCGAGTTCAGTTAAACCCGCTAAAACGCTTGATAGCTTATTTGCTACTGCGGACTTTATTTCAATTCATGTTCCCTATACAGAAAAAACAAAACATTTTATAAATGCAGACGCGATCAAGAAAATTAAGCGTGGCGCCGTTCTACTAAACTTCTCAAGAGATGCTCTTGTGGATGAAAAAGCATTGCTTGAGGCATTAGACAGTGGTGCTATTGCAAACTACATTACTGATTTTCCTAATGAAACTGTAACGGGACACCCTTCAGTAATCACGATTCCTCATTTAGGAGCGTCTACAAAAGAAGCCGAAGACAACTGTGCCATTATGGTAGTCGATCAAGTTAGAGACTTTTTGAAAAGTGGAACGATTAAAAACTCTGTTAACTTTCCTGAATGTAAACTAGCTCGAACTGGTGATAATCGTTTAACGATTATGAACCGCAACCAGCCAAATATGATCAGTCAAATTACAAACGCATTAGCCGCAGAAGGGGTTAACATTACTGAGATGGTCAATAAAAGCCGAGGTGACTTAGCTTACAATATTATTGACTTCAATGGTGAAGCCGCATCTGATTTGACTGAGAAAATCAAGCAAATTGATGGTGTGATTCGGGCTAGATTACTACCCTCCAGTACAAGCGAACTCGTAACTGCTTAATTCACTGTTATAGCTGATGAGATTTGGCCATGTTTAATGGCTTAAATCGTCCTGATCCTACAGGGTAAGTCCAAGGATCATCTTTTCGATAGATGAGGTCTGGGTATTGAGCGCATGAGATGCCATATCCAGCATTTAACATAGCGCTACTGAATCCGACTTCCCCTTTATTGATAATTTGCTTTCGATCGGTTTCCTTTATGCCTGGTAACCCTTCTGGGAAAACGGATTTCAAAATACTAATGGTGGTATAGAGAAAATAACTTTGCACATGAGGAGAAAAAATATTTGCTGGGATTCCATAATGAGAGTCCATCGAAAGACCATAAACGCCCAAATTAGTTTTGGCGTTAAATGCATTATGATGAGCAAGTAACCAGCCGTCTGTAACGGGGCCCTTTATTGAAGTGTTTAGAAAAGCAATCTCCCCATCATACCCTTCGTCTAAACAAGACTGATATCCGGCTTGGTAAGCTCCAAAATCTTGCCCAACGTTATCTCGAAATAATAAGTCTGTAATCCAATCATAACGATCCATGAGACGCTTATAAATAGCCTGTTGCTCTGGACGACCATCATTAATAACCAGCGTAACGGAAAATGGAGTGCCTGCATCCATGGTATCCATTGACTTAAATAAGGGGGCCAGTCCACAAGACAATCGGTACAACAAAAGGTCTTTGTTACGAAATAATGGATATCCGGCCCAATCGATGATAATGAGTTTCATTTTCATTTATAATACCATTATGATGACACCAAGTTCTTGTTTAGAGTCCATACTTCCCGGGTCAATACTGTTATTTACGGATGACATTGACCGTATAATGGAGTGGGCTCTTGCTGTAAAAGAGCACAATGTAGATCCACGACAAACGATTGTAGTAACACAGTCTGAAAACGCCAAACAAATAATTGAAGCTACGATAGAAAAAGCGTGCCTCACAATGATTGTTGCTACGATTTGCGTTACTGAAGATAGTAATATCCCTCTATTGGCTCAAGTAATTGGTAGCGTCGCCTATCTTGAGTGCGAAAACCCTCATCAATGGACTAACTTTCTTGACGCTCTTTATTTAACACCAACCGTCCAAGTGGATCCAGATTCACTGAAATCATCGTTGCCTATTCCTGAAACAAACCCCGAAATAACCGCTAAAGAGGTTTCTTTGTTCACAAAGCTAGATTGGCAGGGAAAATACAGCGATTGGTCCCTGAACGAGCGATTTCAGGTGTGTCAGGCCATTCAAGAGTGTCTATCAATCCATAAATCACCAACAGTCGTGGTTTTGGGAAGTAGACATGGCCAAATAGAGCACCTGATACAGGCCGTCTGTGAGCAGGCATCACGAGAACACCTCTTAATTACAATTGATCAACACCCATCACACAACCTACGTAAACAAGTTGAAAATGATCCCAACGCACAATTAATAGAAGGGTATCCCCATAGAGTCATTGAACAATGTAAAAAAATCGTAACCAAAGGAATAGACTTCTTGGTCATTGATGGGGATTGGATGGCGAGCGCAGTAGGGATTAACTGGATGAAATATAACGAACTGCTAAACCCTAATGCGAAAGTAGTGTTTCATCACGTCTATCCCAAATCTTTGGATGAGTATCCTTTGTTTAACTACAGATATAAGGAGTCTCACCAACCCGGTGTGGCCAAAGTCATTCAGGAAAAAGTATCTGTGAATTGCAAGCCATGCCATTACCCTGTTCTCTATCCAGATGACATGAGTCCTCCAGAAGGGTGCATGCCCGTTTTTAAAAATCTAAACACAACAGTGGATATATATGAACCGGTTTCCACAGATCAAGCCAGACTATTTACAGTAATCATTCCAACCTACAACCGAGCAAAGAATCTACCTAAGGCGATTGAGTCTATTCTGGGGCAAACCTACAGTAACTGGGAATTAATCATCGTAAATGATGGGTCAACAGATAACACGGAAGAGGTCGTCCGGACTTATTTGAGCGACCCACGGATCACGACAATTATTACTAAAAATCAAAAAGTGGCGAAGGCCAGAAACGATGGGATGGACTTGGCAAAAGGCGAGTATGTTTGTTTTTGTGATGATGACGACACTTATTTCGCCACAACTCTTGAGACGTATAACGAGCAGATAAATAAGCATCCCAAAATGGAACTTCTCTATGGCAACACTTACTGGGAAAAAGGAAAAGATAGTGTGCCATCCCATGGTCCGGATGAGATATCGTATGGGTCTGGTATATCACCAAGCACGATGTGTTTCAAAAACAATAAGACTTATCGATTTCCAGAAGATATTCATTTCTTGGAAGACTGGTACTTTTTTATGGATTTACAACATCGAGGGGTACCGATGGGGCACTTCGAAAAAAGTGTCTTAAATGTGACGGGATCTAGTGATGATCAGCTAACGTCGATTAATGATATGAAAGAAGGGTATCAAGAGATCGCTGCCCGGTTTTATCGAGATAAATTGGCGCCAACCCCAGAATGGCTTGTTCTAGTGAGGCCAGATGAGGAGCATATTAACGCCTTGTTTTTTCACTTTAACCAATGTCGCTTATTTTTTCCCACAGCCTTTGAGTATTGTATCGATCTAAGTGATCACTCGGAGTCCTCTAGCCAGATGGATGAGTATTGCAAAAAAATGAACTGGCCCGTAGTAAGAACCAAAAAAGAACGAGAAAAACTTATCCAGTCGAGTGACACCCCCACCGTGGCAGAGTTTCCGGTGTCGGTAGTCCCACTAAAAGGGATGAAATTGAGAGTGCCAAAAGTAGGGGGAAAGGAAAGTCTACGTGCGAAGGCACTAATAGACCCAAGCCAAGTCACTGCATTTAACACCATGTGGAAACCACGGATGATGATTATTGAATCCTACGAAGCCGAAATCCAGACTGAGGATACCGATACGGTAACGACCTATTTGAAATCTGAGTTATCAAGCACGGTTGTTTCAGAATCTATAATCAATGCCTTATGGACCCCAAACCCCATCCAATCAATATTTATCGCGGAGGAAGAAAAGTGGGTATAGTAGGACTGTATCGAGACGAATCAGGACGTATCCAGAAGCTAATAAGTGATACGAATGAAATTATAGATAAAGGCATTGCAAACAGGGTCTTTGAATATAAATTGGTTCCTATAGAGATAGAGGAAAGTGACTTGGAATGGGCCACTACTGAGAACCTGAAGGCCTTGCCTCGAGAAATACAAGAAATGGTATTGTCAGGAAAACGATTTCTCACTTGCACTGAGCCTGCTGAAAATCAGAAGTATTATCTACTTATGGGAGCCCCTAAGGATGATCTAAGAATGGCGAGAATGGGCGTCCTAATGGAAAAATCTGACGATCAGATATCGCCGGTTATTGCGACATTAAATGACGAAGAATACATTGTAGAAATTAAAGGTGTGGGATGTCCGTTGGGTGGGTTTCCCGACTTTCATCGACGCAAACAAGCGGGGACAGATGATAAATACCACATTCGAATTACAGGCGGATTGGGACTAACTGGCGCGCTGAATGAGTTCTATCAATTGGAGAGAATGAGAGAGCTGAAGGATCGATTCGGCATAGATCACCCCATTAAAGCGGTGGGTGTTACCGGAATGACCATCGAATCTGAAACAGACTCTATGGAGTGTGGACTGTTAATGAGGCTTTCGCCCTCTACCATCCGATTTAGTTTTTCGGGAAACCCCGAAATAGAGCGCGTTAATTCGTTAGACAATCAATGGTTTTATTACAATGCAGGACGAGAGACCGCTAAGTTCTTATGTCTGAATTCCCCGAGTATTCATCGTAACCTTGGCATAAATAATATGGTAAGAGTGAGTGAAAAGCAGTATGTGTTAACGGATTTTGAAGAATTAACGTCGATTAGTAGCGGGCATTGCAATTTAGATATAACAGACCAGGTCTATCCGGAAGCGCTTAAGCACAACCCGCTTCGTGAAATCTATTGGGACACATTTCGAAAAGGGTTTGTGGCGGGAGCACCTAATGATCATAGTCTTAAACGAGAGGTAGAAGGTGAAAATGGGGAGTCTGCCGATCAATTTAATGACGCGGCATTGGCCATATTGGCGCCCACGATTATGCAAGAACGACTTAATGGGAATAGGTTGAGCCTCTCGCATTTGAGAGAGATCATTGGAACCCTTAAAAGTTACTTTCCTGAGGACTATTTTGCGATGCCACTTAAGCAATGGATTAAAGAAAAAGGACTATCCTTAATAGCGGCTCAAAAATCTGAGTTAGACCGGTATCGGGATCTACTCAAATCACAAGATATAGACACTGTGAATAGAGGCATACAGGAAAAGCTCGGGACACTAGGGCATACCGTCGACGAATATGGATGTTACATAAATAATCGAACAATAGCCTCTCAGTTTTTAAGAGAGTTAGATAGCGAAAATGAGTCAGCGATCCGGATTCAAAAAATCCAAGAAATTGAGGCCGCAACAAAAGACTATCTGAAAAATGAAGAGCAGCCGCTGAAACGGGACTATATTACACCGCTATTTAGCCTGCGATACACGCTTGAATTTATGGATTTTAATTTGTTGTTTAACCCCTTAAT
Source organism: bacterium (assembly GCA_018700055.1). Lineage (GTDB taxonomy): Bacteria > Margulisbacteria > Marinamargulisbacteria > UBA817 > JABISL01 > JABISL01. The sequence goes on along the minus strand of JABISL010000050.1, from coordinate 41,555 downwards.
TGGATGGGCATTAACTTATTTGTATAACGAAAACCAATTAATGAAAGGCGTAATCCAGAATGCAAAGGATACACATCTCATAGACATCGCCCAAAAAAACCATAACGAGATCAAACAAAAAATCGCCGAAATCCACGCTACCCCGGATAAACTCCACGAACGGTTGTGTGACTCTGTTGATGACCTTCTTGACTGGTTAACGACAGACTAGCAAGCTACCCGAACGGATTTGGAAAGCTGTCGGGGGGAGTGGTTTTCGAAGGCGGGGCAGAAGCCATGTTTCGTTTGTCGGGCGGAATGGCAATATAGAGGTCCATGATCTTCATGATAGCTAAGGTCCCACCAGTCATCCCAAAGACATACCGTGGAATAGTAGTCAGAATATCTTGCACCACCAACTCCTCTAAGTCCGATAGGTGATTTGATTCCGTGTAGTAGGTTAGCCCCATCAATAAGCGGAGTTTGTTTCGAAAGGCTACCTTCCGAATCATAGGGCGATAGTCTACGTTTTGGAGGTATTCCCCAATCAAAAAGTCCATGGCTAGAAGACTCGAATGTAAGCTAAATACCAAAATAAGGGCGTAATGAACCGCTTGTGACTCAGAAGCGGTATAGAGTTTCACTAGATCCATAAAGTAGCGATCATAATTGAGATACAGATACTCCATACTCAGACCCATGAGTTCTATATCAGTACTATGTTCAACAATCTCTAGGATCGCGACAAAGGGTGGCTCTGGGGTTCCATTCTGAATGATATCGAATAGCGCCCACATCAACTGCTCTTTGTGGTCATTATAAAAAAGGGTGAGTAACGTCTCATTCATGTCAGCCATGCAATAAGTATACTGCATCAAAGTAACGATAAGCGCCTGCGGATCTTATATATTAAACATTATCCATACATAGTTTTCGTCTGTAATGTCGATAACATAAGTACAAAAGATAAAAAAAGGAGGAGGATAATAAGAGATAAAAAATAAACCGCCATATTGTGAGTGTTCTAAGTGTCGATAGACCAGAGATCACTCAAGACGTAATAAAAACAAAAAATAAGATGGGCACCTAAAACCAACGGATGGGTTTTAGGATTTCCGACAAGGGGGACCCATCAATCCAAACCAAAAGGGGTAAAACCAATGAGTAACGTAAGCTTTAAAGTATTAGAAGATTCAGTATCCGCACATGCAGAAGACTATGAAAATGCATTGAATGCTCTTGAGAGTGCAGCCAATTCAAGTACTACAACTGGCGGGAGTACACTCAGTATTTCTCAAGCGACTTTGGCAACAACCAAAGTGCAGATCCACCAAGCCTTAACAGAAATGGCGAGTGGTATTGCAAAGAACGCTTCGGATCATACGAAGAAGTTAGGATCAAAAGTATCCTCATAGTTTTGATTAGCACGAAAGGGACAGCCACAACGGCTGTCCCAATACTTTTATAAAGGAGAGAGGGCATGGCACAGCAAAGTTTTTCAATAATTACGTCTACACTAATTCAATCTAGAAATAGACAAGGCGCCCATATTGATATTTTTCAGAGTGCCAAACAGGCCAATATCAAGTATTTCGATACGATTCAAGAAATACTAGATAGTATGGAAGATGGTATTGGCATTGCAAAAATGACGCAGCTGACCACCCGTCTCCAATTAATCCAATCCCAAGCCGAGTATTCTCAAAATATATTTAGCTTTGTTAAAAACTTCGAGAACAAACTCGAAAACTTATTATCCGCCTAAAGGGAGTGACTTAGACCATGGCTTATTATTTAGACCCAGCACTATATATGCGACCTCAAGACTGGATCGATACCAAGGTTGCCATGGCACAAACCGAAAAAGGTCAGAGTCCGAATGCGTTTTCGGATAAGCTCTCCCATTTTCTTGAACTCACTTATGATACGGATCGAGATGCCTTAAGCAACCTAACACCAGTCGACACCCAAATAATAAGCCCGGAAGAGGCATTAAACTTAGAGCAAGATGCAACAATTGAAGACTCAGGTAAGCGTCTGACCAGTGGGCCTCGAATCGATGGCCATGAAGGCGTATCGAATATCCTTACAGATGAAGAATTAAATGTCATTAAATGGACCGCTGCATTGGAGTTTAATTCGTTAATGATGACCAAGAAACGCCAAAATAAAATGACAAAGAAAACCGCCGAAAAAAACAAAAAAGAAAAATTGGAACAGGAAATGGATACGCTAAAACACATCGCTAAGGTGGAAGCACAAAACAGGGCAATGAATAAAAAAGCCAACAGTAAGAAGAAGAAGAAAGAGAGCTAAGCCATGAGTAGCTACGAAGAGCGAGTGGCCGACCTTGAAGTCAGTACGCTAACAGATCAAAAAGAACGAGTCGATAAGCTCCGAAAAAATAGCTACTACCAACAACTTCAAAAGGGGATTGCCGACAAAAGAGAAGTCGGAAAACAGGTCTCTAAAAAAGAAGATGTCAATCAAGTTAGACATCAAAAACATAAGCCTCAACTCAGAAGCAGTTTTAAATGGGGAAAAGATAAGAAAGGGGAATACATCCTCAGGCCTGAGGCTAAGAAGCATATTAAGTCTCCGCGCCTAGCAGTGAAGTCCGCGGATCATATCGCCAACTTTTTGGGATATAAAATTGATTTGTCCGGAAAAACGAGCGAGCTGATGGGGCGATATCAGACATTGTATGTGGAGGCTCGAAGTCACAACTATTTGATGGCACGGTTTGCGGAACTTAAATTCGGAATGGTATCGATGATTTTGTCACTATTGGGTGTCAGTACCGATGAGCTCAAAGGTCTTCAGAAAAAAGCCCTTAAGGAAGCGCTGAAAGAAAATGAAGTGCTGTTTGCCCAAAACGAATATAACGTTGAGTTGATGACAATTTTTAATATGGGGCGCGATACAGGGCGACTTATGGTTTTGCAAGAAACCGCGAAACAGTTGGTGGAACAGATGGAAAAACTAGGGGGAAAAGGGTATTACAGCAAAGAAAGAATATTTGAAATCAAGCGAGAGCAAGTTCAAAAAATATTACAGGAACTGATTCAAGAAAAGCAGAACTTGGAGTTTTTGAGGGATTTCCAATGAGACCCCAAAGAGAAATTGTACTATCCGAAAATGCGGATCATATGATTGACCGTCAAGAGACCCTTAAAAAAATAGGGCGAACCGAAATGTATATCAAAAAGATTGGACGGCGAATGAGTCAAATTAACGGCAAGCTCAGTGAGTTTCGAGGGGATCACGTTCAAGACAAGGAATTGATTGATACAGGGCTCAAAGCGATGAATTTGAAAAGTAGCAATGAAAGTACTAATTAGGAAAGGGGGGGACAAGGCATGAACGTTGATGTAAATGGACGGTTCCAAGCGGACCACAACCTAAGAATACTAAATACGCGACCTCAGCGAGTGGATACCTCTACAGAAGAAGTTGTTGCAGAGGAGATGTCTGCCGAAGAGCAAGATCGAAAATCCAAGCTGAAAGAGTCAGTTCTGACCAAACGAAGCAATCGAAAAGATAAAAGCATTATGGGCAAGTTGCTGGGTGATTTTCAGGAGGCCAAGGAAGCCAGAGAAGAATTGCTAGTGGATGCGTTTAAACAATCCGCCCAAAAATCCGCTAAGAAAAAAGGGCCTCTGAAAAAGAGTATCGAGAACGAACTGGACAAGTTGTTTAGTGGTAGTGAGGCCAAAGACGATACGGTGGTTCTGTCTCAAATTGCTTTAAAAAACAAAGGGGTCAATCAAAAAGATGAGGCGATGTTTACCGATAAGATGCTAGAAGAACTAGAAGCAGAAGATCAACGTGATGTAAAAAAAGGGAAGGGGCAGATGGCCTCTCAAAAAGCGGGTACTACTCAGCAAGGTCAGCTGAGACGCAGACAATCTACGCAACGTCATATGCAACAACAAACGATTAAAGATTATGCTACATCGATAGCAGAGTATTTTGGTGATCAAAAGCCAGCTAAAAAACATGTAATGGAAAAGATGAAGCGAGAGATGTTGAGCAAAGGTGTTGCGACCAAAGATGTCTTAGATGTGGAGTCAAAAGTAGGCGAAACGGTTAAGCAGCATTATGTGTATGACCTCAAGAAAAAGTTGCTTAAACACTTTTTTTCTCAATCCGAAGCTAATTTTCAGAAGACCTTTAGTAAAATGGAGTTTCAGATCAAAGCCAATGAAATGGAAGCTATTCAGCGAGAAGGTCTTCTCAAATCCCCCATTCACGAAGTCATGGAGAAACTGGGTGTTGAACTCAGGCGAGAAATGGAAGGGTTCCTATATGAAGAAGCCACCCGTCGGTTTGGAGAGCATTCGGTAGGTGATAAAACTATTGAAGAGTACACAGATGACTTAGCCAAGCTCCAAAAAGTGGCTGCGGCATCAGGTGTGATTATTGACGAGTTGGGCTTAACAGAAAGCATCAAGCGAGCGATTGAATCAGAGGGACTAGAGTTATTTGAAGCCCCGGATAATATGAATTCATCAATGAGTTTTGGTGGCAATAATTCCAATCCGGATCAGTCGAAAGGTGAGCCCCAAATATATGTTAATCAGGAAGAATTATTAGAAGATAAGCTGCGAAACATGTACATGATGAAAGCGTACAACCCCTCATTAGGGAACCAGATCAAAGTCGAGTTTAAGATGAAAAAGCTCCGAAACGGCTTAATTAAATTGGGTATTAACATTCAAGAACGAGACGAGGAATTGGAAAAAGAAGGCCGGTTCTTGGCGCAAATGAAATTGGTGGATGAGTTGAGAGATACCTTGAGAGAACAAGCCACTCTGATTAAGCTGTCCGGGCCAGACTATACCTTGGTGAAGGCCAAAAAAGCATTTGTCCTGAAAGGGCTTAGAAAACTAGGAAATCATATCAAACCCAAAGAAGTGAAACGAGTTCAAGATGAAATGAATCGAGAAATGTTTGGCATCATTAGGGAAGAATACAATCAATTGGAAACGATGCTAGAGGTAAAGCATGATATTCATGTGTATCGGAACTTTAAGTTACTAGAAGGCGTCTTAGTCCGACTCAAAAAAGAGTCCAAAATTCAGGTGCCATTGTCCATTCATGCGGAGTACAATACCCCGCTATTTAACCGAAATATATCGGAAGCCGTATAAGTAATCGATAAGTTGTAATAAACTATAATATAAAGAGAGGTCATTATGTTCGAAACGTTAAGTATGTTAGAAAACTCCATTGTTGCATTTAGTGATGCCATGCGAGTCCTGGCCGCCGATGTCCAAAACTTTCAAAGTAACGGATATAAGCAGACGCGATACACTTTTACATCCATCTATTCAGATGCCATTGCCCGTGTAGGCACGGCTTCTACGGGTACAGCAGGGTCAAGTAATGTCCAATCCTTTGCCGCAGGCGTCATGCTATTGCCTATGGGTCTCGACTTTAGTCAGGGTGGACTACAGGCCGGTGGTAGGCTTAATGCCGCGGTATCAGGGCAAGGGCTGTTTACCATGAAGCCAGAGAACTCAAGTAACTTTGTATATACCCGTGCGAGTGACTTCGTTTTTGCCGCAGATGGCACATTAGTAGATGTCTATGGCCGGAAGGTAATGGGATTTAAACGAACGAACGGAACAACCGATACTAGTAATATGACTGAGATTAAACTCGATCCCGACACAGTGGATTTAAGTGATGTTGGGTTTGAAGATGATGGGTTATTAGTAACTAACTTTAATGCCCGAAAAACAGCGCGGGAAAATGATGAGACGGTACCGGAAGGTGAAGAACTATTTCAACTGGCATTGGCGGATGTTCCCAATCCGTCTTCTTTAGAGAGTGTCGTTGGAAATGCGTACAAAACCACGATTAATTCGGGAGAACCAGCGCGATATGGTGTGGCAGGCCAGGCTTCTTTTGGAGATGTTGTTGGCGCCACAGTGGAATCCTCCAACGTGAATCCGGCTGAGACGACAATTGTTGGGATTCAGCTGCAACGGGGATATAACATTGTGCAATCGGCCTTAACGATGATCAACAAGATGCTAACGTCATTCACGTCAGCGGTGAACTCCTAATACCGAATGAGTCGCCCGACTGAAAAAGACATCCGACAGGGAATCCACGAAAAACTAAAAGCAATCACCGACAAATACAAGGTGAGTTACGATGAATTAGAATCCTTTTTTAGAAAAATTCACACCTATAAAACGGTGATCAATGATCAAGATTATCGAGTGTTGGGGCAAGCAAGAGAGACATTTTTTGCGTTTCACGAAAATCTGAAGGTGCTCGGCCGGGATCTAGGTCGATTTGATAGCTTCGACAAAGATGAACAAAGAATCTATTTTGAGGTCAGTAACGAGGTTATTTCACGCGCCTCTGAGTTCCTTCATACCCTTCCTCAAACCATTAATTCCACCGAGATAGGAAATGATATTGAAGGGGATGAATTACCCAATAATAGCCTGGTTAATCCAGAGAAATAATTAAAAAATCTGGACATGTCTTTTTTTCTGAGAAGTAGATTAAAGACCTTCGAAACAAAAAATAATATATCTCAGATAACAGCCCGATTTGAACGAAATTGAGTGTAAAATAGAGGCCCCCAGCCTGTCTTTAGTCTATACCCTGGCTCTGAAACGAATACCTATCTCACAACACTCATTTTAGGTACAAAGTTATGGGGCTTTTTGATCGATATATAGTATAGAGCCGGTAATGGAGAATTGAGCGTAATTAAGGGTATGCTCAATCCCTAAACCCCATTACTAGCTGCTTTGACCGTAAGGGGGTATTAATTTGGAGCTAAATAACCAGTTTCGACCGGTAAGCAACAATCCAAGCAATTTGGATAACACGTTAGCGCCCGAGCTCCAGTTAACCTTAGATCAAGACCTCCAACGTCATGTAGAAATAGAAGATCGACTAGACCTAACGGCACTCACCCCCCGTGCCCTCGATCAAGTCGATGTCAAAGATGATGCCTTCTGGAGAGAGTTATCTATCGCGTTTGTTGATGATGTGACTACCACACATGCCTTTACGACAGACACGGTGACTCAGCTGTTCAAGGACGGAACCCTTACTTCCGCCATGTCACTGAAACAAGCCGGAGTGGCCATCCACGGATACCTTGAGAACTGGGTATTAGAGAGCAAGCTACTGGTGCGGACGTTTGTTAACTTCGAAGCGTCATTGCTAAAAGAGTTTGCCAATAAGACCGGGAACGAAGCGCAGGGCGCCTCGATTTGTAGTACCGAGTGTCAGACGATCTTGAACCAGTACGAAGCGAGTGTTCTGTTTCATGACCAAGAAGGCAAGATACAAACCTTGATCCCGGGCTGCGCCACCTGTAAGCCTTATGAGTCGGACCAAGTCATCAGCATGACGCGGCTCTATGGCGATAAGGATATTGCTGATGTCCAACGGACGAGGACGAGCATCGATTTTGAAAATGCTAATGCGTATATTCAGGACGAGTCCCCTGCGGTACAGCGTTTATTAAACGAGATATTTAAGAGTGGTGTGACAGGCTTAAGCCAAGAAGAAATCGTAACTCAAGTTCATAACTTTATGATTGATGATGCCAACTTTCAGTATGTGGAGGACCAAGAAGAGAACTGGGCCGAAGTAGTAACGACTATCGCTCACCGATCCGGGGATTGTGAGGATTTAACGATTGTCGAATCTAGTGTCTTGATCGCCGCCCTAAAAGGAGCAGGATACGAAGACTCTGCTGCAACAGTGACGGTTGTAGCGGGCAAGTTACGTGTCGCTGAGCCAACTCTGGGACATACCGTAACGACGTTTACAGATTCCCAAGGCAACGAGTGGGTCCTGGATGCCACAGACAATCGCAAACTAGACGGATTATCAGCAACCGCCAAGAATACTTTTTTATACGATACATTCAAGGCTACTTATAACTTCGTAGAGTACATTAGCTTTTCACAAACCGAATCCACATCCTATGTATCGAAGGCCGAGTTACTTAACTTTACGACATCCTTAGACATGAGCATTGCGGCGAACTGGGATGCTTGGCTTCAAGGAAATATGAATACTGTTTCCGATGATATCGTAGATGCGGCGGGCGGTAGTGTGAGTGATATGGATATTCTCCTGGACTTGATGACCGGTAACTATGAAAACCCCGATGGCAGTGGGAACTACACGACGGATCCCGAGAAGAGCTTTAGTGACTTCTACGCAGACGCATTAGCGTTCAAAGCGACGGTCACCTCTACAGCACAGACGACTCCGCCGGTTAGCTCAGGAGGTGGAAATATATTCGACCAATTAGGAGGGTATCTCGAAGAATTTATAGATCAAGTTGGTGCAACGACGATGCTCACACTAAACGAAATCAAAGATGCGATTACCGGAACAACTGCCCCGGTGGTAGTCACTGAATTCGCTTCCGTTGAGAGTGCTAAAAGCTGGTATGCGGCTTATACGGATGAGGAGGTTCATTGGATGCGTTTTGAGATGGAGTTTGATGAGATGCGCCAGAACTTAACGGCCACAGGTATGAACAAATATAAAGGCCAGACCTACTCAGGATATGTGGTCTATGACTATGCCCGTATCAATAGAGATCACCAAAAACTACTTAACTCTCATCAACTTATAATGAACATGCTAAGTGTCAAAATGTCGTTGGCCAATTCCTATAACTGGATAGGTTCTCAAATGGCTGATGATAACAGTCCCGACCCAAGTATTAAGGGGAGATCGCAGCTCATCCGAACGGTACAGACAGCGCAGCAACGCAAGATAGAAGAGATCACCATATTTACCAACTTGTTCATTGAGACATGGGAGGAACATAACTCGGCCGTGTATCAAGATTTTTCGAAGGCCATTGAGCGCAAGTTTAGTACATGGGTTCATGGCTTAAATGACATCTTTTTTGCGGATGATAGCACGATAAATAAAGAATATTTTATGCGAATTCTGAATGCCGAATATTTCGCCGTAACCTCTAGAATTCGAGAAGGGTTCCAGCGGGCAGAAGTCCTTACTCCTAGTGCCGCCGCACTGAGTGCCGGATACAAAAGTGATGCAACGGGAACTAACTTGCACCAACCTCAATGGTGGGCCGAACGAACGAGTACCATGGATAAGGAAATCGAGGCAGATACCCAAAAACAAATTGGTTATACCTTTTATAGTGACCCCGATCCGGATATTGATGGCAAGCTGAAGACCATAGTGGATGTGGATGCCTTTGATTATTATATGTCCTGGTACAACCCCTCTATCCAGGTCAATGAGACAACCTATGGTTATGATACAGATGGGGTATTAATCTCCGCAGTCGAATCAACAAGAGCGGCCACACAGAACGAAATAGACCTAATGCATAGACGATCTGATGCCAAGTCTAGCAACAGCGCAGTCCCTAATTATGCCCGAAGCACTGATGGAACTCTAGCGACTTATGACAAGACCGATTATAAGAGCTCCGCGGCGTATCAGTACTTTTATGAAGAAGGGCTAGAATTCCATAAGTTCTTCGAGATGGAGAGTGATTATGCCAATAACCTAAACTATGGGGATGGGAAGTATCGACTGAGAGAAGAGGATCTCTTGGACTTGGTAATCAACCGAGAAGAGGTCGTCGCTGGCCAAACCGCAGGTTATCTCAAAACAGGCGCTGGCGCAGATGATTGGGTCACTACGAGTGATATCTTTGCACAATTGGATGAGGCAACGTACTTCAAAGACAAAAGCCTAGGGACGATCAATCCCAACGCCTTTGATGGATTGGATACGGACAACAATACCGTTGTCGATGGGTTTATGAATACCTTCACCCTTTTTGATCACAACGGAAATGCACTGGCCAACAACTCAGAGGCAGTAAGGTCATTCAAACGAAACATTATCAAACACGGGCAACGATTCGATAGCCTAATGATGGATAACTACAAATTAATGGAATGGGATGGTAAAAAAGCCACCCTTCCCGAGCGTGATGTCACTGCCAATATACGGAGCCTCATGAACACCTCGTTAGAGATGGACGATGAAGTACTAGAACAAGCGGAAGCGTATCAAAACGCCCAAGCTGAAAAAGAATTTGAGAGTGCTCAAGAGTTGGTTATTATCGACTGGGCAGATACCGAAAACGCAGCCGTCGACTATTCAACATTAACAACAAGTGCAGGATATACGGGTGAAAACCTGACGGCAGCAAGTGCAGCGGCCAAGGCATCACTATGGGATGCGGCTTGGATTGAGGCTCAAACCAATCACGGTGCACTTCCAGTGGATGAACTAACTATGAAGGCCGCCTTTGAGGCACAGATTGATACTATATTTGCTGGCGATGCAGCCACTCTCTGGGACACCTATATCACGCCCACGGTAAATGACTTCCGAAAACTAGAAGGTATTCAAGAGTCGGAGACAACAATCAGTGCTACAGAGGTAAAAGCCTTCATGGATGCCAATTACAGCACAGTGAATCCCTCCCCCGAACTAGAACTAGATCCGGTTCTAGAGCGGTTATTTGGTGTTAAATTTACAACCACAAACCAGGTCCATGAAATGACAAATTTGGCGGAAGCGTCTCAGGAAATAGTGGAGCAAAACTTAGAAGATGATACCGATGGCGACCTTCCGGGGATTATGATGCGGATCGATTCCAGTGTGATTGAAGGGACAGGGTTGGCTGGTGCGAATTTGACGACGGAGGAATTAACGATTCTACAAGGGTTAGAGGCCCAAATAGGCGTCGGTGGGGTGCCTGATCCAGAGTTTACTGACAATGGCACAGTGGCAATGCAAGTCTACCTTCAGGCAGTATATGGGGATCCGCCAGCAACGCCTGTTAATGTGATAGATGAATGGCAGTTAGCTAATCCGATTCCTACCATCACTAGCCGAACCCATGATGTGGCATTAAGAATCTCTGCTGGATACGATCCTGTTTATGGCTTATCCGAAGCGACTAGGGATGATAAGCGGGTACTCTCCCTAGCCAACCAGGCGACGGCAGTAGATAACACGATGACAGATGAAGGAATCGTTCCTTATACCCAAGCGGAGATCCCCTTCGCGGAACAGTACCATAAAGACCAAGTCGCACGTATTGATTCACTAGAACGTGAGCTAACTCCTATCTATAGTGGCGAAATAGGGGGACTATCGAATCCCTCCGCAGTGAGTACCGATATGGACGGTTGGCTAGCCGAATATGGCCAATCGGGGATTAGCAAAAGAGAAATGGCCACCACCGATCTAATGATGGATTACATGGACTATGATCGAACGAGGAGTTTCTCTGACAATATGTCAACGAGAAACAATGTGGATGATATAGAGTTGAGTGGTCGGTTCCGGAGTGGTCGAAATGATAGTGAAGTACCGCAATACACGATCCAAGGTGGCGCTGGGTCAGGGGCAACAAATGCACCATTTCTAGCCATGAAATGGGATACCCTGGTCGTTGCGAATAAGGCAATGGTAGACCGGTTTAATGTCACGCGGTTGTTCTATTACATTCATAGTAATATCACCAAAAGTATCAATGCCATTGCCAAGCAGATGGATAGCTTAGCCAGTGGTAACAACGAAGGATTGGATGTGGACTCGCAGACATTTGAGAGTCGCACCGCATTGGACTCGCTCCGCTACAGTAATATCCTTAACAATACCCAAAAGATTATTCAGTTAAACAATGAGTGGACACGCCATAAGCTCATCCATTTTAAATTAGCTAATACCGCAAGACGTGTTGCAAAATCAATTGGTATTTGGACAGGGATTGTGGGCGCAATCTTCCTTTTTGCGTCGGCGCTTTTGCCGGAGCCCATTTCAAAAGTCGTTACGGGAGTAATAGGTGTGGTATCTACCATAATCGGACTCGTTTCGGATGTCACTGCGGCGGCAATTGAAATGTCTACGGCGTTAAATACGCCTCAAGAAATGCGAGAGAATCTAATGGATGTTATCTCTGAAGAGGGGGCAAGTGATAAAAGAGCCTCTTCTCAAGAAAACTTTATGAAGTTGATCGATTACAAACGGCCTGGATTTGATTATAATCTCGCACCTCAGTTGATTGATCCAGGCGTGTCAGGTGATGGGAGTCCAATCTCGGATCTCTATGACGAATGGGCTGCAGAGTATGGGGATTGTTCAGGATGTACAGATTTGGAAATCGCTGAAAATGTACACGCATTCGTCAGAAGTGGCGGGGTTAAAGGCTATACCTATAGTAGTGAGACCACAGGCGACGTCTGGAAGACGGTAGACCAAACCATTACGGATGGCGGCGGGGATTGTGAGGATTTTGCGCTATTAGAGGCCAGTCTATTAATGAGAGCCCTAGAAGAAGAAAAAGGAATTGCGTATTCCACCTCCAAAGCCAACATCAAACTCTATGCGGGAGAGTTAACCCCCAATGCTGGCGGGACCGTAGGTCATGTGTTTACGGTCTATAACGACGGGACCACAGACTATGTGATGGATGGGACGGATAACACCGATACAGACCCCGCTACCGGGACCCTCAGCACCTTAGAGAGATACGAAGACGAGCTAAGTTTTAGCAACTTCTTTACTGCTACTTATACGACTACGAATGAGGGAGCAGTCTTCGAAGATGGCATCACGAATGATGACCTCTATAACTACTACACCAACTTCTTTAATCCCTTCAGTAGCTCTCCCCCCATAGACATTAATTTCCTAAAGGACACCTTTGAGTTTATTCTACCGATTCCCAAAGGGCCCAAAGACTATAAGTTAACCGATAGTAGTGGCAACCAACATAATGTTTATCAGAATGATGGAAACTGGCGAATCGAGATGATCCCTATTAATGGAGATCCCATGGTTACGACGCCGCTCTCAAAGCAAATCGAATATGGGATTTCATCGATTACAGTGACTAACCCGTCCTTGTCGAATGATCCCCCGGGTAGCAATCAGGAAGTCGTATCCATTCCCGATAATTCGCAACCCAGTGTGACCGGCAATATGATGGGCGATGTTGATAGTGCGATGGGGAATATCAACAGCAAGTTTCCATTCGGGAACCCCACAGACCCTCGAGGTATCATTAATGCCAATCCCGTTTCCCAAAACACAAGTGAGGAAACGAGTACGGATGAAACATTTGTGTCTGCAGATTCTGGATCGGGGTTTTCTGGGATTAATAACGATTTGTATGGGGGATCAGCAAGTAGGCTGACCTCATCTGCTTTTTTTGTAAATGACCAAAATGACCTACTGGATAACGAATATATAGAAAAGAACCTCATGATGAATATATTCGATCTGGGGTATAACCTGCGATCCATATCTGATAGTGGTAATAGCTCCAGAAAAGTGGTCGATATGCCGATGCTTCAGTTTATGAAACACGAACTGGCCAAGACCCATCAGAGGATGCGGTTTTCGATGTTGAAGATCAAGATAAAAGTGGACTGGGTTGCCACCATCGCCTCTCGACTAAGTGACACCCCCAAACGCAGTGCTACGGCGGGGATGAGTCAAATATTTGAATCCCAATTTAGCCGGACTACTGAGGTTTTGACGGCCATGACGGCGGTGTTTAGTTCGATACAAGAAGCCAATTGGAATAACTCCCAAGTAGCAAGTCTGCGCACCCAATCCATTATTAACTTCGCCTCTACTACAGTTTGGTCAATTCTAGCTGGATTAGCGTCGATAGCGGCAGTATTGGGCGCTCCTTGGGCACTCCCTATGGTCCAAGCCCTCCAGAATATGACCACGGCAACCTTAATGTTTTTTGTAGATATCCCTCACGGACCCTATTACATTAAAGACTATAAGGACTTTGATGACGAAGTGTCCCAACTGGGTGACGGGACACTGATTGATTATCGGAACCGATATGATGGGGCTTCCACTAATCCATTAACGATTGCTCAAGGCAATCAGTCTACGGTTCCTTATGGCTCCAACATGGCTTGGACGGAGATGCAGACCACCTGGATTGGCAAGCTGGGTGACGATAGTGATACCGCCTCCCTTAAAGCAAACATCGATGGCGATGACTATGCCCACGATAATGGCAGATCTACCGAAAATAGAACTAGAGACGGTAATGTCAAAGACAATGAATCCTTTGACGAGTTAGTGGATGATTACTATGTCACTAACCCTCAGTTGGTGGGTGATGGGGCTCTTATTCAGGGGATTCATGTAGACGACTCCGAGGCGACCGACTCTATTGAAGAGTATTTAATGTTCCAGTCCTATCGCCGTAACTTGGTTGAGAATGGCAGTCGGATGTTAATCATTGGGGGGAATAATACGCCAACTGTTATTAAAGGAAGGGTCCAAGATCGACAATTTACGGATGACTTTTTGGAATGGATAGAGAAACGCGTCATCGCAGAAATGCTACGAGAGGTCCTTCGTGCGGCACGGTCTAATTACTTTAAGAGTATTGGTGCCAAGGTGGGGGGAATCACCACAATGGGGAATGATGCGATGCAGTTTAACTCCTCTGAAGGTATGACGATGGCGGGGCATTTCATGGAGCAACACAGTATGATTGGCCAATGGCAAGGAACGAAGGCCCAAGCTAACGACCTTAAATATCAGACCTATAGAACCTATGACAAGGCGGTATTAGAAGGCATCCTAGCGGCAGGAACAATGGCATTAGGTGCAATAGCGAGTAAGGTTTCTTCAGCAGCCCTGCCTGCCATGGGTGTCGCCCTATCGATGACCAATAGCTTGGGGGGATTAATCTATAACACCATGACCGGGTTCTTTTCGGATAATGAGATTCAGTACCCTGCAACGGATGCCGAAGAGGATGAAGAAGTCGATCCAAATGAAACAGAAGAACAACGAGAGAAAAGATTAGCCGCCAAGCGAAAAAAACGCAAAGCAGAAAATCAAAGGAACTTCCGTAAAACCAACAATAATGGATTCTCTAGATTTGTAGGGTATTCCAGAACATCGGTGGATCATCGCCAAAAGTTTAAGGCATTAAAGAAGTTACGAACCCGAATGACTGCGCTCCAAGCCACGCAAAAGGTGGCTCAGAGTCGCGCCCAGTTTATCGAAAGCCTAGCCGAGGATCTCGGACAAACCACCGCGGGACAGTCCTTTAGCTCGGGTATGGGATCCCTCCAAAACACCGTCAAAGGGATCAAAGAAAAAATGATCGGGTCGCGGTTTGATCGATTGGGTGATATCGCCGGACGGAGTAATGAGATTATGGCGGATCGCCGAGCCGCAATGATGGCCCTAGTCCAATTGGTCGTTCAGATGATGAGTGCTAAGTCCCAATTCAAAAAGGCCCGAGCTAGCCAAAAGGCTGCCAAGGCCAAGAAGAGTGCTAAGGCCGACAAGAAGGGTAAGGCTAAGAAGAGTAATAAAGCGAAGGGTAAGAATAAGGCAAATAAAGGTGAGAAGGCTGGTAAGAGTGCTAAAAATGCAATAAGTCTTAAACCGCCTAATTTTGGTGGAGGGGGATATCTTGGCGCCTTTTTAGCACCGTTTAGAGCGATAGCATACTTGGTTAAAGTTATCGCTGTAGTAGGGTTTAGAACCGCAAAATTTTTAGGAAAAAAGCTCGTAAAACTAGCCCGATGGGCAGGTGGAAAAATTAAAGAGGGTATTAAAAAGGCTGTAGAGTTTACAAAAAAAGTCATCAAAGAAACCATCAAAAGTGCAAGAAAAATTGATATCAAGAAGACTCTTAAAAGCGTAGCTAGCAAGGTAAAGAAAGGCTTTCAAAAATTAAGAGATTATTTTAGAAAATCCAAATCCAATAGTGATGGTGGGAAACCCGCTAAACCAATCCACAAGCAAGAAGCCCAACAAGTCCAAGACGCGCTCGAGGTCGAAGCTGCAGATATAGATCCATCAGCGCCGCCACCGGCGCCTCCTCCGGCACCAACTAGTTCGTCTGAGGCAAGTGACCTTCAAGCAAATGCGGCTGAAGGCGGGTCAGATCTAGGGGCTGATGGTGATGCATTGGATCCAGCAGAGGTACTAGATGCCACCCCAGACGCTGCTCAAGCCGCAGCCAACGCTGCCTCATCGCCAGATACCGCGGTCGTTGCTGATACAGGTGATGCGGGCGGCAGCTCAGACGCTACACCGGTTTCTAGTGAAGAAGATAAACGTGGCATAGTCACCAAAATGAAAGATAGTATGAATGACAAGGCGACAGAAATGCTGAGTGATCCTCAAAAAGCGGCAGGGTTTGCCCAAATGGGGGGCCATTTCTTAAGGCGGAACATTGATAAATTTATTACGATGGCTATGGGTATCGTAGAGAGCATCTTCTTCGAACAAACCCTCAAGGAAATAGATAAGGACACCAAAGAAGATATGGAAGGCGAAGAGGCCGAATATGGTGATGACTTAGAAGGTCTCGAAGGTGTGCTTATGTCCTCAAAGGCCATGAAAGCCGGTGCCTCTACATCATTAGCCAATATCCAATTTCTAAAAAAAGCCCAAGAAGAGATCTCCAAGTCCATTCAGGGCATAGTGGGTAATATAGCGAATGATATCAAGGCAGCGCTTCAGACTCTTAGAAAAGAGGATGGCAGTGCCATGCTAAACGTAGGCGAAAAACACGTCAAAGCGGGACAAAGTAAGGCCGCTGCAGATGCAACGGCTGGGGTACTGTATGACCGGGATATAGCGAGAGGCGTACCCCCTAAGAAAGCGGGTGAGCGGAGAGATGCTGCGCTGAGAAAGAGCAATATAGAATATAACAAGGTACTTATAGAGACGGCCCAAAAAACTGCGGCTCAAGCCCATCAAGGGACGGGAGAGGATGGCCCCCAATTTGGCGTATTTAGAGATAACTTCGATACGGCTCTCGGGGCCGTATTTGGCAAAAAGGTATCCCCTACGGTCAGACAACTCAATGTCCAAAAGACCATTGCCACGAATGTCAGTCGTCTAGAAGGAAAGGCGAATAAGTCATTGGATAAAGAGGCCGCTCAGAAGGTCGGTGATAAATTAAAAGGTGTGGTTACAAACTCCCAGGCGACTAGTAGAAAAATAAAGGAGCTTGCGAAGAAGGATGCTAAGACTCTGACTCCGGCAGAAGCGGATAAGTTGGTGGGGTTAATTGCAGACATGAATGATCAAATGCAGATTCTAGGGGGGATAGATGAGGAGCTTCATAGCAAAGCCAAGATTGACGCAGGTGAAAAGAAAGCCCCACTGTTAGGGGATACTGTTGGTAATTTTAACTTTGGAAAAAATGCCGATGTGGTATTTGGAACATCTGATGGGACGGAAGACACCCCTGCAACTATCGGAGAAAGAATGGGAGCTGCGGCAACAATGGCTGCAAAAGGGACTATTGGTATACCGTTTATTCTTCTCGCCAAACTACTAGATGGAATGAGTAAAACTCCATCGGCTCTGTATAACATGCCAAGTACAGTGTCAGAGCTAGGCACCGCCTATATGGATGCACAACTAGGTCGTGGGGTAGATAGAAAGAGTGGCAAATCCAAATTGTCGTATAACGCTAATGCATTTACTGCGCAAGTGATGACAGGACAGATGATTGCGAATAAAGACGATAATGATGATTTCTATGCGAACAGAAATAAGGCCATAGACGATTATAGGACGAATAGACGCGATCAAGACGACAAAGACAACCAAGAAGGAGGGACAAAAGGACCTCTCAAAGGAATGGAACTTATTGTGGACAGACTAGAGAAGAGTGAGGGGCTTAGACAAGCGTTGGCGAGTCAGTTAATCGAAAGTTCATCTAATGCCACCTCAATGTTCTATCACAACCGAACAGATGATATCGCCGATCTGATTACTGACATGATTGGATCTAATAGCGCCGCCCTTCAGTCCGTCGGGGCAAAATCCCTAATGGGCTCTGGCGATCAAGCGGCTCGGCCAATGGACTCAGCCTTGGATAGTGCTCAGATGATAAGAGACACCTTCACTGACGAGGATGGTAAGTTCAATGCCAACGATGCCCTAACATTCATGGAACAGATGGAGAAAGAAGGTGACGGCTCACATGTCTTGGGAATATTGAATGCCGCAGGCGAAAGAGGATGGTCAGCTGTTTCAGAGATGGTGAAGGAGATGAGGGGAGCAGATACTACGAGAAGCTCTCTTAGAGAATCCTTTGGACAACTCATGACCAACTCTCCAGAAGAAGGGAGTGATGGGAGTCGTACCGGTGTAAACACGGCTAAGCGCTATGCGCAGCTTCGATCTAGGGTAGGGGCTAAACAGGCGGCCAAAACGGAGAAACTGGGCCGGTTTGGGGGCATGAGAGACCACCTAGATACAGGCTCTGGTCAGAAACGGTTTACAGATCAACTCAAAGCGTGGGAAATGTCGACCAATGAGCAAATTGAATCGGCTAAGGGTCCTGATAGTAAAAGCAAACAACGCACGGCTCAAATAGATTCGGCACTGCAGCTCTTTATTCATTCCGGGGATAGTATCAATGAAGAGGGGCGTAAGACGCTGATTAATATTATTTCTAATAAAGGAGGAAAAGGCGGCGACAAAGTGGATGACGGAGTTGTGGATGACAAACAGCGGGTGATCGAGCAGCTGAATCGCGCCATGAAAGAAAACTTAACGGGATTTGGTGAAGTCGATAAGCAAACACGAGACGCAGTTGCTCGGGTAAGTCGAGAAATGGGGCTTCCTGCAGACGCTGTTCCTATAATAACGCCCGAGCAGGGTATTTCAGAATCATTCGATGACTCTAAGAAACGCTCTCAGCAATTGGACGGGCTAAGCCCAGAGAAAAGAACCGCGGTATTAAAGAATGTCGATGCCATTAATAAGAGCGCCGGTGTTCTAAGAGATGAACGCAAAAGAGAAGCAGAGCTCCAAGCGGGACTGTCGAAGATCTCAGTTAAGTTGGATGGAGCGGCGGCAAGCGCAGAGGGTGATGACGACGGTCAGGCCAAGGCCATAGAACGGGTCAAAGAACTTCAGGCCAGCCTTCCCAAGTCTAAAGAGGCCAGACAGGCACTAGTTGGGCAGATAGCCGAGCTAGGGAAGGGACTAGAGACGTTAGGCACCGAAATCGAAGCTCATGAGGAAGCAGAAAAAAGAGGTGATAAAAAGGTAGAGGTGAAGGGCGAACATCTTAAGTTAAGTCACTCACACCATTTTCTAGCCGATATGAAAAAGAAGAAACAAAAACTGGATCAAGGGGTGTTGGATAGTAAGCGTCACGAATTAGTGATGATCGACCTCACCATTCAAGCCAATGAAAAAGAGTTAAGTGAAAATGAAATCGCAATCGCCCCAGCGAGAGAGCTAAAAGAAGCGCAAGATCTGAAGGCTGAGTTTGAAAAAGGCTTAAAAGATGCGGTTCAAAATCAAGTCGATCATCAAACTGTAGTAGAAAATAACCTCAGAGAGATGCTCGAAGCATTAGATGTAGCAGGAAAAGGAACCGCTCTAATCGATGTGAGCAAGCTACTCAAGCTCAATCCGGCGGATCGGAATGCAGAAGAAGTTAAATTAGAAACCAATATGACCAAGGCCAAGTTGGATCCGAAGAGTAAGGCGTTTATAAGAGACTTGTATCGTGTAACGCAACGGGCTTTACCCCCTCAGGTCCTCATGGGAACGGATAGCCAGCCGGTGTCTGACTCAGCGGGCGATCCCCGTAAGGATCCTAGTGGGGAAAGAAGACCAGGGATGGATCAACGAGGCCAAACCATTAATGACATCCTTTACGCCAACCAAGGCGGGATAAACGATGCCCTCCTCATGGAAATGGGCAGGGGAAACACCATTGAAGGATTAAAGGAGAATCAGTTCTCTCGGACCATTAGTACTCATTTAAAGGAGAAGCCAACAGGGGATACCGCTAGGATAATTACCAAAGCTCAATGGGTTGTCAAAATGGTTATGGAGCAACTGCCTGACACCTTAGAGATCACGCAGGGTGATAAAACAAAACCCGAAAACACACTAAAAGGATTGAAAGACAACTTGAAGGCGGCTATAGCTACTAAGGATGAAGGGAAAATCAAAACAGCTGAAGAGGCACTTGTCGCGTTTGTATCTGACGTGGCAGACGGTTTAGGGGCCGAAGCCCAAGTGATGCAAACCTTACAAGTGAATGCTCAGGTTGGTGTGACTCTAGGGACTATGTCTAAGGAAAATGTAACCGACGCCTTGAAAGACCCCAGTATGCGACAAGCACTCAGTAATGTTCTGGCATCAGGCGAGCCAGAAGAGGGCGCTAAGCTACTTATGGAGATGATGACTAAAGTGGATAGCAGTGCAGATACCGCTGGAAAATCAGTTCAGTCTGTATTATCACTCTTAGATGGCGTTCCCAACGCCGATCAACGCTCAGCTGTATTTGCTGAGGTCTTAGAGACTATGGATACTAAGATTGATTTCAATAGTCTTCAGAAAGGAGAAATCGGACGTCTAGGGGGACAAATCGGGACATACCTCACTGAGCATCCGAATATGCTGCCTACTGCCATTGAAACAATTCAGGAAAAAGGAATATTCAGAGTTATGACTGCGATCGAGATGGTATGGGACTCGCCCAATCGAGTAGTCAAAGATGCCTTGCTGGCGGGACTCCCTAAACATACAGCGGCTGCCTACAACAAACATATTCGATCGGGGCTACAAGGGTTCAAAACTGGTATATCTATAACTATATTCAATGAGGTCATGACTCAGGCCAAAAACGACTCTATGGTAGAGGGTCAAGTCGATAACGTGGCCTTACAGAATGATCTGAAAGATCAAATTACAGCAAGTTATTTAAGTGAAGGCGATCCGACTAAGCAGGGAGAGAAGCTCGAAGAATTAGGTAGATATGTTCAACAACTCCAAAATGTTGCGTTTGCAAGTAGAGAGCTCCAAGCAAATGTAAGAGACATGAATAGTGCGCTTCTCCAGGCCACTCAATCATATAGTGCCGAGTTGCAAGTAGCAGCTGATAGTGGTGATACTGATGCGCAGGGTGCTCTAATTAATCTGGGCCCTCAATTAACGAGTATTGAGAATACAGCCAGAGAGACGCTGATTATCACTGGTGACACCATACTAAGTCAAAAAGACTTGGCGAAAACGACTCAGCGGGTGAGGCTGGTCAAAGCGAGTGAGAAGTTAGGCACCGGGCCAACCACTCGGATGGGGGCCATAACGGGAACGGATAAAAGTATCACAAGGGATCAAATAGCTGACTTGCTTACCGAACTAAAGGAAACGGTTCTAGAGACCGAAAACGAATCCACAATAGTAAGTGCCGAAGAACATAAAGAGTCCCAGAATCGTGTCTTGGATCACCTTTCGAATCTCCAATTAAAAGGTGGATTACCCGAAACACAACTTGGTGAAATACGCATGCTCTTAGAGAATAATTCTGACATGAAAGCGCTTATTAGCGCGGATGGCGAGTTCGCTAAGGCATTGAGACAGGTTACCCAAAAAGTAGTCGGCAAAGCGGATTCTTTAATCAAAGAAGGCAAACTAGCTGGGGCAGCGGTCCTTGCAGGTAATCCAGAACAAGCTGCCAAGAGATTACATAATGATCTCCACTCAGATCAACCGGATGTTAAGGCAGGTGCCGAGAAAACGGTGGGTAAGATGAGGGAATTGGCCAGAGGCGGCCATGCTGGGGCGGTACAGGTGATTCTAAATCTTACTCAAAAAGGTGACGATGCGTTTGGCAGCGTGCTAACGGCACCACTCAATGAATCATTGCGAGCGGATGTCGCCCAGACTGCGCTTAAGCAACTTAAGCATGACGTATCCACAGGGACCCCTATGGATAAGGCCACATTTGAAAAGAAGCTAAAAGACATAGACAAACTCAATTACCTATATACGGATGAGCAAACGCAAGAGTTGCGTGAGGAAGTAGAAGTTATTTTTGCCGCCCGGTCCCAACTAGGCGGGGCTCTGGATACGATTACCAGTGACTCTGCGCGTTCTGTATTTGATCAAGCGAATCAAGTGTCTCCCGAAAACAGAGCCAGCATAATGAATTCCCTGGATAGAAAAGCCGAGAGTTTGATTTCAGATATTCTAGAAAGAAAAGCAGTTAAAGAAGCCATAGCTGAGGGACTAAAAGAAGCGACAGACAAATTACCCGCAGCGCTTGAGAATATGGATTTATTCAACGATGTACTCAGAGAAGTGATTGATAAAGTGGCTAAAGGGTTAACACTAAATACGTCTGTTAGAGAAGGCCTACATGACGACCTCGACGAGGAGATAGAAGAGGTGTCAGAAAAACGCAACAAGCGGAAAGCCGCACTCCGAGAAGCCTTTGCTAATTTACCTTCAGCAAACCAAGCCAAAGTAATCGGTTTGGCCGCTAATTTAACGGACTCTGACAGAGGGGTATGGTTTGGCAGTGTAGTGGCTATTCTGGATCTGAACCAAGTGAACGCATTGATGTCAAAAGAGTCGAGTGACGCTCTTCCAGAAATGGATCCCAAAACGGTATTGACCCCCAAGAACCGGGCGGCTCGAGCAGCACTCTTAGCTAAGGTGACGGGGGCGGATAGCGGACAATCGTCATTGGCGACGGATACGCTAGCGCAAATGATAGAGATAGACCCAACGGTACAAGAGGCAATTAGTGATGGTGATATGGATGAAGTGCTGGCCCAAGCTAGTCCGGAGAGTCTTCATCATCTGCTTCAAGCCCAATCTAATAATGTAGACAAGGCAAGCGCACCGGCGCCAGATCCGTTTGCGCCCCAAGTGGCGCCTCAAGATCCGACAGCTGCCTTATCAGCGTCATTGATCCAAATATCCAAGTCTCGACCCGAGGTGATTGACCGATTCCTCAGTGTGACTGACGGGACGGCTCAAGAGACACAGCGAGCTGCTGTTCTGGATACATTGGCCGGGAATGCTATTAATTTGGGCAAGCTTAGTTCTAATACAGTTACGGCTCTAATTACCCATACCTTCAAAGGGGTGAATAGTGACAGCCAACCGTTATCACCAAGTCAAACGAAGACATTCCAAGAGTGGGCCGGAAAAGCGCCCTCAGCGGCATTAAAGGCTCTTAGACACAAAGGGATTCCCGATTCCACACAAAAAGCCTTGATGCAATCCATTAATACCAAAGAAGTTTTGGCGAATGTGACCAAAAGAACGCTGGGGAATGCCGATACTATTAATGATTTATTTGCCTTAAGCCAAAAGTTTGGGGATGACGATATGCAATCCCAGATCGCCGATCAGCTGGTATATACCCAAACCTCTGAGACCATCGCCAATTTCGAAAAGCTGTCTCCCGCTCTTCAGGATCGAGTACGTGACGGTATTGCTACGACAATAAGGAGTGGGCGTTCTGACACTGTCATGCCTCCTAAGAGTGGCGCGGATCAAGTTAAATATGACAAATTGCATCAAGAGAGAGGTGATCTTAGTGATCAGCTTGAACAAGCGCAGCAGACTGGAGATACCACCGCAGCAACGCAATTAAGGGCACAGATGTGGACCGTAAGCGATCAAATCTATCAGATGTCACCCGATCAGCGCCAAATGGATAATTTGAGAGCCGATCAAAAAGCGAGCAAGTCCAAATTAAAAGGACTGAGGCACAAACAAAATGAAGCCCCGAAAAAATCACCGCCAGGTAGGGTTGATCAAATCAAAATGGCGATGTCTGAAGCGAAATCGAAACAAGCCTTAAATCAGGAAATTACAATTGGAGAAAGAGGATTAGAGCAAATTGAAAAACAAATTGCGAAGTTATCAGGTGGTGCCGAAGAAGTAGGGAGTAGAGCTGATTTTCAGAAGCTTCCTGATGGGCAACGCATCCAGCTCTTAGGACTGGCAATGGGGATGACGCCTAGCGAGGTTAGGATGGATAACAAAATGGTTACTCCAGAGCGACCATTAATGGCGACGCTGCAGCAATGGGCAATCCAGCATTCAGGGGAACCCGATGCCGCCGGAGGTCTCTCGTTGATGCAGGCCGCTACTGATCGAGGGGTATTGGATAATGAAGTGATGCAATCAGAAACGAGACAAACGACAAGTCGTAATAGCTTGGACATCCTCTCTCTGACACCGATTGGGTTCTTTATGCCAGAGTCGACTCCTGCTCGAGCTACCAACGTCCAAACAGCTGCTGGCCAAAAGCTAGAGCAGACTCAACAGTTCGTTTCGTTGATGAAAACCGCCGATAGTATCACAGGTGTGGAGGGAGAACTCGCTAAGCTCAGTGATAAGGATATTAAACAACTTACCGAAAGCATTAACCTAGATAGTGTTCCTACAGATAGTAAAAGCTTTGCTCGATTAAGCAACTTAGCGAAGGCCTTGGGAGGTCGTGAGGCTGTAAACGGCTCAGACCAGAAGACGAACACGCCCTTTGCCACATTCCGGACAGCGGTGGCATCTAGAGCGCTAGCTATGAGTTATCGACTAGATGAGAGTGAAGGGGCTGAAGACCTACTTGGTCACCTCCAGGGATTAGATGGTCAGACACCGACAGAACTGAGAGAGGTACGCGATGAGTTGGTCGGATTGGCGATATCCCCGAGTAACTCTCAAGCTTCGCAGACCTATCAGGCCTATACGGATAAGAGAAATAGAGAGCCACTAGACGAATCCCATCCAAAATATGAGCAGCAAGCCCGTCAATTGGATGACGCCGATCGCCAAGCCGTTATAGATGCTATGAGTGATCAACGGGATTTTCAGCAAGATCAAATGCAATTCAATCGAGCCGGAACGTCGATTACACTGCAAGAAAACATGGCGATGAGCCAACGGTTTGAAAACGACGTCGTAGATATGAAAACGGTAAGTGCTCAAGCCAATACCTTTGAAGGGAAGTCCGTAGATGGCCCTCGAGCACTCACGGAGCTTAATCCCAAAGCCAGGTTATCGCATAACCAAGGCATTATAGTAGGAAATATGGGTAAGGCAAAAACACCAGAGGAGTTTGCCAATACGATGAAAGCCGCGGGTGCTTTGATGTCAAAAATGCCCAGAGCCGAAGCCGAAGGACTATTAAGAAGTATTCAAGTCGAAACCGGCCGCTTGGAAAACGACCCCGGGTCCATACTTAATCCAGAGTCATCGGATGAGAAAGGTCAGATCAAGAAGTACCAGGCGTTGGCCGACATCGCAGATATGATGACCCAAGTGAGCAATTCTACCCAAATGAAAGGATCTGTATTAGTAGATCAAGGAACAAAGCATCTGGCTAAACAAGTGAAGGAGACATTAGCGACATTGATGGGAGGGGCGGTTATTGCACCGAGTCCCGGGTCTTCTGCCAAAGAGTTAACGGATCATCTGAATGAATTGGTTGGCGTGCAGACCAATACCGCAGGGACGAAAGAAGACTTTATAAAAGCCACTCAGGCATTAATGAAAAGCGCCCCACCCGAAATTCGAGCGCGAGTGATGGATCAATTGAATGAAGACCAAGTCCCAAGTTTTGGGGGATCTAAGAAGGACGTTCCCAACTCTGATGCATACAAACTGATTAGAGATGGAATGATGACAGGGTCTTTTGCCACAACGATTGCCAAAGACATGATGAAACCCGGAACAGACGGACTGCTCTATGAGTCCCAAGTAAATACGGAAGTTGCTGCTTTTTCCAAACGTGTTGAGGCCAGCTTAGATCATTTTCCGTCCGATAAACAAGATAGTTTATTACAGCTTTTGTCATCAGAAGTCACAACCGCATTGAGTCCATCTAAGGATATGCCGAAACTAACAGCTCAGCACCTGCGCATGGTTATAGCTAAGGCTGAGGCGCTAACAGATATCATAGCGAAAAGAGAATCGAGATATGAGAAAACGGCTCCCAAATCATCTGCCTCACAGAAGGTAGGGGTAACGCCTCCGGTAAAAGAAGGCGATCGTCTAGCTGGCGAGTTGCAATCGTTGTCTGGCCAAGATGGGGGCGCAACGCCTCCGGCAAAAGAAGGCGGTCGACTGGCTGGCGAGTTGCAATCGTTGTCTGGCGAAGATGGGGGCGCCCAGAGTGCATTGAGAGAGACGACGTCCGCAATGAAATCATTAACCGGTGATGATGCGCCGCTACCAAGTAAGCCTAGTCGGGCCGCGGACTTGGCCACTAAGATCGTTCATCAACTCCTTAAACAACCGGAGATCGGTGGGGCTGAGAGTGACTTGAATCGATTAGGAAGTCTTATTAGTCGTAGCAATATTGATCCCAACGACAAGGTTCCCGGTTCGGATCTGACTAACCCAAAAGGAGAGCCCATCTTAAAAGAATTGGCCAAAAAAGTAGGGGGTCGATCGATGGATGTCGTGGCCAGTGCGGTGCGTCGTAGTGGAAAACCAGACTTGGCCTCTGCGATGAAACAAGAAGGAAAGGCGCTTGATAATAAACGAACAGGGGTGATTTCAAGAGTCGTGGAATCCGAGGTTAATGAGATTCTGGGTGAGTCTAAGCAGATGATGAAGTCAACCACTCGTCTCAAGCAAATGCTGTTATCACCGGAACTCACAGATGCTAACAAACGAGCCATCATGGTTCGTCTATCTCAGGAGTCGCCCAAGGTATTCTCAGCGGCGCTTAAGGAGTCCGGTAGCAAGGCCTATGAATATCTGGGTAGTTTTTTGACAAGCACAGAAGGTATTCAGAGCCTAGGGGCAACGGTATTAAAAATGTCCAAATCAGATCGAACGGTCATGCACCAATTAATGAAAGGGTATGTGGATGGGGATCCCCAGCAACAAGCCGATATTGATAAGTTCGTAAATACATCTCATCGAGAACTTGTTGGAAAAGACCACAAGGCCACATTTGAAGATCTAATGGGGCAGCTTATTGGGGTTATGCATGGGAGTAATGGCAGCCAAGAAGCAATTGATATGGTCAAAGGTATGGGTGGGATAGAAATGATCTTAGCCAAAACAGAGCTCGTAACCAACGATAATTCTCAAGGGTTCTTTAAGGAATATCATCAAGGCGACTATGACAAAAAAAGCCAATCGTGGACATCTCCTGTATGGAAAAGTTGGAATATCGACCGAAAGAAAAATGACTTTAACTCAGTAGGCCAATTTAAGAAACTCAATGACTATCAAGAAGTGGCCCATGGAAAGGCAGGGGTTAATAGATCCACGACACCGCCAACCAAGATGATGGTTGTAGTAGATGGCATGCTTGAAAAGATGAGTGGAAATGAACTCTTGCCTGAAGATAAAGATGCAGATGTTGGCTTGAATGACATCACGCCTTGGGAGGGTGAAACCGCTGTTCCGACCAGATCAGACTTAGAAGCTCAGCTCAAGGCGCTAGAGGACTCTAGCGAACCGGACAAACTTGAACAACAAACACGATTAAATGAAGCATTGAGCGCTCTAGGTGACCCTGCAGAAGCCACAGGTGCCGCAGTAGATGGGTTGATCCAAAACCTTTCTGGATTGGAAGGCGCAAGTGCTGTGACAGATCCCGATGGTGTGGAAGGGATGACCGATCAAATGAGAGGGTTGTTGGGCGCGAATGACTCGTTGCCGGAACTGCCGAAGGAAATAGATGCGGAGAGTCTCCCGGTCAAAGAGTTTGATCGAAATGTGAGCTATAACATGATCTGGAGCCTGATCTCGACGAAAGGGGATGCCAAAACAAATGACGAAGACAAGTTAAAGAGTCGCGCTGAGATTATTAAGTATATGGCCAGTCAACGCCCCGAAGCTTGGATGGGACTGCATCAGCATTTAGGAGGCAAGGACAAGGATATGTTGGTCAAATTAACCCGCGAGTTTTTGGATTATCAACCCAAAAAAGGAACAGCGGATTATGATACCGCGCAATTGGGAAAAAAGAATCTGCTACAGACAATTAGCCAAATGGATAACACGAAAATGAAAGGGGCGACCCGCGCCAATCTCTTGGCCGGATTAGTGACGGATGCTTATCAAGAAGGGGCCCGAACAGTGGATACTGAGTCGTTAATAGAGCTTAAGAATAGCTTGCTTGAAGGCGAATCCCCTCGACCTGATATTTATGCACAGATGGTTCTAGATCTAGAGCAAGAGCTGGGCACCGATCGATTTGAGGCGACTATTCTTAACTCGCAGTTCGTTCCAAATGCCAGAGACTTGGTGAATGTTATGCATCAGAAGATGCCCGAAAGATACATCACGCAGACTGCCGAAACGATGGGCAAGCTACATGCGCGGTTCCTCAGTGCACAATCCCCAACGAATCGAGCGGATGCGACTAAGTCTTTGGTTGGACAGACCCTTGAGTTTATCGATATAGACCCTTCTAGTAAGAAGGAAGTCCCAATGCATAATAAGGCGCTTCGGAAAATCGTAGGCGATGTCTATCGCAAGACACTATTAACGGAACTTGCCGGGATGACGTCGAAGGATCAAGTGATGGATCTGGGGTCCTCTATCTATCCAGACTCAGACAGTCGATTAGATACTATGGACGCCGATATCGAGGATGGATTAACAGCAAGGAAGGGTAATGCTCATGAGCGAGTAGAAACGCCAGCGGTAATACAAGATCTAATCAAGACCAAGAAGCAGATTGCCGGCTTAGGACCTGATACCAAGTTTGATTTAAATGAGTATATCAATACACTTAAGGGTCAATACGGTAGTCTGGCAGCAACCCTATCAAGTCTTAATATGGGTGCGCAATCGAATATTTCTGGCTATGGTGCTGGCGGTATTAGTGCTGGAACGATTAGAATATAAGTATGACCAATCTTCAAGAAGCCCATGTGGATCTTTTGATCGCACTCATGGATCCCGAAACCAAGTCGATTTCGACAGAGGACTTACAAGACGATCAGGCGGTTCAGGAGTTAATAAAGGCCCTTGGTCAAGATTTGGCGCTCCAGACCCATTTTGTATTGAAATGTAATCCGGAAGCGGTGGCCATGTTGTGCCGAAACGACCGATTTCCTGAAGAGGGATTAGTTCACATCTTTAATTACACGTCATTTCCTTTGGATCGGATTGTCGACATTCTTAGAGCGTTGGACTTTGATTTTCGACACACTACGATGGAAGGGTTGCGAGCCCTGGATTATCCAGACTACAGCACCTTAGAAAAACGTATGGATTCGCGTTATGGCGTGATAGAAGGGGTCTTTTTTAAGGATATATCAGAGGCTGTTTCTGATCAGAGTGCCGATCAATTGGTTAACCAATGTCTGCATCACCTAGATAAACCAGAGCTTCCTCTGACGCCTTATAAGGCATATATCACCATGCTTCACCGGACACTTCCTTTGGAGCGACAAGTGATGACAGAGGCATTGGTCCGTCATGCCCAACTACTGAAAGATACCACTCCAATTAAGTCCAAAGGGCAGTTTGTTTTTTTAGTAAAATGGGCTTATTTGATTGGCTTTGATGCGGATCATTTTGAGAGATACAAACCCTATTGTCAGCAAGTGATCGTTCGCATTCTCAAGACCCTAATGCAATATCAGCAACCGGAGAAAGGAATCTCTATCCTTGAGCAACTCCCCGAGCCCATTGTGGCCCATACTGTCGAAACCCTTCAAAAAATGGCCCGTTCCAAAAGTGCTCAACGGCGCAATGCGGCCATCCTTATCAAAAACGCGATTGAAAAAGGGGTGAATGCCAAAACCCTTCCCAAGATTCAAAAGGCCATTCGTCGCTATAAACTTGCTATAATAGATTAACTACCATGGATTTATTTTTTAAAATATTTATTATCTTTTTTGCCGTTAGTATCGGAGTTAGCAATCTCTTTCGACTCTACTTCGCGCATAAAAATCGCAAGGAACAGGACCTGTTCATGAAGACGATTGATAAGGAAATGGAGTATTTGACCCAACAACTACAGCAACGGGGCATGGATATGCAGGAATCGCTGGATGTGATTAATAAGGAATATACGGATACTATGTCCGATATTAGTACGTCTCGACAAGCGGATACTCGCGGCACATTAGCGGAGAAGCAAGCGATGGCCAATCACCTCAAGAAAACAGAAGGATCCAAAGCTAAAGGCGCGGCCCCGAGTCCACCAAAGACCGATGACTCAACCTCCAAATGAGCTCCCAACACTAATTACACCTGACGAGATGGCTGACCTAAAAGCCCTCTTGCCGACCCCATTATTTCAGCAGTTAAAGTACTTGATGGCAGACCTCTTGGGCAAGGTCGAACGTGGTGAATATGAAGATATCGCCAAGTTTCGGGACATCTTGGGTGACAAGGTCGAGGAGGTGGGTGAGATCAGCGCCAAACTAGGGCAGATGATACGGCGCTTGGGCAATGACAAACGCAATGGCTATGCCAAGGTAAGAATGCAGCAAGGGTTTATGAAACGCCTTCGCAACCAAGCGCCTGATACTGAAACAGAAGCCATTACCGCTTTTCCGATTGGTAAACCTAAGAAAAAAGCCGTCAAACTCAAGCCCCAGAGTGTTATTCCTATTGAGGTGCCGGTTGAGACATCATCGCCCGTAATAGAAGAGCCAATAGTTGATCTACAGCCGCCAAAAATCCCTGAAAAAGTGCCAGTGTATGAGCCACCAAAATCGGTAGATCCCATTAATCCGACGCCTCAAATAAGACCCGTTAAGGCCGCACTACCTGACTTGGTTGAAGCCGTTAGGATTCCCTCAGACCTGCCGGATATATCTGAGCGTAAGGTAGATGTGGTTCCAGTGAAGGCCGTTCCTGAAAAAGAGCCCAAGAAACCAACCCCTCCTCCAATTCAGACTAAAAAACCAATCGCGCCGAAACCGGTCAAAAAACCTGCTACCCCCCCTGTAAAAACCAAGCCAACAGGGAAGGATAAGGATCGGTCTAAGCGGGTGAAAGATTATATTAAAGACGACCAACAAAGGGGATCAATAGATGTCCAAGGACACTAAAGCTAAGCCGTTTCGTCCCAAACGCGTTAGTCGTTTGGCGTGGAAGTTAACAGCCATCGGGTTTATTCGGATTTGGCCGATGATTTTATTAATTGCAGCAGTAGTTACGTTATATCTGAAACCAGAGTGGATTCCCTTATGGGCACTTTAGTTAGTCGACTACTATTTGGATTGATTCGTGCGGTGTTAGTCCCACTAACAATGATTCAGCGCCTACCGATTGCGTTGCTGTTCTTTATTGGGTTTATGCTTATTTGGATCATAGCCAAGTTAACACGACTCAACAGACTCTTGGTCGCTTATGTGAAAATGTCGATGGGGATCTATTTGTTTATGAATGGGATTCGACTTAAGGTGGATAAGCAGGTTATTGCGGACTGTGAGGATAAGGTCTTGATCGTTAATTCGATGAATCCCTTCGATATGATTCTTCTTTTTAAGGCACTGCCTTATCGCAAGATAACGGTAATGCCTCCTCAATTCTTTTCGAAAGGGTGGATGCGCTATGCCTTTTACGCATTGGGAATCTATCCGGCTGAGACCCTTTATGATATTCGCAATTACAAACAAAAACCGTTCCGCTTGGACCGATACCTAAAAGCCGAATTTACGCTGGCTGAAGGCGTAGCCATCATGAATCAAGATGTGGAGCCCATTCCTTATTCGGTAATGTTGGCACTTAAGCACAAGAAGCCTATTCGTTGCTTGATGATGAAGGGGTCAGAACAACGAACTTGGGCGACGTTCTTTACACGAAAAACGATAAGGCTCTCTGTCTTAGGTGATATTCCAGTGGGTAGACGCCCCCAAATGGCGATTCTGCTCTACCAAAACCATCTCAAGACCTATGTGGCTTATGAGCGCACCAGAGATCCACGGCCCTTTACCAAACTCAAGTTTGGACCCGAAAAGCCTATCTACGGGGTCCCCAATGTGGGAATGTTAGATCAACGCTAAGCAAGTTGGGATTTTGGGAGGAATGGGTCCTTTGGCGGGTGCCATATTCAACCTCCGATTGACCAAAGCCTGTATTGACCGGTTTAAGTCCGATAAAGGGGATCAGTCCATTCCCAGTACGATTTTATATTCCAAGAATGATACGCCCGATCGCTCTCAGGCGATACTAAAAGGGCTAAATGAGGATGATTGGAGCGCCCATGAAGCCGTCAAACAGCACCTGACTATGGGGATAGAGACTCTAAAAAAGAGCGGCGTTACTCATGTCATAGCGCCCTGTAATACGGCTCACGTGGCCCTGAGAGAAGTTATTCCAAATAGTGGAATACAGTTGATTGATATGATTCGTGCGACGACCAATCACTTGACTCAATACCAGCGTAAGCGAGTGGGAATATTGGGGACTCCAGGCTTAGTAAAGAGTAATATTTATCATCATGAGTTATCAAGTAATCAGATACAGGCGCTATCTCCTAACCCGGAAGAGCAGGCCGCTGTGATGGCTGTGATTCGCCAAGAGAAACAAGGGCGAGTAGACCACGATACCATTCGTAAATGGAGAGACTGGTTAGTTGGTTGGCAACAGGAGAACGATCTCGATGCCATTGTGTTGGGCTGTACCGAACTACCTCTTATTCTGACTCATATTGATGACAGTAGACCGGAGTGGGTCGACCCTCAGCAGCTCGTTATTAACGAAGCGGTAGATCTAATGGCGTCATGGCAATCGGCTGATCGATAGAGTGCGCCATATCTGAGTCTTCGGACAAATAGCAAACAGTGCCAATATGATCTTCTATTTGAATGGGGTGACAGCTACCTTCTGGAATTAACATAGCGTCCAATTCAACACGGAGACCTAGACCCGTAGCCTTCAAATAAGCTTCTTTACAAGTCCAAATATCAAAAAACGTCTCAGCGAATGATGATGCGCTAGCCGCTTCCAATTGCGACTGCTCATCACTAGAGAAAAACCGTTTGGCAACTTTTTGATAATCCATCTGTCGATCCACGGATTCAATATCAATACCGACACGTCCTTGCTCAGTAACAACGCCAACTAGAAGCCGATCGGTATGGCTAATATTAAATCCAAACGTCTTCGGCCCAGACACAAATGGCTTGCCGTTTTCGTCCCGATCAATCACCCAATCTTCTGGCGAGATATCAGGTTGCTCTTGGGACAGTATATATCTTACAAATAATCGAGAGGCCCGTGCTGCACGCCGCAACTCAGGTGTCTTATATCGATCACAAGCGTCAAACTCGCTAGTAGGCAGTACACGCGCGAGTTCAGTATCCAACTGAGTCGAATCAGCATCCAAGAACCGCCAATAATAGACCATCGTCACAATACGCTTCTATGCCGACGGCCGCGCATCGATCTTGAGGGCATGTAACCCAGACTGGAGCTCATCATTTAGCAATTTGTAGATGGCTTGATGACGTTTAACCAATGACATCGACTCAAACGCCTCACTCACAATCCGTAACGCCAAATGCGTCTCATCTTGATCACTCTCATAGTGCCCGGCATGCTGATGACTTTCATCTTCAATCACCAATTCAGTTGGCTTAAATGCGTCTTCCAACACAGCCTTAATTCGCTCAATTCTCGACATGCCCCACAGTTTAGCATATTGGGGGGATCGGAACTGTAACTTATACCAGTGTTAATTCGTACATAAATCGTGCCTGCCAATACGATATAATTAAGTACGTATACATATAGGAAATAAATAATTCTGTTATGACACCAGTTGAAACCACCACCTCCAATAGCAATCTATCCCTGAATTCAGCCTCGAATGCGGCCTTTTTGTCAGGGGCTTATGACATCAAAATATTGGATACGGACACCAATCAAATGGTGGATTATGATGATGTCGTGACGCTTGCATCCGCGTCCGGATCGTCTGATAACAGTGATCAAGGCAGCTTTTCCGATTGGGTAAATGAGACATTAACGGATCGAATAGATCTCGATAGTGCCCATCTTGCCGCCTTTTGGGACCAGTTATTGGCCAAAGGGATTCTGTCTAAGTCTATGGCACCACAGGATATGGTTAGTCGGATTCATCAAGAAATGAATGCACAATTACTTGTCGAAGGTTCTCCGTTAACCGGGCATGCCAATTTGGAAGCCGCTGTCTTACTCAAGGCTCAAGAGTGGGCTGAGTTTGATTACTTTTCGTCGATGCAGGTTATCGAAACCGTAGACTACTTTAATACCTATCGTATGGAAGTCACTTATGAGACTACTGCTGGGAACCAGTTTACGTTGGCATTGGGCGAAGAAGGGGTTCAGCCGCTAGCGTTAGAGACCATTAGTCAGGGGCAGATTCTGTCATCAATTACGATTCAAGAAACGTCAGAACTCACCCAAATGGATTACACCCAAGCCCATAGCTATCTGAATCTTACTGCGGAAGAGTTAGTCGAAGTCGATGATTTTTTACTAAGTATATTTCCTTTGGGTATGGATGGCCTTAGCGAAGAAGATATTCTTTTGGCGATTCATAACACTCTTATTGATGATAATCAGTTTACCTATGTAGAAGAATCCGTGGATGACTGGCAGTCGGTTCACTATACGCTAATGACTCGGAGTGGGGATTGTGAGGATTTGGCCAACCTAGCGGCGGTTGCGATGAAACAGGCCTTAACCCAATCGGGAAATCAGGCGGCTGCTGACCGAGTTCTTGTTCGTGCCGGGACGATTACCGTTGGCGATACCGAACTGGGGCATGTGTTTGTAACTTATACAGATGAGCAAGGCGTCGAATGGGTATTAGACCCTTCAAGTAACAATGCAATCACCGAACTGGATGCCGAGACCAACCCCAATCTATTACTAAGCACGCAGCAAGTATCGCTACAGTTTAAACCCGTTCTATCCTACAACGACCAAGAAACGGTAGTGCATGTTGATGAGACCGAATTAGCCCAGTTTAGTACGTCCTTTTTTGTCGGCGCGTTATTTGATTCGATTCCCGATTCCGGCGTCGGTGTAGTTGATGGGTCAGTAGACTGGATGACTGCCATTGGCGATCTATTTGATCAGGTCGTATCATTGCCTACAGATTACTTGGCCGGTACGGTCCCCGACTTTAACTCGATATTAGACTTTATCGGCGACTATCTCGGAATCGATATCCCCGAGTTTGCCTCTCTTTTTGATGGGATCACCTACCCTGGTATTGATGATGTGATCGGTAATGTCCTTCAGAATGAAGCGGATGGCGTCGAGTATACCGAAACGACAGATGATGACGCCCCAACCGATGAAACGACTATAATCCCGAGCGGGACCTCCGATAGTACTGAGTCGGGCGGAACGCCTACAGACCCCGGAACCGTTGATGTTCCAGAAGACCCAGATGGATTGGCTGAGACGCCTGACGCGGATATAGATGTTGACCGTTTAAATGAAGTGATCGGGTCAGGATTTAGTTCGGATACATCTTCAACAGACGTTGGCCCAAATGATGGCGCGGATGGAATAACAACAGAGGTCACCGATGTAGAAACATCATTTACTCCGGGTGAGACCGCAACATTATGGCAACTTGAAACTAGTGATTTTGACTACATGTTTCAAGCGAATGACATAGATCTGACGTCGAGTGAAATGATAGCGGCCTACGGGGTCGATTTTACCAGACAAGAGTTAATAGATGACCTAATAAGTCAGGGGTATTTAGACGAGAATGGCGAGGTGACTGCCACGTTTAATCCTTATGATCCTACGTTTACAATTAACTTAACGGCGCCTTTGGATCAGATCAATTTTGAAGGCAAGCAACGCATCGTTCGTAGTGTGATTAATGCGCAACCATTGATCGTCGCTGATACTACTTTAATTAATAGTTCAAACCCACTTGAGCGGGCATTGGCTGAGTTTGAGCAGCGACTGGTGGATATTAATAAAGAGTTTACCAAGGCGACCAACCCCTCGCTCGCTACGTCGGAAGGGAATTACTCCAAATACCTAGAACTCCATGATGGATTCTTTATCGAAACCAAGCACCAACGGATATTCGAAGACCTCTCTCATTTTATGCGACTGAATCAAATAATAGGCACGCTAATTAGCGTTCAGTTTACGCTGTCGGATACTTATGCGCGGATAGGGGCAGAGGTGTCTGGCGATAGTGACTCTTATTCCGACACCTCTAAGCAGCGGCAAGCGCTTTTAGGTACGATCACCAAGGTTGGATCTCAGGGAAGCGATCTTATGACCAGTTTGATGGGTATTTTTAGTCAAAGTGTATCTGAGGTCAACTTTAGTCGATATAGGGGCGCAATGAGTGAAATTGATTCACAATTTGTGTCGTACGATAATCAGTTGCGAGATTACTTTTTTATGGATGAATCCAAGATAGAGAAGATGAAGCTACAGAAGAATATCGCAGAGCGTTACTATGCGGTGACTGCACAGAATAAAGAAAATGCGCAACGATCCATTGTAGAGGTTGCTGACTTTGGATCAGGAATGACACGAGAAGCCTTTGCTACGATTACTCAAGGGCAAGAGGTGATTAACTCTCATGATATTTGGAGTGCATTAGAGACCGCCGGATTTATTGGATCAGATGGGACGATACAGCCTTCCTTCACGGCATCCACAACGTCCTTGGGATTAGACGCTAAGTTTAGTGATCTAGAGCCAGCAATTATTGAGGAGATGAGACGGTTCGAACAAATGCAGAGTACTGCGCGGACGGATATGTTTCCTTCTGGAATGGCCGAGACCTCTGGCTTTGATACTGATTATTCCAATGTTAATTATGATAGTTCTGCCAGTAACGATTTGCCTGATGTTGATTTTAATCCAGTAACAGGGTTTGAGTTTGAACCCGAGAATTATAATATGTCGTCGACGGATATTCCGCAGCTGACGAAGTCTATGGGCGGCCCTGGTGAATCAGGCTCTGGGTTTATTACTATGGACATCAAGGACTTTGGGTTCGCGAGCAAGGCCTTGTTAATGATGAATCATGTCAAACGAACTTATTTGGCAGTGGTACTTACTAAGGCACAAGTCATAGAAAAGGTGACAAAAGATCTGGGCGGGTTGGCGAATAGTAGTTATTTGGGTGACACCCAAGTAGGGATGGTAGAGGCTCAAATGGGATTGGCTTCCACCCGACTAAGTAAGATAAAAGAACAAACGGATAAGCAAGTGGGGTTATGGAACGATTGGAATAAACGGCGGATGGACTTACTAAAGGTCCAAGACCCATTTAGACGATCGGCGATGGGGGTCTCGGTTTGGTCTGGGTTTACCGGATCCATTATGGTTCTCATTCCTCATCCAGTGACCCAGGTGATCGGCTCTATGATGATGGCCGTCTCTATGGTGAGTAACTTGATGGGCGCCTTTCGAGGATTTCATTTAGAGCAAGATATGCATCAGACTATGGGGCCCAATGAGGCCCAGATGGCCGCCGAATCGTTTGATGAGTTGTTGGATAAAACAGCTGGGGCGGATCCGGGCTTTACCGCAGATTTGAGTGCTCAGAGCCAATACACTAATTATTACGCAAACGCCTATGGCGTAGAGAATGCCCCCAAGGCCTTATTAGATTATGCCAATTCAGACACTTATGTGGATGCAGAGAACGAAGCCGTAATTGATCTTGTGGATACTGTTATATTCCCCGAAGGCGTTGATGGCTTAACCGAAGATGAGATTATATTAAGAGTGCATAATTATGTCGCTAATAGAGACAATTATCAGTACCAGTCCGAATCGGAAGATTATTGGGCGACACTGGATGAAACGATTGAGAGCGGGTCAGGTGATTGTGAGGATCTCAGCAATCTTGAGATGAGTTTGATTGTGGCAGGGTTGCGAAAGGCCGGCGTTGCTAATGCCGAAACCAAAGTCCAAGCGCGTGCAGGTGCCATTCAGTTAAATGGCCAAGATCAAGGGCACGTTTTCTTAACAGTTCAGTCTGACGATGGGACGATGCGAGTCTTGGACCCTACTCAAGGGGTCGGTTTGACAGATCTAAGCAGTGCCCAATCATTTGATGAATTCACCACTCAATATGACTATGAAGAATATTTTAATTATACCGATACACTGACCGAGTTTAGTGAGTTTTTGGTGCCAGAGGGGTATGCTACGGCAATTGATATAGGTAGCCTTATTAATCTTCCTGGCACACCAACGGTACCGGGGACGCCAACAACACCGGGAACCCCGACGACGCCTGGCACGCCAACAACCCCCGGAACCCCAACAACACCGGGAACCCCAACAACACCTGGTACACCGACGACTCCCGGGACGCCAACGACACCTGGGACGCCAACAACGCCAGGAACCCCGACGACTCCCGGTACACCGACGACTCCCGGTACCCCAACAACGCCTGGAACGCCAACGACACCTGGAACCCCAACACTCCCTGGCATGTCCATTATCCTACCGGATATGACACAGATATTAAGAGAGCTTGTGCCCAATATATCGACTGATGATTTTATGGGGATGTACGAATCTATTGGGCAAGCGTTTACCCCATCGGGTTCAGATGGGGCCAATCTACAGTCCATGGGACTCTCAGTAGCAGCCGCCTTATTTAATTTTATTCCCGATTCTATTTTTGGTGGATTACTGAACGTGGGAGAGGTTATCTATTCCCCCATTTCAAGTTTGTTTAACTCGTTTGGCCCCTCTGGATCGGGGAGTTCGGATGCGGCGCCAGAGAGTCCAGGGTCCCTAGATGGTCCTCCGGAAGTCACCCCACAGGCAGTAGCGGAGGAAGAGGAAACGGAAGAAACGGAGTTGGTTACACCTTCAGGTACTGATTATTACGAGTTTTCAGAGTTTGCCTTTGCCAATACAGGGGATGGGGAAAGCACTAGCTTTGGGTTCTTTGATGGACTCAGATCAGACGCTGAATTAGCAGAGTATCAAGCACGACTATCCGGAACCCTTCCCACGCTTAGCAGTATTGTTGGGAGTTACGAAACAACTATCACCACGGAGGCACCAGCGGCAGCGTCGACTAGTACTAGTTCGACTTCTTCAACAATTATCTCAGAAGAAGGCTTCCAGGCCAGCTTAGAAGGTGTCTCATCGACACCGAGCAGTGGAGAGGGTATTCGGTGGGATGTTAATGATTACATTATCAAACAAAATGCCGAGGAACAGCGCATATTAAACACACTCAACGCTGGGTTTATGTTAGGCGAAGGCGATCCCAGGAACGCATTATATGTGGAGCAGGGCGATATTTTGGGTGACGGCTTATTTGATGGTGACTCGTTATACTTAGATATGGGGGCCGGAAAGGCCAACTTGGATCCAACGGCAATCTCTGATCTAAAAGACCAGCTCCGATTTACACAAGAGCGTATGCGATTGGCTTTTTTTGTATCCAAGGTTCTATCGGATCATCTGCGGACGATTGCGGCTAATTTAGGGGAGCGACCCAAGGCCAAGTTAGCCGGGGCCTTTGGGACGATATTTAACTCTCAATTTGGATATATGAATGAATTGTTTGGCTTGCAGGAAAAGGCATTAGGTCAAAAGCTTACAGCGATTAATCACAATGCAGGAGTAGGGAGTACTCGATTTGGGGAAATGACCAATCTTCTCATCACGTTACCCGCGACTGCGGCAGGTATGCTATTTCCTCGTACCATGCCATTAATGCAAACAGCCACATCAATTTTGTCCAAAACAACGAACTTTTTTACGAATCCCTATAGTGGATTTTATGCCAAGACAAATGGGGCTAATATAGAAGGGCGTGTTGAGTCTCGATATACCAATAGCAATTTTCAGGCCACAATCATTGCGTCTGATTTCGATGAGATACTTACAGCGGATGACACCAAAACAAGCGCAGATATAATGGCGGACCTAATGAGCCTGGGGTATATCAATGCTAGTGGTGAGATTCAGAATGTATTTATAGAAGATGATTTTGAGTTGGATGAGACCTATATTACAAATGATCTGGATCAACGTATTCTGAATGTCCTGAATGGCGAGATGGATACTAACATGAATGCACTTCGCTATGCGTATGAGCAGCCACTTAGAAATACCGGCGCCAAGAACCTATTCTTTACCGCTGCGAGAGGGAAGATAGTAGATTATCCACTCTTTATAGACCTACGAAACAAGTTTACCCAAAAGGGAATTCGCCAGTCATTGATACTGATGCGTCAGGCCGCGATCTCTAGCAAAGTATTATCCTTAGCTGGGAGTTTGAAGGGAACCGCTATTGTAGAGGCAAACCTGATGTCCAGTTTGGAATTAATTCAAAGAGAAACATCTCGGGATCTGGATGAACTAAATCGAATAAAGAGTTATAAGGAAGCCATAGCAGGTGCGGTCAATTCCAAGGTGGGAGGGTATAAGGAGTTGGAGAAGGCGATCTTTGAAGGGGTTTTTACCGGAGTATTTATGGCTGCGGGGTCGTTTTTTCAAATGGCGAACTATATGGCCTATGCAACACTTACCACCACAGTCGCCAATCTTTTTCATGGGATTTATCATTCCTTTGGCGCCGGTGGTGATAATTTTGTGTTCGACAGAGATGAATCGAAAGGAAAGGGCTATAAAGACGAGGCCTCCGAAATAGACCCGACTCGAACGCGACATCAGGTAGAGATGGCGGATATGCTAATCGATTATGGCGGGAATAAGGATTTGGGACTGAACTACACCGGGGTGAACTGGGTCAAGTTTGCTACGAGTAATATCCAAACCAAACAATTATGGGCCTATTGGTCGTTTACGATAAAGGCCAGCCAAGCTAGAGCAGAGGCCATTCAGTCTATTGCTGGAAAGTTAGGCGAGTCAGCATCGGCAATGAGTTATACCTCAGCAATGAATCAGATTAGTGGCTTAGGCAAAGAGGCAATCGAATCCAATATTGGGGATATTTTTTCGCAAGCCAAAGATTATTCAAGTCGGCATCAAGCCGTCCAGTCCGCGCAGTGGGAAACATTTATGGCGATGATGAAGTTCCTCATGACGAATGCGATTACAAAGGCCCGGCAGGCGATAGCGAAGGCGATTATCGCTGCAAGGTTACGAACAGAAGGTACTGCGACAGGAAAGGCGGCTCAACGGACAAATAGTGACGAAATACTGACGGACCGACCGAAGGTAAAAAAAGCGCTCCAAGGGATAATGCGTTGGTCGATGAGCGTTGGTGATTACGCGATAGTCCATATGGATAATTTGACGACCTATATTGCCAGTGCAGTTAGATCAAAAGAACTCGAGGAACAACGTGATAATGAGGTGAAAAAACGGGCACATGAAGCACGTGATAACCCGCTTATTAACTCAAGTACCGCTGCCGAACGCCAGTTGTACTTGATGAAGGTGTATAAGGCTGGCGAGGAAATGGATATGGGGGTATTGGCCCAAATAGATGCCTATCAGAAAAAATTTGCTGAGGCGCTCAAACAAACCATTGGGGAAGCCCGTGATGCTTTGAAAAGTAATATGGCACGTGTTGTGGCGGGGTCAGGTAAGGTATTGGGAAATATCTCCCACAAGCTTATGGAAGACATAATGACCGGGACAGCAAGACAACGACGAGAAGGGATGCACCAATCACTGGGCGATATGTTGGCGTTGTTTAGTGAGGGGAAAAATAATAGCTGGGGCGGATTAGCTTCTGGCGTGACGGCTGGCATCGGATTTAATCTCAGTGTCATGAAATCTCATTTTAATCAGCCGTTTAGTCAGCGATTAGAGCGCGGTGCAGTGGAGACAACCCGGGTCCCTCGGGAGCTTTTGGCGTATCAACGTGT
>JABISL010000014.1 GCA_018700055.1 bacterium | reverse complement strand
CTCAAATACAAGTTCTGCTCATTTCTTTACTTCTGAGTCTAGATTGGGTATATTAGGCCTATGAAAATACATGAATATCAGGCAAAGAAAATTCTCAAGAAATATGGCATCACTATACAAGATGGCGTATTAGTAGACTCCCTCGGAGACGTTGACGCGGCTCTAGATCAAATCGAAAAGGAATTCAGTAGTAAACAGTTTGTAGTTAAGGCACAGATACACGCAGGAGGACGAGGTCTTGGTGGCGGAGTTAAATTCTCACCAGATCGTGAGTCTGCAAAAAAGAATGCAGAAGCCATTTTAGGAATGACTCTCAAAACGCACCAAACAGTTCCCGAAGGACAGTTGGTACGCAAACTAATGATCACTGAAGCGGTTGATATCGCTAAAGAATACTATTTGGCAATCACTCTTGATCGTGAGACTGGCCAGAACGTCATTATGGCATCTACAGAAGGTGGCATGGAGATTGAAGAAGTAGCTGAAAAGAACCCAGAAAAGATTCTTAAAACATGGATCAAACCGGGTATCGGAATCCAAGCATTCCAAACACGTCAAATCGCATTTGGTTTGGGATTAGAAGGCGAACAGCTCAAGGCTGCTAGTAAACTAATCGCTAAACTTTATAAGTGTTTTGTCGAAACTGATGCTTCTATTGTTGAAGTAAATCCACTCGTGGTTACTGACCAAGGTGGTGTTTTGGCACTTGATGCTAAGTTCAACTTCGATACAAATGCTCTATATCGTCAAAAGGAAATTCTTGAACTACGTGACGTTTACGAAGAAGACCCTACGGAAGTAGAAGCAAGTAAATCTAACCTTAACTACATCAAGTTAGACGGAAACGTTGGCTGTATGGTTAACGGTGCTGGATTGGCGATGGGGACTATGGATATCATCAAACTAAAAGGTGGCGAGCCCGCTAACTTCTTAGACGTTGGTGGTGGTGCTAACGTAGATACTGTTAAGAATGGATTCAAAATCATCTTGTCAGACAAAAACGTTAAAGCTGTATTGATTAATATCTTTGGTGGAATTGTCCGTTGTGACCGTGTTGCTAATGGTATTATCGAAGCCGTAAAAGAATTGGATCTTAGTGTACCTGTAGTTGTTCGTCTTGAAGGGACCAATGCAGATGTAGCTAAAGAATTACTTGCTAATTCTGGTGTGGCTATTATTGCTGCTGATTCTATCGAAGATGCCGCAGAAAAGGTTGTCGCAGCTGCGACGGCTTAAAGGAGACCATTATGGCTATATTAGTTAACAAAGACTCAAAAATTATTGTTCAAGGAATTACGGGTACTGAAGGATCATTTCATGCCGGGCAATGCCTTGAATATGCAGGAAATGTTGTTGGTGGCGTAACACCTGGTAAAGGTGGACAAACCGCTCTTGATGGCAAGGTTCCTGTTTTCAATACTGTTCAAGAAGCGCGCAAAGAAGTTGGCGCGAACGTTACATTGATTTTCGTTCCACCACCGTTTGCAGCTGATGCAATCATGGAAGCCGCTGATGCGGGTATCGAAGTAATCGTTTGTATTACTGAAGGAATTCCTGTTGATGACATGACTAAGGTTTTTGACTTTTTAAAAGACAAAGACTCTCGTCTCATCGGACCAAACTGCCCCGGGCTATTGACGCCAGATGAAGCCAAAGTAGGTATCATGCCTGGATTCATCGCGAAGAAAGGCCGTGTTGGTGTTATCTCTAAGTCAGGAACGTTGACTTATGAAGCCGTTCACCAATTGGTTAAAGAAGGTCTTGGCCAATCCACTTGTGTGGGAATTGGTGGCGATCCAATCATCGGAACAAAGATGATTGATCTCCTAGAGATGTTCGAAAACGATTCTGAAACTGACGCGATTGTTATGATTGGTGAAATTGGTGGCGCGATGGAAATCGAAGCTGCTCGTTACGCTAAAGATCATGTCACGAAGCCTGTTATCGGATTCATCGCCGGACAAACAGCCCCTCCAGGACGCCGAATGGGTCATGCAGGTGCGATCGTTTCTGGTGCAGACGAATCTGCAGCCGCGAAAATGGCTATCATGCGTGAGTGTGGACTTCATGTAGTTGATTCCCCAGCTGAAATTGGAAAAACTGTTAAAGCGCAATTGGCTGTAACGGCTTAGAGTTTTCTCTTGAAGAAGGTTTTTGTAGCGGCAACTCGCCAAAACGACGGAAAGACCATGGTATCCCTTGGTCTTTTCGCCAACCTTCGCAAGCGACTCAATTCTATTTCTTATATGAAACCCGTCGGTCAGCAGTATCTGTTGGTCGACGGGGAGAAAATTGATAAAGACGCCGTTCTCTTTCGGGATGCCTTTCAACTAAAGGACCCAATGAAACAGATGAGTCCCATTGCCGTTCCGAAAGGGTTTACTCAAGAGTATGTCACGGAACCTCGTCCCGGCGCTTTATCAGACAAGATTAAACTAGCAAACAACTCCCTCTCTGATGGGAGCGAGTTCATGCTTTATGAAGGTACGGGTCATGCAGGTGTTGGATCCGTAATTGATGTCTCCAATGCTGATGTGGCTAAGTTACTAGGGTCCAAGGTCATCATCGTCTCTATTGGCGGCATTGGCAGGTCGATTGATGAGATTGTATTAAACAAGTCACTATTCGAAGCCGCAGGCGTAGAGGTTATGGGCGTTATCATTAATAAAGTCTTGCCGGAAAAGTATGACAAAATTAATAAATTAGTTCGTAATGGGTTAGCCTTACAGAATATGGAAGTACTAGGCGTCATTCCACTTGTAACTCAACTTACCTACCCTACTATTGCCGGACTTGTGGATGTCCTCAAACCTGAGATCCTTTATGGTGAGCAAGGAATGATGAATAAGGTTGAGAAGTTCGTCATTGGTGATATGTCACCACATCATGCTCTTGATAGCCTTACCAAAAACACATTGATGATTGTTCCAGGTAACCGGGAAGGGCTAATTCTTACCGCCTTATGTGAAAATATGTTGCGTTCCGAAAGTTCTGGAAACGTTACGGGGATTATTTTTACCGATGGCATTCGTCCCCATGGCAAAATATTAGAATTATTAGAAAAAATGGATATTCCGCTTCTCCAAATGGAAGAAGATGCATTTACTGTGGCTACTCGAATCAATAATATGATCCTTAAGATTCGCTCTGAGGATAATGACAAAATTGCGAAGGCTGAAGAAATCGTTGGTGAGTATGTTGATCTTGACCGTATATTGGAGCTATCAGCATCATGAATTTAAGTACTATATTCAACCCAGTCAAAAATGAAATGGCTGCTGTCGAAACATTGATTGCAGATTACTATAAAGACACGCAAATCCCAGTAGTCCAAGACATGAGTACACATTTACTCTCCTCTGCCGGAAAACGTGTTAGAGCCGCTATACTATTCCTTATTTTTCGATCTTTGGCAGGTGCCAAT
Source organism: bacterium (assembly GCA_018700055.1). GTDB lineage: Bacteria > Margulisbacteria > Marinamargulisbacteria > UBA817 > JABISL01 > JABISL01. The sequence goes on along the minus strand of JABISL010000014.1, from coordinate 66,693 downwards.
GCGGATCCTACAAATGTTATTCGGATCGCCGGCGCTATTGAATCGATTCATTTGGCATCCCTTATTCATGATGACATTATTGATGAAGCCGATCAGCGGCGCGGCCAAGCATCCCTTCAATCCAAGTGGGGGCCACACTCTGCGCTTGTTATGGGTGTTTATATTTATTCAATCTCTCTGAAAATGATCTCCGATGTCGGTAATATGGCAATCTTGGATCGCATTAGTGACGTTGTTAAGCAACTCTGCGAAGGTGAACTCCTACAATTATCTGAACGATACCAGTTTGATTTATCTATCGCCGAGTACCTCCAAGTTATTGAAGGAAAAACGGCTGTACTCTTTGATGCCACGGCTTATGCGGGTGCCACTTTGGCTGGCGCAGACAATGACAAACAAAAGGCAATGGCTCGATTTGGAACCCTTTTGGGAATCATTTTCCAAATCACGGATGACTACCTGGACCTATTCAGTGATGGGGAGTCCTTAAACAAAGACGCCGGACAAGATCTCTTATCTGGTGAGATCACCCTACCCTTTCTGTATTTATTAGATGGGCTTCCAAAAGATACCTCCACGTCTATTAAATCGCGTGTATTGGGTAAGGACCCAACGGTACTTACTAGTATTCAGGAGTTGTTAAGCGCCTCGACGGTTGCTGAGCAAACTCGTATCACTATTAAACGTTACCTAGATGAAGCTAAAGAACAGCTAAGTATTCTTAATGATGACTCTTATCGTAAAGGCTTATACTTTATCTTGGATAAAGTGGCTGAACGTTGCTTCTCGTCAGTACTTAGCCCGACTTAAATCAATTATATAGCGAGAGAATAGAGGCTTACGCGTCTTCTAAGTGAGCTTTATATTGTGCTGCAGTAAGAAGGTCTTCAGGTAATGATCCCGTTACTTTCATCTTAATGAGCCAGCCTTTTCCATAAGGTTCATCATTGATCAAAGCAGGATTATCAATTACTGCATTGTTAACTTCGCTTACTTCGCCATCAACAGGTGCAAATAATCCCGATACTGTCTTAACAGACTCGACAGATCCAAACTCATCGCCTTTTTCTAGCTCTGTGTCTACATCATTCAAATCAACAAATACCAACTCGCCCAACTCTTCAGAAGCGTAGTCTGTAACACCAATCGTGATGGTATCTCCATCTGTCTTAATCCATTCATGTTCTTCAGTAAATAATAGGTTATCAGGAATCATCTGAGCAGCTCCTTGTTGTCTTTGAGATTATGGTGAGTATTATAAAATATTTTGATCAATGACAAAAGGGAAACATCATATATAAACAACCGTTCGTACCCGTCCCCTTCTATTTGTGGTATATTTTTGGTCTCCCCCCTTGCTATATCATTATGAGAAACAAACAGTCACTTCATATTAAGAATAGAATTCTATTGACCCTATATATTGGGCTAGTCTTTCTATACTTATGTGCTTTTTTTTTCCAAAATCCTCTTCACCATATCGCCGGAATCCCCGTCACATTACTCTGGCTACTAACATGCTTAGGATTAGCGGTAGTACTCACCATATATGGCTACTTCAGTGTCTTTAGACACTGGGATGAGTCGCATGAAACGATTACATGACTACTACCATTATCATTATTTTATTATTAAGTCTTTATGTCTTAAAAAGTATCGTCATCGGAGTTCATCTATCTAAAAGTGGCGGTGTAAAAAATGGCGATGAGTATTTCTTAGCTGGACGTTCCCTCAACTGGGTATTTTTAGGATTCACCGTTTTTGCCACATGGATCAGTACATTTGCTTATTTAGGGTCCCCCGGATTCTATTATAGTAAAGGCGTTCAATGGCTGTTTACTCATGGGGCATTGGTCGTTCTTTCGCCGTTGTTACTTTGGTTCATCGGTCGAAAAATTTGGGCCGTTGGGCAAGCCCATAAATGTTTAACCCCTGGCGATTTGTTATACATTCTCCATAAAAACAAGTCTGTACGCATTATGTCGGGAATCATATCCTTATTCGCCCTAATTCCTTATAGCCTAATTCAATTAATTGGCATCGGAAAAGTGGTATCTGTCGCTACTCAAGGAACAATTTCATTTGGTCTAGGCGTTGTCATCGCGGGCATAGTAATCGGGTTTTACGCCTTTTATGGGGGAATACGAGCGATAATATGGACGGATATTTTTCAATCCATTTTATTTATGGGGGTAATGATCGTATCTGCCATTGTTGCCGTCTATTATTCAGGTGGGTTTGTAGACGGTTTGGCTCGTAGTATCCAATCTGATATAGATGTCTTTATACTCAATCAGTCGTCTTTTGGGTCTCCTATTACCCTCGCCTTGATATGGACTTTTGGGTTCGTGACCCTGCCCCATATGTGGCAGCGTATTTATATGGCGAAGTCTGTCCAAACGATTTCCAAAACGGTTGTATTTTCTTGTGGACTCACTTTTTTCTTCGTCTTATTCCCCTGCTTAACGACTGGCATCTACAGTATAGGATTAATCCCCTATCTAGCGGATACTGATGCCCTTCTGCCTACTTTATTGGGCCGTTATTTTGAAATTGGACTCCCCTTCTTGGTACTAGGTACATTTGCGGCAGGGATGTCGACTATAGACTCCCAACTTTTGACCTCTTCATCCATCCTTGTTAAGGATATTTTGGAGCCCATAATGGAGCGTTCTTTTACTCCAACCCAAGTATCTCGAATCGGGCGTTTTTGGCTAGTCTTTCTCATCTTCTTTCTCGTTCTTACTGCTCTACTTCCATTCTCGAAAGGCAGTATCATTTTGATTGCAAGTAAGGGGGTTGGGATTGCCTTTATGTTGGTGGTTCCGCTGTGTTTCCCTTTACTATTAAATCGATCATCGTATTGGGGCAGTGCTATATCCCTTTTTGGAGGGTTTGGAATACTGATCGGATTAGAGCTCACGACCTTAGGTACATTGATCCCTTATCAGTTTGGACCTCCCGTTGTTGCGGCTATCTGCCAAATCATTCTCTATCGAATGGGAATGATACGAACAGATCCAGCACCCACCTCTTAAATGGTATAATAGCCTCATTACTACGAACTTTTTCAAGGGGTTATCTATGACTGGTATCGATACGTTATTACACGAAGAGCGGGTTATTCAAGCTACAGAAACGTTTAAGGATAACGCTAATTATTCGGATGAATCCCTTTATATAGAAGCTAAGACGGATCGACTCGGGTTTTGGGCTAATCGTGCAAAAGACCTCCAATGGGTTAAAAACTGGGACCAAGTCTTAGATTGGCAACGACCCAATGCCAAATGGTTTGTGGGAGGACAACTTAATGCCTCGACTAACTGTTTAGATGTCCATCTAGAAACGCGTAAGAACAAAACAGCCATTATCTGGGAAGGTGAGTTAGGTGAGGTCAAAACTTATACTTATGAAGACCTCCATCACCAAGTCTGTAAGCTTGCGAATACTCTTAAGACTCAATTCAACATTCAAAAAGGGGATCGAATTACGCTCTATATGCCAATGATTCCTGAGCTAGCTATATCTGTATTAGCTTGTGCTCGTATTGGGGCCATTCATAGTGTCGTCTTTGGTGGGTTCAGTGCGGATTCATTACAAAACCGAATCCAAGACTCAGAGTCTAAGTTATTGATCACTGCTGACGGTGGTTATCGCAGAGGCAAGATCGTCCCTCTCAAACAGATTGTGGATGAAGCGATTGCAGTAGGGTGCCCTACCCTTAAGTCAGTTATCGTTGTATCGCATATTGGTGAAGAATCCAACACTACTCTTCTTAAGGGAAGAGACTTTGACTATCACACCGTTATTAAAGAATCTTCCGACAGCTGTGCCCCAGAACCTATGGATAGTGAGGATCCACTATTTATTCTATATACCTCTGGCACTACGGGAAAACCTAAGGGAATTGTTCATACAACTGGAGGGTACTTAACCCATGCCAAGTACTCTACTAAGGCTGTATTTGACCTCAAAGAAGATGACATCTACTGGTGTACGGCAGATATTGGTTGGATTACCGGCCATACCTATTTGGTCTATGGACCATTGGCTAATGGTGCCACTGTTCTGATGTATGAAGGAACGCCCGATTACCCAGACAAGAATCGATTCTGGGATATTATTGAGCGTCACAAAGTCAGTATCTTTTATACTGCCCCGACTGCAATCCGAGCCTTTATGAAATGGGGTGATGACCATATCAATCAACATGACATCAGTTCATTACGACTATTGGGAACGGTAGGCGAACCTATTAATCCCGAGGCATGGATGTGGTATTACGAGGTGATTGGTGGCAGCCGATGCCCCGTAGTGGATACGTGGTGGCAAACAGAAACAGGTGGAATTATGCTCTCCAACTTACCGGCAATCAATCCCATGAAACCAGGGTCCGCAGGACTTCCTTTGCCAGGAATCGAAGCAAAAGTGCTTAACCCAGATGGCTCAGATGTCACTGTAGGTGGCGGTCTATTATCAATAACTGAGCCATGGCCATCAATGCTGAGAGGCGTATGGGGAGACCCAGGTCGATTCAACAGTACATATTGGAAAAAGTTTGATACTTACTATGCGGGTGACGGTGCCACAATTGACCCTGATGGCTACTATATGGTCCTAGGACGTGTGGATGACGTATTGAACGTTGCAGGGCATCGAATTGGCACAATGGAAGTGGAGAGCACCCTTGTGGAGTTCCCTGGAGTAGCGGAAGCCGCTGTAGTTGGTATGCCGGATGAAATCAAAGGCCAAGCCATTGTCGGCTTTGTAATTCTAAAAGAAAGCTTTGAACCCAATGATCAAACGAAAGCGGAACTCTGTGAGTTTGTGGCGAAGAAGATCGGTGCAATTGCGAGACCTAAGAAAATCGTATTCACCCCAGATCTACCCAAGACACGTAGTGGAAAAATTATGCGTCGTATTCTGAAGAATATTGCTGAGGGGAAGGAAATTGGCGATACCACGACGTTGGCTAGCCCTGAAATTGTGACGTTGTTGCAGGAAAGATTTTAGTAACGCAAAACTAAAGCCCTTCTCTCTGTAATAGACGAGTAAACGGGTCCTCAAAAACAGGTTGGGAGTCTCTATTTTGTAATAGACGGCCGAGTTCAGTAATTGTATTCGTATTAAGCCGTCGACCTTACGATATTACAAAATAGAGCCTCCCATCCCGTTTCAGCCAACATTATTCAAAAAATGAGGGCTTTAGTTTGGCTAGCCGACGCTCTCCTCAAATTTGCACGAACTCAGGACTGAACTTTAAGCGTGGAAGAAAAGTGACTACGATGATAGTGTTACTTCGTTTTTACTAAATTTCGTAAAAGGGCCTTCCCCACTATTATGTATCGCATTATCTCCACAACGGCTCATCAAGAGATGGTTTTTGAATCACACCAAACGCTTTCTGAGATTGATGACGCGCTCGCTCGATATACTTCTCCACAAGAGATCAGTCATATTCAAAGATGTTTTAGTCAATTTGGGACACAAGATTTCTCATACTCTGAGTTAGAGAATAAACCCAATATGGTCACTCATGTAATTCGATCAGATAGTCATATTGCTGGATTTTCTTTTATTTCAACCTCGTCCCTCACTCCAGGTAAGGGATCGTTGAGCATTCTTGTCTTTCCTGATTTTTCAAAGCGAGGATTGGGCAAACAACTATTAATAGAGACCCTTCAAATAGGGTTTAAAAAATTAAATCTTAATCAAATTAATGCCCTTGTACATGACACCAATCGTCTAAGCTTTAATTTTTTTCAGTCTTTTCTAAAGTCTCAAGCAAAAGGAGTCTGTGTCTCACTAGATTCAATTCGTATTAGTAATGATTATTATAGGAGAGGCATGTCTTATTGGACTTTTGAATTTAAGCCAAATTCCTCACCTACTGAATTACCAGCTGCTCCCAATTTCCTAACTGAGAAAAGTACAGCTGTTTGAGGGAGTTAAGGAAGGTAAGTCGGTTGGATTGGATGGCCTCGTCTTTGTCCATGACAAGAATATCGTTGAAGTAGCTTGTCATCGGTTGGGTAAGCGATGCTAGAGCTGTGTAGGCATCAGACGGCGTGGTCACTGTCTTGAGAGTTGCTGCGACTTTTTGATAAGAAGCAAACGCTTCCTTTTCAGTAGATTCTTTGAATAGGCTTTCGTTAACTGTGTTGGCCCCATTAGCCTTTTGAGCGAGGCGATGAATCCGAACGGCGGTTTCTACAAGTTGCTTATACTGGTCGGGGTTGGACGTTTTTTCAGTTTGGAGTGTCTCAGCCTTGGCTTGGGTTTGAGCAATGTTCTGTGCCCAGTTCTCGCTTACTGCTTCGATGATATCTGCATCATATTTGTCCTTAAGCGACTGTTTGAACCGTTGGGTGAAGAACTTATCTAGTTGGTCCCGATGGGCAGGTTCTTTCTGCCAGGTTGTATAGGTATTGGTTATTGCGGCGTCCAAGTCTAGATTGAGGTTGTGATAATTAAGGGTACGTATAATTCCTAGCATTGCCCGTCTGATACCGTGAGGATCCTTGGAGCTTGTTGGTATTAGATTGTTCTCATAGCAAGCTACGATAGTGTCTAATTTATCGGCTATTCCCACAATGATACCTTGGAAGGTTTCCGGGAGAGGTGCAGAGTCCCCTTTGGGCATATAGTGTTCTTCAATTCCTTGACCTACCATTACACTATCGCCACTCTTTATTGCATAAAAGCATCCCATGACCCCTTGGAGATCAGGTAACTCATATACCATTTGGGTCGTGAGATCTGCCTTGGCTAGAGTCGCTGTTCTTTGGACTGTCTTAAGGTCGGTCTGTTGGATTAGTGTGTTGTCAGGGTTAGCTTGATTGAATTGTTCAAACAACCATTCCGATGCCTTTTGAATACGTTTTGATTTGTCACCCACCGTTCCCATGTTTTGCTGAAAGACGATGTTATCGAGGTTTTTATTAAACGCCTCAAGAGGCTGTTTTTGATCTTCGTCCCAGAAGAAGCGACAATCTTCTAAACGAGCGTGTAATACCTTCTCGTTTCCTTTAATGATGTTGTTCTTGTTTGTATCTGTGACACTATCGGCAATGACAACGAATTGATTGGTAAGTACGCCACTTTTTACTTTGGGAAAATATTTTTGGTGCTTTGCCATGCTAAGGATTAACACCTCATCTGGTATTTCTAGGTAACGCTTGTCAAAGGCCCCTACTAACGGCACTGGTTGTTCTACTAAATAAGTAACTTCTTTAACCAAACCATCGCCAATAGAGTCGGCGTCTGTTTCTTTTGCTAGAGCCTCACGGATCGTGTTTTCACGTTCGGCTTGATCTACTATGACGTGATGTTTACGCAGTGTTTCTATATATAGACTTGGCTTGGCAATCTCAAATGTGACCCCGCTAGCCGAGGCTTCTTTGGTGTCGTTCTGGGTAAGGAATCGATGGCCATAACTGATGTTTCTAGCCTGCTTGTCTTGAATCTCAACATCAATAACCTCTGATCCAAATAACGCGACTATCCAGTGCACCGGACGGAAGAATGGCCCGCGTGCACTCCCCCACTTCATAGCGATAGGAAGGGGGATATTCGCGATGGCTTCTTGAATAATCGCGGGCAATAGGTCAATCGTATTCTGGTCTTTTTCTTCTATTTCAGCATAAAGACATTCACGATTGGCCTTATCCTTTGGATTTGCTTTGACTTGGAGTTGATCAATAGTCACGCCGGCCTTCTTCGCAAATCCTTGAGCGGGAGGCAACCAATTACCATCTTTGTCTTGAGCGATGTCTGCTGGGGGGCCGTAGATTGATTCTTTTCGTCCGGGCTTCAACGTTGGAATCTCAGCGATAATCGCTAAACGTCTATAGGTTGCGAGTGATTTCGTGTTGTTAAGGGGAATGCCCTGTTTATTGCATAATGTTTCTAAATTTTGACCTAGCGCCTTAAGGAGTGTCTCTACAAACCGTGCAGGGATCTCCTCTGTACCGAGTTCCAATAAAAAGTCTTGAGTACTCATGCTTTGCTTGTTTCCTTCTGTGTGTCATTCACGAGTTGCTCATGCCCCTTACTTACTAGATAGGCTCCCGCTATAGCCTTAGCTATCGTTCTAATTCTCAGAATATACGCCATTCGCTCTGTAACCGATATCGCGCCTCTGGCATCCAACAGATTGAATGTGTGGGAACATTTGAGACAAAAGTCATAGGCTACCGTCGGTAACTTGGCCTCTATCATTGCGTTCGCCTCGGATTCATATTCTTTAAAAAGAAGAAATAGACGATCAACGTCTGCATGTTCGAAGTTGTACTTACAGCTTTCGATCTCAGAGTCTTTGTAGATATCACCGTAAGTAACAATGTTGCCATTGTGGTTCTGCCAAACGATATCAAATACCGATTCCTTCTCCTGAATGTACATCGCGAGTCGTTCGATTCCGTAGGTTATTTCTACCGGAATGGGGTCACAGTCATAGCCGCCACATTGTTGAAAGTAGGTAAACTGAGTGACTTCCATACCATTTAGCCAGACTTCCCACCCTACTCCCCAGGCACCCAGGGTTGGGGCTTCCCAGTTATCCTCAACAAACCGGATGTCATGATCCTTAGGATTAAGACCTAGTGCCTCCAGACTCTGAATGTAGAGATCTTGAATATTCAATGGCGAAGGCTTCATTAATACCTGGAACTGAAAATAGTGTTGGAGTCGATTGGGGTTCTCGGCATAACGGCCATCCGTCGGTCGCCTTGAAGGCTCCACATAAGCCACGTTCCATGGTTCTGGCCCTAATGCCCTAAGAGTTGTGTGAGGACTCATTGTCCCCGCCCCTTTCTCAGTATCATAGGGATTCAGTACCAAACAGCCCTGATCGGACCAGAAGGTTTGAAGCGAAAATATCATTTCTTGAAAAGTTTGCATGACCTTGATTATATCACGGGGAATTGGGTGGTGCAGCATGTAAGTTGAGCTTAACTCCTTGAAATTCTGATTACCCAATACACGATAAAATAATAAGGTGCGCCTCTGCGTATTCATCAGAGTTATTAACCTTAAAGATGGTTAATGAGGCTCTTTTTTACGGAATGACGACGGATTCGGATAATGCAGTCATCATTGGGTGCGTCTGATACAAATGGGCTTCAAGCGCTCTAATTTGTTCATAATCGGCTTCGATCTGTGCTTTATCATTATGAATTAAATAGATAAACCCAGGAGAGGACCGTACATCAATAGTCTTTTTTAATAGATCTCCCTCACTAATCGCAAACTCTACATGATAAAACGACGTAAGGCCTTTAATTTGATTCACGATCGTTTCATTCAACCCACAAAACAGTTTATTTTGAGTGTGGATCAAAAACACCATCCGGGAATGTTTTGTTTTTTTGTAACTATCCTTCCATTTATCATGAAATAACTCTGGCTGAACGTACGCATCCACTGTGTACTCCGTCTGAGCCTTTTGACTAGCTACACAGGGAGACGTTCCATAAGGCATTCTTGGCCCCCCTAGTCTGGATCCAATCTCAACCAATACAGGCTGTCCATTTTCTCGGATGTAAATCTCAGAATGACCCGGCCCCTGCTTTATTTCTAATCCATCCAATACACTACACGCGTACTCAAAAAGAATTTGTTGAATATCCCCTTCACTATCTAACAGATCAAAATATTCATAAACGAACGCAGCGCCATTATGAGCCCCTTTATGGCATCTCCATATATCTGTTAACTTGTGATCCCCATCCAAACTTACTGTATCTACAACGTATTCTGTTCCCTGTAGAAATTCTTGAATAATGACTTGATCGCCTATACTAACCACTGTTTTTTTTGAGTTGCGATTGACCCTATCTCTTCAAATGCATGTTTAACACCCTCTCTATTTTCACACTTATTTACACCTGCTGACCCGGCCCCATCCAAGGGTTTAATAACAACAGGAAAAGAGGTTTTGTTTTTCAACATCCATATATCAGCTTCAAATGCTGACGCGACTAGTCCTTGTCGAGGAACATCAACCCCTTCACCCGCTATTTTTTGATGCATTAGTCGCTTGTTTCGTCTGGCCGAAGTGGCATCCATTCCATTAAATGGGAGACCTAATAAATCGCATAATTTATCACCCAATTCGACACCCGCTTCATCTGCCGGAATAATATGAGTAATACCTAGCACCTTTAACTTTTTGGCCAGACTTTCGACTGGCTCGTTTTCATCTTGTTTCACCACATAGGATGCTGTGTCCTGATTACTGGCCAAATATTGCTTTAAATACTGATTCGTTTCCTCATGCCCGCTAAGTTGGATTCTTACTGTTGGAATACCACGTGATTGACACTCTAACAAGATATCAGCTCCGCCATAGTAAGCCACAATTACCGCAACGATTGGGTCCTTTGATTGATTAAAGATCGGGGGCATAATTTCTCCTCGCGACTACATATGGGTGAGTTAGTCTATTATTCTATTTATTTAAATTAAATTTACTATTTTTAGTATTTATATCTGTTTTTTTGCTCATTTGTCGAACAATAAACCCTTCTCTGCCATCGCACAACTAGTCCCTAAGCAGCATTTGAAACTGATATAATAAAGGTATGATTTCATATTTTCGATCCACTATGACCGCACGCCCAGGAACCACTGACGACAAGCTCGTTGATTTATTCTGCGGATTATTGGAACGCTACTTCGATAGAGTCCCTGATGCCGCGAGGATATTTCAACTCATTCAGGATCGTGGCGATATTATTAGTAATGATCACGTGGCATTTCGGTCATTTGATATGCGCTCTTTACTTAAGGTTTTTCTCCCTTTTGGATATGAGGTCCAATATCAGAATCAAACCGAGAAGATTCCATTCAACTTCGTTCAGAAAAAACTGACCGCGGTATGGCTCAAGCACCCTAACGCTGATATGCCGAGAGTATTTATTAGCCAACTTCGACTGGATGAACTGCCAAAAGTCGCCACACTAATGCAGCCTTATATTGACGGTCTAAATGACCCCATTGATACGATCGAGCCAATGGATGTTCCGCGATTGATTGAGTACTTACATACCGGACTTTGGCCCACACCTACTTATAAAGATTACTCCGAAATTGGCCAACACTCTGAATATTTGGCATGGGTACTGTATAACGAGTACTACCTTAACCATTTCACGCTTACGGTTAACCGACTACAATCATTCGACTTTCAGACTCAGATTCAAACCGTTATTAATCAGTACAGCGATGAGATCAGGGATATTCCAGAAGGCGCCGACAAAATGGTCTCGGCATTATGCAACAAGGCACTTCAAGCCGTCTATCTCGATATTATGGATACATTCAACACATTCTTAGACGTTGAAGACTTCGTTTTAAATGCCCCTAACGACAACGCGCTCAACATCAGTCCGGATGGACTGTTACTTCAAAGCTCTACCAAAGCCAACATTGTTAAGGCTAAATTCCCTGATGGCACACATAAGATTCCCGGGTCTTATGTGGAGTTTGCTTATCGCGGTATTAAACCTGAGTTATTATCCGATCTACTCAGAGGGCGACGTGACTTGGACACTATAGAGGTAGATGATTTACGTGATGGATTTGAAGTCGGAAATGCCAATAACATATTCGAAAGCACCTATACTCGGGCGGCAAAAACAGACGTAGTTGATAACATCACTAGCTCATTCGAGACCTCTCGCTCAAAACTGTTATCGTTTTTGGAAACGTACCCGACTCATTAATTTGCTTATTTAAGAAACGACTTCCATTCGTCTTCTTTAAACCCCGTCCAAGCGGTATCCCCTTGAATGACAAATGGTCTTTTTACCAAGTTACCGTTTGTCTGGAGCAATACAAACACTTCTTGAGGCGACATGCTTGGCAACTTATCCTTTAGCCCCATTTCTCGATAATCCTTACTGGAAATATTGATAAGACGCTTGATGTTACCACCGTACGTTTTGAGCCCCATTTCTAACTCTGCAGATGTTGGCGGTGTCTCACGAATAGGATACTCCTCAAAGTCTATCTCTTTGGCTTTTAAGTGCTTCGTGGCTTTTCGGCAAGTATCACAGTTTTTATAAGTGTAAATTTTGATCATAATTTTTATCTCCTTAATATATCCATCGAAAGTTGTTTGTAATGCGCATTCGCCATTCAGCCCAGGATTTGTAGTCATAAGGAACCGCCTGGCAAATATGACTTGGGGCTTGATGAGTTTGGGTTAGCAGTACATTTTTGATTCGTCGCATTCGCTTAAGATACCGAATCGACTCTTTTTCTAACCGAGCCTCCTTCGCATAGTGCACCCACAACCCTATTTCCAATTCATGTGCCATATCATAAGCTTCGGGCACCCATTGAATTGTCTCTTGCCTTACCGGATAGCTTAGTTCGACAGGAACACCTTCAGGCTTAAACACATCCTCTATCAACTCACGCATCTGTATTAGGCCGTCTACCCCAGAAATGAGGCGATAGTCTTCCTTTTCAGATGACGGCAAATATAGCTGAACGGCGTCTACATAAGGCAGTATGAGTTCAAATGTCTCCACAGGCTCTGTCCCATTGGTCCATAGTCGAATCTTGCCCCCTTGGGACTTAATGTAATCCAAAACAAACAGAAGATCTGGATAAAGTGCCGGTTCGCCCCCTACTATATTAAAGAGTTTGGATTGCTTAACCCGCCGAAAAAAGGTTCCTTTTTGAATACTCTCTGACCAAGACTGACCAGAGTATTGATCCACCTGACCCTGTACCTCAGGGGTCCACAACGGACAAAATGAACATGTCATGCTGCACCTGGAATATACAGGGACTATGGTTTGGGACAAATAGTCAGATAACCGTATGGGGTTAGTAGTCATACGTTAAGTCTACCTTGATTTAGATTAGATCAAAATCTTGATATGGGTATCGGCTTGGTCTATCCTATAGCTTATGGATTGGAAAAACCGTCGTCACTGCAACACTATAAGCTCAACAGATGTCCAAAAAGAGATTCAACTCTATGGATGGATTGATGCTATTCGTGATCATGGCCATTTACTATTTGTTCATTTACGTGACAAATCTGGCATGGTTCAAATCGTATTCAATTCTGAGGAAAATAAGACGGCCTACGATCTTTCTCAACAATTACGTAATGAATACGTTGTCTCTATTAAAGGAACCGTTGTTGAGCGTGATGCTGACAGTGTAAACACTCATATCCCTACTGGAAAAGTAGAGATTATGGTTACTGACCTAACGATTCTTAGCGAGTCGGAAACACCGCCCTTTATCATTACTGAAAAAGACATGTTTGGAAACGATACCGAAACTCACTATGTGGATGAGGAAATTCGCCTCAAGTATCGCTATTTGGACCTACGTCGGACTAGCATGCAACAAAACCTTATCAAACGGTCCCAATTACTTAAGGTTATTCGTGACTATTTATCCGAGTATGAGTTTGTTGACGTTGAGACACCAGTACTAACTAAAAGTACACCTGAAGGGGCTAGAGATTATCTTGTTCCTAGCCGTACTCACGAAGGTCACTTTTTTGCCCTTCCCCAATCCCCTCAATTGTTTAAGCAACTGTTGATGGTTAGTGGATTAGAGCGTTACTACCAAATCGTTAAATGTTTCCGTGACGAGGATTTACGTCCCAACCGTCAACCTGAGTTCACTCAATTGGACTTGGAAGCCTCGTTTATTGATGAAGAGTTTATTTATGAATTGATTGAAGGGTTATTAGTAAACGTCTATGCCGCTGAAGGTAAGACACTCCCTACCCCATTCCCTCGCTATACTTATGATCATGTAATGGATACTTACGGCTCAGACGCTCCGGATCTCAGATTCGACATGCCTATGGTGACTGTAACGGATATCCTGCCTAATAGTGGTTACAAAATATTTAATATGATTGTTAGCAAAGGCGGCTTGATCAAGGCTATGCGCATCCCAGGACAAGCGGAAGCGATGAGCAAGAATCTCCTACAGAATGAACTTGCTATGGGATTAATTCCTAAGTTGGGCGGCAAAGGTATGACATGGATGAAACTCATCGATGGCAAACTTGAGTCCAATATCGTGCAATTCTTCAGTGAAGATGAGCAACAGCAACTAATCGATCGATTGGGCGCCCAAGATGGTGACGTTTTGGTAATGATTGCAGACACGGATCATCAATTGGTCAAAGATGTTCTTGGGAAGTTCAGACTATATATAGCTGAACGCCAAGGGTTAATCGATACCAATTCCGTTACGCCTCTATGGGTGACTGACTTTCCAATGTTTGAGTCTAAAAATGGCAAACTTCACGCCACTCACCATCCATTCACTCAACCTGATGGCCCTATTCCTAACAAATCGGATACAGAAGCATTATTAAAGCTCAAATCTCGTGCTTATGATGTTGTTATCAATGGCCAAGAAATTGGTGGCGGCAGTATTCGGATAAACAGATCAGATATGCAAGCTCAAATTTTTGAATTGTTAGGGTTAAGTCCTGAGGAAATCGACCAGAAGTTTGGATTCTTCGTTGAAGCACTACAATTTGGCGCGCCACCACATGGCGGCTTGGCGCTTGGTATTGATCGACTAGTAGCCATGGTGCTTGGAACCGATTCGATTAGAGAAGTCATTGCCTTCCCAAAAAATCGTGTTGCCTACTGCCCACTCACACAAGCCCCATCAGTGGTAACGAATGATCAATTGGAAGACCTCCACATTCGTACCACGCCATCGATTTAGATAATATCCAGATCCTCTCTCACCTGCAGGGGCTTATATTTTTGTGCTTCGGCTATTATTTACTCGCCACGTAACTGACTCTGTAACCCGGTCCAGCGGAACAGTGTTCGAGTGTTTTGAATCGCTCTGTTGATCGCGGCTTTGTGCCCGACTAGAACAACATGCTTCTTCGCTCGTGTAATCGCCGTATAGAGTAGATTTCGAGTGAGCATAATGGCCTGGGACGGATGGATCGGCATCACTACAAACGGGACTTCGGACCCCTGAAACTTGTGAACAGTGACCGCGTAAGCCAATTGAATCTCATTCCAATCTGAGGCCTCATATTCAATCTCTCGATCATCATAGGTCACCGTTAGAATTTCATCTTCCTTATTAATATCAGTGATGAATCCCATATCGCCATTCAATACTTCTTTGGTGTAGTTATTGCGGAGCTGAATGACCTTATCACCCACTGTCATTAACTGCCCTTTGTTGGGAATCCCTTTTTTGCCTGGATTCAACCGTGCCTGAAGCTGTTTATTCAGTTCAACGGTTCCTAGATCGCCCTTATTCATAGGCGTAAGTACTTGGATATCTGTTAACGGTTTGATGCCGTAGGCCTTAGGTAATCGCTCTGTTACTAGATCCCCTATTATCTTAGCTACATCTGACGCATTTTCAGATTCTAATATAAAGAAGTCTCCTTCTTTTCGAGTCTGCCAATGCGGAATCTGCCCTTGGCGAATGGTATGCGCATAACCAATGATTTGAGAGTCTTGGCTCTGACGAAACACCGTCTGGAGTCGGATGCACGGAATCGTCTCACTATTAATCATATCGGCTAAGACATTACCTGGCCCCACACTTGGTAATTGGTCCGCATCACCAATAAATATCACACGTGCAGTATCAGGAATAGCATCCAATAGCGAGGCCATTAACGAGGTATCAACCATACTCATCTCATCAACAATGACCCCATCACAAGCAATCGGCTGATCCTTATTATGCTTCCAATGGCATGTTTGATGATTAAACTCTAGTGCACTGTGAATTGTACTCGCTCCCAGGCCGGTGATTTCAGTAATCCGCTTAGCAGCTCTCCCGGTAGGTGCCATGAGCTTTAGTTTTTTCTCTTGAGAGGAAAACCCTTCCACTAAGGCCCTCAGCAAGGTACTTTTCCCCGTTCCTGGCCCCCCAGTGATGATACTTACCTTTTCAGTTAATGCTTGATTCAGAGCGGCTTTTTGATCTTCAGAGAACATGAGTTTATGAATCCTCTGCCAATCGGTCAGAAAAGTATCTACGGGAAGGCTTTGAATTGGTAACTGAAAGGTCAGGATTCGACTTAGATCAGCCCGAATACGTTCCTCAGCTCTGAACAAATGCTTAAGAAATAAATAAGGCACCAGATTGTGAGGACTATCTCGTCGTGCCGGCAGGCTTTTCTTAATCAACTCTTTGGACTGACACATCCCTTCTATTTGGGATTGAACCGGTGGTGGCGCTACGGCAAGCAGTTGCGACGTATCTCTCAACGTTTTTTCTTCAGATAAGCAGGTATGTCCATTCCCGGATGCTTGTTGCAATATGAACCGTATTCCGGCCTGAACTCTTTCTGGATGATCCTCTGTAAGTCCTTGTTTTTGAGCTAATTGGTCCGCCTTATGGAATCCAATTCCCCATATCTGATCGATTAATCGATACGGGTTTTCTCGGATCAGTGCCACGGCGTTCTCTCCAAGTGTTTGATGGATCCGTTGCGCCAGATGTAGTCCCAATTGGGCTTCTTGGAGAAATATTAATAGTTGGCGAATACTTCTTTGAGACGACCATGACTCTTGGAGCATATCGCGACGTTTTTTTCCCAGCCCTTTAACTTCCTTGAGTCGCTCTGGTTCGTTATCCAAAACCTCAAGGGTATCCATTCCAAAATGCGTAACAATCTTTTCGGCATAAACGGGCCCGATGCCTTTGACCCATTTAGAGGAAAGAAACTGCTCTATCGCTTCTAAAGAGTTAGGTGGGCGTGTGGTATATGTCTTGGCCTGAAACTGTTCGCCATGATTGGGATGAGTCCCCCACTCTCCTTCAGCAACAATCTCTTCACCTTCTTGGACCATGGCAAAAACACCCACCACAATTACTGGTTTGGGACGTGAATCCGATTGCACCTTAATCACCGAAAATCCATTTTCAGAGTTACGAAAGGTTATTCCAACTACACGTCCTTCGAGCTGTGGCATGGGCCTATTTTACTATATTAGATCCAGCTCCGCACTCACCTGAAGGGCTTAATATGCATCAAAACTTTTCGTTACATTAGTTTTTAGCTTTCCCCCGTTTATATAGGTGTTCAGGGGGTTATATTATTGGGGAAATTAGAAGAGGGATATTGAGATGATTAGCAATGAAAAACCAGCTGTACATTATGGGGGAAACCAATCTGTGCCTAAGGCAATTCCAATCGATGCGGGTGCATATCGAATACAGATGCATCAAAAAAATCACACACTTCCAGAGGTGGATTACCAACCTGCAAATAACATGCAATTCAACGCAAATGGCTATGGCATTGCCCAAAACTTCGCTTAAGGGTAAAATGAGGTCACTTTTTTTCGATAAAAGGAGACCACAATGACTGCATCTACTATTAATTCATCAACGATAGATTCTTTAAACCTAAATTCAATCGGGTTTACTGACTCTGAGGCTATTTATCACAACCTTAGTTACGACGCTATTTATGACCATGAAACGGATCCTGCACAAGAAGGCTATGCGAAAGGATTTGTATCCGATTTAGGCGCTGTCGCAGTAGACACTGGTAAGTTCACTGGTCGCTCTCCTAATGACAAGTACATTGTATTGGATGAAAACACTAAAGACTCCGTATGGTGGAATGATGATGGATCTGACAACAAGCCTTTGTCGACAGAAGCGTGGGATCATCTAAAAGAAATCTCCATTACACAGCTAAATGGAAAAAAGCTATACGTTATGGACGGGTTTTGTGGGGCGAACGATTCTACAAGACTATCTGTTCGTTTGGTAACTGAAGTCGCATGGATGGCACATTTCTTCAAAAACATGTTCATCCGTCCTACAGAAGCTGAGCTTGCTAACTTCAAGCCAGATTGGACAATTCTTAATGCTTGTAAGACAAGCTGTAAGGAATTCGAAAAGTACGGCCTAAGAAGCGAAGTGTTTGGTGCATTTAATGTGACTGAGCGTATGACTGTCATTGGTGGTACTTGGTACGGTGGGGAGATCAAAAAAGGCATCTTCTCAATTATGAACTACTTTCTACCTCTAAAAGGCATCGGTGCATTTCATTGTTCAGCTAACCAAGGACAAGCCGGTGACACCGCATTGTTCTTTGGTCTTTCTGGAACAGGAAAAACAACATTATCTGCTGACCCTAAGCGTGCTTTGATCGGTGACGATGAGCATGGATGGGATGATCAAGGGATCTTCAACTTTGAAGGTGGATGTTATGCGAAGACCATTAACCTTTCTGCTGAAAAAGAGCCTGACATCTACAAAGCGATTCGTAAGAATGCATTGCTAGAAAACGTTGATATTAATACAGAAACTGGGGTTATCGACTTTGATTCTGGTAGCAAAACAGAGAACACACGTGTCTCCTACCCGATTGAACATATCGAAAACATCGTCAAACCTATCTCTAAGGGAACACACCCAAAGAAGATCATCTTCTTAACCTGTGATGCATACGGTGTACTTCCACCAGTATCCAAACTAAGTAAAGAACAAGCGATGTATCAGTACCTTGCTGGTTATACCGCTAAGATTCCAGGAACAGAGTTGGGTGTTGTTGAACCAACAGCTACATTCTCTGCTTGTTTCGGAAAACCGTTCCTTCTTCTCCACCCTACTCAGTATGCTGAGATCTTAGGAGAAAAAATGGATGAACATGATTCTGAGGCATATTTGGTTAACACTGGCTGGATCGGTGGCGCGTATGGCGTTGGATCGCGTATCTCTCTTAAGTACACACGCTCCATCATTGATGCGATCTTGGATGGATCTTTGGCTGACGGTGGATTTGAGAACACTGAAATATTCAAATTCGAAATTCCTAAAGCTGTTCCTAATGTCCCTTCAGAAATCTTACGTCCTCGTAACAGCTGGAAAGACGAAGATGCGTTTGAAGCAACTGCTCAAAAACTGGCTCAATTGTTCCGTGACAACTTCAAAAAATTCACTACAACTGAGATCGGAAAATCTTTAGGAACTGTTCTTTAAGTTTTTTTCAACTAAGTTAAATAGACAAAAAAAACCCGGCTAGTGATAGCCGGGTTTTTTATTTGATTATGAGAATCGAATCTGATTAATGTGTTGTCGGTGTTTCTCTGTTGGGGTTGGGCTTCATCGCTGCACTCAACGAGTCCTCAAAATCGACTAATGTGAATGCTGGCGAGCTGGATCCTGACGTTGGTGTTACATTTCTACGCGTAGGATTACTTGAGATCATCTGAGTTGAAAGCGAATCCATCTGAGATGATAGCGCAGCTCCTCCATTTACGAGCTTCATATTCACCCACTTATCTGAATAGTTATCTGGCGACTGACTTCTAGATCTCGGTATATTATCCATACTCATGGTCCCAGAGAGTCTCATTAAGGAAGATTGAGCCATAGTACCCTCAGCTCGTGGCGGAAGATCCTTCTTATTATAAGCATCTCCGACAAACGTTTGTCGCCTTTCTCTTCCACGTATTGTTCCGTGGTTTGTAGTTGCAAACCCCTGCCTGTTTGATTGTCCATAATTTCCTGTGGGTGCGGCAATACCTAATTTTGGTGAAAAATTTTCCATAATATTCTCTGATTTGTTGTAATAATAAGTATAAGATTTTGGTCCTTATTACTTAACGTACATTGGATAGGGAATATTTCACTTTATTTTATTTTAGTAAAATATGAGATACGCAATTACTATCAAAGTCTGACTACCTTAGCTCATGAATTCATCTAGTGAATCACTCGAGGGCCCTTTAGGAATATTGCTCGCACTTACGTTGCCCGCGGCGGTATCAACAACCATACCGGCGACTAGTCGAGCTAATGTATCTACAGGCTTTGGCTGTACACCTCTATTTACATAAGCCTCTTGCGGCGATCCAACTCGTCTCGTGACTGTTGAATTGTACTCTGCGACTTCTATATCTAATGCATCATCATCTTGTTGTGCGGTCGATGGCAATGGTGGGCGCCCAAGTGCATTCCCTGAATTAACTAGAGGTGACATTCCATATGGATGTTTATTCATATCTCTTCTTAATAGTCTTCCATCCGTTTCATTATCATAAGCTAACCCTTGATTTGAATATGCTCTTCTAATGCCAACTTGGCTGTTTCCATAAAGTTTCGTTTGATCCGAATTAATCTCAAAATTAGTATCTATTGATAATTTGCCATTTCTTCCCAAAATGTTCGTTGGTCTCTTAGCTTCTTTCCAATTAGGCTGATTACTCGGCTCTTGGTGTTGAGGTGAACTAACTCTTGGCTTTTGACTGGCCCAGTTAGTTGAGCGAGTACTTCCCCCTGTTTTAAACGAATAGCTTTCCATAATATTGTCTCCAATGTATGCCTGAAGTATTCAGGCGCTGATTTACTAGTACTATATCGAACTGGAGACGGGGCGTATTTCACTTAATTTTTGAAGAATACCTTTTTGCCGTATTGCTAGTTCATTTATTTAAATATAGTCTAATATCTCTCAGAGTCTGGGGAAGGACCGGTAACCATTTTATCCAAGGCATCCGATAAACCTGCCACATAAGTCCCTTTCTGTGAGCCTGGGCTTGATTCATTTGATGACTCAGATTGGGTATCGCACAGAGCTGTACTTGGTGGTGTTTGGTACGCGATTCTAGCACCTGAAACAACTACCCTTCTGACATTGGTCTGATTAAGTGCAGAAACTTTGACTGGTGCATCAAGGGGAAGTGTTTGTGGTGTCGGGTTTCCAAAATATCGATCCAATGTAGGTGTAGCCCAAGACTCTTTCGGATCTCCATTCTGAACGCCCATAAAATTATTTGACATAGAGGCTTCTGCAGTCTTTTTACGTCTATAAGACCCCATGTCTGCCTTGAGCAAATTACCCTGCCCTCTTACATATCCGCCCCCTATGCTAGGTTCCTTTGGTAAAATAGAATACCTCTCACTCATATCTAGTACTGAACCAAAGAATGAATCGGTATATTGTCGAGCTGAGCAGATCCATTTAGAAAAGCAAGCTCCACAAGTAACGAAACACCTACGATATGAGGACTGAATGGCGTCACCAACTCAATAGTAGCCTTCATTGTCCCACCCGTTGCAAGAAGGTCATCCGTAAGTAAGAGTCGCGAGTTGGCTTCAATCGCATCTTCATGGATCTCGAGGGAATCTGATCCATATTCCAAGTCATAGTTAACGACTCGTGTACGATGTGGAAGCTTGCCTCTTTTACGAACAGGAATAAATCCCGCGCCTAACTTGGCAGCAATCGCAGGTCCAAATAAGAACCCCCTACTCTCAATACCAACAACATAATCAATGGATTGGTTCATATGAGGTGCTGCTAAAGCATCTATACAATACTGAATCGCTTCGGGACTCTTAAGTATGGGCGTAATATCCTTGAATATGATCCCAGGCTTGGGAAAATCCGGAATATCTCGAATCAGTGATTTGAGATCCATACCTCAGCGTTAGACGCTATACGTAAATAACGAGGAAACGGACTTGTGCTCAGCGTTACGTCGAATCACTTCTGCAAGAAGCGGCGCAATACTAAGAACCGTTAACCCTGGGAATCGCTTATCTGGTCCCAATGGAATTGAGTCAGTTGCCACAACTTCCTTGAACCCAGCGTTCGCTAGGCGTTCTACTGCAGGACCTGAAAAAACAGGGTGGGTAGTCGCCAAATAGATCTCATCATTACAACCAAACTTACGTAACGTATCTAGCCCAGATACAATAGATCCGCCAGTATCAACCATATCGTCTACAAGAAGAACTGTCTTGCCTTTGACATCGCCAACGATATTCACAATCTCAGCCACATTATGATCAGGGCGAGTCTTATGCATAATGGCAAGATCTCCACCTAGTTTATCGCCTAATTTCTTAGCAAACTTGGCACGACCCGTGTCAGGTGCAACAACAACAAGGTCCGTTAGGTTCTTTTTCTTAAAATGATCAATAAACAAAGGCATGGCCGTAAGATGGTCTACAGGCTCATTAAAGTAACCTTGAATCTGATCGGCATGAAGGTCTAGTGTGATTAAACGGTTAAACCCTACTGCATGCAACAAGTCAGCTACTAATCGAGCAGAAATTGGCTCACGAGGGGCTGATTTCTTGTCCTGACGGGCATATCCATAGTGAGGCATAAGCACAGTAACCGAATTAGCATGAGAGCGGCGTAGCGCATCCATGATAATAAACAATTCCATCAGGTCATCATTTACGTTCTGACCACATGTTTGAAGGACATACACATCATGTCCCCGAATGGACTCTTCGATCTTAGCGTAGTTTTCACTACAGCTGAACTTAGATAACTTAATCTTGCCAAGTGGAATTCCCAATTGATCGGCAATGGCTTGGCCTAATGCGGGGTGAGAACTACCGGCGAATAAATGAATGTTATCAAGCATGGAAATAGTATAGGGAGAAAAAGGAGAAGTGGAAAGGGTAAGAATCGATTATTCTGCCTCAAGAACAAAAAACGTGCTGGAGTATCCCCCACCGCCAATATAGAGTCTGTCTTGATAGAGTACGGGTGAGGCTTTGAAAAGAAAGCCATCGCCTACTGTAGGGTCCAAAACATTAGATATCCACACTTCTGTGTAAGCATTCGTCCCATCACTAACATCCTTTAATCCAACAACTTTATTATTGGCACCCACATAAACCGTTCCATCCACCCCAACAACTGGTGACCCAGTGACTTTTGACCCCAATTGATATTCCCATTTAAGAACGCCTGTTTCGGGGTAAAATGCACGGACAGTTCCATCCTGAATCCCTACATACGCTACCCCAGATGGATCAATTGCAATGGATGAAGACACATAGCTACCAACATCTACTGACCATTTAGCCGTGCCGTTCGGGTTAATCGCATAAATATTCCCATTATTTGCACCAAACAATATACTTCCATCAGTGTGAATTGTCGGTGTAGATCTAATAATTGACCCTACATTGAAGGTCCATACAATAGCACCGGTAGACCTATTAAGTACCACACAGTCTCCCCCATCGTGGGTCACATATATTGTAGTTGCAGTATAGGCCGCCGCAGTAGTAATTGAGGAACTTGTTATCGATGATTCCCATATAATCGTCCCTTGAGAGCTCACTGCATAAAACACGCCGGAATTACTTCCCACGTAGATAACCCCATCAGTGTCCGTTACAGCAGAGGCTTTTACACCACCTGGAATTGAAAGGCTCCATATCATCCCTCCCGTTTCAGGGGAAATCGCATACAAATTACCATTCATTGATCCCAATATCAGATTACCATCCGCATTAATCGCCGCTGAGGCATAAATTTTATCCCCTGTTTGTGCGCCGTATGGCTCTGACCATTTAACCGATCCCGTAATGAGATTAATCCCATAAACATAGCCGTCCGTACTTCCAAAAAACAGCATATTATCGTTATTAATAGCTGCTGTGGAATAAATCTGACCACCGGTTGTCTTTAAAGCAGTTGATGTAGCTGTTGCCGCTAAAGGCCCATTATATATAGATTGCCCCGTGTTCTTGGAGCCCGTTCCTCGGAAGCTCCCCCATGTAGCACTACCGTTACTCAACACGCTATCGCCAGGACTAATTATACTCCCACCATTACTTGGAGATGAGTTGGAAAGGTCGGCGCCAATGGTATTGCGAACTGTTTCTTGCATGGCGCCACATCCAGCTAGTAGCAACATTAGCCCCCCAGCCATCAGTACCCTTCCAAAGGTGTGTTTGTTCATTTCTAAATTAAGTAACGGCAAATGAGCCCAGACTTATGTATCGATTTTTATTGGTAGAAAGATGCGCCGCTTAAGGTGTGAGAACATTGTCTCTTCCCGGCTTTATTTTTTGGCACTTTTGGGCTCAAACGCACTTGCTGCAGCCGGTGTTGTTGGACCAAACTGAGGAGTTGATGGTGCATTTGGGCCACTTATATCCACAATCGTTCCTTGTCCATTTTCACCTATGGTCTTGGGGGAGGAGGAGACACTTTCTTCTTCACTTGAAGGTCTAACAATTGGTGCATGATGTCCTGGTGGCACCCAAGTAGACGCTGTTGATCCCCCTAAAGGAACTCTATTTCCTAAATAGTGCTGCCCTAATTCTTCTTCGTTTGAGGAGGTATTATTGGAACCTTGGACAATTGGGACTCCTGAATCACCCCCTGTACGGGTAATAATCGTGGAAATTCCACTGCTCCTAATTGCAGAAGACCTTGTCCCTTTTGGAGTATGAGATTCATTACTAACTACCCCCTGCCTTTCAGGATTTTTGGGTCTGGGTTCACTGGCACTCATATATGTAATCCCTGCTCTGGGGGTGGTTAATACTCCAGGTACAGCTTGATCTTGGGATGATGAAGAACTGGATACTACAGCTACTCCTCCTCTTTGCCCCCTGGGATTAGAGCGACTAGGGTTAGGGTTAGGGTTAGCGGAAGCAAACCTACGTAGCGCGGCCGCGCCAGTAAGGTCTCTCATAGAGGGACCAGGTACAGACTGTTTTGTCGACAGATCACCAGTTAGTTTAGGGAAAGGCTCTTCCTTACCTGATTCATCTTCGCCAAGTACACTTTTACTAAATGTAGGTTTTGGATCAGCGGTGGGCTGCACTCTACTCAGTGAGCCTTTCTTGGGGGTTGGCTTTGTCCGAGATGGCGTTGGGGCTGGACTGTCTAACACCAATTCCCCGTTACCTCCAGGAGGTGTAGCACCACCTGTCCAGTTCGACATTAATTGACGCACAGGGACACCTGTCGGAGGCGTTGATTGCTTCCTAGGTGATACTGGGTTCTGTGCTGATAAGGCCCCTGTATAGCTTACGCCACCGGAACTGTGCTCACTGCCTAACTCTTCAAATATATCGTGATCGCCTTCATAAACAGATGTGTCATCTTGTTGTTCGTCAGCAGCAAACGCTTCCACTTGATCGGATGGTCGTGAACCTGATGATGGCCGCGGATAAGAACCAGACCCTAGTTCACCTCCATTACCAACGGCTTTATCTTGGGTTAGGTTAGGTTGAAAACTAAGCCTCGAAGGATCAACTGTAACAGAGCGATCCCCTTTCGGATCTGTTTGGGATAAAACCTGCAATGGTAGAGATGGTACTACCGGACGAAGAGGAACTACTCTCTCTGGTAATGTCGCTGTAAAGTCCCCTTTTTTGTTTCCTGCTGTTTTGGGTCTTTGTGATGATGCAATGGCACCAACTATAGCTACGTCATTGGCAGACTTACGCCTTGGCCTTACGCTTGCAGGTAATGGCGTAGTGAAGTCCCCTACCTTATAGCCTGCAGACTTGGGTCTTTGTCTGACTGGTTCTTCTGCGCCATCGGCTGCTTCGGTAACAACATCGTCTGTTTGTGTTCCTATCGCATTAGTTGCATGAATTACTTGATACCCATTCCGTATTTGAGGCCCATTCCCTTCTCCATTCTCGGGATCAGGACCTTCTTCCGAAGAGGCCCCTCCAATCTGAATATAAGCGGCGCCATCTGCCTCTCGCTTATCTTGAGGGTCTCTTTCTCTCATGTAATCCAGGAACTCCTTACCCTTCTGTATTAAGAATAGTGCCATCATCCCGGCGACGAACCCTCCTATTCCATACAAATTGTTTTGAGCACTATCCGAACTTGACTCGTTTCCCACGCCAGAAGCGCTATTACATAGGTCCAATGCGGCTTGACATTGATCTAGGTCCGCTTGGCATTGTGAATCATCGGTAACATCATCATTTGACAGTATCGTTACTGGACTAGGTGCTCCTGTCGGAGAAGCAAACGATGCACCTGAGGGAGCATTCGTAGATGCAGGTGTTGGGGCATGGGTATCATTCAGCACAACATCATCTGTACCATTAGTCTCTGAACATTGATTGTAATTGGCCCAGCCTAGAGACGCATTAGCACTCGCTGAACTCCATGCACCCTTCCAATAATCACTCTCGCTATCTGCCTCTGAAAGATCTTGTAAACATTGCTCTAGATCCGATGGCACAACGCTATAACTATTAGACTGTAATGAGCTAAACCTCATTGAATTAAACCCGCTAACTTCGGCTGAAAAGAATACGCTATGTGACACTGAATGGGTCCCGCTTACTGCGTTTGAATGGACTACGCTAAATGTGTCTCCGTTCTCTGTATTTGAAGGCATCCCTGTTGGAAGTGTTGTTGGAACGTAGATTTCTCCTGTTGGAGCACCAGTTTGGCCTCCCGTAACAACTACAGTTGGAGCAGGACTCGTTAAAGGCGCCGCTGATGGTGCAGGACTACCCGCTGGTGTTGGTACCGCTGAGTCTGTTGAGGTCCCGGTAGCGTCAGTTGTTGGCGCAGGCGACTCTCCATTGGTAGAGGCACCTGTTGGAGCAGGAGTACCACCTGAAGTTGGGACTGGACTCGTTACGGGCGCAGTTGATGGTGCAGGGGTACCCGCTGGTGTTGGTACCGCTGAGCCTGTTGATCCACCAGTAACGACCACTGAAGGTGCCCCTGTTGTGGCTGCTGATGGGCTACCTGTAGTTGGGGAACCGGTCGACGCCCATGTTGGCGAAGGGGATCCCCCTCCCTGCTGGCATTGATCAAGTTCTTGCTGAGATGCATTGTAGGCTCTTTCCCAAAAGCTTGCGTTCCCCCAACCATAAGTGGCATTAGTATTAGCTGTAGCGACTTCTGTCTGACTTTGATTATACAACCCAAGCAATGTCGAATAATTGGTCTGCGCATCAGTTAAATCCGACTGACATTGAGCGAATCCAGAATCGCATTCTCTAAGACTCGCGTTAAATATACTGATTGTTTCGGCTTGGGTTGCTATAACCCCATTAGCCGTTTCTAGTGCAGCTTGCTGCGCGTGCTCTTCTATACATTGATTCCATAGTGCCGCTTCTGCTGCGGAATCCACAAGGTTGGCATCGTCAATTCTAATCTGAGAGAATTGCTCATCGGACTTTTTAGCTGCCTCTATGCTTACCCCTAAACCCGCAACCATTCCTTCTAGCGTGGTTCTTATAGGCGCATTATAAGTGGTGAATAATGTAGTGATATTGGTAGCCAGCCCCTGAAATATTTGATCTACACTAACGGAATCAACTGATCCGCCAGAACTGGCTTCTAATTCTGTTTTTAGGGTATCAAATCCATCCGTTATTAGTTGAGTCACTGAGGCAATCAAAGCCTGTACCTGATCGGCAATGGACGTGTATCGCGTATCCAAAACTCCTTTTTGGGCACCTACAGAATCACATAAACCATCAAAAGATCCATCTTCCCCATAATTCCCGCCACTAAAACAGTCGTCATATAATGAGGTAAACGCAGTCGACGTTAATCCATTTGCGTCTGTTATATTCTGAAAAAGACTATTCAAGGGGTCTGTCACCTGGGTAATTAATTGGTCACGTGAGTTATCAATCACAGTCGTATTTAAACTGCCTCCGGAAGCATCAATTTCGGTCTGAACCTCACCTTTCGCGTCCGCTACATATGTTTCAATGCTCTGTGTTGGAATCTCCCAAAACGTGTCATTTCTTACCGTTCCATTTAAGGGATTAAATTTATCTAGAATGCCAGAAAACAAATCTGGATAGGGACTTGTTAACTGAGTCATAGAAGAATCAGTTTCATTGCGATATTGGTCTAGCGCATCGCAGTCAAAGCCTGTTGGGGCACTTGAAGGGCTACTAGACGGAGAGTCACTCGCATGACCCTTTTGAACTATAGTCGCCAATCCCATCACAATAGCTGGGAGGGCTAATGATTTTAGGTTACCTAAGTTCCAATTCGTCCGGGCTGGAGCGGATCGATGTGCCTGTCCTTCCTTAATTCGCGCCTTATGCGCTTGATTACGAGCGGTATGTTTACCTTGAGGGGTTGATCTATTATTTATAGAGTTTTTTATTGTTGGGTCTATCACTAGAGGGGGATCTCCTAATTGTGTCCTAGAACAGCGCACAATCTTTTATCGGTTTTGAGAGAGGTGTTTTTGCAGCGAATTTTATTGATATATCGTATATATACTGGTCTTAAAAAAAAGGTCGCCCCCCTTTATAAAAGGGAGGCGGGGGAGAAACGTCACCAAAATCTTGTTTCATAAATAATAACGAGGCATTTATGGGGTTTTGATGCATCGAAAATTATTAATATTAGATTTCGATCTCGATTTCTGACTGTGATTCGAAGTAAACTTCCTCGTTGGGAAGGTCGATCCGGACATACTCACTGCGAATCGTATCATCGTCATCCATCTGAATATAGACACTTCCTATAAGTAGGATCTCGCCTTTGTTGTCATCAAATATTAACTTATCGCAACGTACTGTCTTGGTCTTTTGCTTGATGACGATATGCCCCTCAAGGGTTAAATGAGACTTGTCTAGCAAGAACACCATCTTATCCGCAGTAACCTTAACTGGATCCCCAATCGCAGCTCTCATTTTTTTGTTTTTAAGCTTGGCTAAACGTTTATTGCGAAACAACCAGCGTAAGTCATCGGACTCCAAACTGACGTTCTGAGTTAACACAAATCGTTTCAATGATCGTTGATACTTGCCCGCCCCCCCCTTCAATGTTTTGTCAGGCTGGCGAATATCTATATTGCCCGACAAGAAAATCATAACGTCCTCATCAGCTAATCGTTTGTGAATCAGTGCATCAGTCATTAGGCGTGTCGATAACCGGCTAAACCGATCTTCTCGTTCATCCCTAGTCCGTCGATTCGCTTTTCGCAGAATCGATACGTTTCCATTTAGTTTGGATGTATCCTTATTAATATCAATCACCATTCGATTGGCTGAGGCTGTATATCCCTTGGCGTGAATCCAAAACGGGGGATTTATGGTGACTATGCTGGTCTCGTTGTCTAAGACAGCTTCATCAGTCATTACCTTGGTTGATCCCGTTTGGAGAATCACGTTGTCGTTCAGATATGTTTTTTTACTAAACCCATAATATTTAAGGGCTTTGGAACGAATCGTAATCGCATTGGCAGTCGACGCATCCCCTTTTTTGATAAACCGTGCCGTAATATTGTTGGTTGCTACTATGGTTTTGGTTTGGGAGTTCACTTTGACGCCATAAGCTTTTATTTCATCTAATAGCACATCCCCATCGGGATCAAATAAGCGGCCATAATCCAATTCTTCTACACGAAACAAATATTTGTTCGCCCCACCCCATATATAATTGGCTTTGATCTCCCATGCCTTATTGCTTTTGTCATAGCCAATAATGACCGAATCTAGCATCTCTACCTTTTTGGAGCTCACCTTGGTCTTCAGAAAATCCTCTGCATCGAACATTATCTGAAACCCAACCAAAAGTACTATAAGTCCCACCGCACCAATACCCCAACTGCGTAGTTTAATGCTCATAAAACGCCATGGGGTCCGGATGATGGAGAGCTATTTTGAGTTCCGATTTCAGTTTGGTATTCGTCACAATTTTTCCTTTAGTCATTATATTTTCTTGTGTTGGGATACTCAGTCCATTGTCTTGCGCAATTTTTTGATAAAACGCCGCCTTACTCGGATGCTCATCTGTCACTACATTATAACGTCCGGACTGATGCGGGGCAGTAACAAAGTGAGTTAACACTCTCACAGCATCCTTTTGATGGATTAGGTTGGTGGGGTTGGGATTCGATGTAAGGCTAGGCTGTTTCGCTATTGCTTGTTGCCCATTCCGATCGGCGCCATGCAAGCCCCCAAACCGCAAGACAACATTCCGTTTACAAGGTTGATCAAGCGCCCAGTCCTCGGCTTGGACTAAGATCGACGCTCTTTCACCATGATCAGGTATAGGCATATCCTCAGACCACTCGCCCCTATCATCAGGATACACAGAGGTAGAAGACGCCAAGATCAAGGTCTCCATAGCGGTATAGGGCCACAGTTTCTCTAATGATCGAAGTTGATCAAGATAGACCTTGGGATCAGTTAAGCCCCTCTTAAATGGAAGGAGAATGACGACTTGCTCAGCCTTTTTGATGGCAGCATACCAAACGCGATCTTCAGGAAGAGCATCAATTGGTAAAGGCAATGCCGTAGACATAATGCCCTGTTTCAGTAGGTCCTGTGCATGACTCACGGTTTGAGTTGTGGCAGACACCGTCTGTTTATCTGATAAAAGCGTCTGTGCTAGAGGAGTTCCCAGCCAGCCACAAGCCACAATTAACGTATGTTTGTTCATTCCACCATTATATAACAGTGATATACTGGGGCAATGAAACGTCTATTAGCAACCATGGTGGGAGTGATGGTTTTTGGGGGAGTCTACGCTGCTGACTTTATACCTGGACAAGTCATTATTCTCTCTAATAAACCTCTATCAACACTGAGTAATGTCTCTACACTAAGCGGTGCATATACGCACCTCTCATTGGCAGGGACTGGTATTGAGTCTATCAAGTCACTCTTGGTAAACGTTCCGACGCCAAAGTCTAGTATCTCGGCTCAATCCACGTCTGGATCGGGTTCGGTTCCACAGATGCCCCCTATGTATATCGCCAAATTAGATAAAACGGCTGTTATGACAGATGTGATTAAATCTGTTTCCCAATTACCTGGGATCCGGCATGTTCAACCCAACTATGTTTATACAACTAAGTTGGCTCCAAATGACGACTTTTATGACGGGACCTGTGTCGCCAATCACAGCTTACAAACCTGTACCCCCTCTTCCGGCAACTGTGCTTACAGTTCATCGCTAGGGAAATGTGTCGTCCAATCCGATTACTTGGAGACTATCAAGCTCCCTGAAGGATGGGACACCACGACTGGTAGTACGTCTGTCATAATCGCTATTATCGATACAGGTGTCGATTGGGACCATGTTGATCTCACCGATAACATTGCAATCAATGCGAATGAAAATACAGGAACAAGCTCCGTTGATGATGACCCCGATGGCGGAAATGGATTTATAGATGATATTCGTGGATGGGACTTCGTAAACACGACCCTTCCAACTGGGTTTTCGGCTGACGGCAGTGAGGACTACCTCCTTGCGGATAACGACCCAAGTGATGTGAATGGTCATGGCACCCATGTAGCTGGAATAGCCTCTGCTTCAACAAATAATAATCTTGGGGTATCGGGCGTCGGCTTTAACACCAAAATCTTACCTCTCCGCGCCGGGTACTCTGTTATAAAGGATTCTGATGGCGAAACCTACGGACTATTTAATACTGACAGTATTGTGAGCGCCCTTGCTTACGCGGCGGATAATGGTGCACAAGTGGCAAATATGAGCTTTGGCGCTATCATCGGGACAGATGACGAATCTGAAGTTACCGATCAAGCATTACAAGATGCTGTCGACTACGCTCTTGATAAAGATGTTTTACTCGTAGCGGCAGCTGGGAATTCGTCGGTTGATGTTGATACATCTGGTGCTAAGGTTGTTCCAGCATCCTACTCTGGGGTTCTTACTGTGTCAGCAACGACTCATGATGGCACGTTCGATAGCCGTTATAGTAACTTTGGCGATAGTGTAGATATTGCGGCGCCAGGGTCTACGATTCTTTCAACGGCGATAGATGACAATCTTCAGTTCCTTACAGGGACATCAATGGCAGCCCCTGTTGTAGCCGGTGCTGCGGGGTTACTACTGAGTATTGATAACTCTTTGACTCGGCAAGAGGTATTCGAATTATTAACTCGATCCGCCACGATGGTGGAAGGCAAAAGCGAGTCTACTAACTATGGAAAAGGATTGTTAAATGTTCAACAAGCCATTGGATTTTTGAGCCCAAGCACACTGGAAGGTGTAACTCCCACTGTTTTTGGTCCCGAGGGGATAATTAAAGATCCATTAAACTCCCCAAACCCCTTTAATCCCTCTATAGAAACAACTGATGTCACTTTTTTCTTGACCCAAAGTGCGGATATTACTGTCTATATTTATTCCATGAGACTTCAGCGTGTTAAGACACTCACCAACGCCGCTGCGCCTGGCTTAATTCGACTCCCTTGGGATGGGTTGGATGAGTCTGGATCGATTGTCCCTAACGGCGTTTACCCCGCACTAATCAAGGTAGTAACCTCATCGGGAGAAACAATTCAGAAGCGCATCAAAATCGCTGTCTTGCGCTAAAAGGGGTGCGTTCCCTATAATGGGGAGACTTGTTTAAGGAGGGTCCGTTATGTCTAGAGGAAATGGTTATTTTGAAGGGTTTGTATTTGGCGCTACATTAGGTGCTGTTTTGGGATTATTATTTGCCCCAGACAAAGGTGAAGACACCCGTAATCGTATTCGTAAGTTTAAAGATGAAAACCTCGATGTGATCTTAGACACTAGAGACAAAACGGAAAGCCTCATCGAAAAAACAAAGGTCTCCATTGAAGAAGGGTTTGATAAATTATCTACGATTATCGAAGATAACAAACAATCATCACCTTCTGAGGACAAACCTACTACACGTAAAAGCAAGAAAGCGTAATGACCATTACGCTGCCTGAACTGTCCTTAGTTCCTGTACTAACTGGACTGTTTTTGGCATTGTTATGCTACTTAACTGTCGTACTCATCATGATAGCTCTACGCGTTCGCAAATTGGTGGGCCGTATCGAAACATTAACTGATGTTAAGGGCTGGATGAATTTTGCCAAGTTGATTCCTAACCGAAAAAAAAGACGCCCGAAAAAGTCGTCTTCTAAAGATTAACTATAAGTCATGAAAGCTGCAGAAGTACGACGTCGATTTATATCGTTCTTTGAAGAAAAGGGACATTCATTTGCAGCGGGGTCGCCTGTCGTTATTCCGAGTGACCCTACTCTACTCTTCGCCAATGCAGGAATGAATCAGTTCAAGGATGTATTCCTAGGAACAGGGACTCGGCCATATACTCGGGCCACTAACTCCCAACTTTGTATTCGAGTATCTGGCAAGCATAATGACCTCGAAGAAGTTGGACATGATACCTATCATCAAACGTTATTCGAAATGTTAGGTAATTGGTCCTTTGGTGATTACTACAAAAAAGAAGCCATTGAATGGTCTTGGGAATTATTAACAGAAGTCTATGGACTCCCTAAGGCTAAGTTATTCGCAACTGTCTATGAAGACGATGACGAGACGGCTGAGCTATGGAAAACCGTTACTGACATTAATCCCCAGCATATTATTAAATGTGGCAAAAAAGATAACTTTTGGGAAATGGGCGACACCGGGCCTTGTGGACCTTGTTCCGAAATCCATTTAGACCTTGATGACCCCTCATTGGGCGCTGAAGCCAATTTTGACACTCAGATAGAGTCGGATGGCTTGTCCGGGCGATATATGGAGCTATGGAACCTAGTATTCATTCAATACAATCGCGACAAATCTGGTAAATTAAGCCCCCTCCCCGCTATGCATGTAGACACGGGCGCTGGATTAGAGCGCATCACGGCTACACTCCAAGGCACGCGATCCAATTACGACACGGATCTGTTCCAACCCATACTACAAAAAATTGCCGCTCTCTCAGAGGTCCCTTATGAAGATGGCCCTACCGGCACCCCTCATCGCGTCATGGCGGATCATATACGAACACTCGTTTTTGCCATTGCGGATAATGTTCGCCCTAGCAACGAAGGCCGTGGGTATGTGCTGCGTCGACTATTGCGTCGCGGCCTTCGGTACGCCAAGACCATTGGATTCAATGACCCCGTCATGTTCAAATTGGTCCAAGTTGTCGTGGACATCATGGGCGACTTTTATCCTCATATTAAGGATCGACAAGACTATATTGAGCAAATGATTCAATCCGAAGAAGTCAGCTTCTTAAATACACTTGAATCTGGAATTAGTCGATTTGATGAAGTGGTCACTGCCATGAAATCTAAAAACCAAACACTAATTAGTGGCCAAGACGCCTTCAAACTTTATGATACGTTTGGGTTTCCTGTGGATCTCACCCAGGTCATGGCGACTGAACAAGGTCTTACTGTAGACCTCGACGGGTTTGATAAGGCACTTACAGTTCAGAAGGAACGATCTCGTGGCGCACGTAAGAGTAGCTCTGATGAAGATGCCGTAACAGTATCTGACGCGTCTCTTGTTGCGGATGATGTGACTGAAGAAGAAGCGAATTCCGTACTCAAAGGTGTCTATATTGATGCGCCTGGTGGTGGAGAAGCTAGACTTCCCGCGACTGAAGTCGAACGGTTCTTGCTATCCCGTCATCACACGGGCACCCATTTATTGAACCAGGCACTGAGAGATGTCCTTGGGGATCATGTGGTTCAGGCCGGATCTTTAGTAGACGTAGATCGCTTACGATTCGATTTTTCTCACTTCAAGGGACTTTCTAAACAAGAACTAACTCAAGTAGAAACGATAGTGAATGACAAAATCAAAGAAAATATCGCTGTGACTCAAGTAGAGATGCCTATCGACGAAGCCAAGAAGACTGGGGCAATGGCCATGTTTGGCGAGAAATATGACGACATTGTGAGAGTGGTCTCTATTGGTGATTATTCTAGAGAACTCTGTGGTGGCAATCATGTAAACGCTACTGGGACATTGCAGCAAATACGCATCTTAAGTGAAGGCGCTGTTGCCGCTGGCACTCGTCGAATTGAGGCAATTCTAGGGAATTCTCTCATTCAGTTATTGGATGACCAGAGTCGCCAAAACAAACTCGTCACCGTCCTAAAAAAACAAAAGCAGATACAAACTCTTGTTAAAACTGTCGGCGATCAGGCTGAGGCTCATTGGGTTGCCTTGTCTAAGCAATCTTTGGATGGCGCTAGTCTGAAAGAACTAGACGGCCTCGAAGAGCAGCTGACCAGTACGATTAAACAAGGTGAAAAGGCCCTCAACAAATCGCAACAATCCACAGCGAGTGATCTGTTAGATGATCTCAAAAAAGACATCACCCCATTAGCTTCTGGTAAAGGTAACATCGTTACTAAGGTACTCGATGATGCGGATATTCCTCTATTGCGAAACATCTCAGATACATTACTCAACTATGATCCCACCCTTGTGGCCCTATTGGGATCCAAGAAAGGGTTCTTAATTGTTAAGGTCGGCGAATCCTTGAAGGAACAATTCCCTGCTGGGGACTTACTCAAGCAAATCACTGCTATCTCCGGAGGAAAAGGTGGCGGACGTCCGGACATGGCCCAAGCTGGCGGTGTCGATGGCAACACATTAGAATCGGCCTTTCAGACTGTGACTCAATCCCTCTAATATGAACCGTCATATTGGAATTGATTACGGTGATAAGCGTATTGGAATAGCACTATCCGACCCAATGGGGATGACGGCCCTACCCCATGATGTAATCCCTAACGACGGCTCGCATTGGAAGGCGCTAGTTGCTTTGATTGAAGAGAAACAGGTCGTCAAAATTGTCATGGGACTCCCTTTGGATCTCGAAGGAAACGACTCTAAAAAGGCGGCCGATGTCCGTCAGTTTGCTAAAACACTCGAGAAAAAAACCACTCTCCCCATTCAATTCTGGGATGAGCGGTTTTCTTCTAAGGCGGCCATCAGACAACTCTCTGAGGCAGGATTAAGCCACAAAAAACAACGCGGCAAAGTGGATGCCATGGCCGCAGTGTTTATTCTTCAGGGTGTTTTGGATCAGGCTTAAACGGTTACGTTATGACTTGTTCGCTAGACTTTTAAACCACCCGCCAACATTATCTGCGCAAGTGTCATTAAAGCTCACGTGATAATCGAGTGCCCCAAACATGGATTGTTGCTTCTCTTTATCTGGAAAAGTGGACTCAACATCCTTCACAACTGCGGATACATCTCCTACAAAACACATTGAGAGGTAAGTCTTTATGAGCGCACGACTTTGTGCACTTTTAGAGTCCATACTCTTTGCTAATTCGAGTGCGTTATTATGAGCTACCTTCAAGTCTGCATTCTCTGAAGACGCGTTAACTGACTGTAGTGCTTTTACACAGTCATCGAATAATTTTTCATCATGGGCTGAGTCTCCTGAGGTGGTTGAATGACCTCTAAATACAACCCTGGAAACACCCGTCTCAGTGCTTGGTGATTGAGTGTTAGGCAAAACACTAGCTGGATCTATTGTGAAACGTGCAAAGATAGTCGCACCCGATTTACCGCCTCTAGAAACCGTTCCAAAATCATTTGTTAAAACAGGCCTATTTTGAACGGCCGTTGATACTGCTCCCATTACCCCTCTTTGACCAATTGTTGACGTAACACTTGCTATTCTTGCTAACATTTTGAATCATCCCCTTAACTTTGACACTTAATATAACTTACGATTAAGTCTACTTTATGTGAGCCCCGATTCTGTAGTTTTTTTTTTATTTATACTTCTGCAAGATAAGCTTTTTTTGATTCCCCGTTAGATCTGTCGATGTGTATATACGTCCCAATAGGCCTCGTCCGCCAGCATCCACTAACCGGCTCATACAATAGACGAGTTTATCGCTGATCAACTCGTCATTCTCCTTAAAAACAGTGGTAGTAATATTGATCCAATCCACCAAGGGCTGAAGACTACTAGCGCCCGGCCCAGCTTTTGAGTGGTCCTCACTCGTATAACTCTGAACGAGCGCTTTAATTTTTTCATCATACTGCGCTGCTATCGTGTTCGCGTTGTTTCCTTTAACTCGTTTGGCGAGATGCTCTCCATTTATATCAGGAGGCTCCCACAAAAGCAGCCTTGTTACCGCTACTAGTTCTTTTCTAGGAGAATCCAAATATGGGCATACTTTACTGACATGATCGATAACGTCATTTGCATCCATTTTAACCAGCATCTCAGTAAACGTCACAATCTGCCTATTCTGCTCATCCCCCTCAAACCCAGCGGCAATATATCGAAGATAATCATCGACATTTTTTTTGAGAGTCTCGGTCAATCCACCCACAAAATAAGCTCTAGTGATGTCGCATAAATCATCGATATAGGAATAGGGACGACTTGTAAGGGCTCGCTTCTGCAAGGTGTTAACCATCCTATAAAACCTGCTCATGCCTAACGTTGAGGAAACAAGATTTAGAGTTTTATCAAGATTTGCTAAATTAATTTTTCCAAAAAGTCGTTTATCAATCAAAAACAAGAGGTCATCCAATTCCTTGGCCTCATTCTTATAGTTATCATCCTACTTCTCTTCTGTAGGCTCATTGTTTAATAAGCTTTGGGCGTCGTCGTAATGATGATGCATTATATTCAGTACTACTAACGTCAGACGAGCGGCTTCGCCTAATCCATCAAGTATTTTGGTTTGAACGTAAGGGACTGATTTGTTGTCGATATACATTTCAAAATCAAATATATCTTCGATCAAGGCATCATAAAAAACCTCTAACCGTGATGTGTCTTTCAATACTTTTTCGAATTGATCTATAACCGTTATGAGGTCCTGTTTAAGACCGGCCACATCATCTGAAATACGAGATTTAGCCGAAACAAACGTGCTTAAACTATCTCTAAATGCCGTCATCACTTCCAGAATTTCGAATAAGCCCAACTCGTCAGTTAGAGTCTCTAAAACCGTTAAAAGAACAGCCCCAACCCCTTCCTGATTCATTTTATCAATATAATCTAGCGTAACTTCATATTCGTATTCATCAGTAGAGTAGCCATCTTCTGTGTCCACTGTGTTCGGACCACTAACTTGAGGCACTTCCGCGGCCAAGCTAATGACTTTTAGATTTATGAAACGACTCTCTAATTGAGATATAACAAGCGGATTTTTATTAGTCACAAACGATCTCTTTTTTTAATAAAACAAAATTTTACTAAATTATTTAAATTACGGAAAACTCCCGAACTATTTTAGCGCGGGGATTGTGTTTATGAGTGGCAATGGACGATTTTTGTTTGACCCTGGAACCCCTGGTCCGACAGCTGCCATTTTTCTACCTCTGACCTTAGGAGATATCCACTCTTTGCTAGGAACTTTGGGAGCCTCATCAATTTGAACGGGCTCTTTGGATGTGTGACCAATTGGTGGCAATGGCGTTCCATTGAGGCCGCCTTTGTTAGCATAAAACGGGCTTGGCGTCGTGGTTTGGGGAGACTCGTGTGCCACTTGTTTGATCGGGCCTAGAATCAATCGTCCGTTTTCAAATTTTTCAGGCGGAGTCCCTATTGGATAACGCGGCCTTCTGCTAGAGGGTCTCGAGCTTTTATCTTTTGGCGGAGACGGTTCGTGCTGAAGATTAGAAAAACTATCCCTCGGCATATCGCCAAAAAACTCAAATGACGCCACTACATCATCAATTGTGCGAGGAGTTTCACTAGCAGTACTTTTATTCAGGAGCGCCTCTAAGTTAAACCGACCTTCACTTTTATTATATCTAGTATTCCAAACATTAGAATATTCATTGGATTTTTTTTGGATCGAGAGGAGCTTAGTTTTCGGATTAAACGTCCCATATACAGTGTAGTTTGGGTTCGTATCCATTTCGTTCAGTTCGGTACTATGATGATTTTCGATAAACTTGACCAACTCAGCAGACGAAATCGTACTTAATGTGGTGTGAATCCCCATCTGTTTGAGAGGCTCATGGCTTTTATCAAACTCATTTTTCGCCACGTTCGGACATTGGTATAGATCCAGAGACGCCACAGATCGATAATCTATCAAAGTCGTATTTAGGTGAGACCATGACCCTTGAGACTCAATTAAGCTCAATAATTCCGGGTAAGCGATCACTTTGTCTTTGACGCTTTCCGTTTCTATCGGATTTACCTCTTGTCGAAATGTCATCGAATTTAGACTGATGTTTGCTTGAATCATGTTACATATCGAAAAAGGACTAGTGCAAATTTCATTTAATTAAGTAAAATACCCAAATCCCTTTACCTCGAATTTAATTCAAGGAATTCTTATATGGATATTTCATCAGCAACCAATCACTCATTCCAGAAAAAAATAGTGGCATTATCGTCAGAAGATCGGCGAGTTATCAGTCGCCTTTATTCGGCAAACCTTTCAAAAGCCACAAACAAACCGGTATATATAAAATCCAATACAGGGCTCGATTTTGGTAACATCCGAACGACTGAAGAGCGGATACTCGCATTAGAGGACCTTCTTTCCAATAACGACCTATATTATGACACTCAAGACTCAGCGGGCCGAGGATTAACCTCCAAAGGTGCATATGCCAAAGATTTCTACGATTCATTTAATCAGATCAACCATCACTTTTCGTCCTTCGCAGATGTAATCCCTTACTATTTGCAAGCTGCAGAAAGGCTCCTCCAAGTCGAAAGTCACGTACTAAGTGTATCTATATATATTGCCATTAAGGATTCAATACGTGACGGCTCAGAGCCATTAACTTCTTCCGAGTCGATTTCAATTGTTTTGAATAGTCTTTCGACTTGTGCTGACTATGTTAAAGACGCCCCTATCCCCTACTCTCGTTATTTATCACTCCAAAAAGTGTTGGTTAATATTTGCAAAAAAAAGGACATCTATCTTGTAGAGGAACCTTCGGATACAACCGTATTTCACGCTCTACCTCCGCAACCTATTTATCAAATAACCGAAAACACAACGTTAACGTTGTCACATCAATCTTTGAGGGATCATGCTGCCTATAAGGCCTATATTTTTAAAGTATTTGGTATGAACGACTAGTTCTCAGACTAGACTCTCCTATCCCATCTAGTCCCAACCAGACCTTTGGCGTATACTACTGAGCTATGGATTATAAGTCATCGGGTGTAGACATTGATGCGGGCAACAGAGCCGTATCGCTAATCAAGGAAAAGGTCGCAAGTACCTTTACCCCTAATGTTCTACAAGGAATTGGGTCTTTTGCCGGTTTCTATGAACTACCTGAAGGGTATAAGAAGCCTGTATTAGTATCCTGCACTGATGGTGTAGGAACTAAGCTCAAGTTAGCTATTGATTCAGGCAAATTGGACACAGTAGGAATTGACCTCGTGGCCATGTGCGTAAATGATTTGATTTGTTGTGGTGCTAAACCATTGTTTTTCTTAGATTACATCGCCTGTCACGACCTCGTTCCAGAGCAAATGGATACGATTATCGGCGGCATTACGCAAGGCTGTATAGAGAGTGACTGCTCTCTTGTAGGTGGTGAAATGGCCGAGATGAGTGACATGTATAAAAAAGGCGACTTCGATCTTGCGGGATTCTCTGTTGGTGTCGTTGAGAAGGACGATATCATTGATGGTAGTAAGATCAAGCCTGGAGACAACATTTATGGACTCCCCTCTTCTGGCATTCATAGTAATGGGTACAGTTTGGTTCGTAAGGTCTTGGATGCTAACCCGGACCACGGAATTTCGTTAGACACACTATTAGCACCGACCAAACTATATGTTAATCAAGTTCAGTCGCTCATTAAGGCCCATGCGATTACAGGTGTTGCTCACATCACGGGTGGCGGACTTGCTGAAAACCTAGAACGTGCCCTCCCCGACTTCGTCATGGCGACGATTAATCGCGACGCCATTCCGGTTCCAGATGTATTTAAACAACTACAAACATTAGGTGGAATTGCTGACAGCGAAATGGATCGTGTATTCAATATGGGAATAGGCATGATCATCATCAGCCCAGATACGATTGACTCTGAAGATGTTATTCCTTTAGGGATTATCGACTCTGCTGGATCCAAAGGAGTCAGTATTGTCTAACCTTCCTATTGGCATCCTTATCTCAGGAAGAGGATCCAATATGCAGGCCATAATCAACGCGATTGAGTCAGGATCTCTGGATGCTGACGTTAAGGTTGTGATCAGTAACAAACCGGATGCCCCTGGATTGAGTATTGCTACGGACAAAGGAATCACAACCCAATCGTTCCCTATATCTGACTATGACTCTAAGCAAGCTCAAGAGACAGCCATGGTGGCATGTTTAAAGAAACATGGTGTTCAACTTGTTGTTCTTGCAGGGTATATGCGTCTCATTGGAGATCCATTGCTCGAAGGATTCCCAAATGCGATCGTAAATATTCACCCTTCCCTACTGCCTTCCTTCAAGGGACTTAATGCACAGAAGCAAGCGTTGGACTACGGAGTCAAATACACAGGATGTACGGTTCATTATGTCATTCCTGAGATGGACGCGGGTCCAATAATTCTTCAGGACACACTCGAAATCCTAGCAAATGACACCGAAAAATCTCTCGTCTCTCGTCTATTAGAAAAAGAACATGCAATCTACCCCAAGGCGATTCAGTTAATTGCTGAGAGCCGCGTATCTTTGGATGGAAATAAAGTCGTTATTCGCTAAGACGAATTGCGAGCTCCTAAAAATCGTATCTTGCCGTAGACCTAGGCAGCAAATATAATACTGCGATGCGAGCATTAATCAGCGTTTCAGATAAGACAGGAATAGTAGACTTTGCCAAAGGGCTAGTCGCACTAGGCTATGAGATCATCTCTACCGGTGGTACACACAAAGCATTGGCCGACTCCGGTCTTAATGTTATTGCAAT
The DNA here is from genome assembly GCA_018700055.1 of bacterium. Classification (GTDB taxonomy): domain Bacteria; phylum Margulisbacteria; class Marinamargulisbacteria; order UBA817; family JABISL01; genus JABISL01. The sequence continues at coordinate 25,307 of JABISL010000014.1, read as the reverse complement.
TGATGAAGTCACTGAATTCCCTGAAATGTTGAACGGTCGCGTTAAGACTCTTCATCCTAAGATTCATGGCGGATTGTTAGCACTACGCGAAAACGAAACACACATGGCAACATGTAAAGACCATAACATCGAACTAATCGATCTTGTCGTTGTAAACCTCTATCCATTCGAAGCGACTGTCGCCAAACCCGGTGTAACTCGTGAAGACGCAATTGAAAACATCGATATTGGTGGCCCTTCTATGTTACGCTCTGCCGCTAAAAACCATCAGAGCGTTGGCATTGTGGTTAATCCAGAGAGATACACACCTCTATTAACAGAAATGCAGTCTAATGCAGGACGTCTTACCGACAAGACTCGTCGCGAGTTGGCGATTGAAGTGTTCCAGACTACAGCCAAATATGATGCGGCTATCTGCAACTATCTCGAACAAGACGAAAACCCGGATACGTTCCCTCGCTTGTCATTACCAGTCTTAAACAAGGTCTCTGACCTGCGTTATGGCGAAAACCCACATCAACAAGCTGCATTCTATACAAACACATCATTGAGTGGCTTATCCGATATGGAACAACTTCACGGAAAAGAGCTTTCTTATAACAATATTGTGGATCTTGAGTCTGCATGGCACATCGTTAGAGAGTTTGATACGCCAGCCGTCACTGTGATTAAACATACAAACCCTTGTGGTACCGCTATTGGTGAGTCACACCTCGAAGCTTACGAAAAAGCATTAGCTGCAGACCCCGTTTCAGCGTTCGGATCTATCATTGGGGTAAACGGACGAGTTGAAGAGACCCTAGCTCAAGCGATTAGCAAGCTATTTGTAGAAGCGGTTATTGCACCAGGATTCAGTGATGAAGCATTGGCTATTTTGACTCAAAAGCCGTCGATTCGATTAATCGCGCTCCCTAACTTTTTCGATACACCAAACACCCCGCAACTCAAATATGTCCAAGGTGGATACCTTCTTCAGGCTTATGATACGAAGGTTGTTGATAAAGACGCCTTAAAAGTGGTTACAACGGCACAACCATCCGACGCACAGCAAACCGATCTTGAATTCGCTTTTGCAGTCTGCAAACACGTTAAGTCCAATGCAATTGTACTCGTCAAAGATGGTGTTACAGTAGGTGTCGGTGCGGGACAAATGAGCCGCGTAGAAGCTGTAGAGATTGCAATTAAAAAGGCTGGCGATAAGGCTCAAGGGTCTGTATGTGCCTCAGATGCATTCTTCCCCTTTGGTGATTCTATTGCGCTACTATCTGATGCTGGTATTAGCGCAGTTATTCAACCTGGCGGATCCAAACGTGATCAAGAATCAATTGATGCATCCAACGATAAAGGTGTCTCAATGGTTTTCACAGGAATGCGTCACTTTAAACACTAGTTAAGACTTAGTCTGATTTCACCGATAATTTGTGTGAAACACCATGACTATTCGACAACTCATATTGGGGCTATGCCTTTTAATAACAATTCCATGCCATGCGATTCGCCTGGAAATCCAGCTGCCAAAAGCAGGGCCAAACCCCTTTAACCCCGCTAGCGAAGTAATACACTTCGAATATTACCTGACTGATTATTCGGATATTACATTAACCGCTTATTCTCAAGATGGCGTACTGATCACCCAAACGAACTATCCCTTACCCTCGTCTGGTATTACAGGAGGTGGCATTAACACCGGACTGACATGGGATGGTAAAGATGAAATGGGACAAGCGCTTCCTATTGGGATCTATATCTTGCATCTACAAGCTACCTCAGGGTCGCAAACCGCTCAAAAATTCTTCCGTGTAGCGGTGATTCAAGAATGAAACGTTTAGGTATATGGATCGCTATTGTCTTACTATTTAGCCCTTTAGGGTTTGGATTAGAGGTTTCGCCTAGGTATGCGAAGGCAATCGCAGGGGCTCGTGCTTCTGGTGCGGGAAATGCTTCTGTAGCTCAGCCTCAGGACAGTGACTCTATTTTTTCGAATCCAGCGCTCATGTCACATTCAGGCATTAGTGAATTATCGTTTACTGGTTATGAGTTCTTTCAAACCCAATATACCCTCCTAAACGGATCCTATGAATGGAATGACTGGGTAGTCGGTGTAGGGATGGCCCAAACAGGTGTCAAAGATGTCCCTGAAGCGACATATTCCGGTGGCACAATTACCGAAACTGGGTCATCTGTTGCCAATTCGAATACGATTTATAAACTGGGGATCTCTCGTGCACTGCTCTCTAATTTATGGGTTGGTGCAAATGCGAGTTATACCTATCATCAGATACACAACAGTTCGGCATCAGGCGTTGGCGCCGATGTGGGCCTAGCCTTTGATATTAGCCCACATATCCGATTGGGTCTGGCCATGGACAATGTGTCTCAACCTGTTCTTAAATGGTCCGATTCCTATGAAGAAACCTTGGCCTCTACGCTACGATTTGGAACCGCTTTCAAGCTAGATTCTAAGACGACTCTTCTAATGGATTATCACAAAACGGGAAGCGATAAAGGGAGTATCCATGCCGGCGTAGAGCAGTACATTCACCCGTTGGTTCAAGTTCGATTTGGGACAAACAACTCCGGACTCACAACAGGAGCGACTCTCTCTCTTCGTAATCTCAAAATAAACATCGCTTACTCAATGTCTCCAGAGGCGCATATTGATGATGTCTTCCGATTTGGATTGGGGTATCAGATCCAGTAACTACTTATTCTCGGGAATAACAGACCCAATTGAAAAAATATAAGAAGGCCCAACGATCTCTATCTGTGTAGATTTTTTGAGGTGAACCGCGACTAACTTGACGGGGAATCGTTGCGAAAAATGAATGCGATACCATCGAAACAATGGGTTGGATGGTCGTTTAACCTTCTTTACGAGGATGAGCGGCTCTATAGCGTGCACTTTCCATTTTTGGAATCGTGCATCCACATCTTCTAGTCCGACTTGAATGATGCCTTGTATTCGCTTAGGGTCGAATGATTCTGCATCTAATACTTCAGCGGAAAACCGAATCAATAATTCGCCTTGTTTTGTCTTGTTTACCTCAGGCATTAGTTTTTGCTTACGTTGAATCTTACCAAAGGTGGTGTAGTAGCGTGATCCCCCACTTTCATCCACTTCTTTGATCTTATAAACTTGGCCATCACGCATCACCTTACTCAGGGTCCATGCGTTTTCAAAAGTCTTAGCAATAGCCGCTTTGCGGTCGATTAGATATTGATCCCGGACTTGTTTGGCCCAGGGCAAATCATTGTCCACCGCATGAGTTATGGGGGCAAAAAACAACAGACCTATTAACATTCCAATTAGTGGTTTCATTAGGCTATATCTTAGCATTAATATCGTTTGTTTCTGGTATATCGCCCTCTTTAGCCTCACCTTCAGAAAACATACCCTAAAAACCAAAACTAGTATGCAAGAAATTCGTACTCAATATACGTTATACTTTTAAATCTAATGAAATACCTAGCAAGCTGGATTCGATAGTAAGTATGATTAAGAAAATTAGACATCTCGGGGTGAGTCTAATTATTGGTGGCCTTTTGGTCTCACCAGTACTTGCCGCAGCGCCCGACTCCGCGACTGATGTTAGCGCTACCGCGGGAAACCAACAGGTTCTACTTCAATGGACCAACCCTTCTTATGGGACAGGGTCCGACCCCACTTTTGATAATACAATTATTATGAGAAAAGCCGAGGCAACTAATACTATTTCGAGTTGTTCAGATGCCACAGCAACGCAACTTACAGGCGCCGTGATTACTGGATCCGCCGGTGCATCACAATCCATTATTGATAATGATGAGGGGGCGAACTTAGCCAACGGTACGACTTATCAATACAGCATTTTTTCTTTGAATACTCTGGGCGTCTGCTCTTCAGCGGTAAAAGTATCTGCGACCCCAAGTGCCACCGTATTCCCAGATGCGCCAGGAAGCTTTGCTGTTGATTCAACAGACACAGATCGAGAAATCACAATGACGTGGACGTTAAATGGAGATTCCGACAACGTCACACTTAGACGCTCTACGACTTCGGCCCCAACGTCTGAAACAGATGGAGATGCGATTATCACAGACTCAAGTGTTGTAACGCACACCGACTCTAACCTTACCAATGGCACCGAATACTTTTATTCTATTTTTTCTACTGATGGGACTAACTTTTCATCACGTTCGTCCCTATCTGTGACGCCGGCTGACAATGTAGCACCTTCGGCACCTGCCAACCCAGTAGTCACCAGTGGTGATGCTGTTGTGGACTTGAGCTGGGATACCGATTCGGACCATGCGTCTATCACTATTAGAAAGTTAGTTGATGGCGTTCTTTTTCCAACTAGTATTACAGATGGGGTCGCCGTTTCCTCTGGAACATCTATCACCTCTTTCCAAGACACAGGGGTATCGAATGGCGTAAGTGTTAACTATTCTATTTTTGCATTGGATTCTGTAGGAAATATATCTAGTGCGGTTAACTTATCCGCTCTACCCGCAGATAACACAGCACCTTCTATAGTGACTGACTTTGCCGCTACTGCCGGCGATCCATTTACCGATCTAAGTTGGGTCAATCCGACGGATGCAGACTTTGTTGGTGTAACAGTATTTAGGCATACCTTAGACCTATCTGGATTTGCAGACTTTGCTGCCGTAGAGGCTGTATCGACTAAGATTGTTGATAACCAAGACGTTACTAGCGTTAGCGACACGGGGCTTAGTAATGACACCACTTACCATTATGCTATTTATGCGAATGACGAGGTCCCGAATCCTTCTACTGGCGTATTCTTATCGAGTACAACACTCTCTGATGGAACGGCCCCCTCAGCCCCAACTACCGCAGTCACACCATTTGTTAACTCTTCAGAAACCCAAGTTGTGATTAATTGGGTAGACCCCACTGACTCGGACTTGGCTACGTTAGCCGTGTTTCGGTCTACTTCCGACAATCTAGATGATACGTATGCCAATATTCTAGCTAATGATGGAACAGACGGGATTGAGTTATTAGATGGAACTATCACTTCAACGACGCTAACTTATACAGATACAACTATAACGAACGCTACTGAGTATTATTATGCAGTGTTCGCTAAGGATAGCATTCCTAATGGGTCTTCCGCACTGATTATTGGTCCTCTGACTACAATCGCGGATACGACGGTTCCAAACCCTGTTACTGTATCATCTGCCACAGGGCTGGATAATGCGATCCAATTGGACTGGACGGAATCCGACGCAGTGGATGCGACGACAGTAATCATTTATCGCTCTACATCAGATAACTTGAGTGGCGTAACATATGCGGATACCGTCCAACTTGCTATTGATAATGCAGATGTCGCAATAACCACCACTATTACGCCCGTTACTACTTCCGCTGCAACAACTTATACTGATAGCGAGCTACCTAATAATACCCAATACTTTTATAGTCTGTTTACATTGGATGAGGTTGATAATCCGTCTACAGGCGTATCTGTGAACGCGACAACCGTGGATGATACGACTGCTCCAACTAAGCCTTCTTCCGGAAGCGTAACGGGTGGTGACCGTGAAACTACTCTTACATGGACTAATCCTACGGACGCAAATACAGGAGACTTTGTTGGCGTGACTATTTTTCGACATTCATCAAGTTTGTCAGGAGATGACTTTGCTACTGTCGAAGGAACTGCCAATGTTGTAAAAATAGTCGATCAACAAATCATTTCTACATTTACTGATACAGGGTTAGAAAATAACACCGACTACTTTTATGCTATTTTTTCAGAAGATGATGTCGGTCTTTACTCTTTGACTGGCAATTCAAAAAGCACAACAACCTCCGACGACATAACAGCCCCAGACCCTGTGACTGATCTCGTCGCCATCAACTTCTCAAATGCTACTAATCTCACTTGGACGAATCCGACTACAGCGGACTTTGCTACGGTTAGTGTTTTTCGCTCCTCCGCGACTAACTTAGCTGGGGTTGATTACACCACGGCAGTATCTACAGCTGGAAGCGACGCTACAGTGGATCAACTAGTAACCCATGAATTGATCTCCACTTATACGGATACGACAATAGCGTCCAATACCGCATATACCTATGCGATCTATACTCATGATGAGGTTCCCAATGCCTCCAGTGCGGTTACTATCAGTCACACCTCATTGACCTATGATGCAGCAGATAACGACGGGCAAATCCTTTTAAGTTGGGACCTGCATAGTGATTCCTCACTAGATACACTCTATAAACTCTATGTCTCACAATCAGCCACTCCGCCAGCGACTCCCTCAGATGGAACACTCCTAACATCAGGGAATAACATTGATAGTTTTGAGCATACTAGTCTGACCAATGGAACAACCTACTCCTATTCGTTGTTCTTACGTGACTTCAGTGATAATTGGTCGTTATATACATCTACCTCAATCGTCCCTGCGGATATTACGGCTCCTTCTATCACTGATATCGAATTCACTGGAACCGCCGATAATGCGGCTATCGACTTATCGTGGGACCCCAGCTCCGTCTCTGATATCCAAGACGTAACTATATTTAGAGATACCACGGCTATATCTGCATCCGATGACTTTGCTACTGTATCTGCCGCTCAAATTACAAATACCAGTGGTGAATTTACTATCGTCGGGACATTTACATCAGGAACCTCTTCTTTATCCGATACGGGACTCACCAACGGAACAACGTACCATTACGCTATCTTTATCCAAGACACCGCGGGTAACTATTCATCAAGTTCCGCAATTGCCAGTGCGACACCTAGTGATGTGACAGCCCCTTCCCCTGTTACCGGACTGAGTGGCTCACTTCAGAGTGATGGAACTTACCAGCTGACTTGGACAAACCCAACTGATGCAGACTTTGATGGATTTACGATTCGCAGAAGCCTCAACAGTTTTCCTTCAACGGAACTAAGTGGCTCCCAAGTAATTGCCACTACTGACATCACTATTATCACAACTATAGATACAACTGTCCTTGAAAACGGTAATACTTATTATTATTCAGTATTCACACATGATGTCGATTTAAACTACTCGGTTGCTGCTACACATCAAGTGATCCTTGAGGGCATCACCTTGGGAGACATTGAAGTGGACTCTAGGGTATTGGCTAGTAGCGACTTCGTTGGGCTACAACCCACTTTGGAATTTCCAATTACATTTCCTGATAATGCGGCTTCGTCCCTATCAATTGATCTAAGCTTTTCTGTTACCCACTCAGTAAATGGTCAGGTAATCGACACGCCATCCAATCAAACAATTACAGACACCACAACGGTCTCCGTCCCCATCTCTATCCCCTTGGATCAAGGGACACGATATATTCTAAGTATCTCCGGAACGGATAACACTGGCGCTACCCTCTCCACTCAATCTGTATCATTCCAAACGATGTCGGATGACCTAACACTAACTGAGGTATTAAATGGCCCTAATCCGTTTAACCCTTCTACAGAGTCCACTCGTATCCAATATCAGTTGGGTAGAGATGCTGATGTTTCTATCTATATATTTAGCATTAGTGGTCGTAAGGTTTGGAGCGACTCCTATACGGCGAGTAGTACCGGAGGAATCACGGGCCTCAATACGGTGCTATGGAATGGCCAGGATAGTACAGGTACTACCGTAGCCAACGGGGTTTATATCGCCTATGTCATCGCAGATGATGGCACAAATAAGATTAAACGTACTCTGAAGATTGCGGTGCTGAGGTAATATGATGCCACTACGATCAATTATCATCAGTGTGTTTATAGGCGTCATCGGACTTGGGGCTATCAGTTATGCGGCGGCCCCCTCTCCTTTCTCAGGGAGTTTCATTGAACGCACCACCGGTCCAAGACCAACCAGTATGGGAAACGCCTATCGTGCATTATCAGACGATACTTACGGTATCTACTTAAACCCTGCAGGGTTAGCTCAAGTCAAAGACACTCAGTTCAAGTTTATGAGTTACGACACATTTGAGACCAGCTATCACTCTATGGAGTTTGTATTGGGACTAGGGTTCCAAACTTGGGGATTTGGTATCATCGGTGCCACCGTTCCGGAGATTCCTCACACGACATTTGATACGGGTACAGGGCGCGTCGTAGATACAGGCGATACCTCTTCTTACGAGGCCAATGCTGTTTATTTATCCAATGGGTTTTATTTCTTACCGGATCTCCGATTGGGGTTTGCTCTTAAGTTTATTAACCTGACATTGTTTGACAAAACGGGTGGCGGCTTTGGGATGGATATGGGGCTTCAGTATGATCCCTTCGACTTCCTTACGTTGGGATTCACCGTCGAGAATATGGTTCAACCAACTATCCGTTGGAATACCGCATCAAGTGCCGAAGATGTATTACCTAAGATCTATACATTTGGCCAAGCGCTCAAGCTCTTGGATAAGCGTCTGATTATCTCTACTGATATCCGCTACGAAGACAATAACATCAGCTCCCAGTCCTTGGATACCATCACGGATTCCGAAGGGATTGAGTCATTAGTGGATTCTGACGTATTGGTAGTTGGTGCCGGCATAGAATACCGCCTCATCGACTCGTTAGCGCTTCGTGCAGGGATTTCCAATGGAGATCTCTCCTACGGCGCAGGATTAACCTTGGATGCGCTTCAGTTTGATTTTGCGTATACTCTGCCAAGAACCTCTCTGACAGATCTAGCAGAGCCAATCACTCGTTTCTCTACCGGGTTAACCTTTTAAGGGTTCTTGCCCCTACGGATCAACTATCATAGGATATCGTCATGAGTAAGAAACAACGTGTAATTGTAGGTATGAGTGGTGGCGTCGATTCGTCAGTTACAGCCGCAATGCTATTGGAACAAGATTATGATGTCATCGGTATGACAATGCAGCTCCTTCCCAAGGAAGAAGAGAAGGTGTCTATGTGCTGTAACTTAGGCGCAATAAATGATGCCAAGCGAGTCTGTCAAAAGTTGGGTATCCCCCACTACACCATTAATAGTCGTGATAACTTTCAGAAACGTGTAATCGATCCGTTTATTAATCAATACGCTATCGGCCAAACCCCTAACCCTTGTGTGGAATGCAATCGTTACATTAAGTTTGATGAGCTTTGGGCACAAGCGGCCACATTAGACGCCGACTTTATTGCTACAGGCCATTATTCTCAGATTATCTATGATGAGGCGACCGACCGGTATTCACTCAAAATGGCGCAAGATCCAAGCAAGGATCAATCGTATTTCTTGTATATGATGACCCAAGATCAACTCAAACGGACACTATTTCCATTAGGCGGGTTCCTCAAAACAGAAATTCGCGCCAAAGCCGAAGCGCTCTCGATGGTTAATGCAAACAAACCCGACAGCCAGGAGATTTGTTTTGTATCCTCCAAGTCCTACAAAGACTTCGTTAAAAAACATATCCCAGACCCCATGCGTGTTCCTGGGACGATACAGGACACTGAGGGAACTATTCTTGCTGGGCATGAAGGGATTTATGGGTTCACTATTGGGCAACGAAAAGGCTTAAATGTATCCGCCGCACACCCACTCTATGTCTTGAGTATCGACCCTAAGACCAATGTGGTTACGGTTGGTCCCAAAGGCGCCCTACAGAGCAGTAATATTAGCTGTCATACATTCACATTGATAAACCCAGACGAAGCGATTGCTGGGACTCAGTTCGAAATCAAATCACGCTATCAAATGAAGCCTTTTACAGGCACACTTGTTGATCACAATCCTGAAGAAGGAACTGTCACTATCGAAGCGCTCACTCCTCAAGAAACAAATGCGCCTGGCCAGTCTTGTGTTCTTTATCAAGGCGGCCGTCTTGTGGGCGGGGGAATTATTTCCCCGACACGGTCCTAAACCACTGATATAAGGCCTCTGTCCCTTCTCGGTTGTTGAACCATAAGGGGTGGCATTTAATAATCTGATCCTTAAGCCGCTGGCGATACTCTTTATCCGTGGCCACTTGGACACACTTTGTTACATAGTCTTCAGGGAACTCGGTAATCAAGTCATCAATTCCGGCATACTTATAGTACCCATAGAGCCACCGTCCTCTTAAGAACTCTGTCTGCATTGTCACCGCTGGCGTTCCAGTTGAGAGTGCCTGCAACGCAGTGTTTCCACCTCCAAAAGGAAATGTCTCTAGGATCACATCGACTAGAGCCATCATATTTCCAAAATCTGCATTTGGAAGTGGGTTGATGAATTGAATTCTGTCGACGACATCTGGCATCAATCGTTTAAAACGATCCATTAACCCTTTTTCTATCCCAAAATAACTAAAGAGAATCACTACCCCATTCGGATCCTGTCGTAATATACCGGCAATCACTGGATCAAAATCAGGATGAATCTTAAACAATGTCATTGGACACATGTAAATATTATTTTCCTCAGGAAGTCCCAAGTCGGCTCTGGACTTGGATATTTGGGTCTCTGACCGGTCATAATCAACTGGAAAGCCTGGAATCTGAACGAGTGTTTCTGTGTAGTGATTAGCAGCTGCTTCGGACTCAAAAACCTCACTCCCTACGTAATAATCAATCGTAGGAATCCCTGTAGTCACGGGGTTGCCCATTAATACGCACTGTACAGGTGCCAAACGACTCATGGCTAAGACATACGGTGTCGGTTCCATGCCAATCTCAGGATAAATCAGAATATCAAAAGATTGGTCTGAAATGACCGTTCGCAACTCTTCTAGGTCATTTTTTGTTTCAATCCATTGATCGGCTCTGGATTGGAGAGCCTTAGTAATATGATCTCTTTTTCGTAAACCGGGACAAATAATCGTCAGGTGAAACTCCTTAGGAAGTTGGATCAGCATATTCTTGTAAAAATGCATCACGGATTGGTCATAAAAAAACGTCCCCATTACGCCGATTTTAATCCGCTTTTCATTAGATTTCTTCAAAGGTTTATCTTCGGGAATGGCGGTTTCAAATAATTCGGCTGTTTTGCGTTGAATCTCCACTTCATTAAACCCCTGGTAAAGGGAATAAAAGTTAGTACTACCGAATGCAAGCAAAGCGTCCTTTTCGGCGCCACTTTGGTGCCATTTATCGAGATTTTTCTCAAATCGATCACGCCATGCCAAGAGGTCCTTTTTGTCCTTATATTGAGACGGAATCATTAAATCGAATCGGAGCTTATTCAAGTCCGTTGGATCCACTTCTAATGCTTTTTTAAAAGCATTAAAACCCGCCATATTTTCGCCACATTTTATGGATAACTTGGCAAATTTAATTAACGCAGCAGTATGCTCCGGATCTCTGATTAAAAGTTCTTCATAACAGGCCTTTGCTTTGAATATTTTACGTTGTTTTTCATAACACATTGCCAGGCCCATATAGGCCACAAAATAGAACTCATCCAGTGTCATCGCCTTATAAAAATAGGGTTCCGCTTCGATGTATTGTTTTTGCTCCAATAAGACCAATCCCAAATTACTATAAAGCGTGGCATTCTCAGGATGAGCCTTCACAAGATTTTCCAAAAGGGGCTGTACTTCCCCCCATTTTTGTAAGTCTACTAAACACTGGGCATATTGAATGGCTGTGTTTTCTGGGGGGGTATCGGTATCCAACAAATAACCGTAATGGCGCAATGCTTGGTCATGAGCTTCGGTCACTTGATAAAGACTTGCGGCGATGAACCGTGCCTGATTATGATCAGGGTTGTCTGCAATCAACGCTTCTAAAATTGTGAGTGCCGCCGGATAATCGCCATCACTATATTCTTGAATTGCTTTTTCTAATTCGGATCCCATTTTTCGATTATAACATTTGGAATATTTGGACATCCTTATAATGTTTGAGTTTGAGTTGAAATGGGAATAATTATTATAGGTGGCATAAATAGTCTTTGTGACACACTTTTTGAGGGGGCCTATTGGGATGCGAAACAAACTGTTTAATTTAGGAATGTTGGGATGCCTAATAGCCATGTGGCTAATGGTGTCACCTCTTCATGCAGAAACGACCCCTTTGGTTGTCTCCATTCAAGCCCGTTTATCCCATCCTGACACGGGGCTTTATGATGGTGCTATTAATGTCACATTTGGGTTTTTTCCCTCTGATTTAGACGAACCCTTATGGACCGAAACTCACCAAAACGTTATCTTTTCTCGTGGTGATTTTTTGGTTGATTTGGGAGAAGTTGAGAATAACCTAATCGACCCCGTAATATTTAACAGCCCAGGCATTCGCTTGGGAATTCTTATTTTTGGTGAAGATGAGCCAACTTTCCTCGATCTAAAATCAACGCCCTATTCTATCCAAAGCCATACATCCGAAGTCACTTATGGGTTAGTTGATAAGGATTTATTTACTATTGATCGTTTGCGGGAACGTATTGGAATTGGCACACGGAGTCCCCAAACCAAATTGGATGTTGTAGGGACGGTGAATGCCACTGCCTTGGTGGGAGACGGATCTGGACTTGTTAATCTAAATGTCGCTTCAGCACAGCTTGTATGGGGCCGAAATGGGGATGATGTTTTTTATTCATCTGGAAATATCGGGATTGGGGTACTCAACCCTGCTGCAAGTTTGGATGTAAAAGGAAATCTGTTTGTCGACGGTGATGTGACCGTAAATGGAACGATTGTAGCGACACTACTTAAGGGCGATGGATCGGGTATCACTAGCATTAATGCAACCAACGTCATCACTGGAACACTTCCTGCGGGACGTCTTACCGGCCCATATACGGGTGTTACAGGAGTGGGTATAGTTGATACGGGTGCGTGGGAAGCCACTCCTATCACCGATCCGTTTATCCTAAACAACCTTACTATGGATGGTGGATCTATCATTGGGACCAATAACGTATCTGGGTTTCTGAGAACAATTGCGCCACTAATAATCGGTGTTTCAACTCAGAATATGAGCCTATTTTCGGATACTTGGTCAATCGATGAATCAGGCATTGGGGTTTTCAAAGCAATCAAAAGCACCGAACTCCAACTCACCGGAAATAGACTCGAGGCAATAAGTAATAATGGTATCAAATTCGTCGCAAGCAATAATGTGGGGATTTTCTTGGAAGACGGCGGCCGTGTGGCTATTGGACATACTTCACCTCAAAATACATTGGATGTTGATGGCGGTATTCTTATTTCAAATACCGAGATAACTACACCCGGCACGATTCGTTGGGATGGTACTCACTTTGAAGGTCATACCAACGATAATTGGGTCCGATTGGACTATCTGGGTAATTTTGATGGTCATTCGTTGGATGGTGCAGGTGGATCGCCTCTAGATATAATTTTTGTTGATTCCAATGGCAATGTGGGGATTGGCGGAAACGTTACCCCAGAAGAACCACTGCATACTAGTGGAAATGTCGTCATGAATGGGTCTATCTTTGGCAACTCACTAACCGTTTCTGGCGCAGGGACTCGGTTTATGTGGTATCCCAAAAAAGCCGCTCTTAGAGCCGGTCATATTGATAGTAATGAGTGGGATGATGTAAATATTGGATTTGGATCAGTTGCGTTTGGTGAAAACACCAAGGCATCTGAAACGGCTTCTACTGTATTCGGCGGCGATAGAAACACGGTAACCGGGGAATATAGCACTATTGGCGGTGGCAGTAATAATACTGTCTCAGGAACGGGATCCGTTATTAGTAGTGGCCGACACCACTCAATTTCTGGTGACTTTAGTGTGATTGCTGGCGGGGGGACATCTCTCTCTTCCGGATCAAATACGATCACTGGCGATAATGGCGTGATTGGCGGTGGCAGCCACAACACAGTGGGTGGAAATTATGCGACCATTCCTGGCGGAAAGTTAAATGTAGCCTCGGGTGATTTTAGTTTTGCTGCCGGACATCGCGCCAAATCAACTCATAACGGCAGTTTTGTATGGGCGGACAGTCAAGATAGTGACTGGAGCAGCACCGCCATTAATCAGTTCTTAATTCGATCCTCTGGTGGTGTTGGTATTAATACAACGTCTCCTTCAACAGCCTTAGAAGTAGTCGGAACGGTCAAAGCGACAACATTTCTTGGCGATGGAACACTACTTACAAACGTAGATGCCGCTAGTCTCGGAGGAGTCTTTACAAAAACAGCCTTTGAAACGGGCTCTCATATATATGTAAGTGAATCCGATGGATTCTTACCTACCGGTGTCGTTGATACCGGCGCTATTCTGGACTTCACTATAATAGGAGATGATATCGCTACTGGTGGAATAACCAATCGGGCCATTCTTGATGGTGCGATCACCAATGAAAAAATCGCATCAGGAGCCATTACTACCGAAAAAATCGCGGCCGGGGCCATTACTTCTGAAAAAATAACCCCTGGCGCTGTGACTACAGAAAAAATTGCAACGGGTGCTATTACTAGTGAGAAGATACAAAATGGCGCCATCAAAGCCGAGGATATTGCGGCTGGTGCCGTCACGGAAGACAAAATTGAGGATGGGGCCATTACCAATACCAAAATTGGGACTGATGCGATCACATCAAAAAATATCTCTAACGAAGCCATAACATCCGAAAAAATTGCGGTTGGCGCCGTGACCAATACCAACATCGCAAACGGAGCCATAACATCCGAAAAAATATTAGCTGGTGAGATAACAACGGTTACCATTGAGGTTGGGGCAATTAACAGTACATTGATTCAAGCCGGGGCGATTAATAGTACTCATATCGAAAACAACTCCATTACTAGTCAAAACATTCAGGATGGCAGCTTAACCTTTGATAAGTTCGAAGCAGGCACCCTCCCCCCAGAATTTATTGCTACAGGGTCGCTTACCACTGACAAATTGGCTAATGGATCCATTGATAGTCGCACTATTAGCGCAGATGCCATTCAAGAGCAACATATAGAAGATGGTGCAGTTACGAATGCCAAACTTGCCGGCACTATCCCCATTCTTAAAGGTGGGACAGGGGCTACTACCTTTACTGAAGGGTCCCTCGTGTTTGTTAACGGCAGTCAAGCCTTCTCTGAGAACAATAATAAACTGCACTGGGACAATACTAATTTTCGTTTGGGAATTGGGACCACCACCCCTCTGTTTGACCTTCATGTCGTTGGTGATATTTATCCTGAATCCGGTAACGTCATATTTGGAAACAACGGCGCAAATATCCATCACATTAACTATCGAGATGAGAACTGGTTGAACTCTACAGGCTACTTCGTTCTAAGTAGCTCACCTTTGGCAAGTGATCCCACGTTGGCTAATTCAGGAATACGTGCCAAGGATGGGATTTTTGAAGGTCAGTTGGGTGTAGGAATACTCGCTCCTGTTAACAAAATGGGCGTAAATGGAAACATGTCCATTGGGTCTGCCTATGCTGGAACCGTTACAGCCCCTACTGATGGACTTCTTGTTGAAGGTGATGTTGGTATTGGGTTAACATCTCCAGCATTTAAACTAGATGTAAATGGCACCATACGAGCACGAGGTGTTACCGTAGGTATTCAAGGTGAAGGGACTGACAAAGGTGTCTCAGGAACCGGCGGTTTAGTTGGTGTATATGGAGAAGGAACTTCTGTAGGGGTTTTTGGGAAGGGGGATTTCCAAGGGGTTAGTGGAAAGGTATTTAATACCGGAACAGGTATCTATGGAGAAGTATCAAATGCATCAAATGGCGCGAGAGGGGTTGCTGGACAACTCACAGGTTCCATTAATAGCTTGGGAGCTCTGGGGTATACGTCCAGTACATTTACAACTAGTGTTTATGGCTCACAATCCACTGGTGGATCCTCAGATAATTGGGCTGGGTATTTTGATGGCACCTTACATGTGGGAGACGACACCGGGTTTACTTCTGCATCCCCTGCTCGTTTGGAAGTCAAAGGCCAAGGATTCGATAGTAGTTCTTATGCCATGCATGTCGTTAAACAAGATCAATCAACGATACTATCCGTCAGAGATGATGGTCGTGTAGGGATTAATACGGATACGCCAGTCGCGGCCTTAGATGTATCTGGAACAACCCATTTTGGTAAGACGGCTGGATTTACCCAACAGATTCTAAATAATAATGCCGCCATTGACTGGACACTCGGCAACAAGATTCGTCTTAATCATTCGAGTAACCTAACATTAACCTTCACTGACCCTCCTCGTCCAAGTAGTCTCACGCTTATTCTTCATCAGACCGCCGTTTCCACAATAACATTGCCTTCGGGTAGCAACATTAAATGGCCAGGTGGCATTGCCCCGGTTTTAAGTACGGCGTCTGGATCTATTGATATCGTGTCATTCTATTTTGATGGGAGTACCTATTATGGGGCTTACTCAAGTGATTTTAAATAATTCCACCGTCAGCACTGGGGTATCCAAAAGTCTGCTGAGCAGGCTTTTGCTGTGTCTAACGGGAGGTATAATCGCCCTCTTTATTTGTGGATCTTTGGCGTTTGCTGCCAACTCCCCCATTCAAACAACATTGCATATGCGACTAGGAAACCGTGCCGCCAATACTTTTTTATCGGGGGCACACACCCTCGAAGTCGCGATTGTTCCTTCGGATAATGTCATCGCTCTTTGGGGCGAAACCTATGAAAACGTTGTGCTTGTGAATGGGTTCGTCACTCTCCAACTCGGAAAAGACGAAAATAACCCTATCGATCCATCTCTATTTAATACTGCAGATCTTCGTGTCCAAATCATAATCGAACCTGCATCTGACCCCAGTGATACTAACACCGTGTTTGTTCCCCTAAAAACGGTCCCTTATACGATTCATAGTTATCAAAGTGAATTGGCTCACGATTTTGAAGCGGCACCTTTTCTGGCGCTAGACCACACTAACAAACGTCTGGGAATTGGCGTCACTCAAAACCTTACAAACGCAATGGAAATTGATGGGACTCTCCGAGCAGATAAGTTTGTAGGTGATGGCTCGCTCATTACCAATATCAAGTATTTCATTTGGCAGATTGGCTCTCAAAAAGCTACTTATATGGCGTCAGGAAACGTAGGGATTGGAACCAGTACCCCTGATGCTAAATTACACATTACGCAAGGACTCAATATCGGACAGTCCGTTACCATTAATCGAACCTTATCGTCTTCCTTATCCGGTGGCGGGGAGATGCTTGATAGCTTTGCGAGTAACATGTCGCACGGAACGCTTCCCGCAGCTCGACTCAGTGGCGCCTATAGTGGGGTTTCTGGTCTAGGAACTGTCACTGCGAATGCGAGTCAATGGAATGGCAACCCCATAAAAGATATTTTTATAGCCGATCAGTTCAGTATGGATCAAGGGACCATGGCCAATACCAACACCATTTCTGGGGCATTGGTTCCAAGTAATGACTTCAAGATAGGAAGCTCAGTTAACCCGCTAACACTGACAAGTCCTCAATGGACGATAACGCCCGATAGTATTATGACCCTTAGTAGTGTTCAAACCGACTCTCTCACTCTTTCAGGAAACACATTTAGTGGGGATCAAGACATCCAAGTCGTAGATGACTTCGGGTTAGGGTTTGCCATTAATTCAAGTGGAAATGTCAGTATAGCAACCTCTAATTCGACAGTAAGGCTTGTTATTGAAGGAGGACTTAAAATTGCCTCTTCATCGGTCGCCTTAGACGGCGCTATCAGCTGGAATGGGAATGAATTTCAAGGATATCGTCTCAACAAGTGGCACACATTTCACAAATTTGATGGGTGGACGGGGGATTCGTTATTGGCCAGCGATAGTACCACTTGGAATGTGGTGACTATCACCAGTGCAGGTAATACCGGGATAGGAAAACCCAATTCAGTAGAATCTTTGGAAGTCAGTGGAAACGTCGTCTTTCAAGAATTTGGAAACGCCCCTAACTTAAGCATATCCGGACCCGGTACACGATGGATGTGGGTGACCAATAAGTATGCGCTCCGAAGTGGTCTAGTTAGTGGATCACAATGGGATGATGCCTCCGTTGGAGTTGGTTCTGTTGCCTTTGGTGAGGATGTCACTGGTATAGGAGACTACTCTGTCATTGCTGGGGGAAAAGACATTACTAATTCCGGCGACTACAGTTCGGTATTTGGGGGATCAGACCATGACCTTTCTGGCGATTACAGTTTGGTACTCGGTGGCCTTGGGCATATCAATAGTGGTGACTACTCCATCATCGGTGGCGGTGGCGCCAGTAGTAATACCCAGAAAAACACCATTTCTTCGGATTTTAGTGTTGTCCTTGGGGGTGAGCTTAATACCATTGGATCCGCCCCATATGGTACTATTCTGGGCGGATTGAGCAATCAAGTGGACGGTGACTTTTCGATGGCAATTGGAAATCAAGCGGAAGCCCTCCATTCGGGGTCATTTGTATATGCTGACAATACGGGAGCCCCATTTACAAGCTCGCTAGCCGACACCTTTCTGATTCGGGCTCAACAGGTAGGAATCGGAACCAGTAACCCGACCGAAGCGTTATCCGTTTCAGGCAACGTAAAAGCATCGGGATTTGAGGGAAGCGGGAGTCTATTACTCGGCGATATCGTTACAGAAACCATTGATTCGTTCTCTGCTACGGGCAACTTTACGGTTAGTCAGATTATCTATCATTCCGAGCCGACTGGATTGATGCCCAATAGTACCATTGACTCTACAAGTATTCAGAATTTCACCTTACTCAATGAAGATTTTTCAGCAGACGCGGTGTCTGGTGATAAGTTAGATCCTGAGGCTATAACGGCTGATGACTTTGAAGTTAATGCGATCACTGTAGATAAGCTATCTGACTTGGCTGTGAGCTCCGCAAATATCGCAGATGGCATTATCTCCGACACGAATATTAACTCGAGTGCTATCACCTCCGAACTGATTCAAAACGACTCCATTAGCAGTCAAAACATTGCTACTAATGCCATTACCGAAAGCATTATATCGACCAATGCAATCACCAGCGAAAAGATATTCGAAGGAGCTATCTCTAGTCGCAACATATCAAATTCAGCAATTGTTGCAGGTACTTTTGCAGAGGGGGCCATCACTTCTTCTAATTTTAAGGCTGGAACCATTACCAGTGCGAACATCGAGGCGGGGGCGATCGGGGCCCAACA
Source organism: bacterium (assembly GCA_018700055.1). GTDB lineage: Bacteria > Margulisbacteria > Marinamargulisbacteria > UBA817 > JABISL01 > JABISL01. The sequence continues at coordinate 6,264 of JABISL010000014.1, read as the reverse complement.
TTTCTCTGTGTCACTCCCCTCAACCAGTTTTGGACCGGGATCGCTAGACACCTCTGTCTTTGATGAAAACATTATTTCTTCTACCAAAATTGCTTCGGGGAACCTTCAGTGGACCCATTTTCCAACGGACACATTGGTTCCGCTAGAACGTATTCAATTAAACGCTATCGCATCAGATCGCTTTGATGCCTCAAAAGCAGATTCAGAGAAGTTTGACATTGATTCGATAACTACGACGACAATCAGTGACAACGCGATTACAAATGCCAAATTAGAGGGCATAATCCCCGTATCATTAGGGGGAACAGGAACGGATACATTAGCTGCGGAGTCCGTAGTGTTTGTTGATGCGTCTGGGGGTCCCACTTTTCTTGAAACTAACTCCGGGTCTAACTCCGCCTTATACTGGGACAATACTAATCATCGGTTGGGAATCCAAACCAAAACGCCAACTGTCCCACTCCAAATCGACGGTGACCTGATGGTGACACGTAGGCTCGTATTTAACCGTACCAGTAATATTAATGTGGATTATATCGAGTTTTATACCAATGCTATTTCGTCATCCAGTTTCCCTGTATCTACGGCATATATATCCCTTCAGGCGGATCAAACACCTGGATTTGAAACGGGTATAACGGGAGGCCTACGCGCCTTCGATGGTGCGATGACACAGTCTCTAACTGTGGGTACACCTGGGTCGATTAAGACCAATGCCCAAGTCCTTGGATCAGTCTCCATTGGATCCGGATATACAGGAACCAACATAGCGCCTTCCGATGGACTACTCATTGAAGGCCAAGTTGGGATCAGTGAAACGGCTCCGGATGTAGCTTATTTATTGGATCTAAATGGCGGAACTATTAACTCAAACAACACTAATGGGTCGAGCATTGGCGTTGACAGTACATCAACGGCGTTCTCAGTTAAGGGCCTCAGCGCTAATGAAGGGGTTCGTGGAATTGGTGGAATTACAGGTGTGGAAGGTAGTTCACCATCCGGCACTTTTGGTGTTCAAGGGAGCTCTCTTGCTATTTCTGGGACCGGGGTTTATGGTGTCGGCGAAGCAGTAACTGGAGGCGCTCAAGGTGTCCATGGCCACGTTACAGGGAATGCGTATGACGTAAGTGGCTACTTGGGTTGGGTTACTGCGGATAACAGCCAAGTCGCTAGTGTGTATGGACTCACGCCGAATAGTCCCTTGAATCGTAACTATGCAGCCCTATTTTCGGGTGACGTTGGTATCGGAGGAAACAGCTCATATAAACACTCAACAGGGACTCGACTTCAAATCCGTGGAAGTACAAACGACTCTAGTAAAGCGGCTATCCACGTGGTTAATTCGAATGAAGATACAGGCTTGTTTGTTAGAAACGATGGCGTAGTTGGCATTGGGTCATCGTCTTTAACCAGTGGGGTCACCCTCGATGTCCTTGAACCAGCCAACTTTCAAGGTGTCGTCTCTGTAACCCAACAAGCAATTACTGCGGCAGCTAATCAAGCTATTGATTGGACTGATGGCAATGTCGTCAAGCTAACCGTATCAAGCAATACCATCCTCACATTTAATCCGCCCTCTCACTCGGCACACTTACGATTACTGATCATTCATGATGGAACCGGTCAAATATCATGGGATGAAGGCAATACCACCATCAAGTGGCTGAAAGATGCTCAGCCGGGACTAACCTTCGCCTCTGGCGCTATCGATATTGTGTCCTTTTATTATGACCACGATAACAACACTTATTATGGTGGCGCTTCATTTGATTACAATTGATTAGCTATTTTGATTTGGATCACATCCGGCCCTAAGGCCGTAGAGGCTTCCCGTTCGGACTGGCCAAGCAAGGTCCTCTCTCCAGCCGCGGGCGCTTAATATAAGATAACAGGAGCTGATTAGATCCATGATCCTGCTATACTGACCTTATGATTCTTGAGCAGTTACCACTGGGCCCAATGGCCAACTTTATTTATATACTTGGGGATTCGGGTACCAAGAAGGTCGCGATTGTGGATCCCGCATGGGACGTCCCTGCTATTCTCCATCGTGTTGAACAACTGGGCGCGACATTAGAGTCAGTGCTACTCACACATGGTCACCACGATCATGTGAATGGCCTAGAAGAGCTCCTTGAGCGCCATTCTGTCCCCGTTTACCTATCTGAACATGAAGCTGAGTTTTATACCCCTGAGGTGGAAGGGTTAGTACGCACCAAGGATATGGAAGTCATTCATGTTGGTGATTTGGCAATTGAATGTATTCATGCCCCAGGACATACACCTGGAGGACAATGCTTCCGAATGGGGAATCATATGATTACGGGAGATACCTTGTTTGTTGGCGCTTGTGGTCGTACAGATCTCCCTGGCGGGAATACAGAGACACTTTATGAAACTCTCGATATGTTAAAGACCCTGCCGGATGAAACGATCATATACCCCGGACATGCCTATGGGGATGCCACGACAGATACGATCGGAAACCAAAAACTTACGAACCCTTTTCTATATTCCCGGAATCAGACTGAATTCAGCCGTAAGCGAAACTGGGCTTAGCGATTCGCTGTTTTTGAGTTACGGCTCTGATGCTATACTTCCTGCATGCGACAATTTGTTGAATTGGTCCCACGTGACTTAGATACACTTCTTGAAGAAGCCCGTTGGGTAGTTGATAACTATCCCAATATCACGGGGATTAATATCCCAGATGTTCTGCGTCTTAAGAATCGAAGTCATGACGCCTCTAAAATTCTTTTGGAAGCCGGTATTCAAGCACTCCCTCATATTCGTTGTATTGATCGCCCTCAAGTAGAAACAATCGATTTGGTTGGTGAGTTAATAGAGCTTGGTCTTGAGTCTGTTTTGATCATATCAGGAGATCCACCAGACAACCCTAACATCCTCACCTACCCTGTCACACCAATGCAAGTTGTGGAGCAACTAAAAAAACGCTATCCCACTCTAAAAGTATATTGTGCGCTCGACCCTTACCGGCAATCGTTTGCCAAGGAATTGGACTATTGTCACTACAAGATGCAAGCCGGTGCGGATGGATTCTTCACCCAGCCATTTTTTGATGCTGACCTTGCTCGTATCTATCTGGACCAGCTGGAAGACACGGAAGTGTTTCTCGGCATATCCCCCGTTCTCTCGGAACAGTCCCTTGGCTATTGGAAAACTAGAAACAAAGCCATTTTTCCCAAGAATTTTGATTTAGGAATTGAGTCACACGTGGCTCTAACAAAGACACTTTTCTCCTTATTGGAGTCCCGTGATCAGCATTGTTACATGATGCCGATCCGCATGCCCATTAGAGATTACATGACGTCAGTCTTTACTTAGGCAAGAGTTACCCCCTACCCCTTATACCTCATTTAAAAACAACGCTTAGTTCTGCGTCCCGAGTCCTTCTCGACCTTTGAACTGCATTCTGATTTTGCCATCAGTTTTCAAGTGAGTGGTATCCCATTCTAACGAATTTGGTATTGCAGGCAGTATAAATGTCGGATCACCTGTGAACGAATTTGAATCAAAGAGATCAAACACATGTCCCGGTTCTGGGTCGAAGCCATCCAATAATTGAATTTCTACATCACCTGATAAGTCCAACGCTCCGGTAACCGTAACTCTATCTAAGTCACTAGGAGAGCGTATCCCAAATACGGTCTTACCTGAACTCTGAGTAAAGTTACCAGTAATAGCTGTTGTCCCTGTATCGGTTGCGCCACCTGGACTAAGTATGCCGCCACCATTCGTGATCGACGTATTGATTGTTTCGGAGATAAGGGTCCCTCCTGTCATATTGAATGCAGAGGTTCCGCTACCAGTTGATATATCTTTTACTCTTAGAACAGCCGTTCCACTCAAGTTAAAGGTCCCATCGGATCCCGCTTCTTCGCCAATAACCAGCGCATCTGCAGACACCGTCCCGGCACTATGGTTAACCGTTCCCTCACCCTCTTTCCCGACTCTCATCGTCGCAGAATGAATAAATGTATTGGGTTGATCCACTGTAAAGGTCCCCGTAGCAGTACTCGTATTACCAATAATCGTCTCTGTACTCGTAACTGTTGTATTATCACCTATCGTCACCGTAGAAGTCCCTTCTTCTCCAATTACAAAGTTACCATCGCCTTCACTCGTTAGGTCTAAGTCGGCACTGATTTCAGCTGTTCCATTATCAAAATGACCTGTAGGAGACACCCATTTAGATGTGAGATCCGAGTTAATATTCGCAAGTTCTGTGTCTGACAAATATTTATCGAATATTAGTACTTCTAATATCTTTCCTTCTAAGGAAGCGCCTGATCTTGACAGCAGGTACTTACTTGACGTGTTTCCTGGATTATAATTCCCGCCACCATTATATTCGATGGCACCATCAAGGTTGATTGTATATGCTGATGAACTCGATCTTGTAACAAATATATGAGTGTCTGCTGAGGGTACATTTGTAGGCGTATCAGTAAGTATACTTGTTCTAAATACCCCTGCATCCCCATTCCCATCACTCGCTCGTGTAAGCGGGCTATTTGGGTAATTGGATAGTAGATCATAGGTGTCATCATTATCAATCTCAGCTACAACAATCACAGAGCCTTCCGTAGGGAACTGGGTAGTAATGACACCCATCGATAGTTCATCGATGTTCCCTTCAGTAAAGACTATGCCCGGTAGGTCATTCACTACATTGGGTTGATAGTTAGGCTGCTTGGAAACCGTATCCTGAATCGCATGATTCCCATTTCCACTAATGTCCAGCCATTTAGATACGTTTCCGGATTCATCTTGTTCCATCATCGCTACCCCACTATTCCCGGTTGCTGAGGCATCTAACCACACTCTGATATTCGATGACACCGCGTCTATAGAACTTGGGGTTGGTCTGGCGATAATCTTCGTTGGATCGTTTGGAAATGCATCGAAGTCATCCAATATACTATCCCCATCTGTATCTACATCGATGTCCCATTTGGATTGAAGGTCTGCCATAATAGCCTGCTGTTCAGTATCTGATAAATACTTATCAAATACGACAACTTCTAATAGTTTTCCGTCGAGAACACCATTCCTCGAGAGTTCGTAAGGGTGACTTGAGGTACCCGAATTATAATTCCCTGGACCATCATATCTAACAGACCCGTCTATATTATATGTATAGGCTGACGAATCAGATTTAGTTACAAATATATGCTTCCCACTTGATGGTACATTTATGAGTGTATTGGTTAGCCTTGTCGTTTTAAATGGCCCAACGGCACCACTTCCATTCGTATTACGAACGTAATCATTACTCAAATAATTTGAGAAAAGAGTATATTGATCATCTTCATCTATTTCGGCAACTACAATTACAGACCCTGCTGTTGGGAATTGAGAATATATGGCGCCCATTGTCATTTCATCGGCATTCACTTCACTAAAGACGAGTCCGGCAAGTCCATTTGCTACATTGGTCTGATAGTTCGGTTGCTTGGAAACCGTATCTTGAATCGCATGGTTGCCATTTCCACTGATGTCCAGCCATTTAGATACGTTTCCGGATTCATCTTGTTCCATCATCGCTACCCCACCATTTCCGGTCGCAGAGGCATCTAACCACACTCTGATATTCGCTGATACCGACTCAAAGGAACTCGGCGCTGGCGCTGATGTCATCCGGGTTGAATCATTAGGGAATGCATCTAGGGTATCTAGTACGCCATCCCCATCGGTGTCTATTTCAATATCCCATTTGGATTGAAGATCACCCATAATAGCCTGATACTCAGAGTCAGATAAATACTTATCAAATAAGACTACTTCCAAAATCTTTCCGTTAAACAGTCCACTTCTGGAGATCTCATATTCATCACTTGAACCTCCTGGATTATAATCCCCTGGACCGTCATACCGGATCGATCCATCTATGTTATATGTATAGGCGGACGAACCAGACCTCGTTACGAAGATATGCTTCCCACTGGACGGTACATTTACGGGCGTATTGCTTAACGTTGTCGATTTAAATGCCCCCAAGTCCCCGTTCCCATCCGTATCTCTCGTGTAATTGGATCTATAGTTATGAAACAGATCATATTGATCATCCTCATCGATATCAGCGACAATAATTACAGATCCAGCTGTTGGAAATTGACTAGCGATGGTACCCATTGTCAGTTCATCGGCGTTCACTTCGCTAAAGACTAGCCCGGCATGTCCATTTGCTACATTTGTCTGATAATTCGGTTGCTTGGAAACCGTATCCTGAATCGCATGATT
>JABISL010000035.1 GCA_018700055.1 bacterium | reverse complement strand
CTGTTCCATCAATACGGGGTCTGAAAAAATGTCTTCGATTGTATTAAATGCCCCTGTATTTGCTTTAGGAGCCTTGTAGTAATCGGTAGAGATTTCTGTGGATTCAAATCGAGTGTTTTCTGGTGGCGCTGGATCAATATTAATCATCAATAGAACCGGTTTTTTGGACAAATACATTGCTCTGATTTTGTGTGAGATCTTGTCCAATTTTGGCAAGGGATGCAATAAACTGACCCAGTAGTGACTCGCCTTTTTCTTCATTATCAATGAGATAGATGTCTTCAGCGAGATTCCATTCACACTGTATTGAACTGGTAGGTGTGCGGAATTGAGCACGGATTATAGTTGGTGTGATATGGAGGAAATAGAACCGCTTGGTATTGAACCGATTACTATTGATATTGCTTACAAAAACCTGAGTGACGTCATTCTTAAAAAGGGACTTAAATGCACCAGTTGCCGACTTAAGTGATTTTAAATAGGAAACGACACCGTTAATCGACACCTTTTGAATGGTCTTCCTTTCATTTAGCTGATTGATCCGAATTAGTGCATTAATATATGAACGTTCCATTTACTGATTATCGGTTGAAATGAGGACCGACTGTATTTCTCTCTTTTTTTACGTTGGGCGAATAGGAAGTCCTTGCGTAAGACATTCCGATTTAATTTCGCCGACAGTGAGTTCTCCAAAATGAAGGAGAGAAGCGAGTAGCGCGGCATCACAGATTTTTAGGGTATCTACGATATGATCAGTAGTTCCGGCGCCTCCAGAAGCAATAACAGGGATTTGAACCGCTTCTGAAATCGATTGAGTCAGGCCAATGTCATACCCAGACTTGGTTCCATCTCTATCCATTGAGGTGACTAATAACTCTCCTGCGCCTAAGGTGGCCATTTTTTGGGCCCATTCAATGGCATTTATTCCCGTTGGGTTGCGTCCACCGTGGGTATATATTTCCCAAGTATCCCCAACTTGTTTTGCGTCAATTGCGACAACTACACATTGGTTGCCGAACCGGTTACTGGCTTCAGTGATTAATTCAGGGGTGCGGATGGCTGCGGTATTAATAGAGACCTTATCGGCGCCTGCATTGAGTACTGTTTCTATGGTACTTATATCATTAATGCCACCACCTACAGTAAATGGAATAAAAATAGTCGAGGCAACTCGTTTAACTAGGTCGTGAAGGATTGCGCGTTTGTCAGAGCTGGCGGTAATATCTAAGAATACGAGTTCGTCAGCGCCTTCGTCATTATAGCGTTTTCCGAGTTCCACCGGGTCACCGGCATCGCGTAAATTAACGAAGTTGGTCCCTTTGACGACTCGGCCGTCAGTAACATCTAAGCAAGGAATAATGCGTCGGGTTAACATGGGGGTGAGGTTCCTTTGGGTTGTCCATTTAAGTATGCTGAGTAGGGCATTGCTTGTTTGCCTTCAGGTTGAACTGTGGTTGGGACTAACTGATTCTCTTCTACCGTGGCGGCTAATAGTTTGAGGCGTTTGTCATTATGCATGATGTAAGCCCCAGGTTTGGGTGAGAATGCACGGATTTTCCCCAGTGAGATAGAGATGTCATTCGATAGATCCAGCTGAAGGTCATCTTTACTGATTTTTTTGCAATAACTCGCGGCTTCATTGGATTGAGGCGAGGCTTTGACTGTTTGATTGGCATAATCATTAGCGAGAAACGTATGAAGTGTTTCTGCGGCAAGGGTTTGAAGCTTGTCCGTAAGTGATGAATAATTATCCGTCTGTGTAATAGGAACGGTTTGGATCGCTAATATATCACCTTCATCCATTTTTTCATTCATTCGAATAAGTGTGATTCCTGTTTCGGGGTCATTATTTAATAAGCTGGCTTGAATCGGTGATGCGCCTCGATATTGAGGAAGAATAGATGCGTGGCTGTTGATACAGAAGTAGTTGTCTATAATTGATTTCGGGATAATCATCCCATAAGCCATAACGACGATTAAGTCAGGGGATAGTTGCTCAACTAACTCAGCCAATGCTTGCTTGGATTCTGGTGTGTATGTAGTAAGTTTTTTGTCGATTGCCCATTGTTTGACCTCAGAGGGACGCACTTTTTTGCCGCGACCCACAGGGGCATCAGGTCGAGAGATGACGGTGATTGTAGCGTCCGAGTATAGTGTCGTCAGCATTTCTAATGACGGAATTGCGATTTTGGGTGTTCCCATATACATAACAGATTTCATGACGTTATTATATTAGGTCTATTGTATTAGATCCATCCTCCTTAGTTGTGATCTGAATTCCTTGAAAAGTGTGCGTAACACCGCCCCCTAGTTACCAACCCCTTATAATGTGTTTGAGTGTGCTATACTGTCTCGCATGAAAAAGAAGCCTACAGTATTGATCCTCGGTCGTCCCAATGTTGGGAAGTCTACTTTAATTAACCGTCTAAACGGTGGGAAAAAAGCGATTACAGCCGAAGAGTCTGGGACTACCCGTGATGTTAGAGATTTTCCAGTGACTTGGAATGGTGTTGATTTCACAGTTCTGGATAGTGGTGGGCTAATGTTGAGTCGTCACTCGGATGAGATTCAAAAAAAGATTGAAGAGCTGGTTACGGTTTATTTAGATAAGGTCGATAAGATTATCTTTTTGACCGATATCACTACCGGAATTAATGCCACTGACCAGACTATAGCTAAGGCCTTACGGAAGGTTGCTGACAAGGTACTAATTGGCGTAAATAAGGCGGATAACGTTGCAATAAGAAGTGATGCGACGGTGTTCTATAAACTTGGATTTGGCGAACCTTTCCCCATTTCAGCGATTCAAGGTATGGGCGTTGGGGACTTATTGGATGCTCTTGTGTCTGATTGGGAACGAGCAGGTGAAGAAGTAGTAGATGAAAAGCAACATCGTATTGCTATTGTTGGGCGACCAAATGTAGGCAAGTCTTCTTTGGTAAATGCGATTCTTAATGAAGAGCGAGTCATGGTTGATAATGCAGCTGGGACTACTCGTGATGCAGTTGAGGTCTATTTTAAGAAAGATGATCACCGCTATATATTTATTGATACGGCCGGACTTAGAAGACGAAATAAAGTTGTCGAAAAAATCGAATATTTTTCAACATTACGTACAGCGCGTGCGCTTGTGAATGCGGATCTAGTTGTTGTTGTTCTTGATGCCAATGAGACTGTCTCGGATCAAGATAAGAAAATCATGGCTGAGGTTATGAAGAACAAGCGTAATATGATTGTATTTGTTAATAAATGGGATACTACTGATCGAACGGACGAAGCCAGACAAGAGTTAGAAGAAAAACTTGAAAAAACGATGCCTGGGATTGAGTATTACCCAATTTTGATGGGGTCAGCTACTGAAAAACATAACTTAGGGAAGTTGTTTCAACTGATTCCTGAAGTATTGGCGGAATCCGTTAGACGTGTTCCTACCGCTGAGTTAAATCGATTTGTTGATCAAGTTATTCTTAAGGTACCACCTCCGGCTAAGAAGGGTAAACGACTTAAGGTTCTTTATTCAACACAAGCCGAAACCAGTCCTCCGACCTTTGTTTTCTTTGTAAATGATCCGTTTTTAGTATCTGCTGAATATCGTCGATTCTTGGAGCGTAGACTCAGAGAATTCTTTGGTGGATTAAAGGGTGCTGCAGTTCGGATTAGATTCCGAAGTAGACGTGGCGAAACCGAGTAAAAAAATAAAGGTTTAGAATATTAGTTAATAGGGTATTAGGGAGGTATGATCCAATCTAATTCAGCATTTAATGAGCCTCAAGCTAACCCTATGTCTATAGTTCCACGGAAGGAGCCTATTGTTAAACAGGCGTTAAGAATTGCCTCTGAAGGGTTAAGGTCACGTTATTCAGACAAGGGGATCTTGGCAGGTGGAACTCATTTTGCGGATGTGTGGATTCGGGATTGTTGTTACGCGGGACTAGGGGCATTGATGCTTAAGGACTCTGTGATTGTCAAAAACAGCCTTCGAAGTATGGTGGAATATATGAAGGATGATGGTCAGATTCCTCTACGCATTGGCCAAAAGTACTTTTTGTTACGTTATTTTCATATTAATGGTCCTCAAGGTGGGGTTTATAAGGAAGATAAATATGTGTCTGTGCCCAGAGATAGTAACTCTCTGTATATGGTGCTCCTTAAACACTATATAGACGAGACTCAGGATTGGGCGTTTGTTGAAGACAATTACGAGGCTCTAAAAAAAATAATAGACTGGAATTTTAAGTGTTGTGAAGACATGGATATGTTGATGACGGAAGGGTATTACGCTGGGTGGGCAGATAGTCTGAAGAAGACTGGGAAAGTGCTTTATACGAATGTGCTGCATTGTGTAGCTACCCAATATTTTAGTGAGTTAGGCTCACATATTGGAAAGAAGGCAGATGCCGAAATGTATCTTCAGTTTTCTAAACGGGTGAAAGCTTCTCTTAACGATCAGTTTTGGAATGGCAGCTACTATATTGATTGGATTGATAAAGATAGGCGAGTGGAGGTTTTTTCTACCGAAGCTAATGTGATAGCCGTAATGTTAGGTGTTACAACGAAAGAGCAATCGGAGGCAATCGAGTCTTATATGTTTAATAATAAAATGAATGATTCATTTTGCGTCTCTACCAATCATCAGAAGCATGCAATGAGAGACATTTATCCGCCTTTTGTGGGGATACGACTACAGGACTATCATAATGGGCTGAAATGGCTCTGGGTTGGTTGCTTAGATGCAGTGGCAAAGTCTAGAAATGGACAACAAGATCGTGCGGTCGAAGCCTTAACACGGATTGCTGCCAAAATTGTTGAATATGATGGTGTGTTTGAAGTCTATGAAAAAGATGGGCCACCACTTCAGCGGTTCTTTTATCGAAGTGAAAAACTATTTGCTTGGTCTTCGGGCTTATTTGTTTGGGCTTGTCACCAAGTGGGAGTTGATTTATCCGACTAGACTTATCGGTCGCCTCAAGACTGTCCCAATACGGGTTCCTCCTTTATAATTGACCCTTATGCATATAGGGATATTCACAGATACATACGCGCCTCAAATCAATGGGGTAGTGACGAGTACGATTAGCTTCAAAAAAGCCTATGAGGCAATGGGGCACAAGGTAACCGTTTTTTGTCCAAGTGTTCCAGGTGCGAAAGAGTCTACAGAAGATGTTAAACGGTTTCGGTCGGTTACTTACCCGTTTCAAAAAGAATATCGCTTAGTCCTTCCTTTTACGATGTCGCTTAAAGAGGTTAAGGCACTCAATCTAGATGTGATTCATGCCCAAACACCTTTTACTATGGGTTACATGGCGCTTAAGTATGGCAAGAAACTGGGGGTTCCAGTAGTTCATACGTATCATACGTTTTTTGCAGAGTATATTCATTATGTGCCCTGTATTCCAGTTAAGCTAGTTAAGAAGTGGGCCCATAAAGAATCGAGAGATTTTTGCAACCGCTGCGCCCATGTGGTGGTGCCCTCTGTTCAGATGAAGGATAAATTGGGGGACTACGGTGTCACTGTACCGATGTCTGTTGTTCCTACAGGGGTATCTTCTGAGGATGTTACGGATGAAGAAAAAGTGGCGTTTAGATCTGACTTTGATTTGTTAGAAACTGACCGCGTATTGATGTATGTTGGTCGTTTGGCTCATGAAAAGAATATTTTGTTTTTGGCACAGGCTTTTGCGAGACTTAGAGATCAGTTTTCCTCACTTAAGTTAGTATTGATAGGCGATGGGCCGGCCAGGAAGGATTTAGAGAATAAAATTGATGAGCTGGGTATCAAACAGTCCGTAATTATAACGGGGTATGTGGATCGTCATCAGGTTTTTGTAGGATTAGATATTGCTGAATTGTTAGTATTTCCTTCTAAAACAGAAACGCAAGGGCTGAGTATTATAGAGGCGTTAGCGATGGGGACTCCTGCCGTATGTATCAATGAAATGGGTGTTAGTGATGTGTTGGCTCAGAATCGTGGGGGGTATCTCACTGAAGATTGTTTGGATTCGTATGTAGAGCATGTTGCGCTTTTACTTAATGACTCATCTTTACGCGAGATTAAACAAAAAGAAGCTATACAGCGTGCATCTGACTTTTCTGAAGAGGCATTGGCTCAGACAATGATATCTATCTATGAGGGGACCTTAGAATCCTAAGTTAGTTCCGAGTTGAAGATTGAGGGCTTCGCTACTTAGTTCCCCTGTTTGTGCTTGATCTGCGAAAGGAATACCATTTGGATTGGATAGAAAATGGCTTTTAACACCACTACCTTGAAGCCCAAAAGGATCTCCAGGAGAGACGCCTAATGGAGGTAGAAGACTTTCTAGTCCGGCTTGGATTTCAAGGCTAGCGTCTGTATTGGTTCCGCTAGCACCAAATAAGTCGTGTTCTACTGAGTCTGGGGACTGGCCGAAAGATGAAATGTTATTTATTAGAGTGGATTGAAGTTGTTGTTCGAGGTGAAACGAGAGTGTTTCGGGAGTGTTTTTTGGAAAATGACTACTTCCACCTAATACATTACCAAATTCATCTGGGAGAGCATTTGAATGAAAGACCTTTCCTTCAAGGTCATCAAGCGCAAGGTCTAAATCTCGTACAATTGTCGTTGCTAGTGTTGAATTGTCCTCATCAAAGGCGTTCACTTCAGAAAGCATGTCTGTAAGTGTGTACGCTGATGCTGCATATCGTTTTCCTACATCATTTAGATTCTGAACAGAGTTGGAGATTTCAGAATTATCAAAGATGTTAATGAGTGTGTTTTCGCCAGTAACTTGTCTTAATTCGAGTGTATAGTCTTCTATGGCACTAAGCTCCGGGGCTAATGCCGTTATGTTTTCATTATGATTTACTTTATCAATTAATCTGATCGCTCTAAATGCAGAGTTAGAAAGTCTGGTTCTAATGTCTTTTCGAGTTAAATTTAAAGATTCTTCATTAAAAGCGCTGTCGAATTCTCCAGAGCTCTCAGTGACAGATGTGTTTGAGTCTGAGAATAGCGAGATGTTCTGGGCATTTGTGTTTTGACTTGCTGCAGTTAGTGGATCCATAGTCCAATTATATCAGATTGAGAGAGGGTCTATTTGATTTTTCCGAGCAAGAAACTAGCTACTCTTCCTAAAAAATGAGGTGTATTTGGGTTATTAAAAAAACCAACGTGTCCAATTATGCCGGGTTTTATTCGAACGCCGCCTACTAATTGGCTAGTAGGTTTAATGTGCCATACACGATTTTTTCCTCCCCAGTGACTATGGAACTCTTTTATAGTGTTCTGTGTAGAAAGGGGGTCACCTGCGGGGCTAATCGCTAATGTAGGGGCTCTGAATTCGTTCATTTTTGCCAAAAGTTTGAGGTCGCTTGCCATGAACTTTTTTTGACCGAGGAATGTTGCCATTTCTAATGAGACCAGAGTGGGTGTCTCCGCGCCAAGAAAGTTGTTAGTTGGTGCGGCTCCTGTAAGAGGTGAAATGGACGTAATGTATGTTCTAAGGAGGGCTCCCACTAAGGGTTCTGGTGCGCCTGTTGCTACTGTTACGGCTCTTTTAACTAGAGTTGCTGAGCTTTCAGCTTGCGGAATGATTACGCCGCCGAGACTATGGCCAAGCGTTACGATCTGTTTGTCAGGAAATATACTTTTTCCCCATTTTAGAGCGCCTTCAAAATCGTCGGTTCCCCAGCGTGTAATATCAATGTCTGTATCAGGAATGGAGGTGCCTTTTTCTGATGCAAGAGCAAGGGCTGTATCTCCGTTTCCTTGTCGATCATAGGTCAAAACAGTGAATCCTTTTTGACGAAGAAACTCTGCGGCTCCTTTATAGAAGCCTCGTCTAACGCTAGTGGCAGAGTTAATGATACAGAGCCGATCATTAGGTTGCTCAGGCGTATATAAGGATCCTGTTAAAGGAACGCCCATATTCGAAGGGATGATTACTGTTTCGGATACGTACGGTACCGTTCTAACTGGAAAAATTGATTTTTGAGCGATTGTTTCTTGTGGTATCGCAATTGTTTTGTATTGGATCATACGTATCCCCCCATCTAACTTGGCTATTTGTTAGTCAAATTTATCAGGTTTTACTCTTTTTCACAATTTTAGAGATCAACCTGTAAATAGTAGTTGTAATTGCTGTTTTTACTTAGGTAGAATTAAAGACTATAAACTATTTTTAAAGATAGAATTAATTATCAGGATTTTGTGGGAAAAATCTTGTTAGATGGGAATGGGGTAACAGTAATGAAAATAAGACATTATTTAGATGGGATAGAAGATCAGAAGGTTTGGGATATTCTTAGAGTGTTTGTAGATGGGTCGCCATTTATTACAGGACGACAGATGAGTTATTTGTTGTCTATGAATCATAAAACATGTACGCGGTATCTTGAGAAGTTAGTGGGTACCGCTATATTGGAGCGGCGGGTTGTCGGTAGGGCGTATCTCTATTCGCTTAGGGACAACTATTACACTCGGAAGGTGATCATTCCATTGATTACTCAAGAAAAGGCTCTCTATGAAGCGATAATGGAGGACTTGGTGTCAGTGTTTAGTCCGTTTTGTCATTCAATAGTGGTTTATGGGGATTATGCCCATGGTTTAGAGAAAGATGTTTCTGCATTGCAGGTTTGTTTCATAAGAGATTCTTATGATAAACAGTTTAATGACCTGGTTCGGCAGCTTAATCATCAGTTGTTGTCGGATTATGAACTATCACTTCAAGAGATTGTTATGGACTTTCAAAATCTTGGTGAGCCTGCTCACTTGGCCCTTCTTCAGGAAATTAAGGATGATGGGGAATGGGTTTATGGCGATAAGCAGGAAATACTGGATGTTTGGAAGAATAATAGTTTTCAAGTTCGCTTTGAAAGATCTGCGCATACTCAATAATTAGTAAATATCTATCCATATGGATATCCTGCTATCCATAAAGTGTGCGTGGAGGTTCTTGATTTCTTTTTTGTATATATTTAGAGGTGATAAGGATTGTCACTAAGTAGTGATCGCAGTAGCATATAGAGATGGGAGCAAGGGTATCTATATTGTTAGCGATAGTCCTTCTTTTGGGGGGATGTCAGGCTGATCTGGCTGAATTTGATTTGAGTCCTGGAGATCAAGTTGCCATCATCCAGGTGGGTGTTAGGCTTCAATCTGACAAAGGTATGGCGCCTGAGTCTCTTCCTGCCTTGCATCGATATACTGAGTCGGTGGTAGGTCTTTTGAATGAGAATACCCCTTACGGATTCTTAAATAGAGAGACTATTACTGATAAGCCGGTCTATTGGCAGCTTCCAGAGTCGAACAATGCTTCAGGAGTGATGTTGTTGCCTGGTTATCGGCTCTTTTCTTTGGATCATCAGGTTGATTCGTTGATTTTGACGGATGGTTTGGGTGTAGACGTGCTGGGGGTTATGGAATTTGTATTTATAGAAGCGCCTTATACAGAGTCTCCTATTGCGTGGATTACAGGTGATCCACTTCTGCTAAAGGTTAAGTTGGAGGGGGAGTTGCTCCTTGTTAGCCACGAAGGAATGAGGAGAAGTCTTAAGTGGGAGTCTTCATTTGTGCGTACCGAGACGCTTTTTGATCCTAATTCTAAGCAAATGCTTAAGTTGAGTGGGGATACGGATAGTCCTTACTTAGAAGCGTTGAAGAGTATGTCTGATAAAATGCTCGAAACTATATCAAAATAGCTGGTATATCCTTGTTTTTGCTTTAAAATCGACGTTTAATTGCGTATTTGGCCTCTTTTTTGTTTGTGGATTTCGCTAGATAGTCATCGTTTTGATGTGTTTGGTGTGTTTTTGGTGTATTAGATTGAGTTTTGGGTAAGCCTGGTTGATCGAATTGAAAATAGGTTTCATTTTAAGAGGGGGGTGAGAGGGTTTGATCAATCTGTTTTTTTAAATTTGTTATTGATTTTTATCTAAGACAAATAGATTTGCTCTTATTGTTAAATAGGGCGGGGGGGTTTGGTGAATCAGTCTTTGTTAATTGACTTATCCACAAGTGACAGGCTGTTGATAGCTTGCTTGTTTTTGATGTCAGTATTAATTAAAATATATCGATATATCAGATGTGTGTTGCCCCCTCTTTGGAACGGTGTTTCTGTCTATGAGCTTTATGAATGACGTTATTTTGTAATCGTCTACCTATCCGATTATTGTGCCTAAAAGACCTCTTTTTCTAATTGTCACCCTAAAGTGGATTTGTATCACCTATTTTTTGATTTTTTTGGAAAAATCATACTTGTCCACAGGGGGCTGTGTGGGGAAATGTGGTGATAATTATGTGGATCATTAGGTGGTTGTTTCTGTGGATAAATAGTGTTGTCCACAGGGGTGAAATAGGTTTTTTTTGTGGATTGGAGGCGGTTTTGTGGTGGTTGTTGTGTGTTTTACATATGAGACTAGTACTTGCTGTTTTTCTTAGACTCATTTCTGAGGGTGTGTTAAATTTAATTGAAATTTCATTAACTAGTAATACGTTAAGTATTTAAGCAGGAGGGGACTATTATGCTTATTATGGAAATTTTGAGATGGATGCCTCATATAGAGTATCTAAGTAATTATGTGATAGGTGGTGAGTAGTAATGGGATCAAAATCAATTGAAAGCTTTATAAATGGCGTTCTAGTTGGGCTTAGTGTAGTTGTTTTAGGTATTGGTACCGTTGCGACGTTTAACCATATGCAGGTTACTGAGTCTAAATTGGGAACGCATTATATATTTGGAACAGATCATCAGCAGCCACTCCATCTTATCGAGCGCTCTAAATCACTATCAAATGCCTCACTTAGCTTTAAGCAGCGGCGTTTAAAATATGTGAGTTCTTCATTCTCACCTATATTCAATAAAGTTCTTTAGAACAAGATCTTGCTTGTGGAGAGCGTCTCCAGGTACAATACCTCTCGATGTCTAAACAGCAAATAATTTTGGATGCGTTATCGCATATTATAGACCCTGATCTTAAACAAGATATTGTGTCTCTTGGTTTTGTCAAAAAAATCGAGTGTACGGACGAGGGATCGGTAACCTTTGATATTGAGCTTACAACGCCTGCTTGCCCAATAAAGGAGCAGTTCAGAAAAGAAGCTGAAGAGGCTGTCTTGGCTTTGGATTGGGTGAAGAGTGTCGATATAACAATGACGGCTCAGTCTCAGGCGCCAAAGGCTCATTCGTTTCCTGGATTGGCCAAAGTAGCGACGATTGTCGCTGTTTCTAGTTGTAAGGGGGGGGTTGGTAAATCAACTGTTGCAGTTAATTTAGCGTACTCTATCGCTGCAATGGGGGCGAAGGTCGGGCTTTTTGATGCTGACGTCTATGGACCAAGCTTGCCGACGATGGTGGCTGTTCCAGAGACTAAGCCGATTATGGACGGTGATATGATTCGACCTTTAGAGCAGGGTGGCGTTAAGCTAATGTCATTTGGATTTGTACAGAATGAAACTGGGCAAGAAGGACCTGCAGTTATGCGGGGGCCTATGGTGTCTCAGGTAATTCAGCAACTGCTTGGTGGGACACATTGGGGCGAGTTGGATTACCTAATTATTGATATGCCGCCTGGAACGGGTGATATTCAGCTTACTTTAAGTCAAATGGTTCCGATGGACGCGGCTTTGATTGTAACAACTCCTCAGGCAATTAGTTTTGTGGATGTGGTTAAGGGAATTCAAATGTTTGATCAGGTTCAAGTGCCTACAATTGGTGTTGTAGAGAACATGGCGTACTTCCTATGTGATGGCTGTGATAAAGAGCACAAGATATTTGGCGAGGGCGCTCAGCGTCAGTTGAATGAGCAATTTGGGTTTAATTACGACTTTCGATTGCCAATGGTTCCTGAGGTTGCTCAGCTCTGTGACGAGGGAATGCCTATCGTAGTCGAATTGCCTGACTCCCCTGTATCTAAACAGTTTTCTGAAATAGCCAAGTCGGTAGTTAGAGAAGTGAGTCGGATTCGATTTGAGACTCAGACTACACCGACTGTTTCTTATGACCAGGATAAGATTCAAGTGGCTGTAAATGGGGTGTTGCATGAAAGAGTTCCTCGAGATGTTCGTTTGGCGTGTCGTTGTGCGCATTGTGTAGATGAATTTTCTGGCGAAGCAATTCTTAAGCCAGATTCCATTACGGCGGATATTAAGCCGAAGTCAATTTACCCTGTTGGAAACTACGCTGTTGGAATCGATTGGGATGATGATCATCATTCGCTTTATCCTTTTGAACTGTTAGTTCCGATAACTACTGCTTAAGGTCTACCTTTGGACACTCTTTGGTAAGCTCACAAATCTCACATTGAGGGTTGATTGCCTTGCAGACTTGGCGTCCCTGAAGGATGAGAATTGAGCTGAAGTCAGTCCATGAGTCTTTGGGCCATACGTTCATTAGCTCAAACTCGGCTTTTACGGCATCCTTATACTTGGTGAGTCCGAGACGATTACAGAGTCGCTTTACGTGAGTATCTACGGTGATTCCCTGTTGTCCAAATGCTTGGCCGAGAACGACATTTGCGGTCTTTCTTCCAACGCCAGGTAATTGGATTAACTCATCGAGGGAATCAGGGACTATAGAATCGTATTCTTTTTGGAGGATTTTGGCACTTTTTTGGATGTTTATAGCTTTATTGTTAAAGAAATTGATTGATTTGATCGTTTTTTTGATGTTTTCTAGAGGTGCATTTCCAAGGGCTTCAGGTGTCGCCCAATTAGCAAATAACGAGGGTGTAACCATGTTAACTCGCTCATCGGTGCATTGTGCAGAGAGAATAACGGCGATAAGTAACTCAAATGTGTTGTTGTGAGTGAGAAATGTACCCACATTGGGAAATTTTTCGGTGAGGGTATCAAAGACGAGTTGGGCTCTGGCTTGCTTTTTTTTGAGGGACTCTCGGGCCATTTACTTGATTTCGATACCTACAGGACAATGATCGGAGCCATGTTGCCCTTGAAGGATAAATGCATTGGTTACTTGGGGTAAGAATGCTTGGTCAACAAAGCAGTAGTCTATACGCCATCCGACGTTTCGTTCTCTAGCGCGAGTTCTGTAAGACCACCAAGAATACTCTTCAGGATCTTTGTTGAATTCTCGGAAAGTGTCGACATAACCTTGTTGTTCTAATTTATCCATCCATTCTCTTTCGATAGGCATGAATCCAGATGTAGACTCGTTTTCCTTAGGGCGGGCCAGGTCAATGGGATGGTGAGCTGTATTGTAGTCACCGGTGATTATGAGGTGTTTTCCTTGGTCGCGAAGGTCGTTGCAGTGCGCAAAAAAATCATTGTAGAAGTCTAGTTTGTAGATCAATCGATCTTCATTCATCTGTCCATTGGGGAAGTAGACTGAAAATACTGCGAAATCACCGTAGTCGGCCATTAAAACGCGTCCTTCACGGTCGTATTTCTCAATTCCAAAGCCTTCCACAATGTTCTGAGGCTTATCTTTTGTGAATATTGCTACGCCGCTATAGCCTTTTTTACTGGAAGCAGAGAACCATGCACTGTGATAACCAGAAGGGCGAACGATATGCTCATCCAGGTCTTCTACATTGGCTTTGGTTTCTTGGAGGCAAAGGACGTCTGGGGCCTCAGTTTCTAAGAATTCGGAGAACCCTTTTTTATGACAGGCTCGAATGCCATTGACGTTCCAAGAGATAATCTTCATAGTCCGACTATTATAGGGCTACTCATAAGCGTTGGTCAAAAATGGAATGATACTAGTTCATTTTGTTCATAAAGTTGTAGAGGCCAGTACTGACTGTTCCACCACCAACAATTGTGGCTGAGGTGCTGCTAGAAGCGATTGCGGCCAATGCGGGTAGTGATGCGCCTCCAGTTAAGCCTGTAAGTGCCACTAGGAGTAGAGACATTATAAAGACACCGAGTGCAAATTTTAGATTAGACGTGTCTTCTTTTGATTGTATTCCAGTGCCTTTATTCAAAAGCTTGGCTAATTCGCCGGCCTCTTCTTTCATTAGCTCCGTTAAAGTCTGTTTTGCATTTTCGATTTGTTTAGGGGAGCGAGTATCAGGGGCGTTTTTTTTTAGTGTTTTGGCTGTTTTGATACTTGAATCTGCTAGTGCTTTTAATTGGTCTTTTAGTTCTGCTGGCGTATTGTCACTTAGAGCGAGGTCATCAAATACATCTGCTAATGACTCTAATACATCTGTAGGTCGAGCGTGTTGAATGGATTGGGTTAAAATTGTTTTGATTTCGTCCATTGCAGGCCTGGGAAGCTCATTTGATAATTGGTTAATTGCTGTTTCCATTGCCTTTGCTGGATCGTCTGTATGTAGACAGCGGTTGGCGAGTGTTGCTATAGCTTCACGTGTCTTGGAAGAGAGTTCTGCTGTATCTCCATCTGCTTTGATGCTGGAGGTAACGTCGTTGGCACCTCTAATAAGGCTGGAGGCTACATTGTGATTGGTCATTGGTGGTAAATTGCCCATTTTACTCCTCACTTAGGGTTATTCCCGTTTGTACCCGGGATTAAACGTCAGTTGGAATAAATGTGATGACTTTGGACGCTTTTTCGGGGTCAGATTGAGCGATAGCGATTGTGACTTTAATGAATGTTTTCGCCAGTTCTACAAACTGCTTTTCTTTTAGAATAGTTTCTTTGTCAGGGTGAGTTGAATGAACCCAAATGAGTAAGTTTGTTAGTCTTGTTAGGTGATGTTTGAATCGGTAGGGGATCGAATCATGTTCTTTCCATTCGAGAGGTTTATATCGAGTTAAGGTTTCGGTGAGTTCGAGTAATATGGGTGCTGCGTGGTCCCCAGTTGGACCCTGTATATGAGACTCAGCAAGATGAATTTCTTTCTTTAACATATCAATAAAAGCAATTCCGAGTGCGATTTTTGAATCGTCGAATGTTTCTCGAAGCCCTTTTTTAAATCCAGTGAGGCGGGCTTGTATTTCATTGGGTTTATAAGATGTGTTTAGTTTTTTTAGTAGGGAGTTCAATGCCTTGATGACTGCAGGGAGTGGCTCCATAATTTCGTGAACAGCGGTGCTATGGTGATGAACTGAACGTCTTGGGCGAGTAGTTCCTGCCCCATATTGGGTAAATAGCTCTTCTTTGGTGAGAGGGTTTTCGGAAATGGGGCCATCATATGTGGCGTTGTCCAATAATGGCATTGTTTGGTTTTGAGGTTGATCTTTTACTTCATCCGGATCCACATCAATAGGCTTCTGTTTAGAAGAAGAATCTTCCGAGACAGACTTCGTTTTGGTTTGAAGTGGTTTATGTTTGTATCTGGCGGGGGAAATATTCAAGCTATTTTCCTTTTGGACGACCAAGTTGAAACTAAATTGGGATTTAGCATCTAATTTTATTTCATTTTTTCTGTATCTTCCAGTTATTATCGTTTTGTGGGTAGGCCAAATTTCATTAAACCGGCGTAGTGCTTCAAAAAGACGCAAGTGGTTACGATGATTTTTCTTGGAATTGTCTATTGGATGATTGTATACTCAGTTATGGGTAAGTGATTACTCAAGTTAACTTTGGAGGATATTCATGGCTATAATGACAATGAATCGTGGCACATTAACACGACAAAAAAAAGATGAATTGCTCGATAAATTAAAACGGATAAAAGGTCGAGTTGAAGGGTTGTCTCGTATGATTGAAGATGATCGAGCGAGTGAAGATATATTGATGCAGATATCTGCAACACATGAAGCACTTCGTGTGGCTGCCAAATCAATGATTCAACAATATCTTGAAACAAGTATTTCGACGGGACTAATGGCGACAAATACGACTAGAAAAGAAGAAGCTTATGATGAGCTAATTGACCTTCTTTATAAGTACGTTAAATAAAGCGTTATTTTTTATTATTCTGTAGATTAGGTCGGGGGGAGAATTTATAGTCTCTTAAGGCTGTTTGCTTAATATACTTAGTTTTTGAATAGCTATAAACTTTAAAGGTTTATGGTAAAATGTTCATTAATTTCCCTAAAAATTATTAATATTGAGGTTTTTTATGTCAAATTTCCCCCCACCTGTTTCAGTCGCCGGGAAGGCGTCTATTCTCACTTTTTCTGGCTTACCTGTGCCTACGCCGCCCCCAGTTGGCATTGGAGATAGGTTAAAAGAATTTGCAAAAGGCGCGTTTAAGGCCGTTTTGAGTGTTCCTGTTAATACTACTCCTGACGAAGGGGGGCACATGGTCTCTTCAAAAGAACTTTCTATGACTGGGGCGGTAGGGTTTGATGGGACATCGACAAAGATAATTCTCTTAGGTAGCGCTGAGTATGAGTTGAGTAAATTGAATCAGCTCGAGCCAGCTAAACAGGCTGTTGTTAAGAAATCAGTTAGTGTAGTCCCTGCTAATGGAGAGGGGGTTAGGTTTTCAGGTGGGGGGGATATTAATTCGGAGTCTAATTATGTTATGGACCCGTTGTATTTATTTTTGGAAAAAAATGAAAAAGCAATTCCTGTTATAGGGTCATTTGTAGGGCAAGTACCTGCATCTTTTATTGATGCCAAAAAAGTTGCATCAATTATGAAAGGTGAATCTGTTACATGGACTGAAATGTTTGGGAAAGCTCGAGAAAATCCATTGCGTATGAGTGAATTGGCTGGCAGTACAGGTTCTTATCGAGTAGCGCAGCGAAGTGGGGCCGTTCTTGCGATGGGAGGTTCTAAATCCGCACTCCAAAAAAATGGATTGTTTTGTGATGATAAAACGGGCAAGTTAACTGTTTTAGGTCGTTTGGTGGGCGATGGTGTTGGCGCTATAGGGGGATCTATTCTTGCGGCACCGTTAGATACACTAAATGTTTTGTACCTAGCGAATTTTACAAATAAGATGCCTCGTACTTATGGATTAGTAGAAACGATGATTAAGCCATCGGTTGCTTTGGCTACAGAGGTCACAGTTACTTCACGTAATGCCCTTACATTATTTGGAGCGTCTTGCGTTAGAGAGGCGTACAAGGTTATTAAAGATGATTGTTTGAGCAAGTCTCAATTATTTAATAAGTTGCCGTCTGAGCTTAAGACTGTAGTAGAGCTTGGGATACGAACGGCTTTAACCTCAGTCGTTTTGGCAGGTACGAACCCACTGGAATTGTGGCGTACTGATTCTATAACACAGTCTCAACAATCAGTAATGGGACAAACAGGAAAGAGTGGCGACTTGATTAAGCTTCCAGAACTGAGAGGGGCATTAGATCGTGCCATTAAGAAAACGGTGGAGTCTTTTTCTAAAGGAAAGCCACCTCCAGGGTTTATGGAGCGTATTTTTGCGGGGGCTGTTTCTTTGAATATTATGTTTATGGTTGTAGAGGGATTAACTTCCGGTGTAAAAGAAAGGTGCGGCAAAGAATAACGCCGTGAATAACGTCTTAGCTAATTACCCGAAACTTAAGTAGTGTCCAAATGGCTTCTACACCATCGACCCAGTTGATTTTTTTTCCTTCAGATTTGCTGCGAGGAAAGTATTCGATAGGGATTTCGAAGATATGAATGCCTTTTTTGAGTACTTTAGCGGTGATCTCAGGACAGAATTCGAATCGTTTGCATGTTAGAGGTGTGTCTATAAGGATGTTTGTCTTGAACATTTTGTAACAAGTGGGTTCGTCTGTAATGCTTGAGCCATACAAGAAGTTGGTAAGCCAAGTTAGGAACTGTCCACCCCAGTAAAAAGAGGCGCCGCAATGTTTTCTATTGTGAGTTCTACTTCCGTAGACTACTTCTGCATCGTTCTCTATCATGACATCAAGTATTGATTTGATGTTCTGAGGGTTGTATTCCATATCAGCATCTTGAATGACTACATAATCTCCAGTGACATGCTTGATTCCTGTACGAATAGCCATTCCTTTTCCTTGGTTTCGTCCATGAAAGAGTAGTTTGTGATGGCTGTGGTTAGTTTCGAGTAAGTGTCGGGTTCGGTCTGAGGACCCATCATCAACAATGATGAACTCGGTTTCGACGGTGTTTCCAAAATCAACAGCATTTACTTTCTCAAGAATGGCATCGATATTTTGCTCTTCGTTGTAGCAGGGAATGATAATGGAGAGTTTTATGGTTTGTGTCATAACGTCAAGTTTATTCATGAATGATGTAGCAAATTGATCCGAAGGAACCAATTCTTTTGTTTTTAATTCAAGTAGATTGTCTTTGTCTAGGTTTTCCATAACAGTTTTTATCGATTAAATAGTGTTCAGGCTTTACTAATTTTGGGCGGATTGTTTGTCCCCTTAATGACAGTGTATAATTTATTGCATGTGTATTTCAAAATATAGTGATCTTTTGGATCGTAATAAGGTGTGGGTAGGTCAGCAATTAATCCGCGACGACAATACATTTAAGGCTCATGCTGAAGGCCAATCACCGCCGTACCTTTTTTTGGGTTGCTCTGATAGCCGTGTGGTACCGAATGAATTTCTTGATTTAAGTATGGGGGAGTTGTTTGTTCAACGTAATATTGCGAACCAAGCCTCGCTAGACGATTTGAACTGGCAGTCGGTACTTGAGTATGCGGTAACTGCGCTTAATGTCCCTCATGTCATCGTTTGTGGGCATTACGGCTGCGGTGGGGTAATGGCCGCGTATACAGATGAGGCACCTGGGACTGTCAAAAATTGGATTGCTCCGATTCGCACTCTTTATCTTAAGAATAAGGATGTGATTGATGAGTTGCCAACCGAAGAAGAACGATTGGACCGTTTATCGGAACTTAATGTTCAGTCGCAACTCCAGAAAATAGCTCAATCGAGACCCTATCTAAGGGCAGTTGAGTCCGGAAAAGCACCTAAGCTACATGGATGGATGTTTCGAATCGAAACGGGTTTGGTTCAAGCAGTAACTTTGTAGATTGATGTCTAAATAAGCCCTTTGGCTAAATAATATTTAGTAAATTTAACAAAAATTTACTACGTATGATATAATCTTCTTACCTTACACTTCTTATTGGTAACTTTTTAGGAGATGCATATGTATTTAGGAACAAGTTTTTCTGTAGGAAAATCAGAGTTGAAAGTCGTATCAGATTTTTTTAATAGGCCACCATCTCTAAAACCAGTATTTCCGATCTCGCGTGATCAGGTCAATATAACCTCTGTATCTCCTGATAAGGCGCTAGAATATAGATCCCCCGAGACGAGTATTGCTGGAAAAACTGTGCAGGCGGGAGCCCTTTGTGGGTTTGCAAGCATGTTTCTTTTGGGAAATTTTTTACCTACGACAAGTCATTTATCTCAATCAGACTCTAGAAGCGTTTTTCGGTTCGCATTCAAAACGGCTCTTTTAAGTGGTGGGTCTCTTGTTTTTGGGAAGTCGTGTGTGGAAACGGGAGCCGATTTAGCAAATAGTATTTCTGGACTAGAGATATCCGTTGCAAAGAGTGAAGAGGCTCCTAAATAGACTTAGCTAAGGGAATTAAAACAGTTTACTGAGGGATGCAAATTCGAGCTAATAGGGTTTAGCGATTATCACGTGACTTCACGTCACTATCTAATCTAACTGGAGCCGGCGGACAGAGTCGAACTGACGACCTACGCATTACAAGTGCGTTGCTCTACCAACTGAGCTACGCCGGCTTCAAGTTGAATTTATTGTAGCGGAAAAGATAGGGTAGGGGCAACATGTTTTTTGAGATGATCACAATTTAGGTTTTTTAAGTAAGCTCTTAACTGAAAGGTTTATTGTTATTCTTCAAATAAAGAAAGGTAGTCACCGTATCCTAGGTCGTTCATTTTAGTTTTTGGAACGAACAGTAATGATGCAGAATTAATGCAATACCGAAGACCTGAAGGGGCGGGGCCGTCTGGGAATAAATGACCTAAATGAGAGTCTGCATGTTTGCTTCGTAACTCTGTTCTTTTGGAAAATAGTTTGTGATCCACATGTTGGGTAACGTTATTAGATTCAAGGGCTTCTGTGAAGCTAGGCCATCCTGTCCCCGATTTATATTTATGGGTAGAACTAAATAATGGTTCTCCGGAGACAATATCCACATAGATACCTTCTTTTATATTGTCCCAATAATCGTTCTCGAATGGGCGTTCTGTGTCATCTTTTTGAGTGACCTTGTATTGGGTTGCTGTGAGTGTTTGTTTGAGTGTGTTATCAATAGGTTTTTGGAAGGATTCAGGGCTCCAGGCAGATGATGGCATAATATGTCCTCCTAAAATTAAAATGATTAGCGTTGTACGTAACATAGTAGGTATTGTATCAAAAAGAAGCTTTCCTTATGGAATATGTCTTGCTTCTCACACTCGATAATGTTTTAATATTCCCTAATCTCGGTATGGCCAGGTAGCTCAGTCGGTAGAGCAGAGGACTGAAAATCCTTGTGTCGGTGGTTCGATTCCGCCTCTGGCCACCATTTATAAACAATGCTGCGAGCTGACTCATTTTCATTTCAGTCATTTATAGATATAAATTTCTTCTATGATAAATAAGCCATCTCATCACCATTGTTTACTATGGATATATAAAAGAAGATTTACAGGTGAGGGTGGGGATGATCACATCAATTTTTAGAGCAGCGGCAGTAGGGGGATTACTTATAACAGCTAGTGCTGATAAGAATGATGGTAAAAACCCAAAATTGGTTGTCTCTCAAGTTACTCGACCCGACTCAGATAGTTCAGTTATCAGAGACGTTAAATTTGATAGGTATGGAAACACGAGGCCGGTATTTGATAGGTCAGAAGTAGTTTCGGAGACAGTAGATACTCGACCTCAATTGTTTGGAGAAACTCATTTTTCCGAGAGTTTTTTGAGAAAAATATTTTCAAAAACAACAACTCCCGAATCACAAGACAGTGTGCCTGTTACACCAAAAATTCTTCCTAGTGTTCAAACTGATGAGGTGCCTGATATAGCGCAACGGAGACTATATGACGCGAGTATATTGAGTGGGCCTCGTTTTGGGAGTAACCGAGCGACTGAGGCGCAACTCAGGAGATCTGAGGCTTGTGATAAAAATATTCAGGATAGAAGAGATGGAATAAATCAAGAGCCATGGCGACCGTAGTGGTGTTTTGCGGAAGACCAATATGATCCACGTAATGATCGAGATGGTAAATGGCGAGAGCGTTATTGTGTGACTCATCCTGAATGTTAATAGCAGTTTATTTATATTCATTGTTTTAATCCTCTAAACTATGGGTATACTCCATTTATTGGATGTAAATAACATCAGTAATTGAAAAACCTAAGTTTTCCACTTAAAATGAGGCTATACTTTTTACTATTATTTTTCACAGTTCTGTTATTGTCTCTCAGAATAATGTGAACCAAAGGGCGAGGTTACTTTGTATCATTTAAAACGACTCTCTTTTACATGTTTATTACTATTATTATTTGTTTTGTTGTTTCACGGGCCATTACATGCTTTTGATGAATCTAGTCGAATAAAACCTGGTGAGTTTCGATCATCATTAAGTGGGGAAGTTCAGAAAAAAGTTTCCTTACGATATCCCAAGAAAAATACGGTTATCAATAAATCGTGGTTGTTAATAAAGGGAACTAATCGCTATTTAACTGCAGTTTTTGTGAATGGAAAACAAATCAAAGTGCGCAAAGATGGTCGGTTCCATTATCGTCATAAGGTTCCTAAATTAGGGAAGCATCTCGTGGTGGTTTCCTTTTTGACACCTGATTATAAGGTTCATCATGTGGTCCGAAAGGTGATTCGCTTGGCGACGCCGCCTAATAAAGGGGTAAACAAAGCAATTACTAAGGATCAATTATATTTTTATAATACCGGGTTTGTAGATTCAAAAAAGGTTCCTCAGTATCTAGGGGCTTATTTGCAACGAGATCAATTATCGGTATTTATTTCACACCTAAATGGGGCGAAACATAAAAAAATGAAGAAGCGTGTTTTCCGAGATGTTCCTAAAAAATACTGGGCGGCGCCAAGTATTTCTTACGTGTCTAATAAAGATATTATGGGCGAATACCCCAATGGCCTTTTTAGACCTAAACGATCTGTAACTCGACTTGAATATGCAGTATCTATGGTTAAGGCGCATGGATTGCCACTTAAGAACGAGGGGCAGCCTCTTCCTTTTCAAGATGTTCACCCACAGCATTGGACGTATAAGTTCATTCGAGCCGCATTAAGAGAGAAACTTATTCCTAAGTCATCTGCATTTAATAAAACGTATCGTTTGTCGCAGTTAACGTTTATTGACTATGCCAAGCGAAATAAGTCGGTTAAAGCCTCGATGGCTCTCGCGGCTGACTTTTCTAAGGGTTTTGAATTAACTGACAAATTTAAGCGTTCTGTTTCAGATGTGTTGGTCGATTATACGATTCAAAAACGGAAGAATGATTATGCTAAAAGGGTCTTTAATTTGACATTTCCTGAAGACGGCGAAATCATCATTGGTTCCGAAGTAACACTAAAAGGATCCATTTTTCCACCGCAAGAGTTTAAAGTGAATGGCCGAACTGTTAGACCTACCCTAAAGGGGCGATTCTCTTACAAACATGACCTTAGAGATGGTGGCAATGACATTCATTTAGAAGTGTTTAATAAACGTCGTGATCGATTTAAAGTGTGGTCGTTAGAGTCTTACTCAGACCTGAAAAAGCATTGGTTTCAGAAGGGCGCTGCTCAAATGAAATTTGCACGAATTTTGGATGATCGAATGGAAAAATTTCGTCCTAAGAGAATCATTACTCGTGGTGAAATGGTTCATGATATAGCCAAGCTATTGCATCTTCGAGACAAAAATAATTCGCCCTTGGTATATCAGGATGTTTCAAAAAAAGACAAAGAGTACCGGGATATTAAAGCCGTGTTTGATGCAGGTGGATTGAGATGGATCCGCTCGTCTCGATTCGAATCCGGAAAACCTGTTACGCGTGTGCAACTTATATCCACATTAGTGAACGTGGGGAACTATGAGTCGATTTCTGCGGATAAGTTGGCTAAGCTTCGATTACCATTTAAGGACTTAAGCGATTCATCTTGGGCGAATGGTGATATTCGATTGTCTTATTATCATAATTTGTTGACCCATTCGAAATCACTAAGACCTAAAGCACGTGTTAATAAGGCTGAATTTTATAAGATGATGATGAAGTTACCTAAGCTAAATAGACGTATCTCTGAGCGTTTTAGGTGATCAAACCATATCTTTCGGAGTTAGTCTCTGACGCACTTAGTGCGACACTTCCAGAAGAATTTAAAGTCTCTATAGAAGTTCCAAAGCAGGCGGGGCACGGCGATTTTGCTACAAACTGTAGTTTTCAATTAGCCAAGCATTTACGCAAGGCTCCTCCCCAAATTGCTGAGGGATTAGTAGAGGAGATCAATGAAAAGTTGTCAGCTAAGGGAATTACGGCATCGTCTTTAGGCGGATTTATAAACTTGAAACTTTCCTCTGAATTTATTTGGAGTCGATTGGCCTCTCAGTTTGATGATGGGGTGACCTTTCCTGAACATTCTGAAAAAGTACTGATGGAATATGTGTGCGCAAACCCCACAGGGCCGCTCCATATTGGTCATGGGCGTTGGGCTGTGATTGGTGATGTCTTACGGCGTTTATTACTTAAGGTGGGTCGTGACGTAAGTACCGAAAACTATATTAATGATGCAGGGAATCAAATTAAACTATTTCGTGCGAGCGTTGAAGCCTCTAAGAAAGGTGAGGCTATTCCTGAAGGGGGCTATCATGGTGCGTATATTAATGAACTGGCAGATGTAGAAGATCCTGTTCAAGCGATGATTGACTCTCATAAAAAGGTTCTTGGACGTATGGATGTCCAATTTGATGATTGGTTTTCTGAG
The DNA here is from genome assembly GCA_018700055.1 of bacterium. GTDB lineage: Bacteria > Margulisbacteria > Marinamargulisbacteria > UBA817 > JABISL01 > JABISL01. The sequence continues at coordinate 62,072 of JABISL010000035.1, read as the reverse complement.
TTGTCATTACATAAATCTGGGGCTGTAGATGCTATGTTGGACCTTTTGGGTGAAAAGGGGCTTAGCTATGAGTCTGAAGGTGCGCTATGGTTTCGGTCGACTGACTATGGGGATGATAAGGATCGTGTACTGAAGAAGGCAGATGGCGCATATACATATTTTGCTGTAGATATTGCCTATCACAGCTCAAAGATTAATAGAGGCTATACCAGACTTGTTGATATCTGGGGGGCTGATCATCATGGGTATATTAATCGTGTGAAGGCGGCTGTAAAGGCACTCTCGGACTCTTCTTTGGATGTGATCATTGGTCAGCTAGTAACGTTATTCCGTGATGGAGAACAGGTTCGTATGTCAAAACGTACGGGTGAGATTATTACTTTGGAAGAGGTTTTGGATGAGATTGGTGCGGATGCATTACGATTCTTTATGATTCAAAAGAGTGCGGATACCCATTTGGAATTTGACCTTCAATTGGCGACACAGCAGAATTCTGAAAACCCTGTGTACTATGTTCAATATGCTCATGCACGGATGTGCCGAATCCTTGAGAAAGCGGAAGGTCCAGGGGGGACATTGTCTGTTGATGACTTGAGCCTGGAAGATTATGAGCGATCCTTATCGTTATCATTATTGCAGCTATATGATGAAATCTATGAATCTGCAAACCAAATGCAATCTCATCGAATTGCTACCTATTCAGTCTCTTTGGCTAAGTTGTTTCACGGGTTTTATCATCACTGTCCGATTCTTAAATCAGAGGGTGATGTGCAGGCCAAACGACTTCAGTTGTTACGCTGGACTCAGCTTGGTATTAAGGACTGTTTGGGCTTGTTAGGAATCACTGCTCCAGAATCTATGTAATAGCGTTTGTTTTTGAGTGGCGGCTCAGTCATAATAAAACAAATGGTTAAACTAATATTACGTTTTATATTTATAGTTGTGATGAGCTTTATCTTAGGTTTTGTTGCTGCCTACGCTGTAGGGACCCGTCTTCCTGATCGATTTGTGGTCTCTAAGAGTAAGGCTTATGATGCAACGCCTAAACAGTTATGGACGATTCTCAGAGATATTGAACAGTACCCTAAGTGGCGTTCAGGTGTTAAGCGGATCGAAGTATTGGGCAAGAACGAAAAAGGTTTTTTGACTTGGAAAGAATACTTCTCACGTCGTCGTAACAATAAATATGAGTTTTCAAGTTTAGATTACCTTAAGACAATGAAGATAAAGGTATTAAAGAAAAAAGTCCCTATTGCAGGGACGATGGTGGTTCAGTTCTCTGAGCACGAAGGCAAAGGGATTATTCACCTTAAGCACTTCGTGATTATATCTAACCCATATCATCGTTTCGTTGCTAAATATGTTAAGGACAAAGACTATTACGTGGATGTGTTCTTAGTCTCGCTTAACCGTCGCTTAAAGCAAATTGAAAAGATGCGTCTAGATGCTTTAACCGAAGCTAAAAAATCCGCGGAAGATATCTAAGTAACGTTCTTTAATAATGCTGAGGCTAACCTGAATCACGTTCGGGGCTGTAGGTGCACTTAAAGTAAATACTTAATTATATATTGTCTAACCCTTCCACTTATACTTAGAGAAGTCAGGTTTTCGTTTTTCAACAAACGCATTACGGCCTTCTTGGCCTTCTTCACTCATGTAGTAGAGCATTGTCGCGTTACCTGCGAGTTCTTGGAGACCTGTTTGACCATCACAGTCTGCGTTTAAGGCAGCCTTAAGGCAGCGAATCGCTATAGGGGAGTGTTCTAGCATTTCTTGAGCCCATTGGATTGTTTCGGATTCTAAATCGGCGTAGGGGACAACTGTATTTACAAGTCCCATGTCTAAGGCTTGCTGTGCATTGTATTGTCTACATAAGAACCAGATTTCACGGGCCTTTTTCTGACCAACGATACGAGCCATATAGCTAGCGCCATATCCGCCATCAAACGAGCCTACCTTAGGTCCCGTTTGACCAAAGATGGCATTGTCAGCGGCGATAGTGAGATCACAAACCATATGAAGAACGTGTCCACCGCCGACTGCATATCCAGCTACCATAGCGACGATAGGCTTAGGGCAGGTACGGATGTCGCGTTGAAAGTCGAGAACATTTAGGTGAGTGCCACCTTCCATGTCTTTGTACCCATCATCGCCACGAATCTTTTGATCGCCACCAGAACAAAATGCTTTTTCGCCTTCACCTGTAAGGATGATTACACCGATTGAGTCATCGTTGCGAGCATTTTGGAGGGCTTCCATGAGTTGTTTAACGGTTAACGGTCGAAACGCATTCCGAACCTCAGGTCTATTAATGGTTAATTTGGCGATGCCATTCCACTTTTCATATTTGATATCAGAATAGTCTTTTGCGGATTGCCAGTTGGCTGTAATTTTTGTTTTTTTCGTAGTTGTTGTCATTTTGCACCTCTAGGGAGTTGATTGTTGGAGTCTAAGTATAACTGAGTTCGACTAATTTGTTCAGAATCCGAATCATGGCATAAGTATCTTGCCCACAGTACGTCTTCAGGTCTTGCCGAACTTTCTCTTTTTCAGGCTCAGATAATAGTGTCATCTTTCGGTAGTTGATGGTAGCGAGTTCTCCATTGTTGATCGTGAGGTTGTCATAACTCATCTCGGGAACAAGTGCAGGGAGCACTGCTTTAATTGAGTAGCTGCCTTTCATGGATTGGTAATAGACGGATTTTTGTTTGAAGGGAATCATAAGATCTACTACCATGTCATTTCGACGGAGTAGGGCGTCTCTTAGATCGGGATAAGCTTCCGCTAATTCTGAGATGATTCGTTTCTCAAACTGAGCGTTATAGACCAAGATGGTTGTCTTTGGTGGGATATCCTTGATGAGACCCTCAGCTAGTTTTCGTCTCGGATCGACCCCTTCTTTTCCTAAGTACTCTTTATGGATTGGGCTATCAAAAGGGCTGTTCATAAGATGGATGGAATATTGAAACGGAATTTGCTGATAAGGACGTATGCCATCAAATGCTGGGATTGCACCTTGGAACGACTCAAAGTCTAGATAGGCAATTGGATAGGCCAAGCTGTTTGTAAATGCCTGAATAGCGGGAATGTCCAAATGATCCTCTTGAGCCTTCTCACACTGAATTTGTAGCGCTTGTCCCTGGGTATACCCTTCCATCGAGTTAATTTGCCGAATGTCGGTCAATCCCTGGTAATAGAGTTCAAACTTTTTGTCTTGAGACAACCCCGCGATATTAAAGACGGAATAGTCTGGGACACCTTGCCAACAATGGTCTTTGAAATCACATTTATATGGCGCCGTACAATGAGGCCCGATCATTTGATCGGGTTCGTCTCTTTGAAAGATGAGATTCTTGAACGTGCCGAGCCGGCCTTCTACTTCAAGTTGTTTGGACTGGATTTTTTCTGTGAGGTCGACGGTTGTGAATAGTTGATCGATATCAACTTCGCCATTACGGGTGTATTGGTTGTTGATATGAACTAACGAGGCTTTTTTAAGGTTAATGCCGCATTTAGTAAGAATGTAATATTGGGCAGCGATATCATCAACGATGACGTCTTTTTCGCCAGTGCTGCTTTTGACCTCATAGAGCTCCCATCCATCATCGACTTTAACTAGTATATCCACCATACACATGAAGTCATTATGTTTGAATGTGGCTTCATAGATGGCGGGCACTCCTGATTGAACCCATTTATCAGTGAGTCGGAACTTTTCCATGAATGGGGTTTCAAATGTGATCGCATTGCCACCGGGGTATAAATTTTGAGCAAGCTCTCCAATTTCAGTCCCTTCTGCGAAACGGGCTTTGGTAGACTCATCGAATGGCGCCATGAGGTGTTTTTTATGTTTGGTGAGCCATAACGCCTTGGGACATTGTACGCCTTTTATATATAACGACTTACTTATAATAGGGGATGCCATTAGTCTGGTATCATCCCTATGTTTTCCCAGAATCGGACAGATGTTTCCATTCCCTTTTGAAAGTTGTCGAGTGAGAGTTGTTCGTTTGGTGCGTGAATTTTATCTTCAGGAAGGTTCATCCCAATGAGGACGGTATCAATGCCAAGGATTCTTTTGAGTTCACTAACGATTGGAATAGAGCCACCTTCGCCTTGGAGTAGGGCGTTTTTACCAAATGTATCCTTAAGCGCCTTTAATGCGGCTTGAACGGCGGGATGTGCCGGGTCGGTTGAAGCTGGATTGGAGTATCCAAAGTCGTCTTGAATAGACAGGGTGATTCCAGATGGGCATAGCTTATGAATATATGATTTGGCTTCCTTCATTATTGTAACGGGGTCTTGGTCGTCGACTAATCGCATACTGACCTTCATGCTTGCCTTTGCCGGGATAACTGTTTTTGCTCCTTCGTCAGTGTAGCCGCCAAAGATCCCATTACAGTCTAGAGTGGGGCGAGTCCACATGCATTCCAATGGCGAGTAATCTGTTTCGCACCATAAATCACTTACGCCTAGTTGTTCTTTGTATTTATCTGTTGAATACGGAAGTTGGGAGAATGCTTTTTTTTGGGCGGATGATAAGCGTGCGACGTTATCATAAAACCCGGGGATGGTGATTCGATTGTTTTGATCTTTTAATTGCGTCAAAATTGAGGCTAAAGCATGGATGGGATTGGGTGCCGTTCCGCCATGTTGTCCGGAATGAAGGTCTGAATTAGCACCCGTTGCCTCGATCTCCATATAGCCCAACCCCCTTAGGCTTGTGCAGACAGAGGGGGTGTCTTTTGCAAACATTGGATTGTCTGAGATGAGACACATATCGGCTTCGAGAAGTTTTTGATTGGCCTCAACAAAGGGAATTAAGTTGGGACTGCCAATTTCTTCTTCTCCTTCAATTATTACTTTTACGTTTACGGGCAATGAGCCGGTAGACTCAAGCCAGGCTTGAATGGCTTTTATGTGAGCGAAGATCATTCCTTTGTTATCTGAAACACCGCGTGCGATTATTTGGCCGCCAATAATTGTGGGCTCAAAGGGTGGGGTGTTCCATAATTCGACAGGGGTTTCTGGTTGGACATCGTAATGACCATAAAGAAGAATTGTTGGGGCATTGGGTTGGTGACACCATTCTGCGGTGACAACGGGATGTAATTTAGTAGGGTGGATGGTGACTTTTTCTAGTCCGAAACGGGTTAAAAGCTGACTGACGGATTCAGCGCAGCGTTGAACATCTTTTTTTCGCGCGGGCTGAGTACTTACACTAGGTATGCGTAAGAGTTCTTTGAGCTCGTTTAAGGATTCTTCCGAATTGGACTTCAACCAATCCAGCGGGGCTATTGAAGTCACTATTTGCCCTCATCTCGAAAACTAGTCCAGATAGATAGAGGCATTGTTCCAATGAGCATGATTATTAGCTGGCTGACAGCAAATCCAACAAGCCAAATGAACGACTTATCCATGAATCCGTAAGAGTGGAGTCCGATGCCGAGCATGTTCACACCAAACCAGGACCATACGAAAACGATATTGCCAAAGACAGCCGCAACCATAAAGCCTTGAGTCCGTACTAACCCTGCGAAACGTGCGTGAAGACAGATTGCCATCCACAGTACGATTAGAATAGATCCGTTTTCCTTAGGATCCCAGCCCCAAAAACGTCCCCAAGATTGATCTGCCCAAATGCCACCAAGAACTGTCCCAATGAAGCTAAGGGTAAGTGCTAGTCCAATTGACCCGTAAACCATGGCGCGTAAGGTCTTTTCTCTCTCTCCCTTGAGACGTTTCGTCAAAAAGCCCATAAGTATGTATATTGAGGCAAACATACCAGCCATTGCTACAGCAGCGTATCCCATAGTGATTGTTACTACATGAGTGGATAGCCAGAAGTTGGAATCCAAAACGGCTTGCATCATTTCTAGGGTGTCACCAGACATTGCTAAATGGTGAGCAATGATAAGGGTAAGTATTCCAATAATTGTAGTGGCAAATAAGGCGATACTATTCCGTAATCGTTTTTCGATAAGTAGCCCTAAGAAAACGGCGACCCATCCCACAAATATAGCTGAAGAATATAGGTTTGTGACAGGGGGGCGGCCATGGAGAAGCATGCGCGAAAGTAGGCCAATTGTATGTGAGAGGAAGCCTATTGAGACTACTCCATAGGCAAGTTTTCCAAGGAATCTAGGCGCTTTAATCCAGGAAATAATTAGGATAATTAAGGCTAGTCCATAGAGTAGTATTCCCCGATAAAATAATGATGCATGATTAAAAAATGCTTCCGTTTTACTTTTATAGAATAACTTGGGGAATTGGGACTGAATAAGGTTGCGATGAGAAGCCAGTGCTGAGTTAAATCCGTTGGAATCATTATTTGCATAGGCACTTAGCATTTTGGAATAATCCATAACTGCGGGATTTAATGGAATCGTAATATCTAGACTCTGTAACAAACTATCTCCAACGCTTTTCCAATCCGAGGTTGTTTTTGACCCAAATGGAGGGATAGGGTAGAAATTACTGGTTTGGGAGAGCATCTGAAAGTCTTTGAAATGCATATTTAGTTCAGAAATCAGTTTTTTCTTCTCTTGAGAAAGGGTTTCAAGTTGACTGTGTGTTTTGATGGCATCCAATGCATTTGGAAGATTTTGTTGAAATGATTGTATTGCGTCTGTGAATTGGGGGTTATTTTCGGGTTTGAACGTGTTTTTGAGTTTAAAATAAAGCATGAGTCGGTTATTAAGGGCGATTATTTGTTTTTGATATGGCGTTCGTTGTCCAGGCTCCATTTCTAATGCTCTGGATGACTGAGTAATGATTTTGTTGTGATGTTCTTTTAGGAAGTTAAAGCTGACCCGATACTTTTGCTTTTGATACTTATCGCCAAGAGATCCAAATAATTGGGGGTGTTCGACTACAAATATTTCTAATGCATCCGCTTTTTCAGGATGCGTACTAAGCAGCAGAAACCATTCTATGGAGGTTAATGATTTTGGTTGGGTTCGAATCGTTTGTTTTCCCTGGATCATTAGTAGCGCATTTCTTGCTATCGTGTCCAAAGGCTTAATTCGCCCGCCTTCAAGTACTGGAAGTTCGCCAAATTGCTTTATCTTAAAAGGACCATTTGTTTCCGGAATAAGCAGTGTTACGATCAGAAGGATCCCTATGCCGAGCCAAGCGAGTTTTAGCGTTTTGTTAGGCATGATTTTGATCCTTTTTTAGTCGAGCGATTAGCATTTGTAAGAAGTGAATCAAAAGTCCTAGGCTAATAAGCGTACTTGAAATGTAAGGGAACAACCATCCCGGGTTTTCGACAACTTGGAGAACGGAAAGTGTTTCGTTTTCGCCATAACTGGCTTGGAAGTAAGTTTTACCTTCATATCGGAAAGGATGATTCATGTAGATTAATACATCTCTTTCTTCCCCGGTTTTTTTGTTGTTAAGCTTGATTTTAGAAGAAAAGGAGTGTGGTATTTCAGTGCCAGGGTATAATTTTCTTTGGAAGTCGATTAGTTGAATGCTGTACAGCACATAGTAGCGCTTATGGCGTAATTCAATTCGATAGGGTGTGTCATAGACCTGTATTACTTGAGTAGCTTCCAATCCTGTAGTTAGTAATAATTTGTCTTTATAGTTGTCAGAATCAATAGATACAATTGCGGTCGCAATATTGCGTGCATCGTCTTGAGTGAAAATGGGAAGTGGTCTTGAACTGATGTGCTGACCATATCCATTTTGTATTCCAGGGGTAGCTTTGTTTTCTAACGTAGAGTTGGTCGAATAGCTATTCAAAGTAATAGTGAAAGGCAATGTGTTATGGCTTAGTTCACTACCTTCTTTTAGTAGTGCTTCAGGAAAGCTAATGACGGCATCTTTTGTTTCACCTGAGGTATCGATCACGACCAATTCAATTTCTCGAGTGGACTCTGAATAGTATTTACTTTCTCCTTCTGAGAAGGCTAATTGGCTTTCGGCCGCCTTAAAACTAGTGATGCCACTGCCGATTAATAGGGATAGTAAGCCCATATGGATGAGCCAGAGGCCATATGACTTTGGTTTTAGCCAAATGCGGGTAGCTAATGCAGCGACTAAGTTGAAAAATAGTAATGTGCCAATGGTATAGCCTCCTGGAAAAATAGGGACTAGAAGGCCTTTGTTAGGGGCCCAATAAATCGCAAAACTATTTAAGTAGCGTTGCGTTGCGTAGTAAATACCGAGATCTACTTGGGCAAGTGTCACCATTATGACCAATAGGAAGAGTGATATAAGTAAAAGTACTGTGATCTTTAGGGAAGCCATAGCTTTTATGACTTTTTTTAAACTAGATTTAATGGAATTGAACATTACTTACAAACTCCATGAATTGTCTTCTTTGACGTAATACAGTTCTGTTTGGACCACTAAGTTTGATGAACCAAGTGTCGTTATTGTGTTTGGCAAACGCGGTTATTAGACCTTGTCGGGGCTTTTGTTTTCTTGGCCCTCTTAACTTAACGACAGTAAACTTTTTTCTATTAAAGGTTTCATAACTGACATAATATTTGAGGCGTGATTTGCGTGTTGGCCCTAACTTGAGCTGCCCTCGCCATCGATTAACATTCGCTATTAGTGACCCTGTTCGTCCTTCAAATCGAGTCACTGTAACTTGAGTGCTGTCATCAATGACAAATGTGACGATTCGCTTGGTGTGAGAGTAGTTTTCTTTCCATTGTTTAGGAGTTGTCCATGTGAGGCCACTTTGGGTTTGTTTGAGTTGTGTAAAGGTAATAATGGGTTCTTTGGGAGTAAAATAAACGTTAACACTGTCCTTGGTTTGGCAACTACTAAGTAGAGTTGCAACCCCCACCATTCCGATTAATAGTAAAAAGCGTGAGTTAATTAACAATGAAGGCACCTCCATCAATAGTAATAAATTGACCACAAATCATTCGAGATTGGTCCGAACAGAGAAAAGCGACTACATCGGCGGCGTCTTCTGGGGTTACTAGGCGACCCACGGGTGTTTTTTCCTTGGCCGTAACAAGTACTGTTTCGGCGTTAGGAATGGCATTAAAGGATTTAGTGTCACAAACGCCTGGCATTATGCCGTTAACTAATATGTTGTGTGGGGCAAGTTCTACAGCAAGAGATCGAGTTAAGCTTTCAACGGCAGCTTTTGCGGGGCCAACTATTCCGTATTGTTCTAGGACACGTTGTCCACCATAGCTTGTGACTGTAACGATTCGTCCCCAGTCTTTCATTAAAGGGACTGCTCTCTGAGACAGGAGCATGACGGACTTAGCTGTCGAGTTAAATGTGGCATCCCAGTGTTTGCTACTGGCTGTGATTGTCTGGCCAGGGACTCCAAATGATGCGTTTGGAACTAAGATATCACATCGACCGAATTCGTCTTCGATAAACTCAAACATGGCATCAATTTTATCTTCATCGCCGACATCTGCCTTAATTGCGAGTGCTTTTCCGCCTGCCGCATGTATAGATTCCATTATAGACTCGGCTTCTGCTCGACTGCGTCTATAGTTTAGGATAATTGTACATCCTTCTTTAGCTAGTCGATGGGCAATTGCCGCACCAAATCCACGGCTAGCACCGGTGATTAATGCGACTTTTCCTTGTAGCTCAGAATACATGGCCCCATTATACTGGACCCCATGATTTTGAGAAGTGGGGATGCATAATTAATTTGCTTTTAGGCCGCTTTAAAATTTGGGATTGAATTCTTTGTTTTTTTACATTTACCTTTGCAATGCCATTTTAAACTAGTATAATTGCTGCAAGTTTAAGACGTGTGTAACCACGCTCAATAAGGTGAATTAAAATGAAATTAACGAAGTCTGTAGACTTTACACTGCGGATGCTTATTTATTTAGCAACAAATCCAGGATCGAAAACGACGCCTTCACTTTCGGAAGAATTAAAGGTTCCTTACAACCATTTGATCAAGTTGGTTCAACGATTAGCTCAAGCCGATATAGTTACTACTAAACAAGGTAAATATGGTGGGGTACAACTTTCAGAAAAAGGGCAGACAATTACAGTTAAGGATGTTGTAGATGTTATTGATGGCCCTACGCAGCTGACAGTTTGTATGGATGTAGTGACTACATGTGAGATGTCCTGTGATTGTCAGTTAAAGCCGGCAATATCTGTCATTCAAGACCGAATTAATTCGGTTCTATCTGATGTAACACTTCAGGATATTATTGATCAACCGAAGGTGTCGGTATGACCGAAAAGGATGAAGAAATGATCGAAACGATGCAAAGTAAACACGATAAGACTATCGATGAGATGGTTAATAAGGACTATGAATTTGGATTTCAAACGGATATAGAAACGGAATTGGCGCCTAAAGGACTTAACGAAGATACCATTCGTTTTATTTCTAAAAAGAAAAATGAGCCTGAGTTTATGCTTGAGTTTCGTCTTAAAGCCTATAAGCATTGGCTTACTATGAAAGAGCCTGAGTGGAGTGTCGTAAAATATCCTCCAATCGACTTTCAGGATATCCATTATTACGCAGCGCCTAAGAAGAAGATCGAGCTTGAAAGCATGGATGATGTTGACCCTGAGCTTAAGCGAACGTTTGAAAAGCTTGGAATTCCACTGCTTGAACAGAAACGAATGGCTGGTGTTGCAGTGGATGCTATTTTTGATAGTGTGTCTGTTGCCACTACTTATAAGAAAAAGCTTCTGGAACACGGTGTTGTGTTTTGTCCGATATCTGAAGCGCTTGAAGAGTATCCAGAACTGGTAAAGAAGTATATGGGCTCAGTTGTTCCTCATACGGATAACTTTTATGCCGCTCTGAATGCCGCTGTATTTACTGATGGGTCGTTTGTCTATATTCCTAAGGGGGTTAAGTGTCCTATGGATCTAAGCTCGTATTTTCGTATTAATACAGAGAATACCGGGCAGTTTGAGCGGACACTTATCATTTGTGAAGAGAAAGCCTCTGTTACCTACCTAGAAGGTTGTACTGCACCAATGTTTGATACGAATCAGCTTCATGCGGCTGTGGTTGAACTAGTCGCTTTAGATGATGCTTCGATTGATTATTCTACTGTTCAGAACTGGTATGCCGGTGACAAGGAGACAGGTAAGGGTGGAATTTTTAACTTTGTGACTAAACGTGGCAAGTGTCTGGGGGCTCGTTCCAAGATCTCTTGGACTCAAATTGAGACGGGGTCAGCGATTACTTGGAAGTACCCCAGCTGTTTACTGATAGGTGACGATTCGGTTGGCGAGTTCTATTCTGTGGCGCTCACTAATCATTTCCAGCAAGCTGATACGGGAACTAAAATGATCCATATTGGGAAAAATACAAAGAGTACTATTATTTCGAAAGGGATCTCTGCAGGGAAGTCTGCTAATACATATAGAGGCTTGGTTCAGATGAACAAGTCCGCTAAAGGTGCTCGAAACTACACACAATGTGACTCAATGTTGATTGGGGATAAGTGTTCAGCTAATACCTTGCCAACGATTGATATTAGAAATCAAAGTGCTCAGTGTGAACATGAAGCTTCAACCTCTAGAGTGGGGGAAGACCAACTTTTTTATCTGATGAGTCGTGGGATTAGCCTCGATGAAGCGCTGGCAACCATTGTGAGTGGATTTTGCCAGGATGTATTTAAGAAATTACCAGACGAATTTGCCGTCGAAGCCAATCAGTTATTAGGGCTTCAGTTAGAACATTCCGTAGGATAGGAGTTACATATGTTAGAAATTAAAAATTTACACGCGAAAATTGTTGAAGAAAATTTGCCAATACTAAAAGGGGTTAACCTTACTATTAAAGCAGGGGAAACTCACGCGATTATGGGGCCAAATGGGTCTGGTAAGAGTACTTTATCTAAGGTGTTGGCTGGGGACCCTGCGTATGAGATCACAGCTGGTGAGATAATCTTAGATGGCAAACCTATCCAAGAAGAGTCCGAAACGGATCGTGCCTTAATGGGGCTGTTTATGGCTTTTCAATACCCTGTAGAAGTACCTGGTGTTAATAATGGATCATTTTTGCGTATGGCATACAACGCACAACGTAAGTTCCGTGAAGAAGAGGAAGTAGATCCATTGGAATTTCAAACCGTTTTGGAAAAGAAGTTGAATCTTGTTGGTATGGATGAGTCTTTTTTAGATAGAGATCTTAACTTTGGGTTCTCGGGAGGGGAAAAGAAACGCAACGAGATTTTGCAAATGGCTGTTTTGGACCCTAAGGTAGCTATCCTTGATGAGACCGATTCTGGCTTGGATGTTGATGCCTTAAAGAGTGTCGGAGAGGTCGTTAGTGCGTTAAAACGTCCAGACAATGCTTTTTTAGTTATTACTCACTACCAACGTTTACTTAACTATATTGTTCCTGACGTGGTTCATGCCATGGTTGATGGTCGGATTGTTCAAACAGGTGATAAGTCATTGGCACTTACTCTTGATGAGCATGGATATGAGACTGTCGGAACGGCTTCATGATAAAAACGAACTTATCCTTTCGTCCTTCTGGTATAACTGAAACCGATTTAGGTTTTGAGTTGGCTCCAGGTACGGTTGTGAATGATCCACTGTGGTTACTTCATAAACTGGATAATACGGCTTCAGTTAATAGTGAGCCGATTCAAATTGTAATTGGTGAAGGGGCTTCTCTAACGATGGGGACGCGTATAGACCGGACGGGTACAGAAGATAGTGATATTTCAATTGTCTATGACGTTAAATTGGCAAAAGGCGCTTCTGTGCATTGGACATCCATTCAATCGGGTTCCACATATAGTGTTAATGAGTTGATAACAGTAACTCAGTTGGCCGATTCTCGGTTGGATCGAGTGGCTATAGTTGGGGACGTAAAGGACTATCAATCTACTATTAGGGTCGCTTTGGATGGAGAAGGGGCACATAGTAATATTCAAGGTTTGGGTCTTCTAAAGGATAAACAAGAATTAGATTTAACGATTACTATTGATCATAATGTTCCGAACTGCACGAGTAATCAATTGGCGAAGAATATTTTAGCTGATTGCTCTAAAACTACTTTTACAGGGCTAGTTTCGGTGGCTAGAGATGCCCAAAAGACCAATACGGAGCAGTTAAATCGTAACTTATTGCTGAGTGATCAAGCACGGGCGATATCTCAACCGCAGCTATTGATCGATGCTGATGATGTACTTTGTGCCCATGGCTCGACAACAGGTGCTCTTGAAGAGTCTCAATTGTTTTATTTAATGAGTAGAGGGTTGTCACGTGAAGACGCTACCTCCGTGATGGTTGTTGGATTTGCTGAAGAAGTCGTAGAAGGCATTCCGAATGAGTCTGTAAAAGCTGTTGCGAAAGCAGAGATGACGGCTCAGTTGGCACTTGTTCTTGAAGGGTTTTAAGGATTGATATGACAAGTTTGCCGTTGTACTCAACTGAACTCAAAAAAGACTTTCCTGTTCTACAACAGACTATGAATGGTAAGCCGCTTATATATCTGGATAATGCGGCGACAACGCAGAAACCACAGGCTGTTATTGATGCGATGACTAGTTTTTATCAAGATTCCTACGCGACTGTTCATAGAGGTGTTTATCGTCTAGGGCATGAGAGTACGGCTATTTATGATGCCGTAAGAAAGCAGGTTTCTCGGTTTATAAATGCTGACTCCGAAAAAGAAATTGTCTATGTAAAAGGAACGACCGAAGCGATTAATCTTGTGGCTAATTCATTCGCAGGGGAGTTCTTGCAGGCCGGGGATGAGATTCTTGTTTCTGAAATTGAGCATCATGCCAACTTTGTGCCTTGGCAGCAAGTTGCTAAGCGAAATGGATTAGTCTTCCGTACTATTCCTGTTAATGATGTTGGTGAATTAGATATGACTGCTTATGAGTCGATGCTTAGCCCCAAAACGAAGTTAGTTGCGATTGGTCATGTGTCTAATGCACTTGGCACTATTCATCCTGTTAAAGAAGTTGTTAAGAAAGCCCATTCAGTTGGTGCAAAAGTACTTATTGATGGTGCTCAGTCAGTTGCTCATATGAAAGTAGACGTTCAAGACTTAGATTGTGATTTTTATGCCTTTTCAGGGCATAAACTTCTTGGCCCGACGGGTATTGGTGTGCTTTATGCCAAAAAAGAGCTCTTAGAGGCAATGCCTCCATATATGTTGGGAGGCGACATGATCGAAACTGTTGGTCTTACGGAAACTACTTTTGCCCCGATTCCTGAAAAGTTTGAAGCTGGGACACCTGCTTTTGTAGAAGTTATTGGATTAAGTGCGGCTATTTCATATATTGAAAAGATTGGACTAGAAGCGATTGAAGCGATTGAAGCGAATTTATTGGCGATCGCTACAGAAAAGTTATCTAAAATTGACGGACTTAAAATTATTGGAACCGCTAAAAATAAAGCCGCTGTGATTTCATTTGTACTAGATAATATTCATCCACACGATATTGGCACCATATTAGATGAATACGGGATTGCTATTCGTGCAGGACATCACTGTGCGCAGCCTGCGATGACTCGATATTGTGTACCTGCTACGGCGCGCGCCTCGTTTTCTTTTTATAATACTGAGTCCGATATTGATAAATTGGTGTCCGGTATTCATGCTGTTGTTGAGATGTTCGCATGAACCTAAAACGACTCTACCAAGAAACGATTCTGTCACATAATAAGTCTCCGAAGAACTTTCGTGTGTTAGACGATTGTACTCATGAGGCGCATGGTAAGAACCCTTTGTGTGGGGATGATTTTTTTGTGTACGTAAAAGTTGAGGGCAACAAAATAGCTGATATTGGATTTCAAGGCCAAGGCTGTGCGATCTCTAAGGCGTCTGCATCTTTAATGACCCATTACATCAAAGGTAAGTCATTAGATGTAGTAGAAAAAATGAAGAATTGTTTTATTGAAAGTATTACCCAGGAAGACTGCTCTGATGAGTGTAAGGAAACATTGGGGCCACTATTCTTATTTGAAGGCGTTAGAGATTACCCAGTTAGGGTAAAGTGCGCCGCATTGATCTGGCGAGCCTTAGAGAGCGCCTTATCTACAGAAAGTATCAATAAAGAAGTATCCACCGAATAAAAGTTATAAGGAGAATATAATGACGAAACAAGACGAAAAACAAAAAGTAGAAATATCAGCGATGCCAACACCAAATCCTAATACGATTAAGTTTTTGGTAAATATGAATTTTTTTGAAAAGGGTACCGTGGATTTTGAGACTGCTGAGTCCGCAAAAGGGTCGGAACTACCTGAGACTCTTTTTGAAATTGAGGGTGTTACTGGAGTAATGATCGGGTTTAATTTCGTATCAGTAACAAAAGCAGAGGCGACATCTTGGGAATCTGTTCTTGAATCTACTAGAGACACTATCTTGGATGTTATCGACTCAGGTAAGTCTGTTTTGAGTGACGAAGCGTTTGATAGAGCTAATCAAGTAGCCGAAGCTCATGGTGAAATAGCTCAAAAGATTATTAAAATTTTAGATGAGGAAATTAGACCTGCTATCGCAATGGATGGTGGAGATGTTCAGTTCATCAGCTTTATTGATGGAATTGTTACCCTTAAGCTTCAAGGTGCATGTAGTACATGTCCAGCGGCTACGATGACGTTGAAGATGGGTATTGAGAATCGAATGAAAGAAGAGATTCCCGAAGTAAAAGAAGTCGTTCAGGAACTCTAAGCGTTTATTCGATCTGTTTGTTTGGCGATCTTGGAGAGATACTTAGTGATCTGTTCCAAGTGAGCCATGATTTCCATTACATATAGACC
This sequence comes from bacterium, assembly GCA_018700055.1. Lineage (GTDB taxonomy): Bacteria > Margulisbacteria > Marinamargulisbacteria > UBA817 > JABISL01 > JABISL01. The sequence continues at coordinate 46,364 of JABISL010000035.1, read as the reverse complement.
TTCAGCTTGCGGAATGGCCTTACTGGTAATTTTTTCTATCTGATCCTGACGATAGTCATTTTCAAGTTGGTAGTTGTCGTCAGTAGCTTTTTTAATGGACATACTAGTCTCAGACCCTTGTTCTGCATTAGAAAGTCCTGAGATGACGACTTGGAACATATTTTGGATGTTTTGATACATAGTCTTCAAGGTGGTAAGACTTTCATTGTCAAAGGAATGTTTGCCATCTCTGACGGACTCCATAAGAGGAATAATAGCCTTGTAGTTGTCGCCAATACGCTCGAAGTGTCGGACTAAATGAACAAGTTCTCTACTTAAGTTGAGTTCTGTGTCATTAAGACTTGAGTTATCAATCTTGACGACATATTTAATAATTTTAGTTTGGAGCGTATTTAAAATGTCTTCAAACTCTAGTATTTCACGCTGTAGTTTTTCTTTGTTTTTGATTGTGTCTTGGTAGGATAGTCGAGACATTTCCTTAGCAATGGTTCCCATTCGGATGGTTTCATTTAATGTTTGTTGAAGGGCGATAGTAGGGGTTGCCATCATTCGTGGATCAAGGTGGCTTGTCGTTTTAAGTTTGCTTTCCTTTTTTTCTGGAATGATCTTCATTGTTAGTTTGGCTAATATATTAATGAAAGGGAATAGGATGATTACGTTGAATATATTAAAGAACGTATGGGCATTCGCAATGTGACGTTCGATATGCTCGCCGGACCAGACATCTCCGGGGGTGATGTAGTCGATAAATTGTAGGAAGATCGGATGCCCTTTCCATGTGATATGGAGTAATATGAGCATGTAAAGTGCTCCGAAGACATTGAATAGCGTATGTGCCCAGGCAGCTCGTTTGGATGTGGTATTTGCTCCAATAGAAGCAATTTGAGCCGTAACTGTGGTTCCAATATTACAGCCAAGCTCCAGGGCGAACGCGGAACTGAAGTTAAGCAACCCGAGGCTTGCCATTATAATGATCATTCCCGTTGTAGCACTACTGCTTTGAAAAATAATTGTTAAGAGCATTCCCACAAATAATCCTAAGATAGGTGTCTGTCCAAATTGAACAAGAAAAGTTTCGAACGCCGGGATTTCTTTTAACGGTTTGAGGAATGAGCCCAATATTTTGAGTCCATAAAACAACATTCCTAGACCAATGAATACTTCACCAATACTTTTCATGCGTTTGGAGCGTCCGAATATTAGCAATGCACCACCAATGCCTATAAGAGGAAGTGCGATAGCTGTATATTTAAAGGCAATTAATTGGGCCGTTATTGTGGTTCCAATATTGGCACCATAAATGATGCTGATACATTGTGCGAGTCCAAGCAGGCCTGCATTTGCGAATCCAATCATTAATACAGTCGTAGCACTACTGCTTTGGAGGACCATAGTAACAAGTCCGCCAGATAAGATGCCGGCGAATCGATTTCCGGTTAGCTTGTCGAAGACTGTTTTAAGTTTGTCAGACGAAATTTTTTGAAGCGTAATTGATAGGATTCGCAGTCCATAAAGGAATAATGCGAGACCACCTAAAACGTTCAATGCAAAATGAGCGAAAGCTGTGAATGTCATGATTTGGTCGTATTATACGGTTAGGTTAGAGCTAAGTCCACAACTCATTTAAGGGGACTAATCCAGATAAAATAGCCTTGCCTACAATGCATCCGGTCACGTTGATTTTTTGGTCTTCATATAGACTTCTTAGAGCATCAATATCTTCGATTGTCCCGACGCCGCCAGAGGCAATAATCGACATGGCTGAATTTGCTGCGATATCTTTAATCTCTCCAATGTTAGGCCCACTTAATGTGCCATCTTTGGCGATGTCGGTATATATGACTTCTCCACCAAAATACTTTTGTAGTAAGCCGCCTGAAAACTGATTTATTAAATCTACGGCACTTGTTTCACTAGTCTCGAGCCAGCCTTCAGTTGCGACCATACCATTTTTGGCATCTATTCCTAGAATGACTTGATGAGGAAATGAGGTAATTATTTTTTTTGCAGTTTCTGGATCCTTAATTAAGAGTGATCCTAATATTATATAGTCGATACCCGCGTCGATAAGTTGTTGTGCTGTTTCAATTGTTCGTATTCCACCACCAAACTCAATATCAACGTTAGGACAACGTTCGCGTATTCTTTTTAGCAATGCTTCGTTTTGAAGTCGCCCATCCTTTGCTCCGTCGAGATCCACAATATGGATTCGTCTTGCTCCGGCATCAACAAACTCTTGAGCCATATCTTCAGGTGATTTGTTATACGATTCAACTTGGTTGTAGTCACCTTGGGTAAGACGAACTAACTTGCCATCAATAATATCTATGGCAGGGATAATTTCAAAAGGTCGTTGGGTATTATTCATTGTTATGTGGATTTGAGGTGAAGTTCATCCATCTGGTCTGAACTTACTGTGTTTGGTGCATTAGTTAATGGACATTTCATGCTTGTTGTTTTGGGGAATGCGATGACTTCTCTAATAGAAGATGAGTCGGTTAACAACATAACGAGTCGATCTAGGCCGAGAGCTAGTCCGCCATGGGGTGGGGCACCATATTGTAAGGCTTCGATTAGGAATCCGAATTTATCTTTTATCTCGGAGTCACTGAGTCGAAGTAGGCTGAATATTTGTTCTTGGATATCCGATTTGTGAATACGAATACTTCCACCACCGATTTCGTATCCATTTAGAACGATATCATAGGCACGAGCACGCACATTCTCTGGGTTGGTTTTTAGAAGGTCGCGGTCATCTGGATTAGGTGATGTAAATGGATGATGCATCGCCTGGATTTCGCCATCTGAATTCTTTTCGAATAAGGGAAAGTCGACTATCCAACATAAAGCATGCTCTTTATTCGGTTTGAGTTGGAGTTGTTCGATTAGTGTGGATCTCAATACTCCCAAGGCCGTATTTACAATAGAAAGATCATTATTTGCAACAAATATGAGTGTGTCTCCAGACTCTACTTTGCTAATATCTTTTAATGTACTCAGTTCTTCCTCTGTTAAGAACTTAGCGATTGGGGAGCTTATCTCGCCCGATTCTTGAAAGTGTATCCAAGCAATACCGGGTACCCCTAATGGCTTGGTGAGTTCAGTTAGTTGATCAAACTTCTTTCGTGAAAGATGAGTGCTTCCGCCTGGGACTCTGATTAGCTTAATATGCCCCTGTTGTTCTCTAATGGACCGAAATACCTTGAAATCCGATTGATCAAATAATGATTCTGTATCAACCAATTCAAGGTCAAATCGAATATCTGGTTTATCAGATCCGAATCGGTTCATTGCGTCGCTATAAGTGATTTTTGGAATTGTCTGCGGAAAGGGTACGTTGACTGATTCAAATGCTGATTTTAATAGATCGTTTGTCAGGGACATGATGGTCAATTCATCGATAAATGACATCTCTAAATCCACTTGCGTGAACTCAGGTTGTCTATCTGCACGGAAGTCTTCATCACGGAAACAACGTACGATTTGATAATACCTTTCGAACCCAGAACACATTAATAATTGCTTAAATAATTGAGGGGATTGGGGGAGTGCAAAAAACTCTCCTGATTGTCCCCGAAAAGGCACTACAAAATCTCGTGCACCTTCTGGGGTGCTTTTCGTTAAAATTGGTGTTTCGACTTCAAGGAATGTTTGATTGTTTAAGTAATTTCGGATGGCCTGAGTTATATCATGGCGAGCCTTGAATCGATTAAAGTGTTGCGGTTTTCTTAAATAGAGGTAGCGATGTTTAAGTTGAATCAATTCATCAACATCATCTTCTTCCGCGATACTAAATACAGGTGTTTTTGCTTTGTTCAAAACAATTAGGTCCGTACAAAGAAGTTCAATAGAGCCTGTTGGCATATCAGGGTTTTTCTGATCCCGTTCTCTGATTGTGCCTTTGCATTGGATAACCCATTCGGAGCGGCATTTTTGGGCTTCATTGAATGCAATTTCTGTTTTAGAGTCAAATATGATTTGAACGAGTCCAGACCGGTCTCTTAAATCAATAAAAATAAGTTGTCCTAAGTCCCGTTGTTTGTGAACCCAGCCTGTGACCGTAACCGTTTCATCACAGTTTGCCTCAGTCAAATCAGTGGCCCAGTGTGTTCTATTTTGTTTAATGTGCTGCATTAGTTGCCTTGGTTTTTTCTTTTAAAACTTGTGGGATATTACTTATGGGGTGTTCTTCTTGGTCTCCCGATTCCATGTGTTTTAGAATTACGACACCCTTTTCGGCCTCTTCCTCACCAATAATCAGAGTGTATGTTGCAGATAACTTGTTCGCATTCTTGAGTGCATTTTTAAGCGCATTTTTGAGTTTTGTTTCTGTGCTTAACTGACAAGATATACCAGCTTGTCTTAATTCATCGGCTAGAGCAAAGCATTTGAGTTGCTGAGGGTGCCCCATTGGAACAATGTAGAGATCCAATTCGGGCTGCTTTAGTTTTAATTGGTCTTTTAGGAGTAGTACTGCACGTTCTACACCAAACGCGAATCCAACGGCAGGTGTTTTTGGGCCACCTAGGTCTTTGACAAGATAATTGTATCGGCCACCGCCACATAATGTGTTTTGCGCACCGCCCAAGTCGGCAGATACGATCTCAAATACGGTTTCTGTGTAATATTCCAACCCACGAACTAATGTATTATCAACGGTATACTCAATTCCCAATTGCTCTAAATACTCCAATACGGTAGAAAAATGATCTTTGGAGTCCTGTGATAACGCATCTTTGATATCGGGAAGACCTGCAAGGTAGGTATGAACGACCTCATCCTTGGCATCTAATATTCGCATGGGGTTACTTTCGAATTTCTTTTGTATGTGCTCCGGTAGTTTGTGTAAGTTGGTGTGTAGAAACTGTTTGATTCGTTCCTCAATTACAGGACGGCTGATTGGGCATCCAACAGAATTAATGCGTACATTTAGATTCTTAAGACCCAATTGACTGAACATTCGAATACCCATTGCAATGATTTCAGCGTCAGCGATAGGAGAGGCGTCGCCAAAATGTTCAACACCGATCTGGTGAAACTGTCGGTATCGTCCAGCTTGAGGGCGTTCATAACGGAACATGGGGCCCATATAGAATAATTTTTGATGGTTGGGTTTATCTGCCATTGCATTCTGTAGATAAGCGCGTGTAACGGGAGCCGTTCCTTCAGGGCGTAGTGTTAAGCTTCTTCCCTTTTTATCTTCTAATGTATACATTTCCTTTTGGACGATTTCGGTATCCCCTCCAATGTGACGCACGAAGAGGTCCGTAGATTCAAATATTGGGGTTCTTATTTCATGAAACCCATATAAATCAAAAACATTACGGCTGGTAGCCTCTATATGCTGCCAGAGTCCAGTTTCGGATGGGAGTATGTCTTTTGTGCCTCTTGGGGATGTGTATTTCATAAGGGAATACTATATCAGATCGTTGCTCTATCGGGGAGCTTATTGCTTCAAAGTTAGTGCCGGTAGGTAGATTTCTCTGGATAATATTTTCCACCAAAAATTAGAACGTTCGCGTTCTTCAAAAGTGGTGAACTCATAGTTGCTTTTCATTATGCGGACATACTTAGGTGGTGATAGGGGGAAAGGGTTGAATGAAAAGAGGGCAGTGACATCTTTTGAGTTTCTAAGTAGTTGGATCATGAGATTTACGGTCCAAGGATTATTTCGATAAGTTCCGAGTCCAGCAAACCACAGCTGCCAGTCCAGTCTAGGATGATAAGGCGCGACGCGTTTAGGGGGCGTTTTGGGGTTCTGTGGTTTCCAAGGGAGACTATAGGCGTACCAATTGGTTCCATCATCACTTCCTTCAATGATTAACTCCGGTCGATGAGTTGTCATCATAGCGAACAGACCATAGGGGTTGGCTACTCTAAAAGGGAGAAGGATGTTTCTAACCGGGCGAGTTGATTTGGATATTATGGCATTCGGGGCAAATTGTTGACTTGCTACCATAACGGCTAAAAAAATGCCGATACGACACCACCAGGAGGATACTTTGTTTTGATTAATGCTAGGGAGTGAAACTTTTTGTGTGTATTGAGTGAATCGCAGCGTCCATTTTGGAAGCATAATGTCATCTATTAAGCATAAAGTTAGGACCAGGGTTAACCAGTTAAAAAAAGCAAAGTTACCTGTCAGAATTAAAATTATCTGAAGTCCAGACATTGCCCAAAATGCAATAAGTCTAAAGCGTCGTGGCCCCCAGATAAAGAATGGGATTATGAGTTCTATGATGAACATTACAAAACAGGCTATACGGAGTAATTGAGAAGGTATTTGATGGGCATACCAGCTAATTAAATTGGGTAAAGGTTGTGTGTAAAAGTGATAATCTAAAGCGGTTAGATTTCGCCAAGTTAGATCCCCACTTAGAATTTTGACGAGTCCGGAGGAAAACATGAGTCTAAAGAGGAGTATTTTTAATAAGAAGATGCCAACATGTCGATGTTTTTGTGTGGGGACCCAGGTCATAATCCAGCAAATAAGCCCCATTTCCAGTAAAAGTGTATCCCACTGAAAACTAAGAAAATCTTGGCCTATAGTATGAATAGATAAGTACATAAACCAAGTAATGAAAGTGGTGAGTTTAGGTAATCGATTAAATACCATTGCCAAACCTGAAATAGCTCCCAAAGCGAGTCCTATTCCTAGTGATGTATCGGAGGCATTGATAAGAAAGATACTAGGTAGCTTAAGTGGGGCCCATGCGCCCAATACGTTATGTGCCTGCGTAATAGTAAGTTGAGCCGGGAGTATTCCTTTTTGGCCGAATAACCCCTTGTATTGGAATAATAGGCTTGAAAAAGCGACAATATATACCGCGCCAAGAGCTCTTAGAACCAAACCGGATACATTTGTATAGATGGGAATCGAAAGACTCTTTACAAAACTCCATCGCGTAAGTTTGGACATTAAAGGTCGGTTTTTGGCGATCACTGTGTAGAGCCTCTCTGTAATCCATTTAAAGCCAGGAATATTTTGATAGAGAAACCATGGGACTTTGTGATTGCCTATACTTAAGGACTTAAATATTGCAGCGGCACCTGTAGAAACGGTACCATTATCTTCAATGAAGTGAATACTTTTAGAAAAGTTTTCTTCAGGTATGGTGGGGTAGTTTTTCGCAACTTTCTGGTAAGCAGATGGTTTTATCTTATTATCTGTCCAGTGTGCCCAGTATTGGACACACTGCTTACAGAAGAAACAATCCCCATCATAAATTAAGAGCGAAATTGTTTAGCTCTCTGGGTCCGCCCCAACAATAATTGCATCTGCACGTGAGTTAGCAATAGAATGATAGCCTGAATCCACATGATGAACTTCTCCTGTTACACCACTTGATAAGTCAGATGATAGATAGAGTCCTGCATTACCTACTTCTTCTAGCGTAACTACTCGCTTGAGAGGTGCTCTTGCGGCATTTATTTTTAGTAAAATATCAAAGCCATGAATTCCTTTGGCAGCCAATGTTTTTACTGGGCCAGCAGAGAGTGCGTTTACACGAATTTGCTCACCACCAAGGTCCAATGCTAGATATCTAACGGATGCCTCTAAGGCGGCTTTTGCTACACCCATAACGTTGTAATTGGGAATAGTACGTTCTGACCCTAAGTAGGATAGGGTAGTGATCGCGCCACCTTCAGTCATTAATGGTCGAGCTTCTCTAACGATGGGTATTAGTGAATAAGCACTAACGCCTAATGCGAGGTCCCATCCTTCTTTAGACACCTTACAAAAATCACCATCTAAGTCTTCACGGTTAGCAAATGCTACTGCGTGAATTACGAAGTCGCATCGTTCGTATATTTTTTTGTATTCTTTGAAAACGTCTTTAATTTGTGTTTCGTTAGTCACATCACATTCCATGATTAGTTTGGAGTCCATTTTCTCCGCAAGAGGAGTGACACGATCCTTCATAATCTCACCTGCGTAAGTAAAGGCTATTTCGGCCCCTTGCTCATGAAGTTTTTGTGCGATGGCATATGCAATGCCTCTTTTGTTACTTACACCAAAAATGATGCCTTTTTTACCTTTCATTAAACCCATGATATTGGCCTCCTTTGGCGTACTTGAATGGCTGTATAGTAGCAGATCGTTTATACTGGCGCCAATGACTATTGCGTTGGGATTGGGTGGAATTGTGTTTGGGTTCGTTCTTCTATGGAAGGGCGGCGATCTTTTAACAGAGAATGCTAGTAAGTTAGCAACCTTAATGAACGTACCCGAATTATTAATCGGATTAACTGTTGTTGCCTTTGGGACCTCGGCACCTGAGTTAGTAGTTGCTGTCTATGCGGCATTTCAAGGCAACTCCGATATTGTGATTGGGAATGTGTTGGGAAGCAATATCGCAAACACACTTCTTATTCTAGGGATCTCGGCGTTTATAGCCCCCATAGCCTTTTCTAATCCTATAGCTTTGAAAGACCTTAGGCTCAATTGGGTGACGACATTATATTTGTTAGGCTTGATTGGTGGGTCCATATTTCTTTTTGGACATGGCACGATCGGTAAGGGTATTGCCGGGGCTCTGTTACTTGGGTTTGTGACTTTTATGTTGCTTATCAAGCCCCAGAAACCAAATGAGGAGAGTGAGGTGAAGAATAGCCTTGAAACGCACTCATCATCTCGTTTGATGATGTTTGGCGGATTGATGTTGGGCTTAATTGGACTGATGGTTGGGGGACGAGTTGTAGTGGATTCGATCAAAATGCTTACAGCAGTATTGGGTTTATCTGAAGTGTTTCTATCTTTGTTTTTGATTGCAATTGGAACATCTTTACCAGAGTTGGTCACATCGGTAATTGCAACGCGTAAAGGTCGTTATGAATTGGTTATAGGCAATGTGCTTGGTTCAAATATGTTCAATATTCTATTGGTTTTGGGCATCAGTGGCTGGGTCGCTGACATACAGATCCGTCCCAGTTTATACTGTGATGGCTTATTAATGGGCGGGGCATTGCTTCTTTTAAGTGTGTTGCTTTTGATTACGCCTAAGCAAATACTTTCAAGATCTAAAGGAATTGTTCTTTTGGCTACCTATATTACTTATATAGTAGCGATTTTTTTAAGAGGCTAGACCGTTACAAGATGCTTCTGGGATCAAAATCGACGATTACTTTTACGTCTTTGTGACTGACAGGTAGCTTAGGTAGGAAAGCTTTTACCTCAGCCAAAACAGTTTCATCACATTTGAGTAGGCAATTCCATCGGGTATGGTTTTTTAATAGTTCAATTGGTGCGGGCTTTGGACCAATTATTTGAACCTTTTCGTCCTTAACTAAAGATTTAAGTCGATCATTTAGGTAAATTGATACTTGGTTTGCATGGGTATGTACTTTGGACGCATCCAGACTAGAAATAATTATATTAATTAGCTGAGAATAGGGTGGGTATCGTAATGCTTCTCTAAATTGGGTCTCTTGGGCATAAAACCCTTCAAAGTTATGTGTCATTGCATGTTTAATAGCGTAGTGCTTGGGTTGAAAAGTCTGAACATATACATGGCCCTCTTTTGTACCTCTTCCAGCACGGCCGGCTACTTGAGTTATGAGTTGAAATGCTCGTTCACTTGCTCTGAAATCTGGGATGGCTAGTGTCGTATCTATTCCAATGACCCCTACTAATGTAATCGCCTCAAAATGATGTCCTTTGGCGATAAGTTGAGTTCCTATTAAGATGTCACCACTTTCTCGAAACTCATTCAATGTTTTTTCCATAATATTGCTTGTACGCGTACTGTCTTTGTCCAAGCGCATAATTTTTAATTCGGGCAACATCTTTTGCAATTCGGATTCAATTTTTTGTGTGCCAGACCCAGTAAACGCCAATTGGTTTTTACCACAGGCTTGGCATTTATGGGTGATTGGGGTTGTTATATCACATCGGTGACAACGAAATGTTTGGTCTCTATGATACGTAAAGCTGAGATTACATTCCTTGCAATTGTGTACGGCACTACAGGACTGGCAGCGAATTGAGGATGCAAACCCCCGTCGATTGACAAATATAAGTGTTTTCTCGCCTTTTTCGTGGGTTGCATTGATTGCCTGAAGTAGTGGCCTTGAGATGGGGTGGTAATGGCCATCCATGACTTCTTCTTTCATGTCTACGATGGTTACCGGTGGAAGAGGACGTTCATTTACACGTTCTTTTAGGACAATTGTATTGTTAGCGCACTCGTAAGCTTGCTCTATAGTTGGTGTTGCCGTGCCAAGTACCAGTTTGGCTTTATGTATTTGCGCGCGGTACTGAGCGACGGTTTCGGTTAGATAACGTGGATGATTATCTTGTTTATAACTGGGTTCATGCGCTTCATCAATAATGATAACGCCAATATTTGGCATGGGGCTGAATATTACTGAGCGTGGACCGATGGCAATTTTTGCTTTTCCTTGAGCAATTCTGTTCCATGCAACTTCTTTTTGTTTGGGGGTTTGTCCAGAATGCATTACGGCACACTGATTGCCAAATCGTTGTGTAAAGGAGTTACGCATTTGAGGCGTCAATGCGATTTCAGGAATTAGTACTAGAGCACCTTGTCCATTATTAAGGGCATCTGCTACTAATCTCATGTATAGCTCCGTTTTTCCACTTCCAGTTATTCCATGTAGGAGATACGGGGCGTCAGTCTCTTTTTTAAAGGCTTCCATGGCTAGAACTTGAGAGGGGGTTAATTTTGGAGGCGTTTCCAGCTCAATCTCGTTATCGTCGATATCTTCGCATAGACGGTATTTTTTGGACCCAATCACCGTTTGAAAGGCTTTGTGAGGGGTGCATTGATAGGTTTCGGAGAACCATTTAATTAATGTAATAATATCCTGTGACAGTAGGAGGGATTTGTCTCTCTTGCTTAGGATCGACTTAGTTTTGGGGTGAAGTTCGCCTTCTCTTTTAGCTATTATAAGTCCATAAGCAGACCCTCTTCCAAAGGGGATGACCACTTGTTCGCCAATCTGAAGATCATCTTCAACCTCTGTTTGAGTGTAGGTATAGGTCTTTCCTACATTACGACAAACCAATACTTCAAATTGTTTTTCGGACATCACCTACTATAGCATGGGGGGATGTTATAATATTCCATTATGAGTACAGAACAGGACTATTTAGTAGCCATTCAAACATCGTATGAATCATTGGGTGGGGTGAACGCCTTTAACGGTGAGCAAATTCCTTCTCGAGAGTCCATTTCTCAGTTGCTAGGCCTATTACGCACTGTTTTATTTCCCGGTTTCTTTCACCCAAACAATTCTGATTTAAAGATGTTGCTTTTGGATGTTCGCAGTAAATTATCTGACGCTGTTTGCCAAGCAATGTGTTGGCAGCGAATCGTGCTTGATAAGGATAAAAAAGACAATGATTGTCACGCTAAATCAACGCAAATTGTTGATCGCTTTTTGACGTCAGTACCCGATTTGAGAAAAACGCTATTTGCTGATATTGAGGCCATCTATAATGGTGATCCTGCTGCAAAAGGGCCAGAAGAAATTATTGTTTCTTACCCTGGATTTCAGTCCGTTATGGTTTATAGAATGGCCCACTTCTTGTATAAAGAAGGCGTCTCACTGATTCCTCGTATGATGACTGAGTTGGTTCATTCTTCTACAGGGATCGATATTCATCCAGCAGCGGTGATTGGAGAATCGTTTTGTATGGATCATGGTACTGGAATCGTAATTGGTGAAACCTCTGTTATTGGTAAGCATGTTAAGTTGTATCAAGGCGTTACAATTGGGGCGTTAAGTGTTCCTAAACGTGGTAAATCCAAGGGCAAACGACACCCAACTATAGAAGATAATGTAACAATTTATGCTAGGACGACTATTTTGGGTGGTGATACAGTCGTCGGAAAGGGCAGTGTCATAGGGGGAAATGTGTGGCTTACTGAGTCTGTTCCTGAGTTTTCTAAGGTAAGTGTCGCTCACGAGTGTGGTCAGATTAAAGGTAAATTGTCAGCTCCATGACTTTTTTAGATTCGATTGTTCAAGAAATGACCCCCGATATTGAGTTGCTGAAAGAATCTAATGATTTGGCTTCTTGGCAGTTAGCGTTGCAAACGCTTCCCTGTCCTGCTTCTTTGCTTGATTCACTTGCTAAACCGGGCCTATCTTTAATTTCTGAAGTTAAAAAGGCATCTCCATCCAAAGGTGTTATCCGAAAAGAATTTGACCCAGTTTCGATTGCTCAGACATTTGAGATGAATGGTGCATCGGCATTGTCTGTATTAACTGAGCCAAGATATTTCCAAGGGAGTCCAGATCATCTTAGATCCATTCGCAAGTCTGTTTTGCTCCCGATTCTTCGTAAGGACTTCATATTGGATGCGATTCAGATTCCGGAGTCACGTGCGATGGGGGCAAGCGCAATTCTTTTGATTGTAGCTATTCTAAGTGATACCCAAATTCAGCAGTTCATCTTATTAGCAAATAAGCTTTCCTTGGATGTGCTCGTAGAAGTACATGATGAGTCTGAAGTTGCTCGAGTAATTCAGTTAAATGTAAATGGCAGGTTTGCCATCGGTATCAATAATCGTAACTTGAAAACCTTTGATATTGATCTGGTTACTGCTCCGGTGTTGAAGGAAGTTTTGCGTTCAAAAGGTTACGAGGGTCTAATTGTTGCTGAGAGTGGATATTCTTCGATAGATGAGTTAGAAATACTTGAAAAAGAAGGGTTTGATGGGGTTCTAGTTGGGGAAGGCTTGGCTAGACATCCTGATATTTTGACTTATTTTGATTCAACTGGTCACTGATCTCATATTTTGGTAATGTAGCGGCTTATGCGAATTAAGATTTGTGGGATAACCAATAAAGAAGATGCATTAAATGCTGTGTCACTTGGGGCTGACGCGATAGGGTTTATATTCTATGAGAATTCGCCTCGCTACATCCACCCTGACGCGGTAGAAGAAATTATGATGTTTTTGCCCCCATTTGTATCTACGGTTGGGGTATTTGTAAACCACTCTAGAGATTATATTAATCAGGTAGTTAATCAATGTCGTTTAAATGTCATTCAGCTTCATGGAGAGGAAGCGCCCAAAGATTGTCAGGGATATAAGCAACGAGTCATCAAGGCGATACGAGTTTTTGGCCCAGAGGACCTTCAAAATATCCATAACTATCAAGGTGTGGTATCGGGTGTGCTGTTGGACACAAAGGTAGAAGGAGTCCAAGGAGGTACCGGTAAGACTTTTGATTGGGGACTGGCCTTAAAAGCAAAAGAAAATGATGTCCCTCTTATACTTTCAGGTGGTATTAATGCCGAAAACGTGCGTAAGGCGGTCAAACTTGTCAATCCGTATGGCATGGATTTATGCTCTGGTGTTGAGCGTGAGCCGGGTTTAAAAGATTATAATAAGATGCAAGATTTAATTGGTGTTGCACGTTCTGTATAATGCGTGATTTTTGGGCATTTTTATTATTTTTAGTAGGATTTATAGTCGCTCTTTTGATATACGTAAGTATTCCTAGGGACCTAATCGACAGACAAGCTGTTCTAAGCATTGAAGTCAATATTGCTAAGCAACAAATGACACTTAGACGTGGAGATAAAATTATCGATTTGTACCCGGTTTCGTCCAGTGCTTATGGAATTGGATCTCAAATGGGAAGTAAGAAAACCCCTTTGGGAAAACATTATATAGTAGAGAAGATTGGATCAGATGCCCCGTATGGCACTATATTTAAGGCCAGGAATAATACTGGTCAGATTGCTAAGATTCCCGATTCATCGCCTAAGAAGGACTATGTGACGACTCGTATTCTTTGGTTGAAAGGTCTAGATGAAGGTCTAAACAAGGGGGGTGTTGTGGATTCATATAGCCGCTTTATTTATATCCATGGAACACCCGAAGAAGGCAAAATTGGTAGTCCTGCTTCCCATGGTTGCATTCGGATGACTAATGCTGACGTGATTACATTATTTGATAAGGTTGGGATCGGGACAACAGTCACGATCATTACTGGGGCGGAGGGGTAGCATGCGATTTATTTTGCTTAGTGTTATTTGTGTTGGTTTCGTTTTGTGTGGCACCACATCCCTAACCGCCCAGGTAAACATTGAAGCGTATCAGTATGGTGATGCTAAGGAAATGGGGTTAAAAAACACCGTAAGCCTGAGGGGCCAATTAACAGGTGGGAATACAGACCTAGAGTCAGGGACCTTAAGTTGGCGAACGGATTATCACACAGATACAGATCGCGCATTTCTTTTGTTCGATTATGACTTTGGAAAGCGTGATGGGGTTCAGTATAAGGATGATTCGTTTGTGCATTTTAGATGGATGCATAATATCCGCGATATGATTGAAATTGAATTCTTTGTGCAGAATGAAGTTAATCCGTTTATATCATTGGTGAATAGGCGTGTGTATGGGGCAGGGTACCGGTTCTCGTTGTGGACTATTGGGGCTCAGCGATTGGTGTTTGGAACAGGGGTAATGCATGAAGAAGAGCTCACCAATAAGGTCTCTTCTATTACGCAACGATTTTTGCGTTCTACTAATTACTTATCTTACTTTTGGGAACTATCATCTACAGTGTCATGGTCAGGAACTGGCTATTATCAGTTCGCTTTATCTGATCTGTTGAATTATCGCGTACTTTTGGACACTGAGTTAGCTGTCAAACTAACGGACAACTTGTCATTACTATTAAATGGAAATTACCGTTTTGCGTCCAAGCCAGTTGCCAATATTGAACCAACAGATTATTCAGTTAGTAATGGGTTGAGATGGACCTTCTAGGTCTTTTGAAATAAAAATATATATTCGTGCTTGAATACATAAAAGCCACCATTTAGTGCGCGGTACCGCCAAAGTTCAGTTTGGTCGCGTTTGCCCTTGGTTTCATTAACATTCTTGATGACGGTGGATTTGAGAGTATATCCTTGGCGTTGCATTCGCTGCATAGCTTGAAAGGCTAAAGGGACCCATTCGCTGTCCATATATATATCCCCAATGATTAGGGCGGCATACCGATTATCTTCTAGATACGGCGTGCAATTATGAACCACTAACTCGAATTGATCCAAAAAATGGGTTGATGAAAATGCATTCGCAAGGTTGTTTTCATTATCACCGAATGGGACGACATTCCAATACGGAGGGTGCAATACCATTAATTGAACAGATTTGATGCCCTGACGGTCCAATGCAGTTTGTATTGGGAATGTTTGACTATCGCCAATCTCTACATAGGTATTCACTTGCTCAGGGTTAGGCGTATCTGCGATTAATTCGGCTGTTTCTACAGCGGCTTCTTCTTGAATCTCTATCCCAATACCATTGCGTCCGAGTGCTCGGCATTCGAGTAATGTTGTCCCACTTCCCAAGAACGGATCTAAAACCCAATCTTCTTTTTGGGTAAATCGTTGGAGAAGTTGATTGGGGATCTGTGGAATAAAGTTGCCCCAGTAATCACTATTATGAGTAGATGATCGATCCCTTTTTTCGACCATCCAAAGACTGTCCGTCAGAATGTCTGAATAATTCTGCCATTTGTTGAGGTCGATATCATTGTAGGGCTTACTTTTAGTACCCACTTCTGCTCGCATTAGTTTTTTGATAATAGCAAAACAGCGTTCCCAGTTATCTGCTTCAAGGATTTGGGTGTAGTTGGTCATCAAAAACTGAAAGTCGGGGTGATTCAGTTGCTTAGAAAGGGGGAGTATATATTCCGATAAAAGCCGGGTTTTGAGCTGGGTAATATCGACACACTCCATCAAATCCAAGTAGGTTGAGGGCTTTGTTTCTGTGGTCATGATAACGGGGTGAGTTGTCTTATTTAAATGCGACGGAACTGCCACAAGAACACGACTTTTTGACATTGGGGTTTACGATTTGAAACCCAGACATCAAGAGTGTTTCTGCGTAATCAAGGATGGAGCCGGTTACAAATAAGTAGCTTAGTTTTTCTACGATGGCATATGCGCCATTGTGTTCAAAAATTTTATCGCCTGCTTCTTGGCTATCTTTAATTGGAGCCAGATCCATTTGATATGAGTTACCAGAACATCCGTCTTTTACGACGGAAATCTTTAAGCCATACTCGGTAGCATCTTTTTTATCCACCTTGGCAAAGTGTAGAATCTTTTCGGCAGCGAGGTCCGTTATCTCGATCCCCACAATACGCTTCTCCAATACATCATCAGTATCGGTTGTTGTTGGAACAAATACCTTCTGAACATTTCCACAGTCACTCATTGTTAAGCTACCGTCACTTCGGGGTTGAGGTATACATCTTGAATTGAATTGAGTAGTTGAATGCCATCGTTTAATGGCTTCTGAAAAGCCTTTCGCCCTGATATTAACCCCATCCCGCCTGCACGTTTATTGATAACGGCTGTAGATATAGCGTCCTGAAGATCGTTAGATCCAGATGCGCCACCCGAGTTGATTAACCCCATGCGTCCCATGTAAGTATTTGCAAGTTGATAACGTGTTAAATCAATAGGATGATCCGTCGTTAATTCGGAGTATACTTTTTCGTGAGTTTTACCAAATTTGATCGCATTGTACCCACCATTTGTTTCGGGCATTTTTTGTTTGATAATGTCTGCTTGAATTGTGACACCAAGGTGGTTGGCTTGACCTGTAAGATCAGTAGCTACGTGATAGTCCACACCGTCCTTTTTGAAGTCACTGTTGCGGAGGTAGCACCAAAGAATAGTTGCCATACCAAGTTCATGAGCCATTTCAAACATCTTACTTACTTCTACGATTTGGCGTTCGCTTTCTGGGGATCCAAAATAAATTGTTGCCCCAACAGCTGCACACCCCATTTCATAGGCTTGTTCCATACTTCCAAATGCGATTTGATCAAAAGAGTTAGGGTAGCTAAGGAATTCATTGTGATTGTATTTAAGAATAAAAGGAATTTTGTGTGCATATTTACGAGAGACACTACCAAGAACCCCCAAAGTACTAGCAACGGCGTTACAGCCACCTTCGATAGCGAGTTTAACTATATTCTCTGGGTCAAAATATTCAGGGTTGGGTGCAAAAGAAGCACCAGCGGAATGTTCAATTCCTTGGTCTACAGGAAGAATGGATAAGTAGCCAGTTCCTGCTAGGCGACCATGATTATAGAGTCGTTCTAAGTTGCCTAATACACGGTTATTTCTATCTGTTACTGAAAAAATGCGGTCTACCCAGTCTGGGCCAGGTAAATGTAGATGATCGCTTGAGATCGTTTTGCATGTGTGTCCTAGTAAATGTTCGGCGTCGTCTCCAAGAATGGATTGGATGTCACTATAATTCATAGCGGTGGTCTCCTTTGTTTTGTATTATTGTTTAGTTTCGTGAAATTACTATGTAATATCGGGCTTGAGTATAGCATATCTATGCATATTGAGGGAGGCATAGGTAGTGTATATGAGATACTTTTTTTGTATCTACTTAAATTATGAACCTTTGTACTTGCTATCTGCTTTCATTTTTATGATAATTTATTAAAATATAATAATATTCAAAAAGGACTTGTTATTATGAATTCACTTGCAACTGTCTCGGTTATTTCTGGGTCAAATCTAGAGCGATCTAGCGAGTCATTATATAGCGTTACTCATCAAGCTATTCCAGTCTCTATGCCTGCTCAGGTAGTTGAGGCTTCTGATGTTCATTTTTTTGTAGCGCAAAATTCAGGGCCGCGAGCTACTTCAGACGGACCAATTGCTATTGCGCATGTCTTAGAGTCACCTGCTCATCAATTCACTATCTTTAATGTGGATAGATTAAACTTTGTGCCTCCCCATGCTGGAAGAACCTCTCGTAGGCACCAAAACTCTTGTCCTGAGCATAGTGCAAATATCTTTTTTGGACCCTAAACGCCGCTGGAACAGGAGCAATATGTAATGGGTTTGGAGCGTCTCTATCGTCACTCCTGTTTCCAGTTAGTATCCCTGGGGCAATGGCCGCTGGGGCTCTTGGTAGTGGTGGCTCTACTTGTCTAGTCGGTTCCGTTGCAGCATCTGTAGTGGATGACCCATCAGCACCTGGGGGGCAGCGGGACCGTGATAATATGACAAATCTATTCACACCATTTACGTCATTTGTTGCTAATGTTGCAACTGGAAATATAATGAATGTTTCTGGGCTAGGGTTTGCCCCATTACAAGCGTGCATGCCTGGGGTTCCCGCGGCCATTTCTAGTGGAGTAACATTATATCGATATTTTGAGTCTACAACTCCTTATACTGCAGGGTATCCTTGTGGGCAACCGCATGAAGGCACTCGTTATTGGCCCTAGTCTCGTCCTCTGAATTACTTGTTTTATTACTTGATTAAGAAGTGAGGGTTTCCAGTAATCTTTTTCATTAGTTCTAATCGTGTTTTTACTTGTAGTTTCTCGTAGATACTTTGCAAGTGGTTTTTGACAGTACATTCTTCAATAAATAGATATCTCGCGATGTCCTTGTTGTTCTTTCCTTGAGTAAGGACTGTTACGACTTCGTTTTCGCGTTTGGTAAGTATCGGAAACTGGTCGTTTTGACTCGATGCTTTGTATAGAAACTGGTTGATTTCAAGTAAAAACTGAAGAATTAGTCCAATTACGGCCGCTTCACAAAGAATGATCAGAAAACTTAATAAAGAGTTTATTTCGTCCGATAATTGAACGGTGTAGAAAAATGAAAACTCACTAAGTTCTAAGTAACAAAGCACTAAAATTGGGAGTGACGCGGTGAGCCACCGCCAGAGGATATTCTTTCTTTCAAATATTGTAAATGCGATTGCAAAGAGTATGATCAGACTTGGATGAACGCCAGCATTAGGTCCTAAGATAGCAGAGAGCCCACCAACTAATGTAGTCGAGGTTATCATGAACAGTATCTTAGCTATAAGGTGCTTTTTTTGAGAATTTAGGTATAAACAGAATCCGTAAGCAACTTCGGCAACTAGGATAAATAGGCCTAAGCTGGGCGCCCCTACGAAGACAAAAAATAAAGCGTAGGGTCCTGTAAAAAGCATTACTACGAGCATCATTTGGTTGCTCAAAACAATTTTTTTGGAAACACTGAAGTCATCTTCAAAGACTATTCCAGCGAATATAATTTTGTTTAGCCATGTAGAAATTAGCTTCATTTTGTGGGTCCTTCTTTCTTAGTAAACGTCTCAGAATATAGATTACCAGTCAATAAGTGCTAGTCGGGCTGCTGCTTGATTCTTCCATTAACAGTACTTTAGTATCACCTCTCTATATCTCCCAAATCTAAAAATAGTACTTTTGGTGTCTCTAATTACTTAGTTTTTTGTACTTATGAATCATTGGTAAAGGTTTTTCTTCCATCTACCTTAGATTTATGAGAAAAACCCTGGCTTTGCAATCACTAGATGATGTATTTGAAACGAGTTGTTTTGATACCACTGTTAAGCATATTGATCTTGGTGACATTATTATTCATAGAGGGGTTATCGGAAGTACGGCTGAACAGGTGTCTTTAGCGGGTGATTTGTATTGTCCTTTTGATTTTTACAGACAATCGGATATAGATCTTATCCAGATCGTCAATAATGATGTTGCAAATTGGATGGTTAAAATTGGCATTATCGCTAAGAATGATGCGTCAAAAATAATTAAAGCTGATTTTGCTCAGTTTGTTTCATATACTTGTGTTGCTTTCGATTCGTCTATTGAAAAGGACGTAGATATTCAAGGAAGCTCTAATATGGAGGCCATTAACCGACTGTTGAAAGACTCGCGTGTATGTCTTCCAGAAAATGCATTAAGGCTTCAAACTTCGTTTACTGGAATGCTTTATGTTTATGATGATTGGGTTGAAGAAGAAGAGGATATCCATCTAATCCATAGACTGAATGGATATATAAAAAGAGTTTTTTTGGATTATTCTCAAGACATAGAAAAGGTGCCGATGGTCCTTGTTGATTTTTTGAAATGGCATGAGGTCTCTACCGCTAAAGCTGAGATACTTGCTGGGTATGTTTCGGGGTGGGCCCAAATGGCAAAAGACCTTGGGTTTGCTTACGCGAGTAGCTCAGATGAGTCTATAGGAACTTTAGGATACGATGAATTTTGCAAGGAGCTGTTCGATTATTTAGATGCTATCTATTCTGAGGCTAGTGATCGGATTAAATCCTTGCGCGGCATATTTGTCCCTAAACTTACTGAAGAGGAGATAGATCTGCGAAGACTTAAGACGAGTGCGGTTAATGTTGTTTTTTTAGTATCTGCTAGTACATGTGGGATTCGGTTTGATAAAAACATACGTGATCTTGGCAATATGAATATGATTGAGTCTGGGTTTAACCAGTTGTGTACAGGATTTAATGGGTTGATTTCATTCCAAAAAGAAATAACATCTTCTAATATTAGAAGTAATGAAATTATTGTTGTGAAGGAATCTAGGGCATGCTCATTGGATGAAAGTGTTCAGTTGTTTTTGGAAAAAGTTAGTGCTCGAATGCATAATACTGAATCACTTATCAATAACTCCCCCTTCTCAACTAAGGAGCTCATGTATATTGCGGTTCTGTGGCAATGGGGATTGGGCTCAATTCCAGCTCAAATGTGTGTAGCACGATATTCTCAGTACCGTGATCCGTACGTCCCTAAATTGGAACAAGGACGACTGGGAATTGATTTTTGGAAGTATATTGAATGGATTAGGCCCAGTTTGTTATTGAAAACTTCCGCTTAAAAGCGTTCTCAACTATAATTGAGCCACTATGAAATACATCTCCTCAAACAAAGTAAGAATGCACGACACCGATATGGCGGGGATATTGTACTTCGCCCGTCAATATCGGTTCGCTCATGATTCATGGGAAGATCTCATGGCTGAGGAAGGCCTTACATTTACTGATCTTATGCAGAAGAAGCCTTTCATTACGGTGATTGTTCATTCTGAAGCCGATTATATGGTGTCATTAAGATCGGGGGACCGGGTAGAGGTTAAGACGTGGGTAGATCATATTGGATCTACATCTTTTAGCATTACTTATGAGATATATAACGTTGGATCGGATAGTGGTGACGTGTTCGACACGCCAGTGTTATCCGGAAGATGTAAGACTGTTCACGTTTGTGTGGGCAAAGACTCTCGTGAAAAGATTTCGATTCCTGATGAGTTAATGGGGATTTTGACTAAATATCAGGCTTGAATACTATACAATTGGTGATGAGATATTAGTCGCTTTCGACTTAGTTTCGTTTCATTTGGCATACTATTTGGCCAATTATATAAGTTGTCAGGCACTTTAAAATTAGGAAGCGTTTGGCGCAGTGTTTCTTTTATGGCTTCTGAATCGAGATTGCCATTTGTTTTGATATAAGCAATCGGACGATGTCCAAAGGTTTCGTCCATGACAGGGATGACTATGGCGGCTTCTATGCTGGAGATTGTTAGTAGGTGTTTTTCAATTTCTTCTGGGTGAATGTTTTCCCCGCCAGAAATAAACATGGTGTCTTTTCTACCCGTAATGGATAAACGTCCATTACTATCGATTTGCCCGAGATCTCCAGTATGAAACCACCCATCTGAATCTAAGTTAAGTTGGGTTTGGGTGATGTTTTTGGAGTCACTGTAGCCTAAACAAAGCGAAGGGCCCTTAACGCAGATCTCCCCTTTGATGATACAGAGTGTCTCTGGGTTGTGATGAATAGTGGGTTGGGGGGAGTCTTTGTGATGCGACTCCGTATAGATATGCGAGGCGGTTTCTGTTAATCCATAGCCGGTATGGATGGTGCAAGAGAGTTTGTCTAACGCACGCTTAATTAATGTCTCTGGGATTGGCGCCCCGCCTAAAAGGATGTGTTTTAGTGTAGGGTATGTGTCTCCAGTTTGAAGAAGTTGCTCGAGTTGGGTAGGAACTAGAGAGATATGGGTAATATTGTTGTTAATTATCGACGTAGCGATTTTGTCACTACTATTAATTAGCGACGCACCTGCTAAAGACGTCCGAAATAGAAGGCTCAAACCCGAGACATGATATAAGGGGAGTGAAAGGAGCCATTTGTCTCCTGAGCCAAGTGGAATGGTGCTATTGGAGCGCTTGGCACTGGCGATGTGATTATTAAATGTATGGACTACGGCCTTTGGAGTGCCCGTTGACCCCGAAGTGAATAATATGGATGAGATGGCATCGGGAGGGTAATCTTCTATATTAGACTTTGTTTTTACTTCAAATGTTGATATTCCTTGATTGCAGGCTCCGACACTCGCGGCCAATTCGTTCTGTTTATCCCTAGGGAGTCGTGATGATAATGGGCAAGGAACCATGCCATTTTCCCAACATCTATATAAGTCAGCGATAGTTTGATCTGGCTGATCTGTACTTATGGCAATGCGTGAGTGAGTCATCGGGTTGTGCTTAGGCAATCCAGGCTATACAGAATAGAAGGCTATAAATAAGTAATAGCTTGCCGGTTTTTTCTAAGATGGGATTGAGCTCTTTCCCTCGTTTGAGCCGGACGGCTTTAATGAGTTTAGGGCTCAGTATCGTTAATATAAATGCCGGTCCAATTAATTCAATTTGATCTGGATGATTAAAAATAATCCAAATCGTTAATCCTAATGCCGCAAATAAGCATGTGGCATATTCCCAGACACAGAATGTTTCACCAAAGCGTACGGCTAAAGTGTTTTTTCCGGTTTGACTGTCGGTTGGGATATCTCTCAAGTTGTTAACCACTAGAATTGCTGTAGCCAATAGTCCAGGGATTAAGCCGATTATCATCACTTCGGTGACGAATTGGAGGGTATAGAGATAGTAAGTGCCAGCGACAGCTACGGGCCCGAAAAATACGAGTACAAATATATCCCCAAGCCCGTTATATCCTAATGGATATGGCCCACCTGTATATAAGATGCCAAATAAAATGGACAAGGCACCAATGAAGGCGATGGATAAGCCCCCAATTAGGACTAGTTTAATACTCAAGACTGACGCAAATATGAAGCATAATATGAACGCGAGTTTCATTTTTGCAGGACTGATTAGGCCTGACTGAGTCATTCGCTGTGGTCCTAAACGATCCTCAGTATCAGCACCTTTTTGATTATCGAAGTAGTCGTTGGCAAAGTTCGTTCCAACCTGAATAAATAGGGTGCACCCGAGGATACTTGCAAATAGGGCCCAATGAAAATATGGCGTGTCCCACACCAATACACTTCCCATTAATACAGGCGCTATCCCTGCAGATAGTGTTTTGGGCCGAGTGGCCTGTAGCCATAATTTGATTCCTTTGATCATGGTTCTGGTATTATAACGAACATGTTTCGCAAGTACCATTTATGGGTGATTATCATTGGTTTTCTCATCACTAGTGGTCTGGTTTATTCATCTGATCAAATTTGTTATCAATCCAGTTGTTTTGATATTGAATGGGCCAGAGACACTAAACATAGGTCTGTTGGGTTAATGTATCGCGATCAACTTCCTAAAGGATCAGGAATGCTCTTTGAATTTGATTATCCGCATCCGTATGTGTTTTGGATGAAGAATACGTTTATTACACTTGATATTATTTGGCTGGATCCCGATTTTCGTATTGTTCACATGTCCCAAATGACGCCACCTTGTGATCGAGATCCTTGTCCTTATTATTCATCACCTAGAAAGGCGTTATATGTACTTGAAATCAATGGGGGGATTGCGAGACAATTGAATATGAAAGTAGGGACGTATTTTCAGTTAGTAAAGGAGTCTAACCCAGATGCATGATCATCCGATTAACGTTAAGATCGCTGAGTTTATACGTGAAAAACGCTTATTTTCCAAACAAGATAAGGTTCTTTTGGCTTGCTCTGGGGGGCCGGACTCCATGTTGTTGGCACACTTTTTACATCAATATTTAAATGCCGGTAATCTTCGATTAGTATATTTTAACCATGGACTACGTGAATCTGCGCGAAATGATGAAGATGTGGTGATGTCTTTTGCAGAAACTAAAGGTGTAAGGGCTGATATTATTCCTATTGATGTCGAAGAAGAGGCTTTAACTAAAAAACTCTCTATTGAGCTTGCTGGTCGCAAATTAAGGTTAAAGGAACTATCCAGACTTAAACATGAATTAGACGTGGACTATATTGCTATGGGGCATCATTTGGACGATTTTTGCGAAACGTTCTTTCAGAAACTCTTACGAGGAGCCAAATATCAATTGGGCGGGATACTGCCTAAAATTTCATTATCTGATTATCAATTAACAATCGTTCGTCCACTACTATGTTTGGAAAAGTCTCAGATTTTGGATTATATGCCAGAAAAAGGGTATGCATTTTCTCAGGACGAAAGTAATTTTGACCAAGACATACAACGAAACTATATACGCCATGCGTTATTGCCTTCGATTGAGGAAATGGATCCGCACTATAAGACGAGTTTGTTACGGTTAGGAGACTATCTAGAAGATTGGCGTGAATATGTAGGGGCCGTGTTGGTTGAGCCTTTATCCTTGGTAGAGCAAGATGAATCATCTCTTCGATTTCCCAAAACGGACTTGAAGGCTATGCACCCTTTTTTACAGAAGCAGTTTATATATACGTTAGTTCGGATGTTTATGGGTACGCAGTATGATGTATCTGAAATTCATATTAAAGAAGTCTTTCGCGCGATTTCTGGCTCGGGATTCAAAGAAATTCAGTTGCCGGGCAATTGTATTGTGTCCATTGATCAACATACCCTTTCTTTACGAAAAGCACCCACAGAACATGAGCCTTTTTCTTTCGAGGTTGGTAATATTCAAGGAGAACTTGCGATTGAGTTGGCAGGGGTAACGATTCAATTTTCCTTATTAGACACAGATACTATAAGCTATTCTGATATACGAAAGGGTAGCCCTAATGCGATCTGTATTGATGCTGACCAGGTTGATTTATCATCACTTTCTGTTAGAAATCGAATAGAAGGTGATTCGTTTGTTCCTTTGGGTATGTCCAAGCATAAGTCAGTTAAGGCTTATATGATTGATGAGAAGGTTCCTAAAGGGGAAAGAGATAATACACCTTTGTTTTTTTCAGGGGAGGAGTTGATTTGGATAGGAGGTTATCAGATTTCAGATGTGGTAAAAGTAACGGATCACACCAAACGTTTATTGCGGATAGCTCTTAAATAAAGGTATTATTTAAATAGATATGCGATATTTATACACTTTGCTGTTGATAGCATTATTCGTAATTATAGGGGGCCCAGTTGAGGCTAAAAAAAGAGCTCGCAAGCGGTCCTTCAAGCATGCGCCGGTTGTTTATGTAATCGATACATTTTCTGATAAGAACCTTACATCTAAGCCGGAATGGTGGGCGCTTGGACATGTAACCGCTGGGGTAGAGTCCAATGATGATGTGCTTTCTCCTAAATATGTTGGGGGATATTCATTGGTCTTTCAGGCTCAAGCTAAACGTTGGTATGCCGGTGGGATTGGGTCTTATTTAGGAATAGATGCATCGCCCTATAAGGCAATTAAGCTAGTCGTGTACTCCCCATCAGCAAATGCTTCAATCGTTACTGTTCAACTCTTTGATGATGATAATCATAATTGGGAAATAGATATAGATAATGCCACTCAAAAAGTGACTGAAGATGATATCTTTGTGTCTTCGTTTCAATTGGATTGGGAGGGATGGAAGGTTGTTACATTACCCTTATCTAAGTTTGATGATGACAACTATGGAGTAGGTGATGATATTTGGAATCCATCAAGACGTGATGGATCTGGTGGCTTGGTCCAAATTCAATTGTTAGCATTCTCTCAGAAAACAAAAATGGGGCTCGTTGAGTTTCGGTTGGACTCTCTTAAGCTGGTAGGGAAGTAACTTTATCGTTAATGCTTTATGTTGATATTTATAAGTTAACAGAAGGCTCCATACCATTGATCATTTGCTTTACAGAGGGCTGATTCAAACTTCTTTAAATCAAGTTTGAGTGTTTTTGAAAATCCTTCACGAGCACTTTTTTTATCTATGTTTCGGATTGAGCTGTCAGATCTATATAATGCACCGGCAAGATTTTGGAGGTTCCAGGACTCAGTATCTTCATTTTTTGTCCGATGCATGTATTTATACATAGTTTTTCTAAGGTCATGTGGTAGGTGGTGCAAACTTAGGGCTTCAATGACACGGGTCTCTGCATTACTGAAATCTGAATCATACGTAGATAGTAGGTCTAACATTTTTGAAGAGACTGAATAGGCTTGGGAGACTTCGAGATTATTCAAAATCTCCGATAAGGGCAAATCTTTTTGAACCGCATGTTCAAGGACTTGTTTTGCAAAGAGAGGCTCGTTTTTCGATATTATTTCATCAAAAAGTATATTAGCACCTTTGGGGTTTTCAAGCGTCATTACTCCCATTTCTGGAGTACCATTGTGTGGGATATCGATTGATACTGAGGGTACCGTTCTGTGATTTGTATGTATTGAATTCCAGGTAAGAATGTCCCGTCCCTTTTCGTCGTGAGTTTCTTTACTGAGCTCATAAATAAATTCAAATATCTCGTTTCGCCTAGTGTTATGCGCTAGTTTTTGTTCATCACTCCAATCATCCTTTGGTCGATGAGCAACGACACGTTGTATGGGATTCATCATTCTCTCATTCGGATAGAGTACGAACATCGGATTTAGACGTGCAATTTTTTTCAGAAGGTCTAGGTCTCCTGAAAGGACAATGACATTCATCAACATTTTTCTGTCGGGGGTGTTATCTGGGGTTGTGGCAAAAAAACTATGGGTCTCTATAAGATCGATTATTTTGAGAGTAATATCTTGATTATCAGACTCGCTTTTTCTTTGAATTACGAGTTCTTCACCTAGGATAGTGTATATCGTTCTTCCATTTCCTTTACGATCCAAGGAGGTATTATCAGACAAGGCAATTTCATGTGAAATACTTTCAAGCAGCTTGTCTAATGCCAGGGCAACTTTTTGAGCGCGTGCTGTTTTTTTGGGTTGTGCTTTTTTTTCGTCCTGACTCATTCCTTCGGTTGGGTTTGGTGTTTTCAAATTCAAATGAGTTCTACAGAGCCGTCTAGTAGCGCCGCTGTATAGCTCAGGATTATGTTGTGCATTACTCGCTAAGGTGCTGTTGGAGGAACTAATAATGTAGTTTATGAATTCACTCATTTTCCTATTGTTATCTAAGTCTTCTGCGGACAGGTCTGATGGACTAAATGCCGAGGCATCACGGTTATTGATTGGGTTGAGGGGGTGTTGAACTCTGGCTAATGTTTGTCGTCTAAATTGTGCTGGAGGTAAGTTGATTTCACGTAGGGGTGCTGTTACACCTACGTAATGATATTTTTTTGGATCGATTGGCTCGGGGATGGATGGCTGTTTCATTTCAACAGTTGGCGTATTCATACCGATTTGGCCGGTTATAGGCTCACTTCCACGTAAATGATGATTTGGCGGTGCTATTGCTTGGGGTCGGTCCGGGTTTGTAAAAGTAAATAATGGCAGGGCTGCATGTAACGCAGCTTGTATTAAATCTGGCATAAACTATCTCCTAGCCCTAATTTAGAGGTGTTACTAATTATCGGATAGGTAATCGGGGTGATTTCATTTAATTATTTCTAAGATGGTTTTGACGATAATTGTTGCGGGGTCTTGTTCTGGAATAAGTGTTTTGAAATGTTTTTTTTGCTGGCGTAAGGAGTCTCTATTGTTGAAGGTTCTCATAATAAAATTGGCTATTTCTTCGCCGCTTAACTTACCTATAAGCTCAGGAACGATTTGTTCTTTTGCTAGGATATTCGGGAGCGAAAAATAGGGGCGCGTTTTGATAGCGATTTGAATCAACAGTTTTTTAATTAGGATGCCAACTATGGGCAGCTTAGATAAAAGTCCTAATAATCCATCAAACGGGAAGGTCTTGGGGCTATTTAGAGGAAGGGTCATTACCATAGGGGTTCCCATATACATACACTCCGCAGTGTTCGTTCCAGGAATCGTCACTGCCATTTGAGCATGTGATATTAGGTCTAAAGGGGAGTATGCTTTTATGAAGTTAAGGGGGCTTTGTGCATATTTCGTGGTTATTCGTTTTTCCATAGACTGATCAAGAAATGGGGAAATTGAGACAATAGCCTGAAAGTCTGGGTGGGTTTTATGAATATGGGTTACAGCTTCATGATATAGCGGTATTAATCCCTCAAAATGCTGCGCACGGGATCCTGCCATGAATGCACAATAGGGTTTCGTTGGGTCTATTTTGTATGTATCTTGGAATTCCTCAGGTGAGGGTGGGGTGTATTGAGTAATCTTACTGATCATGAGGTCGCCGTCTTTTCTTAGAAATACGTTCTTGAATTTGCCTGGGAGAGGTCTCTCAGCGTAAGCATAAGCATCGTAGCCAGTTCGTTTGGCTAGGCGTTTGGTATAGAATGGGTCTCCACCTAGATATAGAACAGCGCCGCTTGAAAATACTGTATCAAGCCTGCCTGGTTTAAGTGCCGTTTTCATAGAGTCCGATGGAGCTGAGACATGTCTTACGTTGGGATAGCCTTTCGCAATTTCAAGTTCGTTTCCAGTAGCGTATTGGCAAGGAAACAGGTAAATATCGATTATTGTTTGGGGGCTTATTTCGGCTACGGAGGTACAAATTGGATGGACCCATGTACTAAGCTCGCCTGCGGAGTTGGCTTGGATAATTAAGTGCTTTTTATTCAAGATTGTCTTCTATCACGATATCGCCAGTGAAGACCGTGTTAGCTCCTACCTTATGTGCCTTATTCATTGTTAATGATGTGCAGTCAACAAGGGAAGGAGGCGTTGGTATGAGTGTTTCGAAATCTTCTATTTTTGTATAGTCATCGGAGAGTGTTATTGGTAATACTGTGTTAAAACAGGCTCTGTTTGGGTTGGGAACGATTTTCTTTAACTCGTTAACAATAAAATAATCAGACCGGAGTCTAAGTAAGTCTGCTGTAGTCTTGACCGGAATGAATCGGCTTCTAGGAACCAGCACCGCCTGCGCGTTTGGGAAGGAATGAATAGCATCACCCATGGCTGTTTCCAGTTGAGTTACTTGCTGACCATTTATAGTTTTGGGGTTTTGCATAACAGTTAAATTAAGCTTGTTGGTTTTGATTAGCGTATTCAGTTCTGGAAGGTTTACCCATATATTGTTCGTATTGAAGATACTAAACCGATCAATAGACTCAAATTCACGAATTTTTTCTACAGGAACTTGTGCACGCTCTAGAAGCATTAACTGGTCTTGAAAATGGACAAGCGTCCCTCCCTTTTTATCAGCCAGAGTCTTTGGGGTAACTTCCATTACAAATGAGGCTTTTGTTTGTTCTATATTAGCTAGAATGTCGTTTGAAACTGTTGCCCCAACGTTATCTGTGTTCGAAATAAAGAGCGTTTCTATTCCTTGATCAATTAGTTGTTGTCCCAATGTGGTCTCAAATAAAGCGTAGTATATATCGCCATGTCCTGGTGGATTCCAAGTTTCTTCATCACTTAGATGCTCAAACGGTGTTATGGTGTCTGTCTTGATTCGTGGAAATTGATTCTGAATAAACGTATGAATTGGAAATGAGGCCTCATAGGACCTAAGTCGCGCGGTTGTTACTTTATGAGTTCTATAACTATTCATAAGAATAAAAGGAATAGCTGTACCCGTCTCTGCACAAAGCGCTTTGTGGTTATTTAGTGCAATCTCTAAAAAAGATTGGTTGTTCTTGGCTATTATTGCTGATTTTGGGCCATGACATCCCATGGATGTTCCTAGTCCACCATTTAACTTAATCACCGCTAGCTTCTTTAACGCTTCTGGGGATGTTGATTGGTTGTCTGTGATTTGTGGAAGACTTTCTTTATTTATAGGTTGTAGATCGTCCCAAGCCCATTTATGCGTGTTGGGATTTATCATGTTCTCTAGATATTTATGAAATCGTTTAATGCTTGAGGAAGGGAGACCTTCACCTATCATTTTTAATTCAAATTTACTCTTTTTTGTCATATGAGTTGTATTATATTTTGTTATTTAAAATAAGGAAATAGTTATTAACCAGTAATAATCCATACATCGAAATGATCAATAAAACCCATTACTTATAGTAGATAGAGTGGGGGACCACATCAGGAGGAAATAATATGATTGATAACACAGGTTCAAATATAATTAGTGGGTTTCAAGATTCACGTTCAGTGTCAACGAATGTTCAAACAAATGGTGAAGGGGCGTCTTTTGAAGAGATGTTTGATCAAGAGTTAGCCGCAGGTGATGATATTGTTGGTGATGATGATGTGTTAACTACGGGATCTAAATCTACAGGGCAAATCGCACGATTCGAGCAAACGTTAACGATAGTAGCCTTTAGAGCCACAACTATTAATAGGGAGATTAACGCTGCAGAGGGGCAACCAAGTCACTCTTTAATTGCTCAGCTTATGGAGTCTATCGAGGCACTTATCGAGTTACTTCAGTCTCATGGCAAACCCGAGGCACTTAATGAGATGACAACCTTGCTTGAAGAGGTTGATGAGGAAAAAGCGCCAATGGCAGTAACTACTGTTACAGCCTTCTTTGCTCATTTCTCTGCTAGTACCGAAGCCTTACCTCTCGAAAATGTAAGCTCCTCTGACGAAGCGAAGCAATCTACGCTTATGCTTCAGAAGCAATTAATTGACTCTATGAGTATGTTTTCCGGAGCTAATAGTCGAATCAAAGATATATTTGATGGATTTAAGAGTAACCCGTTGTTTGAAGGGGATGCACAGATACAAGAGCTATCTGATAATTTGGGGTAGCTTGCTCTAAACCAACTATTCTTCTGTATAAAATTTTATTTATCACAATTAATATTTGCAATATTTTATACTAATAAAAACCAGTATTAAGATATTTAATTTTTATATATCCCAATATTAGATATATAGTTCTTGATCATTCAGCTCGCCTAGTGTTTAATGTAGTTAATTTTAGTTAAATCTTAGGGAGGGTATTTATGTCATTAGGAAATTCATATTCAGAGGTTAGTGCAGCTACTAGCACGGCAGCGCATGCAAATGCTCGATGTAACGCGATTTCAGCTGTTGTGGGAACTCTTGGATCTGCGGCGCTTTTGGTAGGTGCTGGCGTTCAACTTGTGAAAGACCCATCTTCAGCTGGCGGAGTAGCGTGTGCTGTTTTTGGTTCGGCGGGCGCTGCATGTATAGCGTACAAGGTCGTTAATAGCTAATAATCAAATGAAACCAATGCCGAGCATTACCTTTGATTCATCAGAGATGCGTACACGAGAAGTTGATCGGCTCGCAGATGAGTTTGCGACAAGAGCGTTTGATGCTTTTTTTACTACTCATCAACGATCATTTAACGAGACTATTGAGACGGGTATGATAACAAACATGGCCGATGAAAGTATTCTCTCCGCTAGTAATGCAGTTGAGGGGCTTGAACTTTTTTATGCTGTGATGCCTACCCCGAGTATGAGGCGAAGATTAAATGAGATTATCGGTAATGTGATTCAGCCCGTTGACTGTGATCCTGACTTGGCATTAGGGCGATTGCTCATTATGGAATCTTTTGGAAAATTGCCCCCCAATTTGGTTCCTAAATGGATAGATAACCTTTCACAGGTCAACTTTAATCTTCACCATAATGAACTCGTACAGTTATCTGAGAATGAATTTAATTCACAGAATCATGATCGTGTTCGGCGTTCCAAATTAATGTTTCAGGCACTTATTTATTTTTCCAAAACAAATGGCTTCAAGTTTAGGGTATGCTCGAGCATTAGAAAAAATTGAAGGGCCTCAAGCTTCGGAATCTGTTTTTGACATGCTCGTTGATCAATCGACTCACCCTGTCGTTCTTTATCATGCAGCAGCATGTTATCTCAAGCTCTCTAAGAGTCAGAAGGCAGCCAAGTGTATTCGAGAAGGCAAGCAATTGTGTCAAAGGTCTGTTGAATTCAAAGAACTGGCCAAATTGTTTAATCAGCTCATTTGACGAGTCGTCGGGTTTAGACATAATCGGTTACATAATTTTTGCCTCGCCAAAAAAAACTCCCAATTAGGGATTTTGACCAACACTTGCTTGCGATTACATGCGCCTTGTCTTAGATGGCCCTTACATCAAGCCTATTCAGCAAGTTTGATTACATTCACTACTCAACTATAGTTTGTTGGGACTCAGGTAGGGTAGCTGATAGTGGTTACCGATCCCATTATGTCATCACAAGTTTTGACATAATGGGATCTATATTATGTTAAGTAGCTGTTCGACAGTTTGTTTCGTATAACTACATAACTTTGTATGTATAGGTCTCTTGATGTATTCTCTACCCGCTGTATTACATAATATATATTATGCGACGTTATTTAGATGTTTTGGTGGGGGACTATTGGCCGTTATATTTGTTCATGCATCGATCAATGCCATCTTCTATCCAAGAAACAATGGCATCAGACGCATTCTTTGTGATCAGTGCAATCTCTACCATCTCTTTGTCCGTAAAATTGCTTAAAACAAAGTCTTTTGTTTCATATAGCTCAGGCTTTGGGCCAATTCCCAATCGCATTCTCGGACAATCAGTACTATTCAATAGCTGAATAATGGATTTCATTCCATTATGGGTTCCAGCGCTTCCTTTTTTTCGAATACGTATTTGGCCATAATCCAGTTCGAAGTCATCATAGGTGACTAATATATTATTTATTGGGACTTTGTAGAACTGTGCAAACGCCTGTACGGCCTCACCTGATAGGTTCATAAAGGTTTCAGGTTTGATACCGATAATAGTTTCGTTAGCCACTGTCCCCTTAAATACTTGTGACTTGAACTTGTGACCGGATTCCGACAGCCCATTTTCTGATATAAATGTATCAAGAGCCATGAACCCTATATTATGGCGCGTATGTTTGTAATCATTTCCCGGATTGCCTAAACCAATAACTAACTTCATGCCTACAAGTGTAACAATGAACACGGTTTTGTGCTATAATTCTACAGTTTTTCATAATACTATGCGCTGGAGCCCTCATGCTGGATTTATTCAAACATCCCAGAAACCTTATGCTCGTCTTCATTATTTTGGCGATGCAGTTATTTATCTCTCACAGTCGAATCGGGGAACCATTTTTAGATGGTCGCCTTCATTATTACTTCGATAATGCGAAGTTTCTTACTCATGCACTTCATAGTAATGATTCGACTTTTTCTGCACCTGGCAAATTGTTAGGCGTCGCTGAATACACTTACTCTAAGTCTGGAAAAGTGACTGGGGTCGATTATTATGCGAACCACCCCCTATTGTCCCCTGTTCTTTTCAAGTGGTTTACAATGGTTTGTGGCTACTCTGACTGGGTTCCACGTGTATTTTCACTCATTATTAGTATGGGCGTATCAGTATTAATATTCGCCTTGTTGGTGACAGCTACAAAAAGTATTTATGCCAGTTGGTTTTTGACCCTTTTGTACGCATTGAACCCTGTTAATGTTGTGTATCAGGATGTGTGGAAGTACTTTCATCTAACCGAATTGATCGTCTTGGCCTGTATCTATTGTTTTGCCCATCTTAAATTTCACAAAGTATATCGCTATGGATTGTGGGGGTTCTTTTTTCTTTCGTTTCATACCGACTGGCCTGCATATATTGCGGCTGGAGCGTTATTGCTTTTTATTTGGGTCAAGCGTAAGGTGCCGGAGTATAAGCGGCTACCTCTCGAGTTAGTAGGCATCGCGTCTATATCAATCGCTATAAATGGCGTTCTTCTCTATCTGCTTAATGGACTTACCCTCTCGCCGCTATTAAGTCAGGCGGCACTTCGAATTAGCGGGGGAATGTCGGATCTGAGTTTTTGGGGCTGGTTATATAAACAGTTCCTGTTCTTGGATTTTAACTTTGGACAGATTAATATTGCGGTTTTTTGTATGTTTGCAATCTATATGGTTGGGGCACGGATATTTGTTAATAACGTACTTGCTTTAGGCGCGTTGGTCGTGTTTTCGATGGGCTTTTTCTATGTCATCGTCTTTAAGAATTTAAGTTTTATTTATATCTATTCGCAGGCTTATATTGCCGTGGCGTATGTGTTACTAATTGGCGCCATTCTAATTAACTTAAAACAAAAGGTTTGGTTTGGTAGGCACCTACAGCTACTAGGCGTATCAGTGATCATTCCAGTCGTATTACTAACTGGGTTTAACGCATACAAGAGTATGTTATCTATTCGTGAGGCGAGTGTTGGTCAAGCTGAAGACATCAATGTGATTCGCACAATCAATCGTCGTATCGTTTATGCTGAAAATGATTCTAGTGGGGCTGTTGATTGGTGGTCAGGACCCAATATCAAGTTGTATTCGGACCGGATATATCGCAAAACAAATCGACACTTAGGCGTCCAAAACGCCGCCAACTTACGACGGCTAAATCCTAAACAGGATGTTATTGTTGTATTGGCTTCACGTCAGGAAAGAAAAAATGGCTTGGACTATTTCAGACGACGCTATAAAATTCGAACTATGAGATTGTATAAACAGTCTCCGAATTTTGTATATTATACGTTTAGCAGATAAGACTGAGGTTATTTTGGGGACACCGATTCAAATTAAATTATGGTTACGTATGGGCTCTGAGTGGCTTGTCTCTAAGTTGTATTCACTTAGAGTTGTGGTTTGGATAACGCGGCGTAAGGAGATCCAATTGGCTGGTGGGTTTCGAGAAGCATTACTTATCCTTCCTTTTTTGAAGCAATTTAAGGCGGACCACCCTACTACTGATTTGGTGCTTTACTATAAAGACTCTGATAGACAAGTGAATGAAGTTAAGGATTATTTATCTAATATTCCTTTCATTGATGCTCTTCACCCTTTTAGCCTTGTTCCTAAAGGGGAACGTTGGGATGCCAGCCGTGTTGCAAGGCGAAATGGTGGCTTGGTGTCGCCTCGACATTATCAATCGATCCTAGACGAGTGTTTTGTGAAAGATGACTACACATTGGCAGAGAAAATTTGGCGAAAGTTTGGGTTAAGCCAAAAATTCGTTATTGTGATGCATTTTGATGCATGCTCTGAACTGATTGAGTCATTGTATTCTCTTATTCAGAGTTGTGCGTCTATGAAAGATGAAGCTGTCATAATCGCCATTACAGATAACGCCTCTATTGAGGTGGACTTATCTAGGCCTAATACGTATGTTGTTAAAGAGAAATTCTTGGAAAAATTTGGGTTTAGATCCATTTTGGCGATGGGACAACGAGCAGATCTTTTTATTGGTGGAAGAACCGGTCTGGAATGTTTTTTTTGGCTGGCACGAACGCCGTCTATTAATTTTTTTGATAATGAAGGGTTTGAAGAGATACGAAAAGGCTATTGGTCTGTATCATTTTGGGAAGAAAACCCGATCGTCGATGGATTGGTTGATATGGATACCGCAAATATAGATGAACTTTTATCAGGAATGATTATTCCCCGTTTCAGAGACTGGCAACAACTTCACCTCTTAAATGATCACGCTAAGACTTTTTCTTCACCTTAATACAGCAGCGAATGGGGGCCGGGTACCCTTCTATCGTTTTGTCTGAGTCTTGTGGATCTAAGAATGCATTTAGGGAAACAGGGTTACTCCAACCCGTTGTTCGTTGCTCCTCTTCAGTTGTTCTATCTATCGAAATTACCTCGGGCTTAGCAAATCCTGTTTTTTCTAGCCAATGAATCAAACATTTAACTGTAGGAATAAAGCTTATGTTGTTCATTTGTGCATATCGATCTTTTGGGCTTAATGCGATGGCGTCCTCACCAGGAATTACCAATGTTTCCAATATAAGTTCTCCATTTGCTCGTAATACATGGTTTAGTTGTTTGAGCGTATCCAAAGGTGAGCGTCGATGATATAAAACGCCCAAACATAGAACGGTGTCAAAGTTTGATTTGGAATAGGGATATAGCTCCTCTAGGGTGCACATATAGAACTCTGGCGGGGGGACTGTTAATCCGTGTGTAAGGAACTTGTATTGCGCCCAGTACAAGACGCTTGGATCAATCCCAATAACAGCATATGGGTCATATTCTAGAGCTCGCAGCATATAATACCCGTTACCACATCCCACATCTAATAACTTTTTGCCTTTTATCGAGATATGTTTGACTAGTCGATTCCACTTTAAATCAGAGTTCCATTCGGAGTCTATTCTTATGTCGTTAACCTGGAATGGCCCTTTCCGCCATGGTTTAAATGCGTTTGCGCAATTCAAATAGCTTGTTTTGAGAGACTCATCTATTTCTTTATCGTTAAGAATCGTTACCCACCCTTCTTTATTTGGATGCAGCGTATTACTTGCGTGTGGCAATGATTTTAATTGAGACTCAAATCGTTGTCCGAGTGTCCCTGCTAAAGTTTTTTTGAACTTTGGTCGATAAGCTCTGTGAAATGCTTGAATCATAAGCCGTAATAATACTAAAGATATAGTCTTTTGGCATCGATAAGCATTATGTAAAGAAGGAGGGTTTAGCAATTATGTTCCAGTCAAAGAAAATGATAGTTCTTCGAACAATAGTACTTTTAGGGGTTATTAGTATCTCTTTGTTTGTGTTCCATAAACTAACTCAGACACCTGATGTTCCACAAGATTCGAGTATGCAAATCAGGAAAATCACAGAAACAAAAATACATACTAATATCACGTCTATTCTTAATAAATTAATCGGAGAGAAAAATTATCACCTAACTGTTCAAGTCATGTTTAATCAAGAGCATGAGGAAGTTGAAAAGGTTACACTGGAACCTCTCAAAGTTACTCAAAGCTACACCGAAAAAAAACAAAAGCCCGGTCTCTTTGGAAGTATGCCGGGTCTGCCTCGTAATGTTGGGTCTAAGAATTTACCTGGATTTCCAACCTCGAACACTCTTGCAGGGGATGTAAAGCCGAGTAAGCCCTTTAATACTATCGAACAAGAGAACGATGTTATTTACTATAATCAAGTTAAATCACGTGTGGAAACCCCTGTACACAAAATTGACAAGTTAATTATCAGCCTTTTAATTGATGAGAAACGTGTTAATAAAGATGAGTTGGATATGACTTTGCTTGAAAAGCTGGTCAAGAATGCCGCTAGTTTTGAAGATGAAAGAAACGATGAATTTGTCGTAACCATCTATCCTATTTCAAGTCAGGGGGTTGTTGCGAATACCTTCCGATCCATTAATAACTCGCCCAATCGAATCCCGCTTTTAGCTGTACTCAGCATTCTCGTATTTGTTTCTTGTGTCGCGACGATCTACGTATTAATCAAATTAGTACGACTATATAGAAATCGAATATTAGATCGGCTAAAACAGTTCCGTGAGCGAAAAGAACGTGAAGCTCAACGCAAAAAAGATACGGAATATAACCGTCGAAAGTTAATTATCACTGATTTCGCAAAGAGCCACCCGCATGATTTTGCAAAGCGTATCATGCAGTGGGTTGAAATAGACGAGTAAGGAGGGTATCTCATGGCAGAAAAGACAATCGCAAAAATAGAAAAAAATAATTTAGAAAAATCAGCAATAATATTGCTTTTTCTGGAGGCTGAGATGCCAGGGGTAACCGCGAATGTTATCTCCCATTTGGAAATGCATGTTGTTAAAGAAGTTTTACTTATTATTTCCAATATCCGACAAATACCTAAGGATCAAATTCGATCAGCTGTTAACGAGTTCTATCATAACTTCTTGGAGAATGATGTTCTTTTTGGTGGGCGTGTTGCTTCAGGTGATCTACTAGAGACCTCCTTTGATGCCAAAACACGTAATAAGATCGTTAGCGCTAGTGATGGTGGGCTATTTGATTACTTGGATCGACTATCCGATGAAGATCTCATTAATTTCTT
This sequence comes from bacterium, assembly GCA_018700055.1. Lineage (GTDB taxonomy): Bacteria > Margulisbacteria > Marinamargulisbacteria > UBA817 > JABISL01 > JABISL01. The sequence goes on along the minus strand of JABISL010000035.1, from coordinate 8,584 downwards.
TGAAAAAGAAAGCATTCAAATGATTACCCTACTCATGAATTATATGACTCAGTCTAAAATGGCTCGCTTGATGACCAAGATGGATACCAAACAAGTAAAAACCATATCGCGTTTACTTTTGACTTTAGAAGTTCCCAGTTTGGATGTCATATGGAAGCTTCATTTTGCATTAGACGAATATTTTAATGATAACGTGCTTATTGAAACCCATTCGACAGATCTTCAATTGGATAAAATGGCGAGTGTATTTGAGACTATGTCTGAGGAATTGAAAAGTGAAATCTTCAAAGAAATCCAAAATGAGCAGCCACAAATGTTTGAAGAGCTCAAAAAGAGAATCTTAACATTTGAGGACCTAATCAATGTATCTGATATTGATTTTCAAACGATTATGTACGAAGTACAAGATGTTAGAACTGTGTATCAATCCATTCAGAATACTGGTGAATTAATGGCAGAAAAACTGAATACTAATATCACCGAAAGATATAAGGCAATGATACAGAATGAAGCTGAAGAATTGGGTGAGGTGTCGGATGCGGATATCGAAATTGCACAACTCAAGATCATTAAAGCAGCTAGAGCACTAGAAAAAGACGATAAAATTGAACGTCTTTTAACACGCACAGAACTTGAAAAAAAGATTAATGACGAGTCGGTCGTTTAAGGGGTAAACAATGGATCCAACAACAATAATAGGAGTAGTACTAGGAATCGGGCTTCTTGCACAATCGGTAGGCTTTGATCGAGTAATGACGTTTTTTATTCATCCGGAGTCAATGCTTATCGTATTTGGAGGCACGCTTGCGGCAACAATCGTCCACTTTCCTCTTCATCAACTAGTCAAAATATCTTACAAATTAAAAATTTTATTTGTGAGAAGTAAAACAGATTACCGTAAGGATATTGATTTTATTATAAATGTTGGCGATACCGTTCGTAAGTCTGGACGATTAGAAGCGTCTAAATTAATCGAATCGCACAGTGATAGTTTTGTTGTTGAATCGCTTAATTTGTATTTGGACAACGTTCCTGTCGATCAAATAAAAGAAATCATGGAATCCAAAATGGCTTGTATCAATGAACGACATGATAAAGGAATTTTGTTTTTCGAACAGATGGCTAAGTATGCCCCTGGATTTGGACTTTTGGGAACATTAATTGGGTTAGTTGTTTTATTGGCGGAATTAGAAAACCCACAAGCGATTGGACCAAATATGTCTATTGCATTGGTTACAACACTCTATGGTGTGTTGCTTGCTAATCTCCTCTTTATGCCTTTGGCCGGTCGTCTTCGGGTATTAAGTTATGATGAATTATTTGAAAAACAAATGATCCAAGAAGGCATCATCTCTCTTGCTCATGGTGATTCTAATTACATTATTCAGGAGAAAATGAAAACGTATTTGACAAGTCGAGTCAAAAAACAACTTGCGGAAAAAGGCTAGTACCCATGAAACGAAATCGGAGAATAATTGAAGATATTGATAACTTCTACATTTCTTGGGGAGATTTAATCACCCTTTTACTTGTGATGTTTATCTTTCTCTATTCGATTTCGACCATTGATCAGAATAAATTCTTATTGGTTACTCAATCTGTACAAGAAGAAATTATGGACTCCCCTGTGGATACGAGCGTATCTCAGTTGGTTGATAAGATGAAAGAAGAACAGAAACGAATGGAGGAAACCTTTAATCAAATTAAAAAAGTTGTGAGGGAGGAAAAACTTGAAGATGTGTTTGATGTCCAATTCGTAGATAGAAGTATTGAGCTTAGAATGGAAAACGTACTCCTTTTTTCATCTGGTTCAGCTGATTTAAAAGCAATTGCACAGAATGTTCTCGGAAAGATCGGAATTGTTTTGTCACAGTCTTCCGGGATCATTATTGTTGAAGGTCATACGGATGATGTTCCGATTCGATCGACAAAATACCCTTCCAATTGGGAGTTGTCCAGTGCAAGAGCGGCTTCAGTTGTTCGTAACTTAAGTGGAAATGGAGTGCATGAAGCTCGGTTTCGAATCCAAGCTTTTAACAAATTCGACCCGCTTGTTCCCAATAAAAACATGGCCAGCCGAGCTAAAAATAGACGCGTAGAATTAAAAATATTACCAGCCGAAATTATCTCTGAGGAGGGATCATCATGAATGACGTATTCGTAGAACAACAAAAGAAACTATCTTTATCGATCTCTGATGATTTATCTTCATTGATGCATATGAACATTCATTTTCAGGAGGTTGCTTGTGCTGACCGCGACTATAAGACGTTTGAGTCCGCAGTCCCCTCTTTTGCCTTTGTTGGTATTCTTGAACAAAAAAATCCAAAAGCACGAATTATTGTGGCGATTGATCCTGAAATGATCTATAAGATGTCTAACCTTGTTCTAGGCGGGGTCGGCGATGTTGAGCTAAAAGTAATTCCTAACTTTACATTTTCTGAAGAATTTATTGGAAAATTGTTAATTGAACGATTTATTCATTTTTATGAGGATCAAAAAATATCAATGAACTTGCTTCGTATCGAACATAACTTAAGAGTTGTGCATTCGTTCTACGAGGATGAACCGATTCGCATGATGCGAATGTCTTGTCTTATCGAAGGGTCTCAAGTCGGTGTATTCACTGTTTGTTACCCAATGGATTAAGGAGTCAAAATGCGCCGTATTGTTTGGATTCTTGGAATAATATTGAGTTTTACCGGGTTGGTTCATTCCTTTTCTGCCCCTGGGAGTTTAATTAATGTCCCTGGTGCTGTATTTCCTACTAAAGGAACTACAGAGCTTGGCACGTTTGTGGACTATTCCAGTCAACGCGATAAATTTATTCAATCTCAAATTTATTTCAAAACGGCAATTACTGACCGTATTGGTTATAGTTTTCGAACCCCGTTTAATAATGATCAACGGCTTGGCGACATCCGACATGGAATCGCTGCCAATATTCTTAATTTGAATGTTCAGAAACAATATACCCATTCCTTTAATGTTGGGATTGATAATATAGGTTGGAATGAGTCGAATGCGACAACTGAGCCAATATTTGATGCCTTTGCGATGTATACATTAACCCCTCATGAATCCCCATTTAAATTTCACTTTGGTGCGGCACATGATATTAGCGTCCTTAATGATACTAAGATTTCACCACTCGCTGGATTTGAATATCACTTTCGGTGGGGTGATTTGACGTTTGAATACGATAGTAATGCCGTTAATTGGGGGGTTAGAGTGTTTCAACCTGAAGACCACTACGCTTTTTACATGGCATTCGTGAAGGATTATCAAGATGATTCTGATTCTTTGGTTCGCTTAGGATTTAGCTTCTTAGACAACACTGGTAGCGGGGTCACTACAGATCATTCCGTTATGTCTGATTCGGATTCTCCTGAAAAAGGATCTGTTGAGGAAGACCTTTCTACCCCGGGCACAGAAGCTCTTTATCATATCCAGAAAGGGATGGAATACTATTATGATGGGCAATTGGTTCAAGCTGCTGTTGAATACGAATTAGTAACAGAGGCGATGCCAACCTACTCATTAGGACATGAGCGCCTTGGGTCAATTTACTTTGACCTTAAGCAACTTGAAAAAGCGAAAAAACATTGGAAAAAGGCTTATATCCTTCGTCCCTCTAAGGCTTTAAAAAACTATTTGGAGCAAATTAAATGATTAATTTAGGCAAATTAAAATTAGTTGTATTAATGATTGTTTGTGCGTCGCCATTTACTTGGGCAGCAACATTTAGTTATACAGACTCGCTTATGAATGTTCCTGTAGCGCATATGTATCGTGCTGATGAACTTCAATTTGGGTTCTCAGGTGGCTATGCAGGTTCAGGTTCAAAAGTTGGCGTCAGATCTCAGTATGAGTTTGATTATAAGCTCAATTATTCAGTTGATAATCGTCTTCAACTGAGTTTTAACATGATTAACTCATCCGCATTAGTTGGACATGTGCAATATAATTTGTTCAAAAAAGCTGAAGCACAGCGTATTGCAATTGGTATTCGTAATCTTTCCTCAAAGAGCCTGTCTACTTGGGATACTTACACACCAGCACCACAGATGAGTAGCTCACCCTATATTGTCACTTCGATGGCTATATCAAAGGATATGAACGCTCATCTTGGTTATGGCTTACGCACTTTTCAGAATTCAACGAAGACGTTGCCCGGATTGGGTGAAACGCTCCAATCTATTAATGGGCTATTCTTTGGTGTAGATTACACTTTTGAAGGAATGAAAGTTATGGGCGAATTTGATGGCAAAGACTTTAATACTGGGTTAAAGCTGTTTTTGACCCCAAATATAGAGCTTGATATGGCATTAACGGAAATGTTTCTGTCAGATTCTGATAACGCCAATTATGCAGGGGCTCCTCGTCGATCCTTTTCGTTTGGTCTAACCTTCCGAAATATCTTTGATCGGGATCCTAAAATGAATAACCGGATGCGTCAGATCAATGAACGCATTGAACATCTAGAAGGGCTTCAGAATGAAATGAGTAGCCAATTACCTGCTACTTCTGAGTCGTCATTTTCACCTGAAACAAATTACATTACCGATTCTAAACCACAAGAGGAAAAAATAAGTATTCGGGCAACAAGCACAGACCATCAAGTCGCTCGGCTATATACACAGTCATTTGATTTCTACCTTAACAAAGACTATGCCAATGCAATATCTGTCTTAAACCAGGCATTGGCGATTGATCCGAGCAACTCAGTTATCTATACTCGTTTAGGCAGTATTTATTATGACTTGGATATGGTTGAGCAAGCTTTGATGAATTGGAATAAGGCGATTAAGCTTGACCCTACCAATGCTGAACTGCGATCGATTCGAGATGAAGTACTGAATTACTACAAACATTAACTTCCTTCGGTGCTATAATGCCGGGAATGTTAACATCTATATCAAAAGAAATTGAGGACAATCAGGAGCGCGTTCTAACTTGGATTACCTCTCTTGAAGAGCAAGTTGATCTACCTTTGTATACAAGTGTAGATGTACGGGATGCTGGGTTTAAGGCGTCTGTTATTGATACTAACCTTTTCCCAGCAGGGTTTAATAATCTTAGTGCGATTGAGAGAGCTCGTGCAAGCACCCTAATGAATCAGGCTATAAACGACCGTGTGAATGGCTGTAAGAACGTATTGATCCTTTGTGAAGAGCACACACGTAATACTTGGTACCTGGAGAATGTTCGGATTCTGCAAGAAATCGTTCAAAATGCAGGGTTTGCGGCTATTGTGTCTACGTTCTTTACAGATGAACCTGATGAGTGCCAAAAAAGCGGTATTATTGAACTAGAAACGGCTACTGGTCATCGTGTGGAAATGCACTGTTTGAAACGACTACTTCATAATATTGAAACGCATCAAATACATTTTGATTTTGCAATTTTGAATAATGATTTATCCTCTGGAATTCCAGAAGTTCTTAAAGACATGAATATCCCTATATATCCATCTATTCATGCAGGCTGGCATTCACGGCTTAAATCGCACCATTTTGAAGTAGCAAATGGATTGATAGAAGATCTTTGCGAACTGATCGGCGGACAGGTTGACCCTTGGCTATTATCATCTCAATTTGATGTTGTAGATGATATCGACATTAATGTCGAATCTGACAGGCTACGATTAATGGCGTCAGCCAAAACTTTGTTTGCTAGTATTCAGGCTAAATATACTCAATATGGAATTGATCACACGCCTTTCCTGGTACTTAAATCTGATTCAGGAACCTATGGAATGGGAGTTCAAATGGTTGAGTGCCCAGAAGATATTATGACCCTGAATCGTAAGGCAAGGAATAAGCTATCTGTAGGCAAAAGTGCCAAGGTTATCGATCGATTCATCATCCAAGAAGGCGTTCCTACAGTCAATAAGGTCGCAGGAGATGTTAGTGAGTTGGTTCTTTATCAAGTGGCTAATCATCCAATTGGTGGGTTTAATAGAGTTCATTCCGGCAAAAACGAACGTCAGAGTCTTAACTCAAAAGGAATGACTTTTGTTCCGTTGACTACTGAAAGTGACCAAATTGCGCCGTTTATATACCAAGTTCTTGCTCGTTTAGCAGGCGTAGCCGTACAACGTGAAACAGTCGCTCTTACATCAGGCATCCAGCCATGAAATCTCTTGTATTTATAATGGATCCTTTGGAGTCGGTTAACCCGATTAAGGATACCGGCTTTGATTTAATGCGTGCGGCTTATCAGCTTGATTACCGTATTGTATTTATTCCTATGGGCGGGGTCTCTAAATGGAATGATCAGATTCGTTTTTCCGGAAACATTGTTGTACCTTCCGATTCGGACTTAGAGAACCCTTTTATTATTGGTGATTCAGTTGAGATATCAGATGCAGAAATAACCGCCATATTTATTCGAAAGGAACCCCCCTTTAATTCTACTTATTTAACTCTGACGTGGTTGCTCGACCATGTTTCTATTCCAGTAATAAATAGCCCTTCAGGGTTGCGAACCGTCAATGAGAAATTATGGTGTTCTCAATTTACGTCAATCGTTCCTCCTACCCTGTTCACTCGTTACAAGGCTGACTTTCAATTGTTTCTTGATGAACATAAGACGGTTGTCGTTAAACCTTTGAACGGCTTTGGGGGATCTCAAGTCTTTATCGTTAATCAAGGCGACACTAATCAACAAGTTATATTTGAATCTGTTACTAATAATGGTAGCGAGGAAGCAATCGTTCAAACGTATTTGCCAGACTCTAAGAATGGCGATAAACGCGTCCTACTATTGGATGGGGAGCCTCTCGGAGCCGTTTTGCGTGTGCACTCCAATACAGATCATCGTAATAACATGTTTGCTGGGGGAACGACTGAACCTGCGGTTGTAACAGAATCTGATCTATATATTATTAGTATATTAAAGCCTCATTTACTGGCTCTTGGGCTTCGTTTTGTGGGAATTGATATCATTGGTGATAAACTGATCGAGGTAAATATTACTTCGCCAACGTGTCTCCAAGAGATGAGTCGGTTTAACAAAGAAGATTTGGCTGTAAAGGTTATTAAGGAGATTATGAATGTCTAAGGATTTGGCCCTGTATTATTACGATAGTTGCCCATTTTGCCAAAAGGTTTTGAGGTATATGAGTGCTCATGATATCGAGATTCCTTTAAGAAACACACTTGCTTCTCCTCAGTTTCGTGAGGATTTACGAGCCGTTGGCGGCAAAACCCAGGTCCCTTGCCTAGTTATTGATGGCAAAGCGCTTTATGAATCCGATGACATTATCTCTTGGTTAGGGAATCACTATGGACATTAACCTTATAAAAGGCGCCATTATTAAAGCTATTCCTGATGCCCAAATATTTGTGGCTAACCCCGAAGAGGACGGCCAACATTTTCAGGCATTGGTTGTTTCTGCCACATTTGAGACACTCTCACTCATTAAGCAACATCAATCCGTTATGAAGTCGCTTAAAGAACAGTTTGATTCTGAGGCACTACATGCCTTGGCGCTTAAGACGTTTACGCCAGCTAAGTGGGATGTGAGTAAGGCTAGTTATAATCTGGGCTGATAATCACGCCTATGGTAGGCTTAACGTAGTAATACACGGAGGCGATTCAAATGGATCTACAAGCACGCAAAGACCAAATTAAAAAAGACGTTGAGAGTAATAAGGTTGTTTTATTTATGAAAGGCAACAAAATGGCGCCTCAATGCGGATTTTCTGGGCAAGTTGTTCATATATTGAATCAATCCGGAGTTGACTATGCTACGCAGGATGTTCTTTTGGATGAGGTTCTTCGAGAAGCAATTAAAGACTATTCTGATTGGCCAACACTTCCACAACTCTATGTTGATGGGGAGTTCGTTGGTGGGTGTGACATCATCATGGAATTACATGAAAGTCGAGAACTATCAGCCATTTTGGGTGTTACGGCAACCAACTAAGCAATACGTCTTTTTATGCAAAAATGGGTCTCTGAGCTACTTGCCTGGTTCAATTCAGAGCAAAGGGATATGCCTTGGCGTGACGACGTGCAGCCTTATAAGACCTTAGTTAGTGAGGTGATGCTTCAACAGACCCAGGTTGTGACTGTTATCCCCTACTTCAATCGGTTTATTGACGCCTTTCCAACTATTCAGGAGTTAGCCAATGCTGATTTGCAGCAAGTTCTTAAGTTGTGGGAAGGGCTTGGATATTACTCGCGCGCTAGAAACCTACAAAAGGCGGCTAAGTTCGTCTGTGAGGACTTACAGGGTGTATTCCCATCTACTTATAAGGCTTTGATGGAGTTGCCTGGCGTAGGGCCATATATAGCAGCCGCGATCATTAGTATTGCCTTCGATACGCCCGTTCCTGTTGTAGATGGAAATGTTTTGCGCGTGTTTACACGTTATTGGGGAATTGATGATGACATTCGTGATGCAAAGGTTCGCAAGACTCTTTTCGATCGCTTAACTCCCTATATAGAATCATCTAGGGATCCATCTTCATTTAACCAAGGGATCATGGAATTAGGGGCGTTGATCTGTAGTCCCAAGTCCCCCGATTGCTCAGTCTGCCCGATTAGGGAAGAGTGCTATGCCAATGCCCATTCT
>JABISL010000045.1 GCA_018700055.1 bacterium | reverse complement strand
GTCATACAGGGCGTTTTGGTGCTGAATATGTGATGTCCGATGGATTTGTAGTTAGAGGCGGATTATATGACACCCATTATACTGGTGGGTTCTCACTAGAAATGCCTGCCGTTGGGGTGGATTATGGGTTCGTGGCCAATTCAGAAGACTCAAATGAAACGGTTCAGATGTTAGGGTTTCGGTTTGGAATGGGGCCAAGAAATACCAACCGCAAACAACGCTATGCGTTATTTAAGCAAAAGTCATACGCCCATTTTAGATTGGATGGCAGTATTGTTAGTGGTAAATCGGAGATCAGTCTCTTAGGTGGCCAGCGGATTGGAACAAATGATTTGATTACTTTGATTCATGAAGCCGGTGAGGACCCCTCTGTTGAAGGGTTTATTGTTAGAGTTGGTCAGATGGGTAGTAGTTTGGGTTCAATAGCCTTGATTCAAGATATTCGGCATGAACTTAAAAAGTCTCAGTCTCAAGGAAAAAAGGTGATTGTTTACTTAGAAAGTTGGACTACCCTTCCGGAGTACTACCTGGCTTCAATTGCGGATCAAATTGTGATGCCTGAGCTCGCTTCTATTTCACACCTAGGATTGGAAATGGAGATTTCTAAGACCCATGACTTTCTTAAGAACTTTGGGTTTGGGCGAGATGTGATAACGAGTGGCAAGTATAAAGGGGCGCTCAATCCAGCGAGTGGAAAACTGACCATGAATGATCAAGTCGTGTTAGAAGATATGATGCATAGCCTTTATCAACAAGTATTGGTCGACATTCGAAAGGACCGAGACTTGAACTGGGAAGATGTAAAAACGGTGTTCGATGGTCGGATTGTGTCTGCTACAAAAGCCAAGTCTTTGGGCTTGATTGATGATATAGGCTATTGGGATTCGATTAAAGAAGATCTCAAAAAGACTCTAGGTGAAGAGGATGAAGAGATTCGTATGGAAAGTATTGTTACATTCATGCCTGAGTCAGATGTAAGGCCAATTTTCGGTTCCTTTAAGAAGATCGCAGTTGTGGAGATTGATGGGGCTATTGGGTTAGGGCGAAATACATCCGGGTTATTGTATGGAGGAAAGAGTACTGGCGCAGATGAATTTGATGCCATGGTGACTCATATTAAGAAGGATTATTCGATTAAAGGTGTATTGCTGAGGATCAATAGTCCGGGTGGTAGTATTTTGGCATCCGATCAAATTTATTCAGCGATTGGAAGACTCAAAGAATCTGGGATGCCGGTTTATGTGTCTATGGGGAATATGGCGGCTTCCGGTGGATACTACGTGTCGATGAGTGCGGACAAGATTTATGCCAACCCAGGGACCTTAACGGGAAGTATTGGCGTGATTACTGAGGTTGGGAATCGGGAATCGTTTAATAAGATGTTAGGAATCGAGACACAAACACTTAAGACTGGAAAATATATGGATATGTTATCTAGTAAAAAGACCTTAACCTCTGAAGAAAAAGAAATGATTCAAACCCATCAAAAACAACAGTATGAGGTTTTTGTGAATAAAGTGATGAGTGACCGAGATATTTCCAAGTCGGAAGCTGAAGATGTTGCTCAAGGGCAAGTATTTACAGGTGAACAAGCCAAATCGCTTAAACTAGTGGATCAGCTGGGTAACTTTTATGATGCGGTAGATGGCTTGTCAGAAGAGGTTGGTGTGACTGATCCAGAGCTTGTGTTTTATCGAGCGAAGCCTCAGATGACGTTGCCTCGAATTAATTTAAATCTTTTGCAATTATTTACAGGGTTTATGGGTGATGTTGTAAGTCCCCAAGCACTTGGCAACTTCGATTTTGGAAACGCGCTTAATTAATTTAGCACGTCTTTTTTAGGGGCTTGAAGGCCGAACATATTTTTCTTTTTGAATTCCGTTTTTTTAGGATTATACTAGTAGTGTATTAGAAAAATTAGGAGGATATATAATGGATAAAGCGAAGATTGGTTTGATAATGAGAGTTTTACTGGGGCTTATATTTGTAGTGTTTGGATTGAATGGGTTCTTGCAGTTTATGCAAATGCCACCAATTCCTCAGCAAGGAATGGCATTTTTAACTGGATTAATGGCAGCACCATATTTCTTTTTGATCTTGAAGCTTACAGAGATTATTTGTGGCGCGTTGATTTTAGCAGGGCTTTTTGTTCCTCTTTCATTGGTTATTCTTGCACCAATCGTTTTGAACATCGTTTTGTTCCACGCTTTCTTAGCACCAGGTGGACTAATGATTGCATTACTAGTCTTAGTATTAGAGCTAGGAGTGGCTTACATGTACAAAGATTCGTTTAGCGAATTACTAGAGAAGAAAGCAGACATCAGCTAAGACTTTCTTTTAGTTGAAATTAAATCAAAGGCCGGGCAGTAATGCTCGGCCTTTTTTTGTTTATAGACATAATCTGAAATGGTGCCCTTTGCAATCCAGCGCCTCTATCAGCGTAGGGCTGAGTTAATTCACTTTTCGTTTGTTACTCTGCTAGAATGATTGTTCTGCCTTCGTAGCTCAGTGGATAGAGCACTGGTTTCCTAAACCCGGGGTCGCAAGTTCGATTCTTGCCGAGGGCACCACATAGGTATTTTTAGGTGTCTAATCGTCAAAATATACGAATTGACCCCAGTCATTATATTCTTGATTGGATTCGGGGGCAGAAGGGGTCTCTTTAGGTACAATATCCATTCTCGTTTCGTCATTTGAGAGGCCGTTTATGGACCAGCTTGAATAACGATGGGATGTTAATAGTTCTGAATCATGAGGGATTTCAAAGAAGTCTGAGAATGTCTCACTAGGTTCAGACGCAATTTTCATGGAATCAGAGCTTTTATCAGTTTGATTGGGTTTGGTATTCTTGAGCTCATTTAAAATGTTTCTAAATGAAAGTCGTTCAGCTGCAGTATAGGGTCTTTTTCTAGGAATGAGTTGCAAGACTTTTTCTAACTCAGGGTCTTCAAGGATAGAGGGGGGCGAGTCCGTTTTTGCGGCTTCAATGGCAGATCTTTTTTTACTAATATTACTTTTGGACTGTGACTCTGAATTTTTTGGAGGAGGTTCTGGTGTTATAGATTGTATAGAAAATTGGTTTTGATATGACTTAATCATTTCCGAGACATCAGTGTCAGATACCCATGGATCGCTACCTGCGTTTTTTGAGATGAATCCGATTAATCCCTTGTGATGCGAATCTCTAGAGGATGAGGAGTGGCTTGTTTGGTTGTTGTTTACCATGTTTGTTTGTCCAAAGCCTCTTGGACTGGTTTGGCTGTCGCCGTCTCCTGGATAAGGAGAGGGTGCACCATATTCCTGATGAGTAGTGTTAAGTTCTGCGGGTCTCCTAGTTTGGTAAGAGTGGGTCTTAGTTACTGGTGTAGATGCGACTGGTGGTATGCCTGGTCTAAATGTTGCGTTATTCATAATCTACATATCGTAACGATTAGCAGGCAAATTTCACTAAATTTTTATATAAGGCCAAAAGTCAACTTTGCAGCGGTGGCAAGCATCGCGAGTTTGATGAGCATGAGGAATCGTTTGCCATCTATTTTTTTAAGAAGCGTGGTGCCGATTTTGGTTCCGATGAATACGCCTGTCATCATAACTCCGATAAGTATTGTGTGGTCGAGATAGGGGAAGGCTAGCGCCAAGAAGATGGGGATCTTGATGATATGGACGAGGAGTTGAGAGGCGGCCTTGGTGGCGACTATTTGTTCCTTGGAGAGATCTTCACGAATGAAGAAGGGGGCTAAGAAAGGGCCGGTCGCACCGATGAGACAGCCAAGACATGCCGCAATTCCACCAAGTAAGGCAAAGGCAGGGAGTGGTATGTGGATGTAAGGGAGTTTTTTGGGCTTGAGAGCCACATATATTAGTAATCCGATGATTAGTATTAATAACCACTCTGGTTTGGTGATACGGGATAGTAACTGGTATCCCATGATTCCGCCTATTGGAACGCCAAGTAAGAAGTAGCCTAGGATGCGACGATGGATGTTTTTTCGAAGGATTGCTGCGCGTGTAATATTGCTCGTGAGCTGAACAATGCCATGAATAGGGACGATCACCTGAAAGGGTAGGAAGAAGGTCATCGTTGCCAACAGCAGTATTCCTCCGGCCATTCCGACCAGGCCAGATATGGTTGCAGATGCAAGTGCGGCTAGGCCAAGGATTAGGAGGATCATTGAGAAATTATAGCAACCATAGAGTTATTCGCCGAGATTTCCGGAAACGACGTTTCTTAGATTGAGGGGGATGTTATTGGCTCTGGCATGTTCAAGAGCTTTTATTACATGATGGATATTGGTGTTTTGATTGACGATATCGGCGGGTGGGACCAATGAAAAACTAAACATAAGTTTGTTCAGTTCATCGCGCTTTTCCAGTACTAAGTCGATTGTTTTTCTTGGGATTTCCATGTCGCCGATTAGTTTGAGTAGTTCCTCTGAATTGAGATCTGGATGTCTGTTTCTAAGGTCCATCATGAATGGGTTGTCTGACTCTAAGAATATTTGGAGAAATGAGTCTGGATCTAACCCATGTTCAGTCCTTGTTTTTTTTCGCCAGTTCCATGTACCGGTTATATCGTCGTTGTCGCCGGCCCACTCTGTATCCAAAAAGCGTCTCATGTGGCTAGCATCAGGAAGGATCGCTTCTGGGTCAATATTCATGAAAGGGGCGTTGGATAGACGTGACCCTTCTAATACTAGAATATTGCCTGGGTTATGGGCATCGATGTCGGCTAATAAAATAAACCGGACGAATAAATGAGATAGAAGGGCCTCTTTTGTTGCATTAGTGGTTGAACTTTCAAGTATTCGTCCGTCCTCTCCGTTATAGAATCGTCTAAGGACCACGGCTAAGTTCGGTTTGTCCTTTGAGGTTATGACTGGCTTTATGGTGATTTTAGGTGATTCGTCTCGGACCCCTAGGATAGTAGAAAAATAGGAAAAGGCGACTTCTGCACAAGCGTCCCGATATTCTTCAAGTTTGAATAGTTTGGCAAAATACCGTTGGGTTTTACTTACTGAGATAGTGTTTTCGGGGTCTGTTATTTGTATGTTTTCAACGGGGATTCTTACTTGGTTTGTTTCTAAATCTATTTCAATTTCACGTTTATTTGTATCGGTTGGGTTTTCTAACTTAAGGAGTCGAGTTAACTCTGTTGTTTCATCGGAAACGACTAAGTACTGTCTGTTGTATGCAGTTACCATGTAATCTACTAGGGATTCTTTTTTCTGCAGTTTGGTTATTAATCCTGTTGGGGGTTTGAGTACAATCCCAATAAATAGCTGGTTGGCATGTCTTGTAGGAGGTGTGTGTGAGAATTCGTGTACAGGTTGATGGTTATTATCTTCTTCGTTAGGAATGAGTATAGACTTGAGTTCTGAAAAAGGCATGGCGTCGATCTTACTTAAAGAAGTTCTTACGTGAGCTCTAAATAGGTCTTGGTTATCAGTTCCTTCTGGTGGTCTTTGGAATGGGAACACTTTCATCTTTTGTGTTGGGAAGTCTAGTGGTTTTCCATTGTTGTATTCAAGCCCAAACGTTTTGAAATCAAACATTGGAAGTGTCTTGATAGCAGCGTCTAACTCGGCGCCCTTTAATATAATAGGTGCCTGTACCGCGCCAAATACAGATGGTGTCGTTGAATAGGGACGATGACTGACAATGGAAGGGTTTTGGAGCGCGCTGGTTCTTAGTGGAGCAGGTGGGAGACCGCTTTTTTTTGAAACAACATGGGGGCTTTTTTCTTGAGAAAAAGTAGGTGGTGGCTGAACAGGCGGTTTGTCAGTAGAAAATACGCGCTTATCGAGACCTCCAACTATGGGGATGGCGTTTCGACCCAGTGCGGACCCTGTAGTAAATACAGTTTTATTTAATATACTTCCCATTGAATTCCCCTTGAATTATGTGATTTGTATAGTCTATCAAAATTTACTAAAAATTATAGTTTTTATTAGAGATTTCTCTAATTACTTTCTTTCAGTGTCTTAATTTGATTCGCCATCATTTCCTCTGTTTTATTAAACACCGTTTGGACACAGGTTACCCAAGGCTCTAGGTCTGTATGGCGATGGGATTGAAAGAAGACTTCGTTACTTACATCAACCTGTTTGTTAGGTTCCTTTGGGATGTTATTTTGGGGGATATTAAACAATAGTTGATTGAATTCGGCGGATGCACGTTTGATGTATTCCTGTGGGGATGGTGGTTGGGTGTTGTAGTGTGCCCAATGATAGTTGCTATAGTCTTCAGGGTTGATTACATGTAAAAAAACACCACGAGCAACATCCATATGAGGGAGCTGTTCTCTGATAAGAGGGAGTGTGATTTCACTGAGTAGGGAGCTAAAATTTGTCTCTTCTAGTCTTGAGATGGATCTAAGTCCAGATGGGACAGAGTAAGCCTCTTTCATAAAATCCTTAAACATGTTTTTGAGAGATTTTTTCGTAATACTTTTCATTTTTAGAGGGTCTGGTGAAGACTGCTCGTATGCTCGTTCAAACTGGTTATCAATATCCGCCATGAATGCAGTATATTTTTTCATGTAATCCGCATTCAATAGAAAAGGCGTTTTTTCGTCAGAAAAAAGCTGTAGGCATTCTTCTGAGACGGGGGGGAGATTGCCTTGCTTAATTATTCGTCCGTTCATCACATAAGCATGGTTGTCTGGATTGTCCTCCGTGGGGAACGGGATAACTCCATTTGCGCGATAGTTGTGCTCAAAAACACCTGTAAAAGATGATCCATCCGGAAACGATTGCGTGCAATTAAGACCATGCAAGGCTTCCCATCCAAATTTTGTGCGGTCAAAGGTTCCGGAATCGACTGCGCCGTTCGGGTAGGTTTTTGAGCCTTCTGTGAGTCCACCGTAGACAAAGGTTCCTTTTAGCGTAACGCCATTTTCTTGTGTTGCGGTGCAATTGGGGCCATGTAAGACAGGATGTCCATGCGCATTTGTCACAATGTGACCTTCTAAATGGTTTCCATTGTCTAATACTAAATGATTCGGCTGGCTAGTGGGTGATGGGCCAACGTACTTATTGTATTTGAATCGTCCGGTATCCTTTCTTCCATCAGGGTGGATACGTGTACAGTCATCACCATGTAGCATCGTCCATCCTTTGACATGGATAAAGGTTCCAGCGTCAGATGATCCGTCAGGGAATTGTTTGACGCCAATGTCCATGACTTTATACCCCAGGGCTTCGTTGTTATGAAAGGTGCCGGTGAATCGGTTACCGTTTCTGAGGATGACGGATTCAGGGAGTGGGCAAGTGGGAAGTGCTGTTTGCCATGGGGATGAGATCTCAGTGCATTGGGTTGCCAGTGCTACGGGATCTGGGAGTGGGGGAGAGGGGGGTATTATTGGGTGTGCCGCGTTCGTGTTGGGAAGAAGGGCTGCGGCGATTACACCAACCGTTTTTGCAATCGATATACGGGGTGGCGCTACTCGAGTAGGTGGTATGGGTGGTTTTTGGTGTGTAGATTGAGCTGATGGTTGCATTTTCGTTAAGTCCTCGTAGTATGTTTGTTTTGTCAGATTGTTATGTGTTTATATATTAATAACGTATTAACAGCTAATTAAATTTCATAAATAAATAACAATTAGATATTTAATTGTTTGTTTCGGGCAGTTTGCAATCTTTAATTCTATGTTTTCTGTAGGTTTTATTTGTGATTTTCGCGAGTGTTGACCAGTCCATATATGAGGTTTATAATTCTAATTCCTACTATTCAGGTGGGAATTGTATGAATTGGAGAAAGTTGTGTTTAGTGTGTCTCAAAAAAGCAAATATGGATTACGAGCGGTTTATGAATTGGCCAATCGCTATCAAGAAGGTCCGTTGAAGGCTCATCAGATAGCTGATGCGCATGATATTCCACTTAAATATCTAGAGAAGGTATTACAAGATCTTAAGCAAGCAGGCATTGTTCAGAGTCAGCGTGGTGCTTATGGTGGCTATATATTGGCCAAGTCCCCTCAGGATCTGACGATTGGGTCCATTGTTTATGCATTAGAAGGTCCGCTAGATTTAGCGGGGGACTTGGATGGGGAACTCCATTTTTTTTGGAAACGATTTGAGTTAGATGTACAGGTAATGTTAGAAAAAACAGTGCAAGAGTTAGTTGCAGATAAGCAAAAAGCCGAGCATGTGGTAACGTATAGTATTTAGGAGCGATTATGACTGTAAAATCATCAGTATTGGAATTAGTCGGAAAGACCCCTTTGATCTCCTTGGATCGAATCCTAGAAGCGCATGGCATAAAAGGGGTGCGTGTATTGGCTAAGGCTGAGTTTGCCAATCCGAGTGGGTCTGTTAAAGATCGTGCCGCATTGGCCATGATTGAACTGGGCGAAAAGTCTGGCAAAATCAATAAAGATACTGAAATTATCGAGCCGACTAGTGGAAACACAGGGATTGCTCTCGCGATGATTTGTGCGGTTAAAGGGTACTCATTAACGCTGACAATGCCTGATTCAATGAGCTTAGAGAGACGGAAGCTTCTTTCCGCGTATGGCGCCAAAACGGTACTGACACCGGCGCACTTGGGGATGGAAGGTTCAATTAATAAGGCCGTTGATTTGGCTGATTCTATGGACAACGCCTATATCCCTCAACAGTTCGAGAATAAGGCCAACCCCATGATGCATCAAAGGACTACCGCAGAAGAAATTTGGACTGATACGAATGGCAATCTAGATATGTTTGTGACGACAATTGGGACCGGTGGCACATTCACAGGTATTTCGAGAATGCTTAAGGACCGACTTCCTGACCTCAAAACAATTGCAGTAGAACCTAAGGATTCTGCAGTGATATCCGGTGGAACTCCAGGCCCTCATATGATTCAAGGGATAGGTGCTGGGTTTATTCCGAAGAATTTGGATATGGACCTTGTAGATGAAGTGCTTCTTGTGTCGAATGAACGTTCGTTTGAACTGACGCGACAACTGGCTCAGTTAGAAGGTCTTTTATGCGGCATGTCATCCGGAGCGAATGTTGCAGCTGCACTTGAATTGGCGCAACGACCTGAGTCTCAAGGACAAACGATCGTCACCATCTTGTGTGATTTTGGCGAAAGATACTTAAGCACAACATTATTTAATAACGGCAATCAATAAGGAGATTATGATGAAAATTAAAATGAACGGCGAAGAAAAAAACTTATCTCAAGCGACACTATCTGTCTCTGAGCTTCTTGTTGCAGAAGATGTCAAAATGCCAGAGATGGTATCAGTGGAATTGAACGGGGAGATATTAGATCGCGACGCGTTTGATAGTACAACGGTAAAAGAAGGCGACGCAGTGGAATTCTTATATTTCATGGGCGGCGGGTCAGAGTAAGAACAAAAAGAACTATAAAGAGAGATTGTTATGAGTAAAAATTGGAACTTCAATACAAAATTAATCCATGGTGGGGTAGAACCAGATAAAGCTACGGGTGCTACTGGGCAGCCGATTTATCAATCGGCCGCGTATGCATATGATACGGCTAAGGATCTAGAAGATGTGTTTGCCGGACGTCAATTCGGGCATATTTATTCTCGGATTTCTAATCCAACCGTTTTTGATTTAGAAAAGCGGATTACCGTTCTCGAAAATGGTGTCGCATCTGCTGCGTTGTCTTCCGGAATGGCCGCGATTAGTGCGGTTGTGATGGCGCTATGTGAGTCTGGCGACGAGATTGTATCGTCTCAGTTCTTATTTGGTGGATCCTATGATTACTTTGATGAGACCGCTCCTAAGATGGGGATTAATGTTCGTTATGTAGATAGCACTGATATCAATGCCGTTCGAGATGCGGTTACAAACAAGACACGGTTTATATTTGTAGAGACGATTGCTAACCCTAAGACAGAAGTCTCTGATATTAAGGCGTTGTCAGATTTGGCGCATGAAAAAGGAATTCCTTTAGTAGTGGACAGTACGATGACGAGTCCATATTTATTTGATAGTAAGGCGTTTGGTGCGGATGTAGTTATTCACTCTGCTACCAAGTATATGAGTGGCAATGGTGGTGTTATCGCTGGCTTTGTTGTTGATACGGGGTTGTTCAATTGGAAAGATTGTTTATCTCCAGATGTGGCTATTGCGGCGAAGCGAATGGGGCAGTTTGCTTTGATTGATCGTGTCAGATGGCATGGGCTTCATAATTGTGGTGCAACATTGGCACCGATGAATGCCTATATGATTCATGTTGGATTGGAGACGATGGGCTTACGTGTTCAGCGTCAGAGTGATAATGCTGAGGCGTTGGCACGATTCCTAGACGAGCAAGACGCAGTGAAAGCGGTTAATCATCCTCGATTGGATGGGCATAAGCAGCAAGCGTTGGCTCATACTCAGTTTCCATTAGGCTGCGGTAGTGTGTTTTCTTTTGAATTACACTCCAAAGAATCAGCGTACGCGGTGATTGATGGTCTTAAGTTGGCTAAGAATATGGCGAACTTAGGCGATACTCGCACGATGGTGATTCATCCTGGATCTACTATTTATCAGCGACGCCCTGAGCAACAACAGCAAGCAGCGGGAGTGACTCCCGAGATGATTCGAGTCTCTGTTGGGATCGAAGATATAAATGATTTAATTGAAGACTTTAAGCAAGCACTTGGAGGTGCATAATGACATTAACAGAAGCACAAGTTGAACGGTATAGCCGTCACATATTATTACAAGACGTAGGTGGTGAAGGCCAAGAAAAGATCCTTAATGCGAAGGTCTTGGTTATTGGTGCCGGTGGTCTTGGTTCTCCGATAGCTCTTTATCTAGCAGCAGCGGGTGTAGGAACGATAGGTATTATTGACGGCGATGTTGTGGATGTATCTAATCTTCAGCGTCAGGTTATTCATTTTACGCCGGATGTTGGTGTACCTAAGGTGGAATCTGCTAAGAACAAGATTCAAGAGATTAACCCTGATGTTAATGTTGTTACATATCAAGATATTGTGCATTCCAAGAATATTTTGGATGTGATTAAAGACTATGACTTTGTGGTTGATGGTACAGATAACTTCGCGGCCAAGTTTTTGATTAACGATGCGTGTGTGATTGCAGGCAAGCCGTATTCACATGGGGGAATCTTGAGATTCGATGGTCAGACAATGACTCATGTTCCTGGAGAAGCTTGTTACCGTTGTGTATTTAAACAACCGCCGCCAGCCAATGCTGTACCTACTTGTTCTCAAGCGGGTGTCCTGGGTGCTGTAGCCGGAATGTTGGGTACGATTCAAGCCGCAGAGGTACTTAAATATATCATTGGTGTGGGCGATTTATTGGTCAACCGCTTATTGATATTCGATGCCAAATCCATGAAATTCAGAACGTCTAATTTTAAAAAGAATCCAAACTGTCCAGTGTGTGGGGAGAACCCAACTGTGACGGAATTGGTAGACGGCGAACAAGCTGTTTGTGACTTAAAAGTTTAAGTAGGGAGAAATTTCGATGCAAGAAATAAGTATACCTGGAACGATTATA
This sequence comes from bacterium, assembly GCA_018700055.1. Taxonomy (GTDB): domain Bacteria; phylum Margulisbacteria; class Marinamargulisbacteria; order UBA817; family JABISL01; genus JABISL01. Next base: position 55,407 of record JABISL010000045.1, on the reverse strand, counting down.
GATGAGATGATAGCCCATTCTGAACGGTTAAATCCGATTGAGTCATGTGGGTATTTGGCCGGGAAAGAGACAACAGTAACGAAGCACTATGAGATGACTAATGTGGATCAAGCCCACGACCATTTTACATTTGATCCCAAAGAACAGTTTTCAGTGGTCAAAGATGCGCGAAATGAAGGCCTTCAGTTACAAGTGGTTTACCACTCTCATCCCGAGTCACCTGCTCGCTTGTCAGAAGAAGATTTACGTTTATTACAGGACCCTAATATGGTTTATATCATTGTGTCTTTGGCCGCGGAACGACCGGACCTTAAGGCATTTCGTATTCAAGACGGGACAGTGTCCAGCGTGGCGATTACCCGGGTATAAGGAGAGTCATATGTCAGTAGATAACATTAACCAAAGTAGCGACCAGGATATTAATAAGTCTAGGGCTCAAGATGAAGTGGAAAAAGCATTGAAAAAGGCTGTAGAGCAGGATGGGGATGGCTACGGTAACCTTAAGCTGTCGGATGCGATTCAATCAGGTGAGCGGAATGCGGGATCGGGCTCTTTGTCTGAACGGATTGTATCAGGCGTTTCTAAGAAGGGAACTCCTTCTGGTGCCTCTAGCGTGGATTTGGAATCAATGGCGACTTCTTCTCTTTCTTCGAAAACAGATAATTCTAAATTGGATGCATTAATCGCTCAGAAACGTATTCTTTATTCCCAAGTAGGGAGTTTGGATGCTGAGGTAAATAGTTTGCTTAACTCTGTTATGGGGAGCGACTTTGAGTTCTCTGATGCACAAGAGTCTAAGTCCAAGGATAACGTGACTGAGGTAACAGATAGTCTGTCGGACGGGTCTTATTTTCAGGATCGAAAATCTGAAGTTAAGGATCGAAAAGAGGTTGTTTCCGCCGCCCCAAAAGTTATACTTAAGGATATCGAAAACGAAGAAGATAAACGACGATATGATCGTTCCGTAGATGTTCAACAAGATATTAAACAAGATGAACAACGTAATCATTATACAGACCAGACCTTGATAGAAATGGATGAAGCCTCGAAACAACGTGAGTTTCTTAGAGCCGAAACCGTTAATGTAAACAAAAAAATAACCCGAGTTAATAACAAAAAGTCTTAGGAGTAACCCCAGATGCGATTTTATGAAGTACCAGACACCTTATATGCAGAACAAGATCAGTTTGATCGTGATATTAAAGAGTATGTAGAAGGCCGTATTAATCCCGTTAAGTTTAAGGCGATTCGTGTCGCTCATGGGGTTTATGAACAACGCCAGGAACATACCTATATGGTACGTATACGTTGTGCTGCTGGTGGGATTACACCTACACAGTTAAAGAAGGTGTCTGAAGTTGGTGACGTTTATGGATCAGGTGAGGTTCATTTTACGACACGTCAAGAAGTTCAAGTTCATGATGTCTTGGTAAATGGTGTCATTAAGGTTATACGTGGACTAAACGATGTTGGTCTAAGTTCACGTGGTGGCGGTGGAAACACTGTTCGTAATATTTTGACATCTATTGATTCTGGGATTTCTTCTACAGAAGTTTTTGATGTTGAGCCTTATGCAATCGCATTAACAACTCGCATGATCGATGAGCCTGACTCTTGGAACTTGCCACGTAAGTTGAAGATTTCAATGTCCAATGGCCCTGATGATACAACTTATACTCAGTCAACTTGTTTGGGATTTGTAGCCACTGTAAAAGATGGCGTTAAAGGTTTTCAGGTATTCTGTTCTGGTGGAATGGGTGCGAAGCCTATGGTTGGGCATGCCTTGCTCGACTTTGTTCCTGATACTCATGTTTACCATGTAACCAAAGCCTTGAAGGTAATGTTTGATAAAAACGGTAACCGTCGTAGTAAATATTCCTCACGAATCAAGTTTTTATGGAAAAAAGTAGGCGAAGACGAGTTTAAACGAATCTTCCATGAAGAATATGATCAGATCAAAAATGACCGGTCGTTGGACTTGGTTTTGGAGTCTATTGATAACTCTGCAAAATCAACAGACCTTGCAGTTCAATCCGTAGATACGGCTGAGTTTGAGTTGTGGAAAAAGCGTTATGTAACTGCTCAAAAACAAGAAGGGTTGTCTTCTATTAAGATTCCTTTGGAGTTGGGTGATGTACTTCGTGCTGATGCCAATTCATTATGTGATTTCTTGTTGAACTTCGGTGAGAACACAATGCGTTGTGAGCGTGATCAAAATATTCGTTTGAGAAACATACCAACTGAATACTTAGGGAATGCCTATAACGTTATTACAGGTCTTAAGAAGTCCTTAGTGAAGCATGCGCCATTTATCGGAAACATGATCAATTGTACGGGTGCTTCAACCTGTAAATTAGGGATTTGTTTGCCACGTGGGTTATCTTCTGCGATTCGGGATCAATTAACAGGAACTGATTTGGACTTAGATATAATTCCTGATTTTCGTTTAAATATGAGTGGATGCCCGAATACTTGTGGGATGCACCATGTTGCTAATCTAGGGTTCTTTGGAAAAGTAGGTCGTAAGGATGGGGATATGTACCCTGCTTATAATATTCTTGCGGGTGGGAAGGTAGAGAAAGCGGGTGAGATGAAGTATGCCCAACGTGTGGATGAAATTGCGTCTCACCGTATTCCTGAGTTTGTGAACGCATTTCTAAAGGTTTGGATTGAGAAAAAGAAAGCCGGAACCTATGCTGATTACAACACGTTCCTAGAAGAAGAAGGCAATACATTAATTAAAACACTATGTGATTCTTATCGTGATGTTCCTACTTATGAGGCGGATGCTGGATTCTACACTGACTTTGGTGCGAAGCGACGTTTGTCTATGGACGAACTAGGTACGGCGGAATGTTCGGCAGGAATGTTCGATATGATTGAAGTGGATAAAAAACAGATCAAGAAAGCGCGTAAGGTTCTTGATGCGGGGTCTGATGAAGAGCGTCCTGATGCGATTCAAAAGATTCTGTTTTCTGCTTCTAGAATGTTATTGGTAACTCGTGGGTTGGATGCTAAAACAGATGAGCAAGTGTATGACTTGTTTGGAAAACATTTCATGACGGCTGGATTGATTGATGAAAAGTTTCGCCCATTATTAGCCTTAGGTAAAGCCGCTGATGTGTCTGCAATTTTTGCTCAAGAACCAGCGGTACTAGCTTTGACTAGTGAAGTAGAGGCGCTATACAAAAACATGGATGATTCGCTTCGATTCAAAGCGACTGACGGAAAAGTAATTAAGGAACGTGAAGGATACGAATTGGATTCAGAGGTGGAAGCGGAACCTGTAGCCAAGACGATTCAGATGTTTGAAAAAGACTACCGTGGCGTAGGTTGTCCAATGAACTTCGTTAAAACCAAATTGGTTCTAGAAACAATGGAATCAGGCGATCAATTGAAGATTCTTTTGGATGATGGGGAGCCCATCAAAAATGTACCTGGATCGGTTAAGTTAGAAGGACATGCAGTCTTATTGCAAGAACAAGTGGGGCCTCATTGGGAGGTTCTGATCCAGAAGAAATAGGGAGTTTGTTCTGTGCCAAATGTCGTATTAGCTGAAACGCATCGCCGTAGTTTCGCCAAGGTTATTTCTTGGCGGACTACAGCTACGCTTACCACTGTTCTGATTTCCTACGGAATTACAGGGAGTTTTGACCTTGCCTTGAAGATTGGTGGTGTTGAAATGGTAGCGAAGATGGTGTTGCAGTATTTCCATGAGCGACTGTGGACCGTGATTAAGTTCGGACTCAAGCAAGAGCCGATTGATTATCAGATTTAGGATTTAGATATGATTGAAAAAAAAGATATAGAGCAATTAGCTTCACGATTTAATGACGCTTCCCCTCAGGAAATACTAGGCTACTTCCTGGATAAATTAGGGGATAAGCTTGTGGTGGCGTCGAGTCTTGGTGCCGAAGATCAAGCGATTACGCATATGGCGGTTCAGTTAAGGTCGGATATACGTATCTTTGTATTGGATACGGGGCGGCTTCATCAAGAGACATATGATGTGCTTGAGAGTACGCGTCGTAAGTATGGGATTCGTTATGAAGTCATGTTTCCAAATGCTACTGCGGTAGAGGCGATGGTTGCGGATAAGGGTATTAATGCCTTTTATGACTCGATAGAGAATCGCAAAGAATGTTGTGGAATACGTAAGGTAGAGCCGCTTAATCGCGTGTTGTCTACTGCTGATGCATGGGTAACAGGTCTACGTCGGTCCCAAGCTGTAACCCGTGCAGTATTGCCTATCGTAGAGTGGGATGACGCTCATAATATGATCAAGATAAACCCTTTGGCCGCCTGGTCTGAGGATGATGTTTGGGGTTATATTCGTGATAATGAAGTGCCTTATAACGTGTTGCATGATCAAGGGTATCCAAGTATTGGTTGTGCCCCATGTACGCGGTCGATAGAGCCTGGAGAAGATGTGCGTGCAGGCCGTTGGTGGTGGGAAGATCCTGCTAACAAAGAATGTGGCTTACACGTTGTTGATGGAAAAATGGTACGAAAACCTGCAAACAAGGAGACTTTTGAATGAGTGAACTCGATCATCTAGATAAATTAGAAGCCCAATCGGTATATATCTTACGTGAGGCATATCGTGAGTTTAAGGATATGTGTATGCTTTGGTCGATTGGAAAAGACAGTACAGTGTTGTTGTGGTTAGCACGGAAGGCCTTTTTTGGGCACGTTCCGTTTCCACTTGTTCACATTGATACGTCCTACAAGATTCCAGAGATGATTGAGTATCGGGATAAGTTCGCCAAGAAATGGAACCTAACAATGCTTGTTGGTCAGAACGTCAATGCGCTTCAAAGCAAGCAAACGTTCCCTGATGGCGCGATAGATCGTATCGCGTGTTGTAAGTCTCTCAAAGCGGGTGCTTTGATCAATACCTTGTCTGGAAACTGGGAGCGGAAACGGCTTAACCTTAAAACAGGTGAGTATGAAGTAGATTCATCGAATGATCCTTTTACCGGTGTTATTGTTGGGGCAAGAGCTGATGAAGAGGGAAGTCGTTCCAAAGAGCGTTATTTTTCGCCTCGTGATAAGCAGAGTGATTGGGATATTGGTGACCAGCCTCCTGAATTATGGAATCAATTTAAAACAGATTTTAAACCTGGGACACATGTTCGTATACATCCGTTATTGGATTGGACGGAACTTAATATTTGGGAATATATCCAGCGAGAAGAAATTCCAATTACCAATCTTTACTTTGATCAAGGTGAAGGTAAACGCTATCGTTCTTTGGGTTGTTATCCATGTACAACGCCTGTTGAGTCGACGTCGACTAATGTTGATCAGATCGTAGAAGAACTCAAATCAGGTAAGTTTTCGAAAATTGCTGAGCGAAGTGGGCGTGCCCAAGATAAAGAAGATGGTGGCGGACTAGAAACGCTACGTAGAGAGGGATACATGTAATGACGAATACAAATCAAGAGCAACTCGAGATAGGGATGAATATTGTAATAGTGGGGCATGTGGATCATGGGAAGAGTACTGTGATTGGTCGTTTGTTGGCCGATACTGACTCATTACCTGAAGGTAAGCTGGAACAGGTTAAACAGGTTTGTGAAATCAATTCTAAGCCGTTTGAGTATGCTTTTCTTTTGGACGCACTTAAAGATGAGCAAGCCCAAGGGATTACGATCGATACTGCACGCGTGTTTTTTAAATCCAAAAAGCGTCGCTATATCATCTTGGATGCGCCAGGTCATATTGAGTTTCTTAAGAATATGATTACGGGTGCGGCCCGTGCTGAGGCGGCATTACTTGTGATTGATGCGAATGAAGGTGTTCAAGAGAACTCTCGTCGGCATGGGTATATGTTATCGATGCTAGGTATCAAACAAGTTGTTGTACTGATCAATAAAATGGACCTTGTAGACTATAAGCAAGATCGATTTGAAGCGGTTAGAGATGAGTATTCGGATTTCCTTAAGGAAATCGGAGTAGAGCCCCTTGCATATGTGCCGATTGCGGCTCGTGAGGGTGATGTGATGGTTGGCCCGTCTGACAATATGCCTTGGTATTCCGGCAACTCTGTACTAGAGAGTGTGGATGCATTCGAGAAGGAAAGTAAAAAAGAAGATAAGACATTAAGAATGCCAGTTCAGGATATTTATAAGTTTACGTCAAAGGATGATGATCGTCGGATTGTATCTGGAATGATCGAAACTGGATCTGTGTCGGTTGGGGATGACGTTATTTTTTACCCCTCAATGAAACAGTCTACTGTGGCTAGTATTGAAGGGTTTAATGTTGAAAAACAGACTGTGGCTTCTGCTGGAATGGCTACGGGCGTTACGTTATCTACTCAGATTTATTTAAGACCAGGAGAGCTAATGTGTAAGGTTGGTGAGGCTCCTGCGAATGTTGGAGACTCTATTAGAGTTCGGTTATTCTGGATGGGACGTAGTCCTATGGTAAAAGGGAAAGCCTATAAGCTTAAGCTTGGTGCTACTCGAGCAACCGTTTATCTAACCGATATTGTGTCTGTTATGGATGCCTCTAATCTGACTACAGAAGTTAAAGAAGAAGTCGGGCGTCATGATGTTGCGGAAGTTATTCTTCAGTCTCAAAAGCCTATTGCCTTTGACTTGAGTCATGAAATCGAGTCTACGGGACGATTTGTGATTGTCGATGATTATGAGATTGCTGGTGGTGGGATTGTGTCTGAAGCGGTTGATCAAGGCCGTTTAGATCTTTCTGATTCTGAGCGTGTATTCACAATCATCAATGATGCAATGAATAATCAGACAATTGAGGTAAAGAAGATTTTGCCTGATGTGATTGAGAAGCTTGGTCAGTGTTCGATTGAACAGCTACGGGAAATTGAATCCAATATTTCTTGAAATTCACAGTTATTCTAACTCGTTAATACTATAGAGGGATAAATTTTATTAAATTTTACCTTATGGAGAAAATATTATGAGTTGGAATTGTACGTCTTTTTGTTCAAGTATGTTTGGAAATAGTTTGAATAAGATACATGATCCGGCGGCGATTGTTCAAGGAGCGCCCGGGCGTATGGAAGCGCCCGCTCAATTAGATTCTGGGAGTAATGTTCCTGGCTGCTCAGTGTACCGACCCTATTTTGCCAGTGTCTGTTAATGATGTAGCACCTGAGACTCTGAAAGAAGAGTTTTATCGACGTTTTAAGTTAGGGCCCGTAGATTCTGAGCCTTTTGATCTTAACTTTTCAAGTACACGTAGATTTCATGGAAGTCGAGGTGTTGAACCTGATTTAGTACTTGAAGACGTGGATGCCGTACCTTCTAGCCCAGTTGTTCTTCCCTTAGTATCTGAAGTGTTTAATACTCAAGGACCTGCGGATTCTACGACAATTGCTTTAGCAGATAACGATAGGGCTCTTTCTATTTTAGATGTAGCTAACAGCGGGACGCTTGAACAGATGAAGACCTTGGAAGATGAAAAATGGGGATCTCTTGAGAGTGAATGTTATGGATCTCAGCGGGATGAGCGCCCTTCATTTGGCGGCGAAGAGAGATGACACAGATATGGTGATCTATCTCTTAGAAAAAGGGGCGGATGGGAGCCTGCGTAATAAAAAGAATCAAACCCCGATGGACCTTGCTACAGGCTTTTCCGGGCAAGCACTACAGTTTTCGGTTGCCTCAAGAGCTAGACACTGACGTAAATATATTTGAGTATTCGTCTTGGCTTGAGGATACTGAAATGTTACAATCTCTACGTGATGCGGGAGTAGCTCAATTGGTAGAGCATCAGCCTTCCAAGCTGAATGTCGTGGGTTCGAGGCCCATCTCCCGCTCCACTTCAATTTTATATGATTCAGATCCGCCTTTAAGGTCCGACATGAATCGCGGGACCTGGAAGTAAATTCCATATCCCTTCAGCCGTAGGCGCTCATTATTCGTTTAGCCTGAGTAAATCATCCGTCACTTCAGGTTAATTCTGTAGGACAGCCCTGAGCTGAGAGAGTGAGAATTTATTTTGGTACTCCAAATATAAAATATCATTGAGAATTGGCTCAGAGATCTTTACACTAGAAGTAGCTTGTTGGGGAACAAGTATAACGAATGGGGACTATGGACTAAAGGGGAATTATTATCGAGAGTACAACTGTTAATCAACAGCGAAGACCGTCAATTGATCTGACACGAAAACGATCTTTGGATGATATTGATGTTGATGAATCGGGGGTAAAAACGCCTCCTGTATTTAACAATGATACTGTTCGGCGCCGGCCAAGAGGGGGCAGTTTAGGGGAGTCTTTAGCAAAAGCATCTGAGCAAGACGCCTTAGTAAATGGTTCTGATAATGTGTCTGTAGGGAATCAAATTAAATTAGCCCCATTGATAATTCCTAAAGAAGGGTCCCCTACAAGCCCTCCGGGTCTTTATGAAGGTGTGCAACTTTCGCCGCTTAAATTACCCCCAAATAAGGGGGGGGCATCCGACATCTCATATTTAGAAAGACAGAATTCATATTCTGGGCTTATTCCGGGAATCCAAATTGGAACTCCTAGAGAGCAATCATTAGTATCTTCTACAGCATCACCGGTTTCGGTGCAGCGGAAGCCAACAGGCGGGGAGGGCTCAACGAATAGTAGTGATGATGTAAGTGAAAGAAGTATTAACTGGTCACCTTCTCAGAGAAGGGCGATAGACTTAATTAGTGCTAAATATCAAGAGGAAACAAAGGTTCAGCAAGAAGCGTCTAGGGCTAAGCTTAATGTGTTTTTTCGATCGGTTGGGGTAATGGATGGATTAAAGAATGTTGGTCTTGAGGTGGCTGGATTAGACCCATTAAAGAAGGCTAGTTTGTTTAATGAATCCAGTAGCGTTCTTAAGGAAAGGTTGGGTCCTTTGGACTATTATCGGGGCCAAATTGGCAAGCACCTTTTAAACGTTGGGTCGGATAAAGCAAACGAAGTAAAGGCTGCGTTAAAAGCATTGAGTACAAAGGTGGTTGATAAAGAATGGCTAAAGGGTTGGCTTACCGAACTATTAAAAACGAATAGTGGCCTCTCGAGAACTTTAAAAGAGGCAGGGTTTTCTGCAGATATGGAAAATATTGAGCCTTTGCGACAGTTTATGACAAAGGTAATTCGTGCTGAGGTTGTAAAGATGATGCAGCTTGAGATGATTGGTACTGTTGCGAAGAAGATGGGTGTTGATATTTCTAAAGAGTCGAATCTGGAAAAATTTAAAGAGACGTTTTATGTATTCGGATTTAATCGATTGTTAGATCCAACCACTGATGCGGGGTGTTGTCCTAGATCAGATGCAGACTTTAAGGTTGTTATAGATACGGATGCGTTTAAACGATACTTTGGGGAAAATGGGTATGATGATGCGAAGGCTAAGTTTGTTGTTGATGCCTTAAAAGAGCTTCAGCAAATGATGGCTGGCTTTGGTATTGAATATGAGGTTAATGATTCATTTACGATCATGACTCTAAATCAGATCCGAGCGTTTAAGACGGACTATGATGAGTTGATAGCGTGCAAGGTAGAGGCGGAACGAAAAGGGGACACCTTATCGGAGCCAGATCAAGATCGCTTGGCGGTCTGTGAGCAAGAACGGTTGTTCTACTCGACGGTGGTTCCAGAGGGTGCAACTACGGGGCTTTTTGGAAACAAGGACTCGTTGACTCAGTTATTTGATGAATTTATGAATTCTGGATTTACATCTATCGCGTTGGCGGTTTCTAATTATTTGGGTCGAATGGCAGGGAAGGGTAGTTTTGGGCTGATTCGTGATGGGGCGCCTGATAGTAGCCCTAAGAAGGCCAAGCTGAACGCTTCTTTTTCAGGGAATTATATAGAAAGGCGTTCAAATGCGATGACGATGGCGGTTGAGGCTGCTGTTTCAGCAGTTGAGCAGAAAGAGTCGAAGTCGATGTATCAAGAACACTGGAAAATTTCGCTTAAATATTCGTTTCTAAGGCTTTTTGATGCCCTTCTAAAAATCAAGGAGTATGGTGAAACTGCAATGACAAAGTTTCCTGAACGATACGCGCTTGAATTGGCAATGCATAAGGATGCCAAAGGGGTCGTGGATCAAAGTGTGTCTGGTTGCTTCAAAACGGCTTCAATATTACGTGAAATAGGGCAATCGCTACAGAATTTGTTATGTGACTATCTAACGGACCAAGAAGCGGCGTTTTCTCATCAATTTGCGCCTGATAGTCATGAGACTCTTAAGGAAGCTGTTTTTGTAGACTTAGCATTACAGCACCCTAAAGCGTTGAAAAATATATTATCATTGGTGTTGGCATTGAGATTGCGTGGGGGATCGTTTAAACAGGATTTAGCGGATATCGAATCGCTTGACTCTGATAAGGTTGCTAAGGCGGGGTATTCTATTTTTAAAGCGTTGATTCCCGTAATAGAAGACTGCTGTGAAGAATTGATGGCTGCTGCTAATCAGATTGAACATGAACAGCATGTATTGTTTGATGTACGTTGAGAGAAACATTAGATTGCTTGCTATCACTATCGGTTGGGCTTAAACTGAGTTTTATAAATGGTTATTTTCACTAAGATTTTTGTGGCGTTTTTTGGATTGGTATTTAGCCTTATATGGCCGTTATTCAAGAATCCAGTGTTAGCTACGTATATTGGGGTGTTTTCGTTATCAAGTGTTGCGGCTTATGCCAACTACCGCTGGATTAAACGTCACAAGGCCTATCAGCAAAAAGGAACAGGGGCACTAAAGTATTATTTGCTGGTGGCTGCAGAAGTGTTTCTCGTGTTGTTTATTTTTTGGTTACTACTTGTTCATTTTCACACTTATAGATCAATTAAGTTATAAGTGAGTGTTGCGTTAGTTCCACTGCTGACTCTAGCTTGTTTGTTAGGCACGGTTGCTACTAAAGTCCCCTTGTGGGCTTTACTTGGTTTGGTTGTAGGCTTTCTTTTTTTTGGATTATTTTGCAAACGGAACCAGTTACGGTGCAATATCGTGGACTTGAGCCTGATTGTATTGGTTTGTGGATTAGGCGCCTGCTTATGTTATGTGAGGGTGCCTGCTACCTTGAGTGAGAGAGGTTCCAGTCTTAGTACTATTACTATGTCTCATGGCGTTTCAGATGTTTTGGACTATTCAGATCCTACTCGAAATGGGTTCAAGCATCTTATCAGAATAGAATCGGGGCAGATTTGGGTATTAAAGACTCCCACTCCATTGGATTATGGGGATCAAATTCAGTTTGAAGGTCGATGTTGGGTCCCTGAGGGGAGTCGAAATCCTGGAGGGTTTGATTATCGAGCATATTTGACTGTAAGAGGAATAGAGGGCGTATGTAAGGCTTCTCGTATTAAAGTGGTCGGGCATCGTCTAGGAAATCCGATAAAGCGACTTGCGCATAGTATGAGGGGCTGGATTTGGGGGAAATTATCAAGTGTGTTGCGAGTTCCATATGATTCGTTGTTAATGGCGCTTATCTTTGGGGATGAGGGAATTCGACTAGGGGATGATCTTGTTGATTCATTTCAGCGATTGGGATTGACCCATTTAATTGTGGTGTCAGGGGCTCAGGTGGCGTTGTTGACACAGGGTGTGATGGGCATATTTAAGGTAATAGGTGTGCCATCTCGGTATGTGATGCCAATACTCATTCCTATTCAGTGTGTGTTCTATTTGCTTTGTGGGGGTGGGGTATCGATATTAAGGTCTATGGTTATGACTGATTTATTGTTGGTAGGACGACGATTACAGCGGCGTGTGACAGATGTTCACATATTATGCCTAACGGCATTGGTTTTAGTGCTTTGGAATCCCATGGTGATCTGGCAAGCCGGTGCGATATTGTCGTTCATGGTTACGGCAGGCTTATTATTTGGGGTTCCTGCTGTAAAGGAGTCTCTTCCAGACTCCTGGTCGGAGCCTGTTCGGACATTTGTCTCATTGATAGCTGTTCCATTTTTGATTACTGCGCCTTTCTTATGGGGTATGTTTCATACATTGTCATTGGGAGCGTTGGTTGGGAATGCGGCTCTAATGGCGGTAATTGAATGGGTTGTTCCTTTGGGGGTACTGGCATGTATAGGATTTTTGTTTATTCCATGGATGAGTACGTTTTTGTTGGTGGGGTTGGAGCAAAGTCTACGGGGAGTAGTTTGGCTAACGCATTATTTGGGTCAGATCTCTTGGTTACAGTGGGGTGTTGGGAACCCGCCAGTTTGGGTGATTGGATTGGTGTATGGATGGATGGGAATTGTGTTTTGGTGGTGTCTTACGCCACCGAGTAAGGATGTTCAAAATAGGTTTTTGAAGATTGTAACCTGGTTTGGGTTAGGTTTGGGGTTGGCTGGTTTTTTGATTTGGTTTTGGATGCCTGGGTCATTAAAAATAACCTTTCTGGATGTCGGACAAGGCGATGCCACATTGATTCAATTTCCCAATAAAAGGACGCTTTTGATTGATGCGGGAAACGCAATGACGGCTGTGGATAACGGTAGAAAAGTGGTTGTTCCTGCTTTGAGATATTTTGGAATCAATCGATTAGACGGGGTGATGATTAGTCACTTCGATTTGGATCATTATGGTGGAGTAGGTTATCTTCTGGATAACGTTTCTGTTGGTCGATTAATGGTTACGAATAGCGAGAAGGGGAAGGCTGTTCTTTTGACTTATCCACAGGGTGTTAAATATCATGAAATAAGTCGAGGAAAATCAATAAGTATTGACGATTTAGTTGATGTTAAAATTCTGTTTCCGATCAGTGGAAAACAGGTTTTGTCAGAAAATAATCACTCCATAATAGTTCGTTTAGACTATGGTAAATGTAGTGTTTTGCTTACCGGTGATTTGGAAGAGGAGGGTGAATTAGAGCTCTTAAGGTATTGGCCGGATTATCTGGACGTGGAGGTGTTGAAGGTGGGGCATCACGGAAGCAAGTCGTCTACAACAGAGCCTTTCCTAGATCGCGTGTCGCCGAAAATAGGGATTGTTAGTGCGGGACGTCGAAACAGATATAACCATCCTCACCCGAGTGTAATAGATAGATTAAAGGATCGTGGTATCCAAATACTCAGAACAGATCAGTTAGGGGCGATTCAGATTGAGAGTGACTCTGGAGAGTGCCGTGTAGTGAGCTGGGATTGAGGGAAAGAGGACTATCGCTTATCATACTCTTAATGAGTACACTGTTAACTATCGCTGGAAAAGAGTTTAATTCCCGTCTTTTAGTAGGCACAGGGAAGTTTGGGTCTTTGGATTTGATGACTAAGGCGGTTCGGTTATCAGGTTCAGAAATAGTGACCGTTGCCGTTCGTCGAGTGAATTTAGACCTACCACAAGATGATTTTTTGGAAGCGATAGATCCGAGTTCCTATTTGTTTTTACCCAATACATCGGGTGCTAGAACAGCCGATGAAGCGATTCGATTGGCACGTTTAGGAAAGGCAATGGCAGGGTGTGATTGGGTTAAGCTGGAAGTGATTCCCGATCCCAATTATTTGCTGCCTGACCCAATTGAAACGTTAAAAGCGGCAGAATTACTCGTGAAAGAAGGATTCAAGGTGCTTCCTTATATCAATGCTGACCCCGTTTTAGCTAAACATTTGGAAGAAGTTGGGACTGTTACGGTTATGCCTCTTGCCGCACCTATAGGGTCTAATAAAGGGATTCTCATGAAGGATCAAATTCAGATAATTATCGACCAAGCCACAGTTCCTGTTGTTGTTGATGCGGGGTTGGGCGCACCATCGCATGCGGCAGAGGCCATGGAGATGGGGGCAGATGCTGTGTTGGTGAATACAGCCATTGCTACGGCAAAAAAACCTGTTCTTATGGCAGAAGCATTCAAAGAAGCTGTTATCGCTGGCCGAAAAGGATATGAAGCAGGGATTCCGTCTATACGAAGTCGAGCGGAAGCGTCTTCACCTCTCACTGGTTTTCTTGACTAATGTTTAGCGAGTATTACGCTCGATTACCGATTCAGGAGAAGATGGACGAGTGTCGAAGCGTTACCGCTTCTGAGGTTGAGACGGTTCTGAATCAATCAAGCTGGTCGGTTGAGGATATGCCTGTACTCTTATCGATAGCTGCGCAGGATTTTTTGGAGCCTATGGCACAGTTATCTCATTCAATTACGCAACAACGATTTGGGAATACGATTAAGATGTTTGCGCCACTCTATTTATCGAATGAGTGTTATAACCGTTGTACGTATTGTGGATACAGTATGGATCTGGATATTAAGCGTGTAACACTCACTGAACAGCAAGCGCTAATGGATGCTCAAAAGCTAAAAGAAAAAGGGTTTACTCATATACTGTTATTAACAGGGGAGGCACCGGATAAGGCTGGTGTTGATTACCTGGAGAAGATGATTAAGTTGTTGAAGCCGTTTTTTTCGTCGATTGGGCTTGAGGTATATCCTCATAAACAGGCAGAGTATGAGCGATTGATTCAGGCTGGGGCCGATGGTTTAACCTTATATCAAGAGACTTATCATCAACCTACCTATGAAGCGATTCATATCAGTGGGAAGAAGCGTAACTATAAACTACGTATGGATGCCCCAGATGGCGGTGGAAAGGCAGGGTTTCATCGAATCAATGTTGGGGCGTTACTGGGCCTGTATGATTGGCGCTATGACTCGATTGCGTTGGCCTATCACGTGCAGTATCTTAATAAGCACTACTGGCAGAGTAAGTTGGGTATATCTGTGCCGCGGATTCAGAAGTTCGCCGGGACATTCAAGTCGGAGTACCCTGTAACAGACAAGGATCTCGTTCAGTTTATGTGTGCCTTCCGACTAGTGTTTCCTGATATCGGTATTGCTTTGTCTACACGAGAAAAGGCCGTTCTGAGAGATCAGCTGATCCCACTCGGCGTTACGGATATGAGTGCGGAGTCCAAAACAGGTCCAGGAGGCTATACGGGATTAGACTCAGGGGATCAGTTTGATATCTCTGACGAACGGCCGTTAGAAACGGTTTTGGATGTCATACGAAGCAAGGGCTACGAGCCCATGTTAAAAGACTGGGACCGGGTTATCTGATTAGATTAGATCCACATGCGACTTTAAGGCCGCAGATGGATCACGTTCGATGGAAATGAATTCCATCTCTCTCGGCCGCAGGCGCTTAAATTTTCCAAATCTCTGCGTTACTTTTGACCTTCGAAAATAGTATCTTAAATAATCGTAGCGTTCTGGCGTGATGCCAATTGATAGAAGACGCGGCCGTCTTGGATGATCTGGCAGAGGTAGCCGGTGTTGGCAAACGTGTTAAGTTCCTGAATAGCGGTGCTAACCGGAATGTTGAGGAGTTCAGCGTATTGCACATCAGAGATCATACTATGCGTTTTGAGGTAGGTGATTACATATTGCTTGCGTTCCATGGCCTCGCGTTCTTCACGAATGTTGGGAACGGCTTTGGGGCGTCCAGCGTTTGGGTTATCGATTAGGTCGTCCATGAGGTATTGAATTTCCATTAGAGCGGTTTCAAGTTCGTCTTCATTAACATCGGTATCTTCCGTGATAACATCTAAGTCGATTTCTTTTTTGATGGAATCGAATCGATCTGAAAGAGTTGGGCTTGGTGATGAATGTTGTGCTTGTTCAGGTAGTTTTATGGGGGGTGTCTTGGCTTGGGTAATGGATGGAATTTCACTTAGGGGGTCATGGTGAATAGGTGCTGATTGAATAGGAATTGTAATAGGCTCAAATAGCTCAGGTAGTGGTGGGATGGGTGTTTGAGTTTGTATAGGTGGAATTGGAATAGTTGGTGTAACTGGTGTCGTTGGTACTGGTGGCTGAGCAGGTGGTGCTGCGGGTGCTGGTATAGGCACTTCTGTTTGTATTCCGTTTAATTCATTTGTGACTTGCTCGAGTTGTGGGCTAAGGCAATATTTAGTACTTCGTCCGGCACCCACCGTTTGGAGTAAATTCATCTGAATTAGCGCAGTTAGCTCCAAATGAGCTGTTTTATGCGAGATATTGACTAGTTTTCGATATTCCTTGTTTTGAATATGTCCTTTTTTGAAAATGAAGGTCATGGCCCGTTTTTGACGTCTATTGATCGAATATCGTGATAAATCGGGCTTTTTTCGTCGTTTTTTGCGTGTTTTTTGCGTGGGCTCGGGCATTTTTGTCAGTTCAGGAGTGAAAATGGGTTGTATTGGTTCAATAACTGGCTGTTCGACTTGAAATATCGCTGGTTCAGGTATGTTTGGCGCTGAAGGAGGCGTCTGTATAACCGGTGTAATGGGTTCGATTTGAGGGGGCAAATCTAGACTAACTGCTGGGGCATCAGGTATTTGAATAGGTGGTGCGATTGGGGCCGGAGGAGGGGGTGGGGTTTCCGATATGGGTGGGATGAGATGTGTGTTGTACCCGACTTCCGTAGAAAGAGCCGGTTGGGACTGTGCGATAGCCGTTTGGACGGCTTCAGGTGATGATATTTGAATTGGGATTAACGTGTCAAAGGGATCGGGTAGATTGGATATTCCTAATTTTTTAAGAGTACGTTCACGTTCAATTGATGCGAGCTGCGTTTTTCCAGATTCACGAATATAGCATTTTCGATCAAACATGTATGGTGTATTTTCACCTTTGGATACGGTGATGATTCCAATGATCTTGTTTCCTCTAGGAACAGTATCAATTCTGACCTCAGGTTGAGGGTCACAATACGTCTTAATGACTTGATGAACCCATTGCTCATCATGAGAAAACCCTCGCAAATGAAAGTTGCGAAAGTCGATTCCGATTAAAACCGTGCCGCCATCACAATTGGCCATTGCAGTGATGCACTGTCCAATTTCCGTGTCACTATAGTTTCCTGGGATACATTCCAGTGTGTTAGGATCCGTGTTTTGGTGATAAATATTTAGGAGTTCTTGCCAGTTCATTTTGCCTCGTTAATCGTGAATCAAATCAATATATTACGATAATACAGGACCCAGAGATCAGTCGCAAGCAGTATGCCTTCGTGGAACACTCTGATATCATGATAGGCACATTATTTGGGAGGCGATTTGCCATGAAAGTATTATTAGTTGGATCCGGCGGAAGAGAACATGCATTGGCCAAAGCGTTAGCTAAAAGCCCTTTATTAACGGAATTATATGTAGCACCAGGAAATCCCGGAACGGCTGAACTAGCTACTAATATTGACATCAAAGATGGCGATATCCCAACCCTTTTAGAGTTTGCAAAAGCGCAAAAAATGGATTTAACGTTTGTGGGGCCTGAAGTGCCTCTATCGAATGGGATTGTGGATCAGTTTCAGGCAGAAGGATTGGGCATCGTTGGGCCAACGCAAGCTGGAGCTCAATTAGAAAGTTCTAAATCGTGGGCAAAGGCGTTTATGAAGCGTCATGGAATTCCTACAGCTGCGTATGAAGAGTTTACGGAATTCGAACCTGCAAGAGACTATTTGTTATCTCGTAATACCTATCCAATTGTGATTAAGGCGGATGGATTGGCGGCGGGGAAAGGCGTATCTGTCTCTCAGAATGAAAAGGAAGCTTTGGCATTTCTTAATTCGGTTATGATCGATAATGCGTTTAGTGATGCTGGGAACCGTGTGGTAATTGAAGACTTCTTAGAAGGCGAAGAAGCGTCTTTGTTTGCATTTATGGATGGCGAGACGATTGTTCCAATGGTTCCTGCACAGGATCATAAGCCGGTTTTCGATAATGACAAAGGTCCTAATACGGGTGGTATGGGTGCATATACGCCAACGCCTCTAGTCACAGATAAAGTATTGGAACAAGTGGACAGAGAGGTCTTTAAGCCTGTTCTAGACGGAATGAAAAAAGATGGCATTTCCTTCGTTGGGATTGTTTATGCCGGATTGATGATTGTGGATGACCGCGCGTCTATCGTGGAGTTTAATGCTCGCTTTGGTGATCCGGAGACTCAGGTGGTGCTTCCGAGGTTGGAAACAGACCTTTTAGAAATTTTTGTCGCTATGAATGAAAAGCGATTAAAGGATATTGATATTAAATGGAATGACGATGCGGTTGTAAATGTCGTTGTGTCTTCTGAAGGGTATCCGGGTAGTTATCATAAAGGGGATGTTATTACGGGTGTTGAGGAATTTGACGGCCGAGAGGACGTGTATGTTGTTCATGCGGGAACCAAGCAGGATGAATCGGGTCAGTTAATTACAAATGGTGGCCGAGTCTTGGGTGTTGTTGCCCGTCATGCCGAGTTAGAGGACGCGGTTGAAAATGCTTATGAAGGTGTGACGCAAATCGAGTTTGAAGGCATGCATTTTCGGACGGATATTGCGGCCAAGGCGTTTCGAGAGTTTTTGTCTAAATGAGTTTGTTTAGACTTTTTCTGAGAGCGCTTCCTGAAAGAATAGTAGCTAAGCAATTAAAGAAGCCCTCAGGACTATTGGGGCTAGCGTTTGGTCGTATGATGTCTAAAGGAAATGCTGGTATTAATGAGTTGGTATTGGATGGCTTGGATTTGACATTGAGGGATCATGTCTTAGAAGTCGGATTTGGTCACGGAGCCTTGATAGAAGATATCGCAAAGCAGGTTCCTAACGGGCAAATATTTGGATTGGACTATTCCAAAACAATGGTGAAACAGGCGATCAGTCGCAATCGACGCTCAATTAAGCAAGGACGAGTGCGTTTGGTTACCGGTGATATAAGTAGATTGCCCTATGAGGACCAAACGATGACGAAGATTGCTACTGTGAACACCTTATATTTTTGGCCAGATGTTACAAAGGGGATGTCAGAGCTAGCACGTATCGCCAAACCGGGAGCGCGTTTGGTTATTGGGATTCGAGATAAAACAGAAATGGATCAAATTCCATTCACTAAGCATGAGTTTACGACCATTTCGGTGGATGATGTAAAAAAACTTTTAACTCAACACGGCTGGATTAATATCAGGTCAGAGTATTCGGACGTAGATATGATGGGATCTTATGCAGTTATAGGAGAAAGACCGGAATGATAGACTCACTGTTAATTAAAAATGTTCAGATGGTATTACCAGAAGGGATCCGAGAAGGAGACCTTTTAGTAAGAGATGGAAAGATTGTAGAGATCGCGCCGTCCATTAATGCATCAGTGGAATGTGAGATTAATGAAAAAGGCTTAACGTTAATGCCAGGTGTAATTGATAGTCATGTTCATTTTCGTGATCCTGGAGTGACGCATAAGGAAAGTATTTATTCGGGTGCGAGAGCGGCGGCATCGGGTGGCGTAACCACCTTTTTTGATATGCCCAATACCATTCCATCTACGATAACGGCGGAGGCAATGGCGGAGAAGAAGCAAATTGCTTCAGAGACATCACTGATTAACTATAACTTTTACATTGGGGCGACCTCCGATAATTTGGATGTCCTTAATACGGTTGAGAATGTGGCAGCGATTAAGATATTTGTGGGGTCCTCAACTGGTGATATGTTGGTGGATGACCAAGCGGTATTGGAATCTATATTTGCCAACGGGTCCAAGCTCATAGCTATTCACTCTGAGGATGAAGGTATTATCCAAGAGAACGTAGAGAAGTACTCGGGGTCTACGGATGTGAGTGACCATGAACGAATTCGATCTCCTGAAGCGGCAATTAAGGCGACCAAGCGTTTATGTGAGTTGGCGGACCGATATAAGCGTCGATTACAGATTCTTCACTTAACAACTCAAGAGGAAACGGAGTTCTTACGAGAATTGAAAAGTCCTTTTGTGACTACGGAGGCCTGTGTTCAGCATTTCTTGCTTCATGGTGAAGGGCTGTATGATCGTCTTGGAACATTTGCTCAGATCAATCCGCCCCTTAGAGAAGACTCGCGTCATGCAGAGGCTATATGGGCTGGATTGATGGACTCTACGATTGGCATGGTTGTAACGGATCATGCTCCTCATTTAGTTGAAGAGAAGAAGCAGCCGTTTGGAAAAGCGCCTTCGGGGATGCCTGGCGTTGAGACGTCATTATCATTAATGCTGAATTTGGTTAATCAAGGTAAGTGTTCGTTAGAGCAAGTAGTGCAGTGGATGTGTCACGGACCAGCTGCTACATATAATGTTGAAAAACGTGGTTCACTTCGTGTGGGAAACTGGGCGGATCTTACGTTAGTTGATATGAATGCGTCTCGTCGAATCGAATCGGGTAAGTTGAATACGAAGAGTAACTGGTCTGCATTTGATGGATGGAATGTTCAAGGGCTGCCATTGATGACATTTGTGAATGGCCAATTGGTCTATCGTGAAGGCGATTTTTTTGAATCAGTTAAGGGGCAGGAAGTAAGGCTTACTTAAACAGTTACAGCTTTTCCATATCGAGTCTTAATATAGTTTTCGAGAAGCGCCATAAATTCTTCCGTAATGTGATCCCCTTTGAGGGTACAATGGAGTTTGCCGTCTATATAGACAGGTGCGGTAGGCGTTTCGCGAATACCCGGTAGGCTGATACCGATGTTGGCATACTTGCTTTCACCCGGGCCATTTACGACACAGCCCATCACGGCTATTTTGAGTTGTTCGATACCGGGGTAGGTAACGCGCCATTTTTGAATCATTTCGTCGATGTGGTCGTTAACGTCTTTTGCCAAATGAACAAAGTAGTCGCTGTCGGTTCTTCCGCATCCTGGGCAACTGGTAACGGTAGGGCGGAAATATCGGAAGTCCATAGTTTGAAGTAGGTTGGTGCAGACTTCGACTTCTCGAGATCGGGGGACGCCAGGTTCGGGTGTGAGAGAAACGCGAATTGTGTTTCCAATTCCTTGCTGAAGAAGTATGGCTAAGGCAGCCGCGCTAGAGGCGATTCCTTTTACATTAGCTCCGGCTTCGGTAAGTCCTAAGTGGAGGATATAGTCTGTTTTGGCAGCAAGCGTTTGATAAGCTTTTAACATATCCTGAATCTCGGACATTTTGACGGAGACGATGATTTTATCCTTGGGTTGTCCCAGTTTGATTGCCATCTCTGTGTTAGATATAGCAGACTCAACCATGGCGTTAATAACGACTTCTTTAAAACTTTTTGGCTTTGATAGAGCTGCATTTTCCGCCATCATTTGAGTGAAAAGGTCTTGATCTAAGGATCCCCAGTTTACGCCAATGCGAACGGGCTTGTTGTTATCAATGGCCACTTGAATCATTTGGGCGAAATTATCATCGTGTTTCTCGCCTTTTCCTACATTTCCAGGGTTGATTCTGTATTTGTCGAGGAGTCGGGCACATTCTTTTTGTTTGGTTAAGAGTATGTGACCGTTATAGTGGAAGTCGCCAATGATAGGCGTTTTATAACCGTCTTTACGGAGAGTTTTAATGATTTCGGGAACAGCGTCTGCGGCTTCCATATCGTTTACTGTAATGCGGACTAGTTCAGATCCAGCGTCGGCAAGTTCTTTGATTTGGGCAATTGTGTCAGCAATATTACGTGTTGGCGTATTAGTCATAGACTGGATAACAATCGGGTGATCGGATCCCATCAAAACGCCGCCAATGTTAGCCGATAGCGTTTGTCGTTGTTTAATCATGGGGTCCAGTATAGCTGAGTGGCTGTGCTTTTGCTATAATCAGGCCACTATGACTCAGACACTAAAAGAAATACATTTAGCACATACACAAGGGTTTTGTGCTGGGGTGTCATCCGCAATTGAGATTGTTGAACTTGGGCTTCAAAAGTATGGGACTCCTTTATACGTTAGACATGAGATTGTTCACAATACATCGATCATTAAGGATTTTGAGAAACGCGGGGTTATTTTTATTGAAGAACTAGCGGATGTACCAGATGACAAGGTGGTTATCTTTAGTGCTCATGGAACAGCCCCAGATGTGTTTGAAGCGGCTAAGGACAGAGGATTAAAAGTAATCGATGCGACGTGTCCTTTGGTAACTAAAGTGCATCGGCAAGCGACTCGTTTTTCTAAGAGAGAAGTACATACCTTATTAATTGGTCATCGTGGTCACCAAGAGTTGGTTGGGACCTCGGGATATGTTAAGGACCATTTGCGACATATTATTGAGGATGAAGCCGATATTGAGGCGTTGGATTTACCGGCGGATATAGAGGTCGGGGTTTTAACTCAAACGACATTATCTGTAAGGGACACTACCCATTTAATAGAGAAGCTACAGACTAAGTTTCCTAACTTAGTCACAGGCGGCAAAGAAGATATTTGTTATGCGACCCAAAACCGTCAGGACTCTGTTTTGGAATTGGCCGAGATATGTGATTTGGTGATTATAGTAGGATCAGTTGCCAGCTCTAATAGTAATCGGCTTCGTGAAACGGCCCAAGAGGCTGGTATTGATAGTTTTATTATTGATACTCCGGATGAGTTTAGTTTTGATTGGTTAGAAGGAAAAAAGTGCTTAGGTATTTCTTCCGGCGCATCAGTTCCATGGTATTTGGTTGAACAATTGGTAGACCTTATTTATGAGAAATACCCTCAAGTTAATATTCAAAAGAAAGAAAGTACTGAAAAAGGGATTCACTTTCCTTTACCTAAGGAACTGTCTGATTATAAGTTGGCGTCTCAATGAGTTTTAATGACTTAGAAGAAGGGGCGGCACTGGCAATAGATTTTAAGAAGTTAAAAAAAGTGGCTGGGATAGAGTCTGATACAGTTCCAGTTGTTGTGCAGGACAGTACTAGCCTTCAAGTTCTCATTGTTGCGTATCTTAATAAAAAAGCACTAACGCACAGTCTTCAAACAGGATATGCAACCTTTTGGAGTACATCTCGCAATGAGTTATGGGAAAAGGGAGCGACTTCTGGTGATCGCTTAAAATTGGATGGGGTTCGGATTAATTGCGAACAGAACTCATTATTGTTTCTTGTTACTAAGGAAGGAAAAGGGGTTTGTCATACTCATACCAAAAATGGTGAGTCACGATCTACTTGTTACTACAGAGAAATTGGGTTGGATGGGGCACTTAATGTGATGGAGTCGTAAATGAGTAAGAAATTCTTAATTGTAGATGGGTTTAGTCTCGCGTATCGTGCGTTTTATGCGTTTCCTCCTAATTTAACGTTTCCAGATGGGCAGCCGAGTAATGCTGTTTATGGGTTTTTATCATTATTGTTTAATTGTATGGACCAGTTTAAGCCAGATCATGTTTGTATCTGTCTTGATCGGAAAGAGCCTACGTTTCGTCATAAAATGTATAAGGAGTATAAAGCCCATCGGCCACCTGCTCCGGTAGAGTTCTCCAGTCAAATTCCTTATTTGTATGAAGTGCTGAAGAAGCTTGGTCTGAATACCTATGAAATGGCTGGGTTTGAGGCCGATGACATCATAGGGACCTTAGCACGGCAAGCGGATGAACAGGCTGTAGATTCTTATATCATGACAGGGGATTTGGATTCGCTTCAGTTGGTTACAGACCGGACGAAAGTTGTGACTCAACGAAAAGGGGAAACGATTATTTATACGCCTGAAATGGTATTGGAACGCTATGAAATTCCTCCTGACAAGATCGTAGATATGAAAGCTATGAAAGGGGATTCGTCAGATAATATTCCTGGAGTAAAAGGCGTAGGTGAAAAAACGGCGATAATGCTACTTAAGGAATATGGTGACTTGGATACTATTTATGAGAATGTTGGCTACCTTAAGTCCAATAGTGTTCGGGCTAAGTTAACTACTGATAAGGAAATGGCGTAGATATCTCAAACATTGGCTACGATTGATGTGAATGTTCCCGTTCAATTGACAATGTCTGATAACGCTTACACTCCGGATTGGGTATCGATTATTGATACATTTGAAGAGTATGAGTTTAAGAATCTAACTCAGAAATATAAGAGTCGTATTGGTCAAATCACGACACCGTTGGTTTCGGATACTCCGAGTGAAGACTCATCTGAGGAATCTCCCGAAGTTGTTAAAAAAGCAGTGGACGGAATCTATCAATGTATTGAGTCAGTGGGCATGTTAGAGCGCTTATTGCCCTTGATGAAAGATGGGTTTGCAATTGATTTGGAGACGACAGGTAAGAATGCTGTCGGTGCTCAAATTGTAGGGATAGCGATTTCGATGTCAGCTGGAAAAGGCTATTACATTCCGTTAAATAAACATGTTCATGAAACCAGTGAAATGACGCAGACAATACCACTTTTTGATACACCAAAACCGATAGTGAAACTGCCTTATGACAAGTCTCCGATTCTGACGTTACTTCAGCCTATTTTAGAGGATTCAAGTATTCCTAAATATACTCATCATGGCAAATATGAAATGGGAGTGTTATTGAATTATGGGATTCAGTTAAGAGGGATTGCATTTGATACATTACTTGCAGCATTTCTTTTATATCCTCAAGAACCTGTCGGTCTAAAGGCCTTAGTAGGAACTCACTTGGGAATTGAAATGCAGACGTTTGAGTCTGTTATGAAAGAATCAGGGGGAACAACCTTTAATGATGTAGATATTAACCTCGCTACTCAATATGGGGCAGCGGATGCTGATTTTACGTATCGATTAAGAGATTTGTTTTTTCCTTTGATTGAGGATCAGTACAAGACCATTTTTTATGATATTGAATTACCTACGCAAGACGTATTGGCTCAAATGGAGTGGGATGGGGTAGCGATAGATCTTCCCTACTTAGGTACACTTCATTCGGAGTTTTCGGATCGAGTGACCACATTAGAAAAAGAAATTCATGACTTGGCCGGGGAACCGTTTAATTTGGCCTCACCAAAACAACTCTCAGAGATACTGTTTGGCAAGTTAGGTCTTCCCGTTATTAAGAAGACTAAGACAGGTATTTCGACAGATTCGTCCGTATTAGAAAAACTATCGGCTCACCATCCGATTGCTCAAAAAATGGTGGCATACCGTACGTTAACGAAGTTGTTGAGTACTTATGTGGATGCACTACCAAAAATGGTTTTGGCCGAAACGGGGATGGTTCATACCCACTTTAACCAAACGGTTACAGCGACAGGCAGATTATCTTCAACCAACCCCAATCTCCAGAATATTCCGATTCGAACAGAGGAGGGGGGGCGTCTCCGTCATGCTTTTATTTCTTCGTTTGATAATGGATCGATTCTTTCTGTGGATTACTCCCAAATTGAGCTTAGGGTGTTGGCGCACTTATCGAAGGATCCCAATATGACAGCTGCTTTTCAAGCGGACAGAGATATTCATCGTGCGACAGCTGCCCTTGTCTACAATGTAGATTATGAGATGGTTAGCAAAGAACAGCGCGGTCATGCAAAAGCCATTAACTTTGGGATTACTTATGGGCAAGGGGCATTCGCTTTGGCCGATCAATTGGGAATTCTAAGAAAAGAAGCACAGGCTATTATTGATGCGTACTATGATCAGTTTTCAACGATAAAGGACTTTATAGAAGATACCAAAACGTATGCAAGAGATAATGGCATGGTGGCCACTGACTTTGGCAGGCAACGGCCGCTGCCGGAAATATTATCTACTAACAAACAACGTATAGCGTTCTCAGAGCGTATAGCTGTAAATACCAGAGTGCAGGGGACCGCAGCCGATATAATGAAGATGGCGATGATAAAAGTCGCGACGGCGATGGATAAGCATAACTTTGAATCTAAATTAATTATTCAGGTGCATGATGAATTGGTATTTGATGTAAAAAAAGAAGAAGTTGAGTCCTTAACCACTGTTGTTAAGCAAGAGATGGAGTCTGTAGTAGACTGGCCCATCCCATTAAAAGTAGATGTTGCGTGTGGGACTAGCTGGGCTGAGTAGTATTTAATATTAGATCCACTATGGGTCTCGAAGGCCCCAGATGGATCACGTTTGATCGGAGTAAATTCGATCGGCTCTCAGCCGCAGGCGCCGATTATTTTTTTTGGCATTGTTTACACGTGCCATAAATGTGAACTGAGCGATACTCCATATCGAAGTTGAGAGTGTCACAGTAGTTGTTAAAGATGGCGCCGATTTTATCGTCTTTGATTTCGATGATTTTGCCACAATTATTACAGATTAGGTGATCATGATGGCTTTCCCCAAAGTTCTGTTCATAATATACACGGCCATCTTTGGCAGTGATTTTTTGGAGAAGACCTGCATCCAGAAGTTGCTTAAGTGTTCGGTAGACCGTTGCGCGTGAAAAACGCTCGTTTCCTTTATTCATTTCAGCTAAAAAAGAATCGACTTCAAAGTGGTTTTTCTTTTTGCTTATTTTTTCTACAATCGCTCTTTTTTGAGTGGTGTAGCGACTGTCATTATCCTTAAGATAAGCCTCGAATACCTTATGCGCTTTTTTAGTCATGAGACCCTTTATGTGTATTTTTTATTTTGGCGAGTTTAATATCAACAGTTCCGATGTGATAAATGAGTTTGTCTACAAACTGTCTAATGCGATAAACCAAGTGAGTGGTGTGTTTTTCTTCATCAAATAAACGTCGTAACTCAGCAACTTGTACTTGAAAAATTGCGTGGTCCTGCCGATGTTCTTCAGAGTCACTGTAATTGATGGATGACATGATGTCTTCTTCCTCATGGAAATGGTCAATTACATGTGATTCTAGGAAGTTGATAATCGGGTCAAGAGCATCTCGACTGTTTTCATTGATCGCATTATCCAGCATCGTTGTGAGGTCAAAAACCTCTTGATGTGCATTATCAATGATTTCTTCGCCTATGGAGAGGTCTGATTTCCAGTTTTCTGACATGGGCCCATTATATGTGTCGGTTTAATGGGCGTAAAGAGGACGGTATGGACCCTTGTAGGTAGAAGTGACGCGCCTGCGGCTTAAGGCTGCTACGATTTCATTTCGAGTAGTCTTGATTCTGTCCCCCCTTAGGTGGATCTGAATCTTATCTGAAATGGAGCTCCCGAGCGGAATCGAACCGCTGACCTCATCCTTACCATGGATGCGCTCTACCGACTGAGCTACAGGAGCATTTTTTATGTGTCGCTTAGTATACCGATTAAACCTCAAAAATTTCAATAGAATATGTGGATCTAATCCAATATTAACGATATAGTAAGTCTCTATGGGACTTCTACTTCTAGTTACATCTGTACTTGGTTTATTTAACGCGCTCTATTTGACCGGGCTTCATTTTTTGGGCTCTCAAACTTGTGCTGTATCGGGGTGTTCGGCCGTGTTGTCGAGTTCATTTTCACAGATTATGGGCGTTCCCGTTGCGTTGCTTGGCCTAAGTTACTTCTCGGCAATCGTATATTTGGTTTATCGGTTGATTCAGTTTCCAGATGATGAGTCTGCGAATCGTAAATCGTTACATTGGATTATTCTTCTAAGTATTCCCTCTACGTTAGTATGCGTGGGACTAGTTCTTGTTCAAGCCATTTTGATTAAGAGCTTTTGTCCATTCTGTTTGGCAAATAGTGGGTTTGTCATATTGGTTTTGGGGATTACTTTTGTCCTTTGGCGTCGGGTTACGGCCGACTCTATCATAAAACGTCCTGACTTTGGCGCGTCTTTTAATGGGATTGTAGTGGCAATGATAGTTCCAGTTGTTTGGTTTGTTAGCTATGCTATTTTGACTGATTTATCTGGTAGTGCAGGGGGGGCGAATCGAACGGCGGGGGTTATTGGTGGTGAAAAAATATCGCTAAGGGTTTTGGATCAGGATATTCGGTCCGATCTATTTAAACTAGAGAAACAAATATTTAGTGCGCGTAAGCAAGCTTTAGCAATGCGGATCTTAGATGCTGAAGCGTTTCGGCGTAAGACGTCTCGTGATGGATTGGTTTTTCAAGAAGTCGAGTCAATTGCAAGAGTATCGGAGCAAGAGGTTGAGTCGTTTTATAAGATGAATGTAAGGCAGCTGCCTAAAGGAACTACCAAAGAAGAAGTTGAACGGAAAATTGAGCAGCATTTGTTGCAAGCTAAACAGAAAGTCCTGTATAAGGCATTAGTAGAGAAGTTGTTTGTAGTTCATGGCGTTGAGAGCCAGATCCCGAGACCGACATTGGTTGAGGTTGCTCCTAATCCTGATGGGAGTTATCACAAGGGTGATTTGAGCGCACCTGTTACGATTATTAAGTTTGCAGATTATCAATGTGGGTATTGTGCCAAAACCAATTTGGAGATCAAAGCATTATTGAAACGTTACCCAGATAAAATCCGAGTAGTATTTCGACACTTCCCATTGGATGGACATCCTTACTCAAGAGAAGCTGCTTATGCTGCGGAATGTGCTGGCAAACAAGGTAGATTCTGGAAGATGACAGATAAGATATTTAATAAGCAAAGTATTTTGGATGGCGGTGTTGTGGATAAAATGGCTAGGGACTTAGACTTAACTATGCCCGCATTTAGATCTTGTCTGAAGGATTCTAAGATTCATGCCAAAGTAGCAGCGGATTTGGAAGCTGGTGAGTATGTAGGCATACGGTCTACACCTTCCCTAATTATCAATGGCGAGTTTTTCGTTGGATTACCCGATGCTGATGTTATTTCTCAAATCATAGAGAATGCAGAACGCTGACCTATTAGAGTTCTTTGACGCTGTTGAAGAGCTCTCGTATAGTAAGGTTGAACGTATTGTTCCAGATGACTATTTATCAGATAAGACGCCTGGTTTAGAAGGGCGTTCTTTTGGGTTAATTATTCCTCAGACACCCGAGACAGTAGGTCAGGTGATTAGATTAGCTAATTTGCATGGTGTGCCTCTCGTTGTTCGTGGAGCGGGGACTGGTAAGAGTGGGGGGGCTGTTCCATTGGATGGCGATGTTGTCTTGTCTCTGGAATTACTAAATCGTATTCATGAAGTAGATGTTGCTAATTGTATGGTTTCTGTAGAGTCCGGAGTTATATTATCTGATCTCAAGCGATCTGTTGCGGAAGCGGGGCTGTGGTATCCCCCAGACCCAGCAAGTGAAACGACTTGTTCTATAGGCGGTAATGTAGCGGTTAATGCGGGCGGCCCGTCATGTCTCAAATATGGTGTGACGGGGGATTATGTTGTGGGTTTAAAAGGCTTTTTTCCAACAGGGGAGTCTTTCTCATTGGGGGGTAAACTTCGCAAAAATGTAGCTGGCTTTGATTTGATAAAATTATTGGTTGGTAGTGAAGGTGTATTGGGCGTGATAACCGAGATTACATTGCGCTTGGTTTCCCCATCTAGTGCGTCCCAGGATGTTCTGTATATGGCGGATACCATGGATGAGGCTATGACGATTGTTCAATCGGTTTGTACACGGTATCAGCCTGTATTGGCCGAGTATTGGACGAAAGAATGTGTGGATTCTGTTTTCAATTGTAAAGGGAAAAATGTATCTATTCCTCAGACGCCTGTTTATGTAGTTTTTCGATTTGAGGGCGACCACCATAATGCGGTTCTTGATCAGATCAATAGATTAGTGAGTACTGAAGGGGTAGTGGATAAATGGAAGACAGACTTGGATTGGGATGTGCTTTGGGATTGTCGAAAAAACATTTCCCCAGCTTTAACTGAATTGGGGGGAATGAAACGCTCCGAAGATGTTACCGTTCCTCCAGCTTCTATTGGTGAGATGATGCTTTTTTTGGGGCATTTAAATGATCAATCGCCCTTAAAGATCATTGGATATGGTCATTTAGGAGACGGTAATATTCATGTGAATGTGTTGAAAATGGATCTTCCTGACTCAGAATGGGAATCGGTATCTATGGATGTTATGAGTCAGGTTGTTAATGAAGCGATTCGGTTGGGTGGAACGATTACCGGAGAGCATGGTGTAGGGGTCAGTAAGAAACGGTTTATGTCTACTCAATTTGACGAAAAAACGTTAGGGTTAATGCGCGCAATTAAACACGCTTTTGATCCCAATCGGATTTTGGGCAGAGGGAAAATATTATGATGAGTGGTTTGCTATTAGTGGATCTGGGTGGAACCAAGACGTTTTATGGAGTATTGCCTTCAAATGCGACCTCAACCGATGACTTTTATTTTCGAAAAGTTCGAGAAACAATTAAAGGGAAAAAGGGGTTGCATCAGCTTTTTTCGACGATTCTTGATGATATTTCTAAGCAATCTAAGGTGCCTTCTGGGTGTCATATTTCACAAGTTTTAATCGCCTGTCCGGGTCGCATTATAGACGGGGTCATTTCGCCAGGGTCATGTAACAACATGAGTATCGTTCAGGGTGAGTTTGATGGATTGGATTTGATCTCTTTCTTGGCGCCATTGTTTGCAAAGAATACGAGACTTACAGTAATGAATGATGCCGAGGCACAAATGGCAGGTGGGGTTATTGAGTGTCTGCAAGATGAGTCGCTTTCAGGTTATGTATTGGATCAAACGGTAGGTTATATTGGACCTGGAACGGGATTGGGGGGTGGCTTTTGCGAAGTGGATTCTAAGGGACGTCTCCAATTTATTACTGATGGTCATCTATATGATGTTCGGATGACTGATTCGCAAGGATCTGAACAAAAGGCCGAGGACCTTATCTCTGGTCGGGCATTTAAGACGATTACAGGCTATTCTGCCAAACAAATGAGTGATAGTCGGGATCTGTTTTTACATCATATTGATGATATTAGTCGGATGGGGGCGTATATTGTGTCCCTTATTCAACTAATTTTGGAAGGGCATATATTTAAATCGTTATCTCAAAATGATTGGCCTTTAACCGACATTGATAAGGTAAAAGGATGTCGCACGTTTTTGTTGGGGGGTAGTTTGGGTACGAAGGGGTATTTTGGTGAAGCACTACAAACGGCTATTCAAATATGTCTTGATGAATCCGACTTAGAAGATGTGCATGTTGTACCACTTCCTGATTCAGATGAAGCGCCATTCATTGGATTAATGCGCTTACGAGAGAGCCTTAGATAGTTAGTGCTTTTTGTTTGAACTGAGCTGAGCCGAGTATCTTTGAAATGTTTTTTTTGCTGTAGAAGGCGTCTAGCTCTTCATCGATGCCCATTTCAACGAAAGAACTGTATTCGTTTCTGTTTTTAAAATACGATAATGTTCTTTTTTTGCTTAAGCATCTGGGAGCTTGTGTCGTTCCGTCATAATATTTAAAGCTGGACCAGACATACTCCTTGGGGTGGTTTACTAATTTGGCTTTAACGGGATTTAGATGGATATATCGGCTAAGTCTGAGAAAGTATGTATCCGAGTCGACCAAGATAGATTGAAAACGACCTTTGAAGAGAGGTCCCTCGCTATTCAAGTCTTGATTGATGGCACGTCCTAAGTGAGACCCAACGAAGTGCATTGCTTGGGTAATATTTCCATTTGGGGTACTTATCATTAAGTGATAGTGGTTTTTCATGAAGCAGTAAGCATGGCATTCAATATTGAATTTGAGTTTGGCTAGGTAGAGTAACTCTAGGAGTTTGTCATAGTGGGATTCTGAGAAAAAAACTGTCCTTCGCGCATTCCCTCGATTGAAAATGTGGTAAAGGGCACCTTTGTATTGAATTCGTTTGGGTCTGCTCATACATCTATTATACGTTAGATAATATGATTGTAAATTAATATATGACGTACTAACAAATCTATTTTTGAGGCAAGGGTGGCACCTTTCTGCCTTGGGTGCCTGGCACCTTTGCCTTGTCCATCGTGCGAGGCTTTGATACTCTTGTAACACTCGATAAATAAGGGAGCCAACCATGGATTTACAAGCCGTTTTTGATAAGCAAATAGAGTTGAATAAGAAGATTAATGATTCGTTATATGAAACGATTAAGACGGATTCGGAAGAAAAGCGTAAGTGGTTTCTTAATTTCTATTTAGCCATGCAACAAGAAGGTGCTGAAGCTGTAGATAGCTTGAGTTGGAAATGGTGGAAGAAAATGGATGAAGATTGGGACAACATCAAGATCGAGTTGGTAGATATGCTTCATTTCTGGGTGTCTATGTGTACGGTTGCTGATATGGATGCAAAAGAGGTTTTAGATCTCTATTTTAAGAAAAATGACCTTAACCACAAGCGTCAGAATGAAGGGTACAAAGAAGGGACTTATCAAAAGGAAGTGGATGGCGTCGAAGATAACGTGACTCACGTTCTTAACAAATAGTCTCTCTGACTGATTATGGAAACAACAATGACAAAACAATTATTAGGAAAAGAGGTTTCTGCCTCAATTCGTGCCGAACTGAAAACTGAAATTGATACATTTACAGGTAGAAAACCGGGTTTAGCCGTAATTCTTGTAGGGGAGAACCCCGCGTCAAAAGTCTATGTAGGGATGAAGAAAAAAACCTGTGCTGACTTGGGAATAGAGTCGTTTGAACATATATTGTCTCAAGATGCGACGGAAGATGAATTGGTTGCATTGTTGAACGGGTTAAATGCAGATGACGCTGTTGATGGTATTTTGCTTCAACTGCCATTGCCGTCTCACATGGATGAAGACAAGATGTTGAATACGATTTCTCCAGAAAAAGACGTTGATGGGTTTCATCCTCAGAATGTAGGTAAGCTTTTACAAGGGCAACGAACATTTAAGTCATGTACGCCTTATGGGGTTATGGAAATACTTAAGTTTTATGATATAGACCCGGCAGGTAAGCATGTTGTGATTTTGGGCCGAAGCAATATTGTGGGCAAACCCTTAGCCGCAATGATGGTTCAAAAAGAATCGGGTGCGAATGCCACGGTTACTATATGTCATTCTCGAACTCAAAACTTAGAATCAATTACAAAGCAGGCAGATATTTTGGTCGCCGCAATTGGGATTCCAGAATATGTAACGGCATCTATGGTCAAAGAGGGAGCGGTTGTTGTTGATGTAGGTATCAACAGAGTGGATGCCCCTGAGACGGAAAAAGGATCCAAGTTAGTGGGTGATGTTGCTTATGATGAAGTGTCATCCGTTGCATCAGCGATTACTCCTGTTCCCGGCGGTGTCGGACCAATGACTATTGCTATGTTAATGAAGAACACAGTGACTGCCTTTAAGGAGCATCAAGCCCCGCTTGACTCTATTTAGCCTGTTTTATTGGGGGGGATTGCTGGCCTGTTGTGTTACTGATCTAAAGTCTCAAGTCGTTCCGTATATGTTTTCCGGTGCTTTGATTGGTGCCGGGGTTGTTTTTGCGTTGTGCCAGGCGCGTTACGATGACTTAATCTTGGCGGTCTTTCCTATAGTTGTAGTTCTTATCTCGAACCAGTTGGGGCGGCGGATGATTTCAAAAGAAGTGTTGGGTGGGGCTGATGGGTTGATATCATCTGCGTTTGTTTTGGTATGGGGCGGACAAGTCGCATTGGTCTCAGTATATATAGGAATTGTTATCGCGGGGCTTAGTGTTGGTTTATTGCTGATTTGGGGACGACTAGATCGTCGGGCTACGATTCCTTTAGTTCCCTTTTTAACTCTAGGTCATGGATTGGCTTTTCCAATAATGAAGTGGCAGGGCTGGTTATAGGCTCAATTCAATGTAAAAAGGGATTTGTTCTGGTAGAGTGGATTGTCGTTCTATTTATTAGTGCTGTATTGGCTACAGGTGGATGGATGGGGTACCGCTTGATGGGATTGGCTCAGCAAAAGAGCTATGTGTTTCATTTGGGAATGTTGCTTCATTATTCACGACTAGTAGCCATAACTAGTGGGGAGGATGTGGTTTGTCGCTTCAACTCCCCTTATTTTGAACTGGTTCAATCGGAAGATATTGTTCAGAGGTCCTTATTGCCAATCTCATACGATGTTGGCATTCGTATGTCACGGGAGTTAGGTTTTAAACCTTCGGGAACTGCTAAGCGTGCCGGGTCAGTTTTTATTTTTATTGGGGGTATCGAAAGATCGGCATCGGTGGGGATTGGAATGAGTGGGATTAATATCAAGTACGTAAGATAATATTTGCCTTTAGATTTAGTTGACGTTAATGATTGTTTGATCTACTCTAAATGGATGTCATTGTTAATGGAATGGGTGGTTACTTTGGTCGTGATAGGGGTGTTAGCGCCACTTTTTATTCTGATGGTGTTACAGAGTTCGTTTTTTACTGGTCAGGTTACTCATCATTTGACTCAAGTTGAAACGGCATATGGCGATGTGTTGAAATATATTCTTGTTGGAGAGGTGCCATTATCTAAGTTTCAGATGAATACCCCTACGCAAGGTGTTTTTACATATCGTATTCGTGATGGTCATTACTGGTATGGAGTAATGCGAGATTAGGTCTGGATACGGGTTGCTTTCCTGGGTTTTGGGCATGGGCTTAATCGCGTTGATATTACCAGTCATAATGACAATTAGTATTCAGGGGATTGGTCAATTGTCGGCTCAAATTGATTCGTATTATTCTCAAATGGAACGGTTAACCGCAGATGCAATTCTAGATAGGGTGATGGGGGCTGTAACGATTATAGAGAGACTCGATGGGTCTTATTGGCGATTTCGTATTGATGGTGACTGGGACGCCATTAAATTGGATAAGGGACGGCTAAAGTACCGTCATGGTAGGCAGACGATCACCCTAAACCGATTTTATGAGATCGTAAGTATTGATATCGATAGTGGCGTTTCAGATTATTTAGAAGTTATTACGAGATCATCGACAGGTGAGAGCAAGCGTTTGATATGGACGCCCAATCGTGACTAGAGGGATGGTGTTGGTGCCAATTATAGTTGGGCTCTCAGCTGTTTTAGCCTTGGGTTGGGGCTGCGTTCAAGGAGGGGTTATTTTAAGTAAATCAATTCAGCTAAAACAAACTCACTATCAATCTAGGATATCTGCGATTCAAGGACTACAGTGGGGAAGAGATCATATCCAATCCATCGATATTCCTGTAGAGATTTCCGTCGTAGAGGGGCTACGTATACGAGTGTGGCGAACGGATACGTATTTGTATTCTTCGGGAATAGTGTCATCTAGACCGTCTGTAATAACAACTTATCGCCAACAAATTCTACGTACCCAGACATCGTTAGAATGGGGAGTGATCGAGTGGTTGTAAGGTTTGAAAAGGGGTATACTAACTCGTGAAAAAACAAACGGAGAGTGACAGATAATGAGTGATAAATCGACTAAGAAACCGGGGATAAGGACTAATTTTTTATATGGTCTAGTGGTATTGCTTCCTATCATAGCGACATTTTGGTTGGTCTATTTTTCAATTGACCTCCTTTCAGGACCGATAAGCGCAGTATTTGGAAAAAAAATACCATTAATATTTAGTTTCGTTCTTACTATGGTTAGCATTACATTTATTGGATTGTTGACGCGTCATTTAGTTGGGCGAACGGTTATCGGATATATGGAAGGGATTATTAAACGAATCCCCGTGGTTAATCTGATATATAACTCTTTTAAACAGGTGATTGATGCAGTTAGTTTTCAAGATAAGATGATGCAAGCTGTGATGATTCAGTACCCTCGAGAAGGGACATGGGCTTTGGCTTTTGTAACTCAAGAGCATCCATCCCCATTGATGTCTGTAGATGGGAAGGATATGTCAGCAGGAAAAGTGGCTGTTTTTGTGCCGACGACACCCAATCCAACCTCAGGTTACTTTTTGTATGTTCCTAAAGAAGACGTGGTAAAATTGGATGTAACTGTGGAAGAAAGTGTTAAACTTTTGATGTCTGCAGGCGTTCTATCACAAAAACAAAAGGGCTAACGATCAATGAAAAAATATTTGGTAACCGGTGGTGCAGGATTTATTGGCGCCAACTTTATTCTTACGCTTTTAGAGAAGTATGGTGATGGTATTGAAATTCATAATGTGGATTGTCTTACTTATGCCGGGAACTTGGAGAATCTTAAATCAGTAAAGTCCCCTCGATACCATTTTCATAAATGTGATATTCGGAAGCGTGATGAGCTGGAGTCTGTATTTCGATCTCGACAATTTGATTGTGTCATTCACTTTGCGGCGGAGTCTCATGTTGATCGGAGTATTTTGGACAGTACGGCTTTTATTGAGACTAACGTTCTAGGTACTCAAAATTTATTAGACTTGTCTCGTAATTATGAAGTTGATCGTTTTGTTCATGTGTCGACTGATGAGGTTTATGGCACTCTTAGTATGGATGCGCCGCCTTTTACAGAAGCTCATCAGATTGAGCCAAATAGTCCTTACTCTGCGTCTAAGGCAGGGTCTGATTTATTAGTTAGATCTTATGTAGAGACCTATGGGTTCCCTGGGATTATTACGAGGTGTTCTAACAATTATGGTCCATTTCAGTTTCCAGAAAAATTAATTCCATTGATGGTATGTAACGCACAAGAGAACAAAGCCCTTCCAGTGTATGGCAAAGGGGATAATGTTCGCGATTGGATTCATGTCACTGATCATTGTAAGGCTGTTGAAACGATTGCGCGAAAGGGTCGAGTAGGCGAGGCCTATAATATTGGTGGCGATGCTGAGATGCCTAATATTGATGTTGTGAAATCCATTCTTAAGATCTTAGATAAACCTGAGACATTGATTGAATACGTAACGGATCGTTTGGGACATGATTTTCGCTATGCGATGAATCACGATAAATTGACTAGAGAAACGGGATGGCAGCCACAAATGACATTTGAAAAAGGATTGGAAAATACGGTGAAGTGGTACGTCGATCATCCTGAATGGACCGACTCAGTTCGATCTGGCGCCTATATGGATTATTACCAGGATCAATACGGAGAGAAAAAATGACTGCAAAACAACATAATGTAAAAGGAATTATATTAGCTGGCGGAACAGGGTCTCGTTTGTTTCCACTGACAAAGGTTACTAATAAGCATTTGTTACCAGTAGGCAATAAGCCAATGATTTTTCATCCAGTAGAAAAATTAATTGAAATTGGAATAAAGAATATTCTAATTGTGACTGGTGTTGAGCATATGGGTGATGTTGTTCAGTTGTTAGGGTCAGGAAAAGACTTTGGCTGTCAATTTACCTATAAGGTTCAAGATGAAGCGGGTGGGATTGCTCAGGCCTTATCGTTGGCAGAGCATTTTGTAGGCGGTGAACGATCTATTGTTATTTTGGGTGATAACGTTTTTGCGGACTCACTTCAGACGTCCTTTGATGCATTCTTGAAACAAGAAAAGGGTGCTCGATTATTACTTAAAGAAGTGCCCGATCCACAGCGGTTTGGGGTCCCTACGTTAGATGGAAAACAGATTACGAAGGTGACTGAAAAACCATCTGATCCGGATTCCAATTACGCTGTTACGGGCATCTATATGTATGATGGCCAGGTCTTTGATTTTGTTAATCAGTGTTCTCCTTCTGAGCGCGGGGAAATGGAAATCACTGATGTAAATAATTTTTATATAGAAAAAGGTCAGTGTGAATACGATATGTTCAAAGATTGGTGGACAGATGCAGGGACGTTTGAATCCCTTCGCCACGCTAATGCGTTATTAGCAATGTCGTAGATTAAATCGTTACAGTTTGCTACAATTTCTACATCCTTAAGTGCGCCGGTAGCTCAGTTGGATAGAGCAACGGTCTTCGAAATCGTGTGTCGCAAGTTCGAGCCTTGCTCGGCGCACCAGCATTTATAAAATAAATGCTGCTGGATTTGATAAGATTCACATCAGTCGTTAAGGACTGAGATGAATAACGGGAGCACCAAACCAGTTGGATGCTCCCTCGGTATTTACTGTCTGACACTCACTTTATCCGTAAATTTATGTTAAATTACTTCAACTTATTTTTGGAGTTTTTTTCTTATGTATAAAGTTATTGCTGTATCTCATGAACCGGATACCGTGGTGGTGTCTCTTCTTTCAATGGCGTTGAATGCGACGCCTAGAGCTATACCATGTTCAAGTACAGAGGTTTCGAATTGCTATGAGAAGGGACCTTTGGATTTGCGCACAACTAGGGAAGAAGAAGAATTTTTCAGTGCCTGTGTAGGAAGTCCAAGTCCAACCCGATTACAAATGATTTCGGATTATAGGAATGATCATTAATTACCCCTCACCAATTGACAATTTCTGAGAGACTCCGCACTCTATAGGGAACAGGTTTTTAAGGAGTAGTTATGAGATTACCTAGTAAGGTTCGAATTCTTGGGATTGCAGTGTTGGCTTTTACTTCGGTAATGGTGGTTAATCAGTTGGGAGATACTGATACTAAGACCGTTACGGCCCCTGTTTCTAAAAGCAACGTTATATCGGCACCAGACTTTTCACTTCAAACGCTTGACGGGAAAGAGCTTCGCTTATCGGATTATAAAGGTAAGGTTGTTATATTGAACTTTTGGGCTACTTGGTGTGGGCCTTGTCGCTTAGAAATTCCGGGCTTGATTAAGCTTACGAAGAAGTATCGTCAAAAGGATGTTGTTGTGATTGGTGTCTCAACGGATACCTCCGCGGGCCCAGTGGCTTCTTTTATTCAAGAGTACGGTATTAACTACCCGATTGTGATGTCTACTCGAGAAATGCGTCAAACCTACGGGGGTGTTACGGCGATTCCGATGACGTTTGTAATAGACCAAAATCAGACGATAGTGAATCGGCTGATGGGATACGAAAGTATCGAATACTTTGAATCATATATTATTCCATTACTCGAGGAGGGTGCCCGATGACAACTTTAGGATCAGAAACAAGACCATTAAGAGTCGCAATTGTTGGCAGTGGGCCTAGTGGCTTTTACGCAGCAGAGGCCTTATTTAAATCAGATATAAACACTTCAGTCACAATGTTCGAACGGCTACCTACACCTTTTGGCTTATTGCGTGGCGGCGTTGCACCAGATCATCAACGGATGAAGTCAGTGTCCAAAGCCTATGATCGTATTGCAACGAATCCTAATTTTTCTTTTAAGGGGAACGTTACGATTGGTCAGGATATTACTGTAGAAGAGCTTCAGACATTTTATGATGTGGTTATTTTTGCTTGTGGTGCTGAAACGGATAAGAAGTTAGGGATTCCTGGCGAAGCATTACCGGGGAGCCACACAGCGACTGAATTTGTGGGCTGGTACAACGGTCACCCTGATTATCAATCCAGAGCGTTTGCACTTAAAGATGCTAAGCGAGTGGCCATTATTGGCCAAGGAAACGTGGCTATAGATGTGACGCGTATCTTGGCTAAGACTACCGAAGAGCTTTCGACTTCTGATATCGCTCAGAGTGCCCTGGATGAGTTGGCGCAGAGTGGCGTAGAAGAGATTTACTTAATTGGACGTAGAGGACCTGTACAAGCCGCCTTTACGGAACTAGAAATAAAAGAGTTGGGTGTCTTGGAAGATGCTGACCCAGTCGTGTCTGAAAAAGACATGGCGCTATCTGAAGCCGACTCAACAGAGCTAGATGGTGAAGGAAATGGAAAAGCCCGCAAGAATGTAGCTATATTGAAAGAGTTTGCGGACCGATCAGGTGGAACAAAATCGAAGAAAATTGTAGTTCGATTTTTTCAAAGTCCGGTTCGTATTGAAGGAACAGACCGGGTTGAATCGATAGTTTTGGAACGTAATGAATTATCTGGTGAGCCTGGAAAGCAAAAAGCAAAAGGGACCGGCGATACGGAAACGTTGCCTGTAGATTTGGTTTTTCGAAGTGTAGGGTATCGAGGTCTTCCACTTGAAGGCGTACCTTTTCATGAGAGTTGGGGGGTGTTTCCTAACGATCTGGGTCGTATTGAGGGGGCGAATCAATTGTATGTCACAGGGTGGATTAAACGTGGTCCTAGTGGCGTTATCGGAACGAACCGTGGCGATAGTAAAGAGACCGTGGCGACGATTCTTGAGGATTTAATAACCTTAACGCCTTGTAATACACCTGATCAATCTGAATTGGACCAGTTGTTAGCAAGTAGAGATGTTCGTGTGGTTACATTTGCCGATTGGCAAAAAATTGATGCTAAAGAGATATCTAGAGGCGAAGAAGTTGGTAAGCCTCGTGAAAAAATAACATCTATTGAAGAGATGTTTGCGGTATTGGATAACTAATAGGGAGCGGGGTAATGGCACTAGTAGAATCTGTATCCATTCAGTTGGGAACCAAAATGCCAGACTTTTTTTTGGCAACACCTGATGAAGAGTCTCTTTCAAGTGACTCATTAATGGGCGAGAAAGGGTTGCTGGTAGTCTTTACGTGTAATCATTGTCCTTATGCGATTGCCATATGGGATAGGGTGATTGCGTTAGCAAATGAATTTGAATCGAAAGGAATTAGTACGGTGGCGATTAATCCAAATATTCATCCAGGTTATCCTGAGGATTCGTCTGAAAACATGACTCGTTTGATTGAACAGCGAGGGATAGAGTTTCCCTATTTGGTGGATCCAGATCAGTCTGTTGCGCGAAGTTATGATGCGCAATGTACACCGGATTTGTATTTGTTAAATACCAAGCAAGAATTGGTTTATCACGGGCGTTTAGATGATAATTGGCAGCGTCCCGATCAAGTTGAAAAACAAGATCTGAGACTGGCGATGACGGCCTTGGTTGCCGGTGAATCTCTTTTGGATACGCAATTGCCATCGATGGGATGTTCAATTAAATGGAGTTAGTTAATGTCTAAATTTATGATTCGACGCTTAGCAGTTGTAGCTCTTCTTGTAGGGCTGTTGGGGTATTTAACCTTGAATGCAGTACGTTGTAGTCCATCACCCGCTAATATTGTCGGATTAACGC
Organism: bacterium; assembly: GCA_018700055.1. Lineage (GTDB taxonomy): Bacteria > Margulisbacteria > Marinamargulisbacteria > UBA817 > JABISL01 > JABISL01. The sequence continues at coordinate 14,989 of JABISL010000045.1, read as the reverse complement.
TGCCTTCTATTGAAAAGGTGGTGGATGAGGCAAAATATAAAATAATACCTATTTACGAGCTTGAGACGGCGAGTGTTTATTTTGAAATAATTATCGAATCTTTTCAAAACCCCGAGGCGTTGGAAGTTGATTTTACCAACCAATTATTGATGGAAGATGATAAAGGCGTTACCTACTTGCCTGTTGCCTGGAACTTTAAAAGTCAGGAAGAGTTTAATTTGGTAGGAGTGATAAATTTTGAGGGGCTTCATGGTGATATTGAAAAGGTAAAACTGATCTTTTTTGGAATGGATGAGACTCCCATTACATTTGAATGGAAATTACCCAAGTGATGACTCGTACGCGCCTACTACTAATGTTACTTATTTTAGTCGGTGTGAGTTTGTCTGGAAGTGTATCTGCTAAGACACCAAGTAAGTTTAAGTCCATCCGATTTAAAAATGGATTGAGAGCAAAGTTGGTTACCCCTCCTTTTTATAGGTCTTGGCGGTCGTATCCACTGTTGGTTGCATTACATGGTAAACGAGGAACAATGATCGAGGCGTGTGAGCAATGGAAGCCAGTAGCTGATGCGTTTGATATGATTTTAATTTGTCCCAAAGGTGGAAATTTTGAGGAAGGGTATGTTCGAAAGCCTGTAGATGATCGCCGTAGAATCGCTGAAGCTGTTGACGAAATGAGTGACCGTCACCGTATTCGACCGAATGAATCTATGGTGGTTGGGTTTTCTAGAGGTGGAAATTTTGCGATTGAGTTGGGTGTTTTGTACCCCAATCGGTTTCGAAATGTGGTTTGTCTATTTGGTTTTTTTAATAATGGGGTAGAGCGTCATGTTAAACGGCAAGTAGAAAAGAGACGGTTGTCTGACTCTCATTTTTATTTTATTACGGGTAAAAATGATTTGTCGGAACAGTCTTCTAGAAAAGGGGCTAAGGTTCTCAAAAAACATGGGGTGTCTGCCAGGCTTAAGATATACCCCAATGTAATGCATGAGTATCCACCAGACTTTCTTGATCGAATGCGTCGAATTAGACGATGGATGGGGTATCGTTAGTAGACAGAAGAGGTTAGTTCGGCTAGTATTAGCAAAATTTTTTTGGAGGTACGCAATTATGACTCGAGAAGCTAGACGCGAATTTAAACGTTCTTACGGATTGGATGAGGTTGCATTGGTGCCTTCATCAGTGACTTTCGATCCTGATATTGTAGATATTTCTACATCACTAGGTGATATTAAACTTAAATTACCTATTATTGGGTCTGCGATGGATTCAGTAGTTAGTCCCGAAACAGCCATTGCTCTAAGTGAACATGGTGGATTAGGCGTTCTTAACTTAGAAGGTGTTCAAACACGTTATGAGAACCCTGCTGAAGTGTTAGAAAAAATTGCAGCTGTATCGAAAGCTGACTATGTAACTTTGATGCAAGGGATATATCAAGATCAACCGGTTCGAGAAGACTTAATTGTTAAGCGTATAGAACAGATTAAGTCTGCAGGCGCGACAGTAGTTGTCTCTTCTACACCACAGAATGCTGTCAAATACGGAAAGCTAGCTGAGAAGTGTGGCGTAGATGCATTTTTAGTTCAATCCACAGTTGTTTCAACGAAACATAAAAGTCGTGATGGGGTAGACCCACTTGACCTTAAAGGGCTGTGTGACATGCTTTCGATTCCAGTATGGGTCGGAAACTCTGCGACATATGATGTTACTCTCGAATTATTAAAAACTGGTGTTCAAGCCGTATTCGTTGGAATCGGACCTGGTGCTGCTTGTACAACGCGTGGGGTATTAGGAATTGGAGTGCCAATGGCGTCTTCTATCTCAGATGCTGCAGCTGCTAGAGATGATTATTTTGAAGAAACGGGGACCTATGTTGCGATCATCGGAGACGGTGGCGTGGTTAACTCAGGTGATATTTGTAAGGCTATCGCATGTGGTGCGAACGCTGTGATGATCGGGTCTCCAATTGCGAGATCATTTGAAGCTCCTGGACGTGGATTTCATTGGGGTATGGCGACACCAAACGCAGTTCTTCCTCGTGGCGCACGCGTTCAAGTTGGGTCAATTGCATCTTTAAGCGATATTCTTGTTGGTCCTTCTAAAACAGATGATGGCTCGCAGAACATGGCTGGTGCGATTCGTACTTGTTTGGCGACTGTTGGCGCTGCTAATCTTCGTGAAATGCATGATGTTGAAGTGGTTGTTGCACCTTCCCTCTTAACAGAAGGAAAGGTCTACCAAAAAGTTCAAGCCCTAGGCATGTATAAGTAGTCTCTTGTCGCTAATGCCTTCTATCTGTAAACTGTCTCTATGATAGTCATTCTTGATTTTGGATCCCAATATTCTGAGCTCATCGCAAGGCGAATTCGTGAAGCAAGTGTCTTCTCTGAAGTTGTTGCTCATGATCTAACATTGGAACAAATTAAAACGAAATATAATCCCGAAGGAATTATATTGTCGGGTGGCCCATCATCGGTTTATGAAAAAGGTGCGCCTAAGTGTGATCCTGCTATTCTATCGAGTGGTATTCCAATCTTTGGGATTTGCTATGGGATGCAGTTAATCACGAAGCATTTAGGTGGCGAAGTTCAACAGAGTGACAAAAAAGAATATGGGCACGCTAATCTATTTATAGATGATAACTTTGACTTATTCGAAGGTCTTTGGCTAGAAATGGCGATTTGGATGAGTCATGGTGATTCAGTTAAGACGCTTCCAGATGGATTTCAGCTATTGGGTCATACCGAAACATGTCCTGTGGCAGCTATTGGAAATCGATCAAAGAAAATCTATGGTGTTCAATTCCATCCGGAAGTTGTTCATACCCCAAGAGGGATGGATTTAATTCGTAACTTTGTACATCGTATATGTGGCGCTAAGCCTGACTGGACGCCAGCATCATTTGTAGATGAAGCGCTAGATGCGATAAATAAAGAAGTGGGCGATAAACGAGTGCTTTGTGCATTGTCTGGTGGCGTTGATTCATCAGTAGTTGCTGGATTATTGAATAAAGCTATTGGTGATCGATTAACGTGTATGTTTATTGATCAAGGATTTATGCGTAAGAATGAAGGTGAACGAATTCGTAAGATGTTTACTGATAAGTTTAATATTAACTTGGTTTATGTGGATGCGAGAGATCGTTTCTATGAGAAACTTAAAGGGATTTCGGACCCTGAAGAAAAACGTAAACGTATTGGTAATGAGTTTATACGTGTATTTGAATCAGAAGTTAAAAAAATTGCTGGGGATCACCCGTTTTTAGCACAAGGAACGCTTTATCCGGATATTATTGAGTCTGGTGGGGCGACTGGAAATAAGACGGCGGTTAAGATTAAGTCACATCATAATGTGGGTGGATTACCTGAAGATATGGATTTTACGATTATTGAGCCCCTTAAAAAGTTGTTTAAGGATGAGGTTCGTAAGGTTGGATTAGAGCTAGGAATGCATGAAGACATAGTTTTTCGTCAGCCATTCCCTGGACCTGGACTAGCTATTCGAATTGTTGGTGAATTGTCAGAAGAACGAGTTAAAGTACTTCAGGAAGCTGACATGATTGTGATGGAAGAAATCAAAGCGGCTGGATTATACCGAAAAGTCTGGCAAGCATTTGCCGTACTGTTACCTGTTAAGACTGTTGGAGTTATGGGTGATAAGAGAACTTATGAAGATACATGTGCGATTCGTTGTGTGACATCTGAAGATGCAATGACAGCTACTTGGGCTGAGCTTCCTTATGAACTTCTAGGTAAGATGTCTAATCGAATCATCAATGAAGTTAATGGGATTAACAGGGTGGTATATGATATATCCTCAAAACCACCAGCTACAATCGAATGGGAATAAATTTGGGCTCCTTGTCTCAAATTCTTTCCTTGATGTGTTAAGCACACCCCTGCAGAAGTAATTTAACCCAAGTAGTTCTAAATTTCGTGTTTTTAAAATACGAAACAAGGTATAAGTTTATTTCTTAAGTAACTCTATCTCCTTTTTAAGCTCATCAATCTGAACTTGTTGTTCTTTGACGGCTTGGAGAAGAATTGCTGTGACGCGACCGTAGTCTACACCGAGATATCCGTTGTCATCGGTTTTGACGACTTCAGGGAATTCTTTTTGGAGGTTCTGGGCAATGAATCCGATTTGGCGTCCTGCTTTGGGGGTCTTGATTACATCGTAGTAAACACCTTGGATGGCTTTGAGTTTGTCTAGGACCTTTGTGATGGGGGTGATGTTTGTTTTGAACCTAGCATCTGATGCGGTCGTCCAAGATTGCCCCGCATCTACAGCCGCACTGCCACCGGTAACTCTTAATTGGTAGACTCCAGGCGCGTCGGTTCCGATTCCCGTTTTGCCATCGTTCTGAACCCAGAAGATGACATTGTCACTTTTATCAAACAACTTAACTACGGGAGAAGTAGCGTTACTAGTTACACTTTTTACCGTTAATGTTGGCCCGTTATCGGCGTTTCCTAATAGATCGGTACCTACACTAGCGACTTGATCAGCCACAAGTGCATCGGTATAAGTGAATCCCTTAACACCTAGTTGATAGCTACTGACCGATTCAAACCCAATCGCTACGTTTCCTGACGTACTAATCGACATTCCATTTAGATTGTCTTTTCCTACGAATCTAACAATGTCACCTGTCGTATCTGTGTTTACTACAGTTAGTTTTGCGGAAGGGTTACTGGTTGCAATACCGAACTTGCTTCCTGTGAATGCTAAACCAGATTCAAGCTGAAAATCTGAGCCTGATAGGCTTATTCCATTTGATCCAGTGTATGTAGTATTCGTATCTGTGTCAGTGTCAATATCATTCGCTGGGATCCATTTGTTAGAACTATCATTCCATTTTAAGACTTGGCCATTTGTAGCCGTTTGTTTGTCGAGCTCGAATATCGAGCCATTAAGGGTGACTCCTTTATCAGCTGTATAAGTTGTATTATCGTCGCCATCCCAGACATTCTCAGGGAGGTTACGTTTGAATAAATCCCCGTCTGTATCTGTCATCACAACACTGTATAAGTTGCCATCTATACTTAAGTCTCGTATACGTACGTTTCCTGAAACATCTAACTTGGCTTGAGGGTTTACTAACCCTATTCCGATATTTTCTGTAGGCTGGATAACGGCATGGTTGCCATTGGTTTGCCAAAGTTCGGAGCTATCAGTTGTGATGTTGCCGCTCATCTCCAGCCATGCCGTTCCGTCCCACCCTTTAAAGGTGGTTCCATTGAACACAATTACACCTTTGTCACCAGTGCCCAGCGTTGGCTCAGTTGTTTGTCTTAGCCTCATTACACCATCAATATCTAGTGGTTGAGTAGGTGTTGTGCCAATTCCCAATTGTCCTCCAGTAATTGTAAATCCAGGGTCGAATTGAATATCTGTTCCGTTTAGTGTTATTCCGTTGGAGCCAGTGTACGTGGTGTTTACGTCAGAAGAGGGTGCCCATTGAGACCCGTTCCATTTTAATACTTGGCTTGTCGTGGCGCCCTGCGCTCCGAGCTCGAATGTTGTTCCGTTTAGGGTAACTCCTTTATTAGCGAGATATGTTGTATCTGTGTCAGTATCCGTATCTGTCTGAGGGGTCCAGTTACCACCGTCCCACTTGAGTACATGTCCAACACTTGCTCCTTGAGAGGCTAGTTCCAAAATAGTGCCGTTGAGTGTAACCCCGTTATCGGCCGTATATTGTGTGCCTGCATCGGAAGACGGTGTCCATTGAGACCCGTTCCACTTGAGAACTTGGCTAGTAGTTGCGCCTTGCGCATCAATCTCAAAGGTCGTTCCGTTCAGAGTAACGCCTTTGTTAGCGGTATATAGTGTGCCTGTATTGGCATCGGAGGAGGGTGTCCATTGTGCCCCATTCCATTTGAGTGTATTTCCGGTGATCGCCCCTAGATCATCAAGTTCGAATGTTGTTCCGTTTAGTGTTACGCCTTTGTCGGCTGTATAAGTTGTATCGGTATCCGTATCGGTATCTGGTTGAGGGACCCAGAAGTCGCCATCCCACTTAAGTACGTTTCCAACACTAGCTCCTTGCTCATCAAGTTCAAACGTTGTGCCATTGAGTGTGACGCCTTTGTTCGCGGTATAAAGCGTATCGATATCCGAGGAAGGACTCCATTGTGATCCATTCCATTTGAGGACTTGTCTAGTGCTGGCACCAAGGTCATCAAGTTCAAATATTGTGCCGTTAAGTGTAACGCCTTTATTCGCTGTATAAGTAGTGTCTGTATCACCATCCCAAATGTCACTTCCTAATGTGCGTTGTCGAAAATTGCCACTTCCATCGATTACGACGACTTCGTTCAGGCTGTTATTAACAGCGACATCATTGATTCTTAAGTCGCCATCAACATGAAGGAATGCGGTTGGTGAGTTGAGTCCAATACCCATATTTCCGGTTGGATCAACGATAATGTGATCCCCGCTGTATTGCCAGATAGCAGAGTTATCCAATGTAATAGTTCCACCACTTAGCGTTAACCACTCTGTGCCCGTCCATCCTTTAAAAACGCTGCCATCGAAGGCCATAGACCCGGCGTCATTGCTGGTTAGTGTAGGGGTGCTGTTTGCTCTTGTTCGGATGTATCCATCAACATCTAGTTGTTGTTGGGGATCGCTGGCGTTAATACCTAGTCTTCCACTGCTATAAGTTAACCCTGAATCGAATTTGATTTGATTGTTTGTTAAAGAGATTCCATTACTGGCAGAATAGAGCGCCCCTTCAATCCATTTATCATTACTCCAGACCAGGCTGTTTCCAGATACTGTTCCGTTTATAAGTTTAATGGTTGATTCCGTTATATCAAGGCCACTTCCTGGTGCTGTCGTTATGGATAGGCCCTCATCTGTGCCTGGGATCCATTGTGATCCATTATATTTAAGAACTTGTCCGTTGGTGGCGGCTTGGGGATCCAGTTTGAATGTAGAACCATCTAAGATGACTCCACTTGACCCGGTATATGTAGTCCAGTTATTGCTTGGGAGCTCTCTGGTTTTGATATCGCCATCCGGTTCAATGACGAGGATCGTTTCTTCTGTATTATTGGCGACACTGTTTTCAAACCTAACAATTCCATCTACATGAAGTGGGCGTTGAGGTGTTTCAGTTAATATTCCTACATTTCCACTTGCGTAATAGATGCTGTCGCTGGGGCCGAAAGTCCATTTACTACTTCCGCCACTGCCACCTCCGCTTCCAACATCATTTCTACTTGTGATTTTGGTGCCATCTGAAAAGATAATGCCGTGTGTAGCGTTTTGGATTCTAATATTGCCGTTTACATCCAGTTTGTATGCGGGGGTTAGTGTTCCGATGCCTACTCTATTGGTGTCATCGGCTACAAAAAGGGCGCTGGTATTATTCATTTGTAATGTTTTTTCTGAGAGATGGCTTTGGATTGCATACATTGCAGATGTTACGGGAATCAATAGCTCTTCACCGTCTATAGTGATCCCTATTGCGGGGTTAGTTTGATTGAGTTCTGTGCTTGTAAATGGTCCTAGTTCGATGCTGGAGCTTCCTTTTACAAAGACTTGATTGGCATAGTTTTTTGACCAAAAGGGGATGCTTGACCCTTCCGGATATAATTTGACGACGACAACTTTTCCGCCTTCTAAGAGCCCACTATCGGTATGAGAAAGTGTTATGTCTAGGGTGGATAGCATTGGCACTGTTGCCTGAAGTGATGTTGGTAGAATGCACAAAATCCCTAACATCAAAGTTAAGGTTTTTAAGTGTCGTTTGAATCCACGACTTTTGCTTTTAATATGATCCATTTTCTTATCCATGAGAGCCTCTCGGGTACTTATCGATCGAAACGGATTGTTGGTGAGTGTGATTTCTGCCTAGTAATATTATTCCCAGAATTGAGACAAACTAAACAGGAATTATGTTACACTTCCTTCATGCCTATCCAAGCACGAACTGTAGCCTTTTATAATCAAGGGTGTCGACTCAATCAATCCGAGACTGCAATCATGACACGCCATTTTGAGGAAAGTGGTTTTTCCGTGGTGGATTTTAAGGTTCCTGCAGACATTGTTGTGATCAATACATGTACAGTAACTGAGAATGGAGACTCGGATGCCCGTCGTCTGGTTAATAAGGCTGTTCGTACCAATCCAGATACGAAAGTGGCGTTGGTAGGGTGTATGGCGCAGATCCAAAAAGACAAACTGTTGAAATGGCCCAATGTGACTTGGGTGGTAGGTAATGCGGATAAGATGCGACTTCCTGCGATTGTCGGAGATATAGATACCGCTGATGGTGCGGTTATCGCACCTAAGATGGATCGTAAGCCTTTTACGTTACCTACAGCTGGTATTGACCCGAAGCATTGTCGCGCCAATATTAAGATCCAAGACGGCTGTGACTTTTATTGTGCGTTTTGCATTATTCCGTTTGCTCGTGGACCGGCTCGGAGTCGTCAGTTTGATGACTGTCTCAAAGAGTCTCGTCTTTTAACTGAGTCTGGGCACCAAGAAATTGTTATTACAGGGATTAATCTTGGGACTTACTCTGATGGAGACAAAGGGTTTATAGATGTGATTGATGCGCTTGAGGACTTACCTTTATTAAGACGTATTCGAATTTCGTCTATCGAACCGACAACGATTCCGATTCCATTAATTGAAAAGATGGCTGATCCCGAGTCTAAGGTTTGTAACTATCTTCATATTCCGATTCAATCTGCGACTGATGAGGTTTTGGGATTAATGAAACGAAAATATACCTTAGATGAGTTTACTGGGTTTATCGATCAGGTAATGTCGATTTCCCCTTCAATAGGCTTAGGTACGGATGTAATCGTTGGGTTCCCAGGTGAAACAGATGAATTATTTGAATCAGCCTATGAGTATTTGTTAGAATCGCCATTCTTTTACTTTCATGTGTTTAGCTATTCAGAACGTGAGATGGCACGAAGTCGCAAGATGGATGGTCAGGTGCCTAAGTCCGTAATCGCTGAGCGGTCGCGACGACTCAGGGAGCTGAGTACGCGAAAGAAGCAGGTTTACATGGAGCAGATGATAGGAACTAAGCAATCGGTTCTCTTTGAGCAGATTAAGAAAGATCAATGGGTAGGACATACCGAGCATTATGTTCCGGTTCGAGTGAATTCAGATACAGCTCTCAAAAATGTGATTGGACACGTTAACGTGACTCAACTGGGGGATGGCTTTTTACTTGGAGAGGTAATTGTTAACTAGAGACTATTCGATACATCGGATGTCGCTGACTGAATTACGTGATTCTAAGAGTAGCCCCTATCATCGGAAATCAGAAAACTTGATTAACTCAGGTTCTAGACCGTGTTCAGCATCCAAAAAACTAAGGCGAATGGGGTCTACGCGAGGGATAACATTTCAAGATAAGATAAATGTAACTAACTGGGTTGTTAATTCAGAATTACCTCAACTAAGAAGACTTGAAAAGGTATTGAAGCCTTTGGTCTTTGTAGACCTTATTCAATCTAATATAGACATTACGGGGCAAACACTTCTTCATAAGTCCGTGACTTTGGGACATTACGAGATAACAGCGTTCTTGCTTGAGAAGGGCGTGACTGTTAATTCTCAAGATAATGAATTGCGAACATGTCTCCATATTGCCGTTGATAAATCGAATACACGGTTTGTTGAACTGCTATATAAGTTTGGTGCTGATCCGGATAGACCCAACATTCATGGGGCAACGCCTAGAAGTAGAGCCAAGCGCTTTGGAATGGCGCATCTGTTTCGAGTTCAACGATCATACTTAAGACGAACTGGAATTAAATCATAAAATGTAGTTTAGTGAGTGTATTAATGGGGATCTTGAAATTTGTTAAATAGGGGATACGATAAGTATTAGGAGCGATTAAATGAGTCCCGATTTAGTATCACATAGTAGTTGTTGGTCGAGTTTTCGATTGGCAATGGGGTTTACTCCTTCACCGAAACTTCGTCCTGCGAAGGTTTCGATTTTTGGATCTCCATCTATATCTGGATCTCCATTTAAGTATGGTTTAGATGGATCAAATAAAGGGAGCTCTTCGACAAGGAAAGCAGCGTTAGAGCAGAAAATATTTGATAGGGTAAAAGGGTGGTCAACTGCAAAAGTGGACGCTCAACCTTTAGACGGTTCCACGCCTCTCTGTAGTGCTATATCTGGACGTCACAGAGAGTGTGCTCTTTTTTACTGAAAAATGGTGCGGATCCTGATTGTGGTATTTCGGAATATAATCCAAGGTTAATGGCTGAATTAAGAGGAATGACGGATATTTTTGATCTAGTCAAAGAGGTAAAGTAGGTCCTCTGGAAAAGATTTGCAAGTTTCTTTCATATCTACAAATTCCTTTATCTGTAGATAGTGAAAAAACGCTTCTTCTTGTTCCAGTAATGTGTAGTCTTTTTTGTTTAGTTCCTGATTCAGTTCATTTTCTGGATTCCTACCTAAGCTCGGCGAATGTCCGTTTCTTTGGTACTCTATGGAGCTATGATGATGAAGAAAAAAGTATATTTAGAGACATACGGTTGTCAGATGAATGAATACGACTCGGAACTCGTAAAGACGATTCTGAAGGATGCTAAGTATGAACTCACTGAGGATTTGCCTAGTGCAGATGTAGCATTGCTGAATACTTGTTCTGTGAGGGATAGAGCGAATCGAACAGTATTGAATCGGATTCATGTTTTGAAGAAAATGCATGCCCACCCCAAGTCACTGAAGATTGGAATTTTGGGCTGTATGGCGACTAATTTTAAGCAGGCCTTACTTGAAGACCCCAAGTTACATATTGATTTGATTGCGGGCCCAGATAGCTATAAGACATTACCTAAGTTGCTTTCGGAAACGTTTAAAGAGCAAGATAAAAGTTTTGATATCACTTTGTCTGAGTTTGAGACGTATTCAGATGTTTATCCCACTAGAGAAGATGGGGTAAATGCGTGGCTTGCGATTATGCGTGGGTGCAATAACTTTTGTACTTTTTGTGTAGTGCCATTTACTCGAGGTAGAGAGCGGAGTAGGGCACCCGAATCAGTTATAGATGAAGTTAAACGTTTGGTGGATCAAGGATTCAAACAAGTGACGTTGCTGGGACAGAATGTTAACTCTTATAGTCATGAATCCTCCGACTTCACGGATCTAATGGATCAAGTCAGTCAGGTTAATGGGGTAGAACGGATTCGATTTACTTCGCCGCACCCTAAGGACTTTCCGCGTAAGCTAATCCAACTAATGGATGAACGGGAGAACATTTGTAATCAGATTCATGTTCCACTACAGGCTGGAAACTCTCGAATTCTTAAAAAAATGAACCGGACTTACTCTAAGGAAGAGTTTATGAACGTCATTCATGATATTCGTTCCATTTCACCAAATATGGCGATGAGTACGGATATCATTGTTGGATTTCCTACGGAAACGGATGAAGAGTTTCAAGACACCGTGGATGTAGTTCAGCAGGTTGAGTTTGATAGTGCTTTTATATTTAAGTATTCAGAACGCCCAGGAACGACTGCGGAACGTCGCTTCCCCGATGATATTCCTGAGGCGATTAAAACGGAACGTATCGTAAAGCTAAATGAACTTCAGATTGAGATCATGGAGCGAAAAAACAAAGCTCATATCGGGAATGTGGAGCGTATTTTGATTGAGAAGAAGGGGGCAAAACGGGACTCGGACGGATTTGTTGGCCGCAACGATGCCAACAAGATCGTATTGCTACCAAATGGGGATTACAATGTTGGAGATATCATTAGTGCAACGATTACTGCCGCTAGTCCCCATAACATGCAAGGCGTTCCGGTCTAAGTTGATTCCTTAGCGATTTGTTGGGCGATGGCTGCCATGGCCTTTCCGGTGAGACTATACGTGCGATGTGCGGTTGATTCATAGAGTACGACCCGTTCATTGAATACTTCATCTAAGGTACGTCCATTTAACCCCACGATGCCTCGGTTTTCGAGGTTTGGGATTCTTTTTTTAATCGACTCGAGTTTATCTTCTAGATAAATGAACAGAACTTTGGTTTTAACTGCAGCGATGGCTTCTTCTGCATAGACGATACTTCCACCTGGGGATACAACTGCGGATACATGTTCGGAGTCTAGATCATTTATCAACTCTTCCAGAACCTCTCCTTCGAGTTCGATGAAGTAGTCTTCTCCTTTAGTATCGATGAGGGATTGGAGAGGTGCCCCTTCACGGTCTTCAATAACACGGTCGAGATCTATAAATGGACGCCCTAGGTGTTTAGCTATTTGCTTGCCAATAGTAGATTTTCCTACTCCTGCCATGCCGATTAGGACCAAAATTCGATTCTTCATGGGGGACAGTATATCACAGAGCGTTGTCTGTTATACTTAGCTGCGATGACTTTCTGGTTACTATCTCAATTGAAGAAACTTATAAAGGCGCTTAACTCGGGTCAGTCCCCCGAGCAATTGGCTTTGGGCGTGGCTATCGGTGCGATAATAGGGATCCTTCCTTTTAATGGGGTTTTGACACTTGGTATTGGGTCTTTGTTATATTTTTGTCGAACCAATGTGGCTCTTGGACTAGTGTCGTTTTCATTTTGGAGTATGGTTGCTTATTGCCTGGATCCTTTGATGGATCGAATTGGGTTGGCCTTATTGTCGAGTCCATCATTAATTGGCGGGTGGACCTTTCTCTATAATCTTCCAATCGTTCCATATACCCAGTTTAATAATACCGTGATGTTGGGTAGTTTAGTCATGGGGCTACTCCTTCTTATTCCTAATTACCTATTGATGAAATGGTTGGTGATTCAGTATCGCGAACGCTGGATGACACGTCTTCAAAAAATGAAGATTGTTCAATTTATTAAGGCCTCTAAGGTCGTTGGTTTCGCAGCGCGATTATTGGGAGATAGTTGATGCGTTGGAAGGCCGTTATTCCTTTTTTAATCTTACTGGGCTGTTTAATAAGTCCTCTTTTTTTCTTAGATACGATTATAGAGACGGCGATTGTACGCGGGGGGCAATCCGTTGCTCAGGCGAAAGTATCGGTTGAGGACGTTATAGTTCATTATTCACCGTTGTCAGTGGAAGTAACGGGTGTAGTGATTGCTAATGCGCAATCTCCGATGTCGAACCTTGTGGAAATTGATAGGGTGCAAGCGAGTGTTTTGATGTGGCCTTTGTTTAAGAAGAAACTTATTATTCCGGAGATGACAATGACTGGGGTTGTTGTTGGAACCAAACGATATACCTCAGGGGCATTACCTAAAAAGAACCCTACACAAGCCAGTTCCTCAGGGCAATCATCGGAGTGGATGAAAACAGCTACACATTCGATTGGTGGCCAACTTCCCAAATTGGATATAAATGTAACGGACTTAATTGATCCACAGCAGCTTCAATTAGCTAGACAGGGCAAAGAGGTTGAAGGTGAAGTCACTCGTTTAAGGGTTGCTGTTGCTCAGCTAAGTGATTTTTCGGATATGATATCTGAGATTGATCAGGCGACCTCAGAATTAACCGCACTAAAGTCTTTTTCAATTGGTGCAATATCCGATATCACTCAATTAAATACACTTATACAATCGACAAAGAAGGTGAAGCGATCGTTGAGAGATATTCAAAAGGACCTAACCTTACGCCGTACACATTTGTCTCGGGCGAGGGAAAAGGTGTCCACTGAAATTGCACGCGTTAAGGTCGCTGGCAATTCCGATTTTAAACGATTAGAAAAGGAAATTCAGTTTAAGAAAGATCAAGTCGGGGCCATTTCTCAATCGTTACTGTCAGATTGGATTGATGAGCAGTTGGCGCCTCATATGAGTATGATTAAACGAGTATTGATGATCAAAAACAAACTGTCTTCAGGCCAATCTATTGATAAAAAAGGACGATTAAAAGGAACGACAGTGTCCTTCCCAACAATAGATGCTTTTCCTGGGTTTTGGATTCAAAAAATAAGGGTGTCAGGTGATGATGGTAATGGACAAACGATCAAAGGGACAATTACTGATATTGCTATGGATCAAAGCTTAATTAATAAGCCAATGATAGGTATTTTTGCCTTTAGCAATGGGCCCCACTTAGGTATAAATGGCCAGGTAATGATTCGTCATGATGCAAGGCGTGGACCTGCTAGTTTGGTTGCCAAAGCAGCGATGACGGGGTTGCCCCTTGCTGGGATTGAGCCTTTTGAATTAGATGGCCATCCTATGACCATTCAATCTGGGCGTGGGCAGGTAGATTTGTTGTTGGCGCTTCGAGGCGATGCGATTCAAGGCTCATTAGTCTTGATTGGAAATCAACTCCGTATGGATTCAGGTAAATATGCCCCCATTAATCAGTCTGTAAATGGACTTGTAATTTCTACAGTAAAAGGGATGAAAAAGGTAAAGGTTGAGGTGTCTATATCAGGTGATGTTGAGTCTCCCTCAATGACTGTTCGGTCTTCGTTTGATCGGTATTTCCGGAGTAAGATTAATAAGATGATCGGTAATGAAGTAGAGGTCACTAAGCGAAAACTAAAAGACCATTTGGATGGATTGGTTGAAATGGAACAGAGTGAAGGGAGAGCTATGGCACAAAGTTCCGTTGCTAAAATTGAAATGCTTTTGGATACTCAGAATCAGAAATTGTCTGAGGTATCTCGATCGATTGATAGTATTGAAAAAGAAGCCCAAAATAAGCTCAATGTGTTGAAGGATCAATCGGCGAGAGTCTTGCAAAAAGCTTCTAGCGACGTTCAAGGTCAACTAAAGAAGTCTTTAAACGGATTGTTTTAAGACACCGAATCCAATGGGGGAAGTGAAATGCCTGTCTCTAAAACGTGGTTTGTTCTGAGTTGAATATTAAAGATGCGTCTCCAAGGCGATTTGTTCACAAGCTCTATGAGCCCTGAGCAGTGCTTCGAGAAAGTTTTTAAGGGTGTTCCGAATTGAACCATATCTGACTTATTGCTAAGTTCCTTGAATGCTTCTGCATCAGGTAAAAAATTAAGTATCTGTTCC
>JABISL010000015.1 GCA_018700055.1 bacterium | reverse complement strand
CTCTGATTTTTTTCTTCCCACTCCTTTTCCGTCACTAACTTAAATACATTTAGCTAGCTACATAACTCGAATAATGCTTGACAGACCACCCCTTTTTTTGGTTTTCCATAGAGAAATTTAAATACAAAAAAGGAGATATCTATGTCTACATCTATTCGGTCTATTGGAATCATCGGTTCCAGATCCTTACCCTTTTCACACGCGAATAAAGTTGGGGGTATTACTCAAGATATTATCGCGAGGGACTATCATATTGCTTCTGGCGGTGCCATTGGCGCTGACCAATTTGTCATTGAACAGATTCTTCGTATCGGTCTTTCCGATAAATGCACAGTGTATTCTCCTTGGCAAAATTACAAAGGGTTCCCTGTAAAAGTACGTAACATGATGAAGCAGTTCAAAGAATCGGGAGGTAATTTGTTATGGGGTGAAGTCGGCCCCAATCACCCATATCACGTCACCAGAATGGGTCTTCTTCTACGTAATCAGCGTCTAGTAGATGCTTGTTACGGCATTATCGGGTTCATAGACGAGCACTCCAGAGGCTCCATATTCACCATTAAAAAAGCAGCTGCCAAACGACTAACTATAGTTGTGTTTCCGCACGAATGTCACTTACCAGATATCTCATACGTAAAATGGGTAGAACTGAAGTGTGGTGGCTGTTGGGAAGGGGGGTATAAAGCTGTCTATCTGAAATAAGAAGAAGCGAGCTTGTAACGAACCCGGCTCCCCCACAAGCCGGGTGGTGCGGGGTTTGAAATAGTGAACCTATGTAAGAATCGCAGGGAGCTTGCTCTTGGATTGAAAATTTAAATAAAAGGAGGCCGTGTCCGATGACGAAACCTAACACGACCCTAAATAATAATAACGAGTATAAGAACAATACTCCATATGTAGCTGATTTGTTGGAGTCTTTAGCTCTTAACAATGAATTCGTGTCTCAACTTAAAGTAGATTTAGATACAGCTAAGAATCAGCTGAATAAGCTTAAGGAGTTAAAAAAAGAAGCTGGAGATATCTATCTAGAATCGACTCAACTATTAGAGGATATTCATGACCTTCTGTATCCGTTGCTAGGAGGGTCTCAAGATGATTGATATGACCCCAGTTGTTGTTGCCCTGTACATTCGAGTATCTACCGACAGACAAGCCAAGGAAGGTGATTCGTTAGAGGAGCAAGAGTCTGAACTGAAAAAGTTCTGTGATTTTCGTAACTATCGTATTCATCAGATATACATCGAAAAAGGTAAGTCTGGGGGCAATACTAATCGCCCTGAATACAAAAAACTGGTGGCAGATATTGAGGCTAAAAAGATTACGGCTGTTGTTGTTAAAAAATTAGATAGACTTTCACGCTCATTGTTGGACTTTGAACAGCTAATGACAACAATGCAAAGGAATGATGTAGAATTCATTTCGTTACGAGAAAACTTCGATACCACCACTGCTATGGGCAAAGCCATGCTTCGCGTAGCTCTGGTCTTCGCGCAGTTGGAGCGAGAGCAAACAGCAGAACGGATTAAGGATGTTTTTGCCTGGCGTGCTGAACAAGGGTTATACAACGGTGGTACTCGTCCATTTGGATATGATTCGGTGTCCTCAGAACTCATCCCACATAAACAAGAAAAAAAGATCATTCAGTTTATCTTCGAAACATTTATCAAAACAAAATCCACAACAATCGTTGCTAATGAATGTAATGTTATGGGATTTCGTAATCGTAATGGTGCGATGTGGGATAAGCGACAATTACATAAGATACTTAATCATCCGGTGTACTTAGGAAAAATCAGGTGGAATAGCCAGATATTTACGGGTATTCACCAGCCACTTGTATCAGAACTTCTCTTTAATCAAGCTCAAACCATCTTCTCTGAACGCAAGGTTTATCGGAAAAGCAAAATCGTATTAGGTCTGCTGAAAGGAGTCCTGTTTTGTGGGGAATGTCATCATTTAATGACCCCTAACTATACAAAGAAGAAAAATGGAAAGATCTATAGATACTACCGTTGTGTTAGTACGTTAAACCCTAAAGGAAAGCCCTGTATCAATAAATATTTCAATATGGAAAAGGCTAATAAAATTGTTCTTCAGAAGGTGTTGTCCTGTGCTACTGAACAACAGTTACAAAACATATCTAATCATGTTGAGAAGAAAAATGATGAGGTGCGTAAGGAACTCACCGTTATACAGATAGAAATTGAAGGAATGGAGAATATGTTGGAATCGATTAAATCCAAAAAGGAAACCTACCTAGATTCACTCATTTCTAATCAGTTCGTGGCTAAAGAACGAGAAATGATTAACTCTAAAATTGATGAATTCACACTTCAGGAGAAGCAATTAAAGGGCAGTATTATGAAACTCCAATTTGAATACACACAAAAGGAAGAACAAATTTCTAGTGTGGAACGACTTAAAAAAGAATTAGTGTTCTTTAAAATCAACTCTCAATCGTTGGAGACAAACGAACTGAAAAAGTGGTTGTTAGATACTATCGAGAGGATAGAAATATTTAAAGATGAGACTGTGGTTATGAACTTTAAAGGGATTGCATTACTGGTTTGACGACTAACTATTTCTGGCGGAAAGAGTGGGATTCGAACCCACGGTACTATTGCTAGCACACACGCTTTCCAAGCGTGCTCCTTAAGCCACTCGGACATCTTTCCGAGCATAAGGATAGCACAGCAATTGTGATTCATCGACACCTAAGAAGGAGAGTGTCTTATCGTAATAACAGGTTAAAGATATAATAAAAAGTGAAAGATGTTCAATTTATGCATTAGAGCCTGAGATAAAGGAAATCATATCAATATGAACTGGCCGATAATAAAACACAATGAGAGTCTTTTCTCTATCTATCAAAGCACTCGGAAGAGTCCTTTGGGACGGCGTATGATTATTCTAAAAGGGGAAGATACTGCGTTGATGATTCATAGCTCTATTGCCCTGAGTGAGTCCGGATATGCAGAGTTGGACACGCTTGGCACAGTAAAGTACATACTGATCCCCAATAAATGGCATACTGCAGATGCCATGGAGTATAAGGCCAGATACCCTTTTGCCCAGATTCTGGCCCCTCAATCACTGATCCCAAGTTTGGCTATAAAAGGGATACAAGTAAATCAAACGATAGAATCTGGCTGGCCAGCGTCTTTTTTAGGAACCGTTGCATATCGCATTCCCGAAGGACTTAAATCTCCAGAAGTTTTACTGTTACATGTCCCAAGTAAAACACTTGTTGCGGCGGACATGTTTTTTAACTTTTCAGCGAGAGATTTTAGTGGATTAACGTCAGTATTAATGCGATTAAATGGTGCGACAAAAGGGTTATGCACGACTCGGGCTTATAAGATGAGTATGATCAAAACCTACTCCCATTGGAAAAACTCCCTTATATCCCTTCTCAATGACTGGGGGCCGGAACAACTCATCGTTTGTCACGGACACCATGTTGATAGTTCAGCCCATGATCAAATAAAACGTAACGTGCTTTAACGGTGTTTATATAACAAAACACCTTTTTCACTATGAATGAGTTGATAGAGTGGGTTAGTAGATAGTTGAGATAAGGCCGCATGATGTTTTTTGCGATTAACGGGCGAGTAGCCACGCTCACCACGTAATAATACTTTTATTACGGTCCATTTGGAGCCATTTTTCCACTCATTATTGATCAACGCCTCAGGGTTAGAGTCGTTGCCGTAAAAAGGGTCCATGGCCTGTACCATGACATATTCGGCACCGTTATTTTCTGGGAATAACCAGATAGACTCTCGATAATCTAGATGTACATAAAATGCAGATGAGGCACTTAGGGAGGCCGTTCGAGGAATTTTTTTCATAACCTCATGGGCGACAAGATCATGTTTTTCTATCATGAAATATCGAGCTTCTAAAATAATAAATGCTAACCAACTCAATACCATAAACAGGAGGATGAAACCTTTCGCAACTTTGATATAGTTAATAGCCCAAGAGGATGGGGTTTGCCTAATTCGATGGTATCCCAGAAAAGTTGCCATAATCAGAATTGGAGAAAATGTCAGTGCGTAGTGAGAGAAAATGTCGCAGGTATTTGGGTTGTCTGAGAGTATATTTTGAGCGAGCATACCAAGGGATATCAAACTATAAGGAGAAAAGACAAATAGGAACCCTAGTGGAAGTCCAAGTAATAAAATATAGCCGATTTTGTAGCCCACTAATACATGAGACAAAACCATTAATGGGTTAAAAAGAACCGTTTTAAGTTTGCCAAAAAGTCCTTCTCCTAGATACGCATAGTACTTAAGGTATGCATAATCGCCCCCTTCAAATACAGGGTTTAAAGCAGGGATAACCCAAGACACTAAGGCCACACCAATAATGAGCCCATATACAATTGTGAATATCCCCAATCGCGGTTTTTTATGGAAGAAAATTAAAATAAATCCAATAAAAGGGGCTATCAAAAAAGCCGTTTCTTTTAAAAAGGGGAGCATCAGAATTAGGCCTAGTACAGGGTTGTACTTTTTTTGCTTCAGGAAATAAATAAGCCAGGCTAAACAAGTTGCGATCAATAATTCGCCATGAAAGTCATGCAAATTGAGCAATCTAAAGGGGATATAGCTACATGTTAATAGTGTTGCTAAGTAGACTTTTTTTGAGCCAAACAATTGTTTGGACAACAGTAATATAGGGATTAGAGTGAGCGTTATCAAGATGCTTTGAAAAAAGAATAACCAAAAAGGAGTCGCAATAATGCAATAAAAGAGCCCCACAATAAATAGCACCGGATAAAAATGCATGCCTAAGAAGCTCATTTTATGGTAATCCAGATATAATCCTTTGCCTTGAGCAAAGTTCCAAAGTGCATGATCAAAAAAATAGAGATCGTAAAAATGAGTGTTGAACCCATAATGCACGACCAGTTTCTGAACTAAACAGTAACAAAAGGTGACGATCGATATCCAGGCTATTTGCTTGTGATTGCGGTAAAAATCTTTAATAGTCGCCATGATGAAGCTCACATGAGTCGTATGAAACGGTATATTGAGGCTTGCCGTTTTGGAACATGAAGAGTCTTCCTATATACTCACCAACAATGCCCAAAAACAAAAGTTGGACACCAGAAAAAAGAGTGATTAATACGATTAACGTGGCCCAACCTTCTGGATAGTCGGGATCCAAAAATTTTGAAATTACTGTGTAAATTCCATACAGTAAAGAAAAAGAAGATACAAATACCCCAGATACGGTTGCGATGCGCAGCGGCAAAATTGAGAACCCTGTACTCATGTTGAGCCAAACACCAATTAATTTAATGAGAGTATATCCAGATTGACCTTCTTTGCGTTCCCCATGTGGAATATCAATAACTCCAGTATTAGATGTTAATCGACAAACAAGTCCATCAACATATACATAGGGAGACTTATTTTTACAAAGCTCTTTAACAAGGCGTCGTTTCATGATTTTGAATGTAGATAAATAGAGATCTCTTGGCTTTTTGAGCAGAATCGTTGCGATAATATCATTGAACTTACTTCCCAATCGTCGATGAAAAGCATGTGAGTTATTCTTAAATTTAACAAAAACGACATCATTTTTATCTGTTTGAATCTTATTCACAAGAGAATGTATTTCGGAGATGTGGTGTTGAAAATCGTCATCCATGACCACCACATAATCCCCTGTCGCATAATTTAATCCGGCCATTGTTGCGCCATCTTGCCCTACATTTTTGGAAAGGGTGATAAATTGAACCTGAGTAGGGTAATCGTTTGCAAAACGAATCCCTTCGGAGTGAGACTGGTCGGTAGAGCCATCATTAACCATGACGATTTGTAGATCATATCGGGTTCCAAGCTCTTTAATTAGTATTGATCCCAAACTGTATAGAGTTTTTTCGGAATAATAAATAGGAATCACAATGGATAGGTTTAATTTAGACATATTAGTTAGTAAACAAAGACTGGACTTCTGAAATGATGCGGGAGACCTGATTTTCTGTCAAAAAAGGTGTTAAAGGTAGTGAGAACGTATTGTCAGAGATGATTTGAGAATTAGGAAAGTCATCTGCATTTAATAAAAGGCTTTGCTTATAATAAGGATGACAATGAAGTCCTAAATAATGGACCCCAACTCCGATGCCGCTGTTATGTAATTGAATTAAGACATCGTCTCTTGAAATAGCTGTAAACTCAGGTTTAATCACAGGGGAATAAAGATGATAACCATGGGTATGCTCTTCAGGTGTATCTAAAGGTAGCCGTAGTGGTAAGGATTTAAATGCCTCGTTATAGCGTCTGAAAATGGCCTGTCTTTTTTGGTGAAATGAGTCTATTTTTTCCATTTGCCTGAGACCCAAAGAGGCCGCCAAATCCGTGAGATTGTATTTGTATCCAGGAAAATCTACTAAATAATGTTTGTAGCCCTTATCCGAAAATCGTGACCAAGCATCAGAGGAAAGGCCATGGAGTGCAAGTTGCTTCACTTCTTTGGCAGAGTGGGGATGTTTGGTAAGAATCATGCCGCCTTCGGCCGTGCATATATTCTTTGTTGCATAAAAACTTAAACAGCCAAAATCCCCAAGAGTGCCAAGAGGAATCCCATTGTAACGACTTTCAATTGCATGCGCACAATCTTCGATGATGGATAAGTTGTGCTGCTTTGCGATAGCCAATATCGAGGTCATATCACAAGGGTATCCGGCCATATGGACAGGGATAATCGCCTTTGTTTTGGGTGTAATTGCGCGATTAATAGCATCGATAGAAATATTTCGAGAATCCAAATCGCAATCGACCAAAACGGGTGTTGCTCCGGAATGAATTATCGCATTCACAGTAGAGCAAAAGGTCATGTCGGTAGTTATTACCTCATCACCAGGTGACAATCTTAGTGCGATCAATGACAAATGAAGCGCCGCAGTACAAGAATTAACAGCAACCGCGTGAGATGCCGATTTATAAGTCTGTATGCTTTTTTCAAACGCGCTAACTTTTGGCCCAGTTCCAACCCAATTTGTGCGAAGAGTTGATACCACTTCCTGAATTTCATCCTCAGAGATTTGAGGCTGGCCAAAAACTATATAGTCTTTCATATATACCGAAGATATCACGCCCAAAAAAAGCATACAAGAAAAAGAGCAATAACTTTTCTCTGTCGAAGTAAATAGCGGGTGTTTTATTTGAAACTTTTGTATAATATTTAAATATATGAAAATCCCAAACATTTTATTTTCAACAACACGACAATGGAACCCCGGTGACGAATGGATTCGATTTGGTATTGAACGATTACTTAAAGAGGTAATTGGGGACTTTAATCCAATAATTTATAACCGGAACCCCCAAATACGCGCGAGTGAGAGTGTGCTTAACCCACTTCATCGACTTAAGCACCCTGGGTTTATTCAGAATCGAGGTATTCTAGAGGCAATACTTCAAATTGGATTTTGGGATAACTCTTTCAAACCCGGACAAAGTGGTGATTGGATCGATTTAGTAGTCTTTGCAGGTACCCCAGAGTGGGAAGGTCCCAGAAATCGATCGCTACATAAGTTGATCAATAAATATAATATCCCGACGATCTTTTTGGGAATTGGAAACAGCGCTCCATTGTCCTTTGATAAACTATCTAAAGCAGTCAAGAACTCACTGAAAAATGCAGAGTTGCTTACGCTTCGTTCAGAAGCAACGGTCCCTTCTTTTCCGATTGAAAATATGCGGTCCCAAGCTCAATTTATTCCTTGTCCAGCATTACTTAGTTCTCCGACAGAAAAAAAATACGAGAAGAGTGAGACCATAGGATTAGTGTTTGCAACAGACAAAGCGGTTGATAGTAATCGAGTTCCTCCAAAGACGGCCAGGCATTTACATGATTTGTATAGAGCGTGTATCAAAAAATATTCTTGTGAGTTAATTTGTCACTATATAGATGAATTACCTGAAGCCGCGCGTCTTTTTCCTGATGTTCCGATTCGTTACAGTTATGATGCGGGAGCATATTTCGATATTTATCGTTCTATGGATGCCGTGGTTAGCGCAAGGGTACATGGAATAGGAATTGCTGCTTCTTTAGGCATTCCTGGATTATCAATTGGACATGACCATCGAGCAGATACAACCAAAGGATTTTTGTCTGATTCAATTAATGTGTTTGATAGTCTTGAGAATTTGATGGCCCAAGTTGATAAATTTATTGATAAATGTCCAGAACAGCATCTGCGCTTGGTAAAGCATAAGAACGCTACCTATTTAAAGTACATTTCTATATTGAAAAATACCGATATTATTAAACAACTTCGAGGGTGAACTAAATCTCAAGCTCGTTAATTTACACAATGACTCTGCTCCTAAATTCTGTTAAGTTTTAGTGTATGGAAAGTCGAACGGGGATTGTTTTAACAGGGGGTGGTGCACGAGGGGCGTATCAAGCAGGTGTGCTTCGTGGCTTAGCGGCGCTCTCTGCAGAAAAGTCTAAGGAAAACCCCTTTAAAGTAATTACTGGTGTAAGTGCAGGTGCGATAAATGGTGCATACCTAGCCGCCCATTGCGACGATATAATGAATGCAACTCAGTTCTTATGGGACATGTGGAGCACTGTACATACGGAGAAAATATTCCGGTCTGACCCTATTTCATTGGGACGAATTACATTTCGTTGGATAATGGAGCTCTCTACGGGAGGATTCTTTCAGAAAAAAAAATCGAGAGCTCTCTTAGATACAACGCCTCTTTATGACTATATTCGAAAAGAAATCGCTTTCAATGATATTCAAAAAAGAGTAAAAGAAGGACATCTTCATGCCCTAGCTGTATCGGCGCTGAATTATTCAACAGGGTTTAGCCGAACTTTTTTTCAAGGTGATGCATCAATACAACCTTGGGAAAGGACGCGTCGTAAAGGCGAACGAATGAAAATTAAACCGGAGCACATTTTGGCGTCAGCCGCGATTCCGTTACTCTTTCCCCCTGTAAAAGTGGGCGGGCATTATTTTGGAGATGGCAGTTTGCGTAATTACACCCCGTTAAGCCCTGCCATTAAAATGGGGGCGAACAAGCTCATAGTGATCAGTGTACGACAGCGAGAAGTAGGTCAACTCGAAGAAGAGATGGCCAAGCCAACGCTTGGTCGGATTATAGGAGTCGTTCTTAACTCTGTATTGATGGATGCCATCGACTTAGATCACGAGCGACTAACGCGTATTAATAAAACGTTACGAGCAGTAGATGGACAGCGGACGGATGTTCTCAACCCCATTGATGTGATCACAATCAGGCCTTCAGTAGATATTGCCGAAATCGCAAAAGAAGAAATGTCCAAGATGCCACTAACGATTCGCCATTTAATTAAGGGGCTTGGAAATGAAGGCGAAGCTTCAGATCTCATCAGTTATTTGCTATTTGAACCGGCATTTACTCAGCGTCTTCTTGAATTGGGGTACAAAGATGTCATGGATAAGAAAGAAGAGTTATACCCTTTTTTGTGTGATCAATGACTCATATAGTATTGGCGTCAGTGACGTTAAATGCCCAAGAAACCCCTTTTCTGACTCCAATTAATACCGCCTATGGTGAGATCGTATCTCGGAAAACCTACGAGTTAATTCTGACGGACAAGGATGGAGTCACTGCGCAGTCCGAGTGTGTTTCTATGGATCAGGCAGGTTATGATGAAGAAACTCTTGAAGATTCGTATGAAGCACTAAACAATGTCTTAATCCCTGAAGTGATTGGACAAGTATTGGATATAACGACCATTGGTGCCACGTTAGACTCCATTATAACGGGTAATCATTACGCCAAAGCCGCGTTGGAGATGGGCGTTTGGGCGCTAGCAGCTAAAAAAATTGGAGCGCCTTTATGGACATTGTTGGGGGCGAAAACGCAAGTCCCACGACCGCTCACACAGGCCATTGGGATCAAGTCCTCAGCCGCCAAGTTGAAGACCTCAATATCAGATGCAATTAATGCTGGTGTTAAGCATATCAAGCTCAAAATACAGCCAGGGAATGATGTTGGGTATATTCCTAATATTCACGAAATGAAGACTGTAGATACGAAGATTTGGGTGGATGCCAATGGGAGTTATTCATCTGGAGACGAAGCGCTCTTGAAACAATTGTCTCATACCGGGATTGATATGATTGAACAGCCTTTTTCAGACATGACAACTTGTGCCGAGTTACAGAATAGTTTAGGCATCCCTATAGCTTTGGATGAGTCGATTCGCTGCTTGCAAGATGCAATAGAGATGAAGAATACGGGGAGTGGACAGGTTGTTATTCTCAAACCCGGAAGAGTGGGGGGCTTTACTGAATCACTACGGATTATAGATTTTTGCCAAGACAATGGTATTGATATCTACATTGGGGGAATGTGGGAAGGGGCTGTTGGGCAGTCATTTTTGGATGATTTGCATTCAGTGATATAGAGATGCGTTAGCCCTCTATTTTAATTTGTTCTTTGCCCAAATAAGCGCCTCATCCAAAGTGGTGATGCTCCCTTCTATTTGAAGATCATAGGCTGCCGCTATAATCCTTCCCATTTGAGGGCTTGGATCGAACCCGAGCTCAATTAAGTGACGACCTAATAAAATGGGCGCAGGAGCCTCTTTAGCAACATTTAGTGATTCGGCACGAGCTCTTAACCAGTCACCAATCTCAAATTTGCCGGATAAGGCTTCTGGCGTGGTTCTTCCAAAATGGTCTGCTTCAACCAAAACAAGTAAGTCTTCGATACAAATCTTAGTTGATAATCGACGAATGGCCGCATCTCCAACGCCATCCACTTGATCAGATTTCCAAAGCAATAGCGGTTTGAGGTGATGTTCAACTAGAGGAGTTACACCGTCAAGAATTGATCTGTCGTTAGTGATTTTCTTGAGGAACCTAAGCGTAGGGGGCACCCCTGCTTGTTCATGACCATAACTGGTCCATTTCTCTTTAATTTTTTTGGTTGTCGCTGGTTTTCCGAGATCATGACAGAGTGCCGCTAACATAAAGACTAATTTATTTTTGGATGCCGCCTCTAATGATGCCATGTAATCAACAACCATCATTGTGTGCGCCCACACGTCGCCTTCTGGGTGCCATTCGGGGTCTTGAGGACAGTCTTTTAGAGCACTTAGTTCAGGATAGAGCGGGGCGAGTCCTAACGACTCCATTAGATCAAACCCCAGCGACGGTCGTTTGGCTTTTAGTAGTAATTTGCTGAATTCATCAAATATACGTTCCTTAGGAAGCTCTTCGAGAGGCATGGTACGACAAAGCTGAGCCGTTTCATCTGCAACAGAGAACTCAAATCGGGCTGCGAATTGCATGGCACGAAAGACACGAAGGGGGTCTTCTACAAATGCGGGGCCAACATGAAGAATGCGTTTGTTTTTGAGGTCAGATTGTCCATTAAAGGGGTCGAGTAATATTTGAGTAAGTGGATTATACCCCATGGAATTAATCGTGAAGTCCCGACGGGAAGCCGCTGTTTCAAAGCTTAAATTACCATCGGTCTCAACCGTGAAGCCCTTATGGCCTTCACTGACCTTTTTTTCGGTACGAGGCAGTGCAAAATCAACTTCCAAATCGGCGCTATTATGTTTAAGAACCCCGAAGGAGTCCCCAACAATATTTAAGGGGCCAAAGGGACTGAGAATCTCAGTTAAATGCTCAAGGGAGGCAATGCCAAAGACTTCGATGTCGTAATCCTTTAGGGGGAGATTTAATAGGGAGTCCCTAACAGCGCCGCCAACAATCAATGCGGTTCCTCCGGAAGACGCAATAGCATGAATCATAGTGAGAAGTTTCTCTGGGATTATCATAGAAAAATCGGAAGATGACATGGGTCTATTGTATCAAATGATATTGTGGCGGAGGGGATACTGGTCGATTCATTATTTAAATAATATAAGTTGGTTGGGTTTATCAGATTTAGAGTCCATTTTAATTGAGTTGGAAAAGTGAGAGATCCCTATCCCTAAGAGTCGTATGGACTCAGTATGCTCATCGCAAATCTCTTGGAGTTTGCCTTGTGCCAGCGTGAACAGTTGTTTTTCAGAGGATATTGCTGCCTCTAGAGTGATTGCGCGCGTGAGTTGGTGAAAGGATTTGAATCGGACTTTTAGGGTAATGCTTCGGCCCTTGAGATTGTTTTTCTCAAGCCGTCGCCATGTTTCTTTAGCAATTCCTTGTAGTTTACTTACAAGCTCTGGACCATATGTATAATCTTCCTGGAATGTTCGATCGGCACTAAGTGATTTGCGGACACGCGCCTGACCGATTGGACGGTTATCTTGTCCCCGAACGCGGTCATATAAAACCAGTCCGTATTTGCCAAAGTGTTGGAGTAGGTCTGCGCGGTCACGAGAATAAAGGTCACTTCCCGTATGGATGCCTAATCGATCCATTTTCTTCTGGGTCACTTTTCCAACACCGGGGATCCGAGCAACCGCCAACTGCATGATATATAAATGTGCTTTTTCTGGAGGGATCACAAATATCCCATTGGGTTTGTTTTCTTCAGTGGCGATCTTTGCCAGAAATTTGCAGTAGGAGACGCCGATGGAGCAAGTGAGGCCAATTGTTTCATAAATGTCCTTTTGGAGCCTGAGGGCGAGGCGTGTAGCAGACGGCTCTTCTAATTTGTTGGTACTAATATCCAACCAGGCTTCATCCAACCCAAGCGGTTCTAAAGTATCCGTGTATCGATAAAGAACCTCTCGTATTTGCCCACTGATCTCACGGTACCGCTCAAAGTTACCGCTAATAAAAATGCCTTCGGGACAGAGTTGCTTGGCTTGGCGAGAGGGCATTGCCGATCGAACCCCAAATTTCCGTGCTACATAATTAGCCGCAGCAACAACGCCACGTTTATTGGGATCCCCTCCCACAATAACGGGTTTATTTTTAAGTTCTGGCCGATCTAACATTTCTACCGAAGCAAAAAAAGCGTCCATATCGACATGGATGATTTTTCGAGTCATGCAGATAGTGTATATTAGGTAAGATTTTGAGGGTAGGGTGGCCCCTTTCACAGTCGAGATGACAGACCCACATCTGTTATACTAGTCTCATGTCTATAATACTTGCACTAGACTTGGGAACTACGGGGAATCGCGCGATCGCTTTTAATAAAAAAGCAGAGATTGTTGCCCAATCCTACTATGAATTTGAGCAACATTTCCCCGAACCGGCTTGGGTCGAGCATGATCCCATCGAGATATGGGATACCGCTCAAAAAGCACTCAAGGATGTACTCGATCAAGTTGGGGTAGAGAATGTAGTGTCGATGGGGATTACCAATCAAAGAGAAACGACCATTCTTTGGGATAAGACGACTGGAAAACCTGTTTATAATGCAATCGTATGGCAGTGTCGTCGTACGGCGGATCGATGCAAGCAGCTTGAAGGTTACGCCCCGATGATCAAAGAAAAAACAGGGTTGTTCCTAGATGCTTATTTTTCAGCAAGTAAAATAGAGTGGATTTTGGAGACTATTCCAGAGGCGATGAATTTGGCGACGCAAGACAAGTTGTTATTCGGAACCGTAGATTCTTGGATTCTTTGGAACCTAACCAAGGGTAAAGTGCATGCCACCGATACTAGTAATGCCTCTCGAACAATGCTTTTTAATATACATACCATGGCTTATTCGTCAGATCTGCTTCAGTTATTTAACATCAGTGAGTCAATACTTCCTCAAGTCCGAGATAGCGATACTTATTTTGGGGATACAGACACAGAGATTACCGGTAAATCCATCCCCATTCGGGCGATTCTCGGTGATCAGCAAGCCGCGTTGTTTGCCCAATGTGGAAGCGATTCTACGCAGGTGAAAAATACCTATGGGACAGGGCTGTTTGTGATGGCTAACATCGGTAAGAAACCAATTGAATCCGATCGATTGATTACAACTGTTGCGTGGACTGAGTCTGGAAAGACATATTATGCCTTAGAAGGCAGCGTTTTTGTTGGCGGGGCAGCGATACAATGGCTCCGTGATGGCATTGAGATTCTTGAAGATGCAGCGCAAACTCAGTCTTTGGCCGAAACATTAGATGATAACGAGGGCGTATACTTCGTTCCCGCCCTCACTGGGCTGGGTGCCCCAACTTGGGACCCCGACGCCCGCGGCCTCATCATCGGCCTGACACGTGGCACGACTCGTGCCCACTTGGCTCGCGCCGCTCTTGAGTCCATCGCCTTTCAGACTCAGGACGTTATCGCTGCAATGCCCAACGCCTTTACCACCTTGAAGGTGGATGGCGGCGCTTCGGCCAACCCTTTTTTGATGCAGTTTCAGGCGGATATCTCCGATTTGATTATCCAGCGACCGACGGTTACTGAATCTACGGCTCTTGGCGTGGCGGGGTTGGCAGGTATCGCGGCTTCTTTTTGGACCCATGAGCAGTTTCGGGACTGTGTTGAGTTGGCTGCTACGTTTGAACCAACCATGTCAGAAATCGATCGGCGCCCGTTAATGACCCGCTGGCATGATGCCGTTTCTAGAGCCACTGGATGGGCGTAGATTTAATTATTATTGGTGGCGGGATCAATGGTGTTGCCATTGCTCGCGAGGCTGCGCTTCGAGGTCTGTCAGTGACACTTTTTGAGAAGGGGCGCTTAGGTGATGGTGCGAGTTCTAATACATCCAAGCTTGCCCATGGCGGGCTCCGGTATTTGGAACAATTTAAATTTGGCTTGGTTCGTGAATCGTTACGAGAGAGGGACTTGCTTCTCAAGAATTGTCCCGATTTGGTGAAGCCGATGCCGTTTATCTTTCCCGTTTATAAAGGCGGGAAACGCCCCATGTGGCAAATCGCGATCGGGCTTTTTGTTTATGATTTCTTTTCAAGAAAAGGGTCATTGCCTCGCCATAAACACCTTACTGTTTCTCAAGTTCAATCCGCCGTTCCAGGGATTAATTCAGATCTGTTGTTGGGTGGGTTTTGTTACTACGATGCACAGATGGATGATGCGGAAATTGTTCGTAGAAATGCAGCACATGCAAAGGACTCCGGCGCGAAAATAATTGAGAGGGCTCGTGTCGTAGGTGTTAATTCTAATGAGGGGAAGGCGGTAGGGGTATTGTTTGAGTCTGAGGGAAAGGTTTCTGAATTGAAATCAAGTTGTATATTGAACTGTTCAGGGGCTTGGAGTAATGGTGTAATGGCCTGGGGGAATGGGCGTCAGAAGGTCTCCGTTTATCCCACAAAAGGGGTTCATTTAATCTGTCCTAGTCAAGGCTTGGAGACCGCAATGATATTGTCTGCACCTCAGGATAACCGCATTTTTTTTGTGATGCCATGGAAGGGGAAGACGTTGATAGGGACCACTGATACAGACTTCTCCGGAGACCCAGATTCGGTGAAATGTACAGACGATGACCAGCGCTATTTGTTGATGGCCGTGTCACATTATTTCCCGGATTGGAAATTGAGAGATGAGGATGTGCTAGAGACATTTGTAGGACTCCGACCATTGGTTAAAGAGGCCGCTAAATCGGCTTCTGACATTAGTAGAGATTTTCACTTAAGCCGATCAGAAACTGGAGTAGTGACGTTGTTGGGAGGGAAGTTTACAACCCATAGATACATGGCGGAACAAACCGTTGATTATCTTTTAGATAATGTTTCCGAACTACCCAGAAGTAAGGCCGCTCAAACCGCGTTTATTCCCCTTACAAAAGAAATTATATGATAGTGACTAACCCTCATCATCCCAGTCAGAATATATTCAGGCAATGCCTCGAAGAGGGGCTCATTCTTAGAGGCGGCCATCGTGGTAATCCTGCGTATGGCGAAAATACAGAAGTTTCGTTTAATATGGCTCTGGAACAGGGCGCCGACTATCTAGAAACGGATATCCAATTAGTTCGGTCTAAATTTGGAGGGTATGTTCCTATACTATTTCATGATGACAATGGGGCACGCGTATTGCGAGACAGTGAGGGCAAGCCAGTAGATAAGCCTTTGACGGCTATGTTTTGGGAAGAGATTCAAGACTACACCGTAGTTAACCCTAGTAGTCTCGAAGTTACTCAACAACGTGTTTTGTCTCTGTGTGAGTATTTGCGGATATTTGGCGAGAGAACATTACATTATCTAGAGTTAAAGTTGAAAGGTGATGCTACCCACTCCGAAAAACAGACCTTGGTCGACAATACGATAAGTGTTCTGAATGCGCATAATTTATACAGTCGCATAATGTTAGTCAGCTATGATCATGAAACTACACAAATGGCTGCTTCCTTTGCTGAAGCGCACAATATCCCAATGGGCCGAAACTTCAATATATGGGATGAAGTGAGTGAAATTTTAACCCAAGATCCATCGACACGTCAGATCAGTACTCTTTGTCCTGACTTTGAAAACACAAATGCTAATCAAGTGCGTAGTGCGATAGAAAATGGGTTTTATGTAATCCCTTATACACCGAATTCTAAAGTTGAATTTGAGACAATTCTAGATTGGCAGAAGAATGGCGTATCACAAGTAAATGGTATAACAACCAATCGATTAGATGTATTGAATGAGGTTCTTAAAGTTAGAGAGAAATTTTAAGCGATTTCGACTAACTTAAGTTCAAATGTAAGATCTTCCCCAGCGAGAGGGTGATTAGCGTCGAGAGTGACCTCGGCGTCCGTGATCTCAGTAACAACAACAACCGCTGTTTGTCCATCTGGGCCACCTACTTGCATAGGTTGTCCGACAACAAGCTCCATGTCTGTTTCTATTTCAGACTTAGGTACTTTAAAGATCATTTCTTCGCGACGGTCGCCATATGCTTTATCAACAGGGATCGCGACTGTTTTTTCTTCATTGATAGTCATTCCCATCAGAGCTGATTCGAACCCAGGAATAACTTGACCTTCACCAAGTGTTATTTCCAAAGGCTGTCCATGTCGCTCCCAGTTATCAAACTCTTCGCCGTTTGTTAGGGTGCCTCTGTATTCAACTTTTATTTTATCGCCTGATTTTGCTGCTGACATGAAAGAAGGTTAACAGAGTTTTTTTTAAAGTACAATTACCTATCTGAATACGGGGGGGAAGACTGAAAGTTAGGCCCTAGTTTGGCGGCAACATAACTGGGTAGTTGAAGCGCGACTTTTTGTTTGAGTAACTGTTTAAGCTCTTTCGTTTTTAATGTTTGCGCCTGGGTTAGTTTTGAGTGGACTAGAATATTTAATAAATAGACATTAAGCGGCAATAGAGTTGCGGCGCCAATATATTTGAAGAAGGATTGAATTTCTTCAAAAACGGGAGAGTCGGACCGTAGTTTGCGCCATATATCAACAAGAAATTGTATGGAGTCTCCCAGCCCATAATCCGCTACTGTGATGAAGAGTACCTTCATGATGACGGATAACTGGCGATCCAATTGCTGGGTAATCTCTGATTCTGAATGGATCATTTGCCTGTGTTGCTGACAAATATGAATAGCGACCTGGGAAAACTCTACTGAAATACTATGTAGCTGGGCATAAGCTAGCGGGGCATGCGATGTGATGAGGTCGTATCCAGAGACTAACTGATCTGGAACATCTTCCGTTTCTTCGAATTCTTCAGCCAGCATGGTCAAGAAAGAGTGGTTAGAAGAGTCTTGTTGGGATGACTGTTGCCCCGGTCTTCGATGATGAAGATCCAAGCGATCCAAGCCTTTGTATTCTTCGATAGGTCCTAATGTCATGCCAAATCCCAAATCCCAATAAAGCAATCGCTAATAAGCAAATTATACCACGTGCAAACGACGAGGGTGGGCTCATAAGAAAGAGACCCATAACTGGCCAATACTACTGGCCAATACGATATGTGAGGATTATACTTAATCTTACTTATGACTGAAAATATAAAAGACAGTATCGTACCACTCAGCATCTTATTAATAGCTGGGATGATGTTAACCGGGGCCCTTTATTTGATGCGCCCAGTATTGGTTCCTTTTGTGTTTTCGCTTTTTTTGTTTTTTTTGGTATCGCCATTCATAAACTGGCTGAAATACCATCTTAAGATCCCTAAAAGTTTGACAATTGGAGTCACATTGATACTCCTTATATTTGGATTCTTCTTCGCACTTATTGTGTTGGGGGTATCTCTTAAGGAGTTTGTTCAGAGTAGTGGTGTTTATCAGGAAAATTTAATTAACTTACTCGATAAAACAGCTGCCATTTTTTCAGAATATGGCTATACCATTGATTTGAGTTTGGTAAGACAATCATTACTTAATCTGCCTTTGTTTGACTGGTTTACCAGTTTTTCTGGGGGCGTATTTGGCTTGGTTGGCAACCTTGTTCTTGTATTAATCTTTACTTTCTTTTTGGTAGTAGGAAGTGAGTCCCAAGAACGAGTGGCTGGCGGACAGTTTTTAGAAGATGAAGTGCGTAACAAAATTACGCGATATATTGCGACAAAGTGTTTTACATCCGGACTTACAGGGCTTCTTATTTGGGGGATATTCAGTCTATTTAACGTTAAGCTAGCCTTGATGTTTGGGGTAATCACATTCTTCCTTAACTTTATACCTAGTGTAGGGTCTATCATGGCTACGTTATTACCAATTCCGGTACTCCTACTTCAGTTTGGACCTTCTGTGTCTTTGATAGCTGTTCTGGCAATATCTGCGGCGATTCAATTTGTAGTGGGAAATATTTTGGATCCCAAACTTTTGGGGGAAAACTTAGGGATGAACCCTGTAGTTATTTTGTTATCACTACTATTTTGGGGGTTTATCTGGGGGGTTCCAGGAATGTTTTTGTCGGTACCTATGACAGCAGTGATTAAATTGCTTTTGAACCGAGCTCAATTTAAAACGCGAATGGGTATAATGGTTGACTCACTTATCGGAAGTTAGAACAACAAAACTAAGCGATCTACCATTTAAAGAGAGTGTGTCCAATGATAACGCCCGCACACCCAATTCCTATGACAGGGAGAATATGCCAAAGTAGCATATGAAATGGCTGCGCCGCCGAGCAGATTAGAATTAATCCAAGTCCCCCAATAGTCGCACTAGCAAATGAAACGGTAACGCCGGTTAATTTGGGGGATACACACCGACTCGTTTGGATGAGGGAGAGACCAATAGAAAGGGGCAGTAGGCTAAGCAAGAAGGAATAGGTGCTGCACGTCATTCCAGAAGTCACCATTGTAGAGGGTAAATCAGATATAGTCGCGAGTTGGTACGCCTTATAAGCATAAACACTAATCCACACAAGGAGTGGGATTATAAACGAATAATACCCCCAGTGGCGCTTGGAGGGAATACAAGATTTGAAGGCGACAAAGCTAGCTGAAATACTAAGAACTAGTAGCAACAAGAGCTCTCCAATAAATGAGAGGTTACTCAGTTGTTTCCAAAGATCATTTCGTAGACCTAAAAAGGAAATTCCCAAGACCAATACAAAAAAGCTTAAGCTGAGCCAAAGAGACATCATTTTTCCATGAGTCAGGGGCCGTGTAACCGGTTTTATATCCTTGCAGAGATCTTCTAAATACTTAACGGGGGTCATTTGAATGTGTCTCCTGTAGTTTTTTCATTGCCCGATGAACGGTTGTCTTAACATTCGAGACACTCATCCCAAACGTATCAGCGGCTTCTTGGACCGTATGTCCTTTTAGTTTTACGAAGCTAATCAGCTCTTTTTGTTTTTTTGGTAAAATGACTAAGCTTTCTTCTAATATAATAAGGGTCTCTTGATGGGAGACATTATTGCGAGAATCCTCAATGTCAGAAAAATAGAATTCATCATCGGGAATGAAGGATTTGTTTCTACCCAGCTTTTTCCAGTGATCAATCGTCTTGTAGCGAGCAATAGCCATTAACCATGGCATGATAGGACGTGAAGGGAGATACGTATGCCGGGCCGTATGAATGCCAATCATAATATCCTGTATAACATCCGCCATTTGGGTTTTGTCTCGAAACTTAGCAGATAAGAATCGAACCATCAGATGGTAGACCTTTTCCAAAAAGCGCTGGTAAGCAATCGCATCGCCATCCTGAGAAAGGACGAGCCAATCAGAGAGCTGTGAATCTCTAGAAGAGGTTTGGGAGTTATCATTATTACGAATCTTCATAGTTAAGCCTCAAAAGGTTACAAATAACCCATCAACTATAACGACTAATCGTTGATTGCGTCTAGGGGGATGATAGTCGTGTTTTTGTCTGTTTTTAGTACAATTTGACTGATTGTAGAAGAGATTTCATTGATTTTTCCAAATCCTTCTCTCAGCACATCCGAAAGTTGATCCGTATCTCTCGCACATACCTTAACAAGGTAGGATGCCTCACCAACAACTTCATAGACTTCTAGAACATGATCGAGTTTGGTAAGTTCAATAGCAACATTTCTAGAGTAGTTGGCTACTTTTGTTCGAACAGAAACGAAAGCCGTGAGGCCTAACGACAATTGGGGTTTATTTAACAGTGCATGATAACCATCAATGTAGCCACGACTCTCCAGCTTTTTTACGCGTTCTAAAGCAGCGGAGGGAGCCATGCCAAGGGCTTTTGCAATGTCTGCATTCGTAGTTTTTGCATTTTTTTGCAAAATATCTAGAATAATCTTGTCTTTTTTGTCTAATTTATGTGCCATGACCATAGTATTGTTGATTTTTATCCAAATGTAAACAGTCTCGCTATAAGGTTTTAATACAGATTGCGCCAATCAAAATACATAGGCTAGAGATGATGTTGAGAAGGGTAATCTTTTCCTTTAAGAAAACGACGCTAAAGAGGATTACAAATAGGATGGAGCACTCTCTCAATGCGACAATAAGTCCTAGTGGGGCGAGTGAGAATGCGATGAGTACCAATAGATAAGCCCCCATACTTGCAGCGCCGATAAACAAACTGTACCGCTTGAGGGATGTAATTGCTTCTTTTACATCATTGGATCTGCCAAAGAATATATAAGGGGCAATCACCGCTGAAAAAACGATATACATACCGACGATATAGAGATAGGGGTCAATCCCATGAGAGATAGCTATTTGATCAATAACGACGTAGCTACTAACCAGTATTCCAACACCTAATGCTGCAAGAATGCTGGGCCAAACCGATCGGCTTTGAGAGGGTGTATGAAATCCCTTAACAAGGATGCCGAGCACAATCAGAGTGATCCCAATGAGACTGCCTGTATGGAGTGAGTCGTTGAGGATGACGAGACTGAATGCCAATGGTAGAACGATACTTGCCCCTCTGGATATGGGGTAGATGACCGAAATTTCGTAACGAGAATAGGCATAGAGCAGCATTAAGTAGTAACTGGCATGTACTATCCCCGTTATAAGGAATAAGTACCAATAGTCAACGATCGTTCCTGTAGCACCTGGTTGGATGAGCACCACAGGTAGTGCCAGGATACTAATGAATAAAAAGCCTAAATAAGGAACAGCCTTGTTGTGTGCGATAGATTTTGTCGCGGTATTCCATGCGGCATGTAGAAACGCAGCGAAAATTACTAATATAAATGGGAGTAACGTCATTCGTATAGATTATCGTAGCTTGAGGTTGTGTCAATGGTTCAAATACAAGCGCCTGCGGCTGTAGAGAGGATCTGGCTTTTCCAGTCTGAATGGGGAGCATCTCAGCGCTTAAAAGCGGATGTGCTCCAAATACAAACCAAACCGTGGTAGTATTCTTCTTGGAGGGGTACCCAAGTGGCTTAAGGGGACGGTTTGCTAAATCGTTAGTGGTCGCAAGGCCAGCGAGAGTTCGAATCTCTCCTCCTCCGCCATACCATCATTTTAAGGCAATAAACCTTCAGATGAGAAAAGCTTAAATTTACTTTGAGCGAATAAGATTCACATCCGCCCTCAAAGGTGGATGTGAATCTTATATCATAGTTCCCCTGCTCTAAATATAAATAATTGAAAAAATTAGGGGCGGGAATTTTGTGCCTCGTCTGTAGCTAAATTCAGACCCATTAAAAATCATTAAATAATTAGTTACAAACCTGCCTCAAATGGGTATAGTAAAGTATGCACAAAGTTAGCCCTATCGATGGAATGCCATTCCCCTCAAGAGAACGTACTCACATGGGTGCCAAAAACAAACAGAGGCACTTGGCTCAAGAGGTGGATATTTCCGAAAAAGCGTCCCCCAGACAGAAAGCCCTAGATAGGAGTGCTAATGCGGCACGATCTTGGGTAGAGTTTTTTGGAGCGATGGGTAGTGCGGCAAAGGTTGCGAAGCATACACGCGATGCGGTTACAGAGATAAAGGCCGCAAAAAGCGGGTTAAATACATCAACCCAACGAGAAATTATAAAAAAAATATTGGCCGTTGAAAAACTGTTCGATCCGAACAGTGAGAAAGGTGGATATAAACAGGAAGACGTGGCTCAAGTCCTTGTTCGCAATATGATTCGGCATGGACTAATCAAAACATCTAGAGACATAGACGATATACAGCGCGAACTCAAAAGCATGATGCTCATTGGGAATAAGATGGGGTCGTGTTTTTTAAAGCATGCTCAGTCTGAATTAGAGGCCCTGAAGGAGAAGGTTGTCGCTAAGAACCCATCTCCCTTTAAGGGGCTTGCCCCAACTAGTAAGGAGCAGGCGATTAAGGCGCAGGCGATACAAGATAAGAAAGAAGAGAAAACGATTAAGGCGGAAGGTGAAAAATTAAAAAGAAGCCCTGATTTAGAATCTCACTATGATATGGCGATGGCTCAGACAAATGACGCTGAAATAAAAGCGCTGCGTGAAGCAAAAGATGCCGAGATCGCGGCCTTACGTACCGAGAATAAACAGCTGCAAAAGACTCACCAGGAGTTAGTTGCTGAGTATGACAAATATAAAAGTGACCAGAAAACGCCTAAAGAAGATATTGAAGCTCATGTAAAAGACCAAGCCGCGGTATCTAAAAAAGATATGGATAAAAAATTACAAGCCTTAAATGAGAAACATGCCGAGGCAATAAGAGACCTGGAAGAGTCTCAACCCAAACCTGTGCCAAGAGCAAGTGCCGGGGCGGGGAAATTGAAACAAATGAAAACGGAATTAGAAGCTCAAAAGAAGGGGCTAGATTCGGCTTTTCAAGCACTAAGTAAGACTCATTTCCAGGTTGTTACTTCTGTTACTGAGCAGTATGAAGCAAGTAAGGCTGAACTTGAAAAGAAGGGCGATCTTAAAAAAAATGCGCTTACGCAACTAAAAGCTAAATACGAAGCCGATGTAAAAGCTTTAGCGTCGAAAGTTGATAAAGACTCCCGCAAAACATTAGATAAAGCATATGAGGATGACAAAAAAGCCTTAGGAGACTCTCCGGATGCCAAAGCGTTGGAGGTACTAGAGGCTAAGTACTTGGCCGATAAAAACAACCCTGATCTAGTGGCTTTTGAAAAGCTTACGGCAGAATATACGATTAAAAAGGCGGCCTTAGACTTAGATCAAACGCGAAATACAGAAGCTCTAACGGACCTTCAGGAAAAGAATAAGGCAAGAGTTATAGCGCTTGAGAAAGAGCTCGGTGTCGCCAAGACCGCATATGAAGATGACAAACAGTCGATTCAACAAAAGTTAGATGCGCACGTCTTGGCCCATAACAACTTACTTGTTCGTCTTAGCGAGACAGTTGATGAAACCAAGGCCCGTTTGATAAAGGAATATGAATCCGAAAAGGCCATAATAATCGATGCTCACAAGGCCGAAGTTACTCGGCTTGAAGCGGAGTTGAAGAAGGCATTGGACGCTATTAAGAATCAAACCCTTTTTGATGGAACACTTGAGAAGGTGTATAACGCGGTAGTTGTGGCAGAGGAAGACACTGTTCTTCCGTCAGCCTTGGCGTACATAAAGGCCAGGAAAGAGTTGGGTGGAGACGTGGAGAGTAACAAATTACTTTATTTTGCACTAGATAAACATGTTTTAGATAAGCTCAACACACATTTGGTAAAAGCCTTTAAGGAGGTAAGCAACCTTTTAAAAGATATAAGTTCGGGGAAAAAACTTGAGGCAGATCTGTTGGTCCCTGAATGTATAAAGCTGATAGAGGCAACTCAAAAGCTAGTTTTGATTAGACAAGTATTTATTGCTGATTTTCCCCCCGTGATAACTGATCCGTCTGATGATTCGGTTCCAACCCCTTCTTCTGAGCTTTGGAATGGTGCTATTTCTACATTCTTAAAGACAAACCATATGAATTTAACGAAAAACCTTGGCATGGAAATATTAGATTCTGAGTACCCTAGAATATTGAATCAAATCTCAAGCCGAATAGAAGCCGTTGCGAAAGAATTAGATGAGATAAATATTAACGAATTGGATTTAAACAGTAGTGATCTAATCGCTCAAATGGATCGTGTTAATAAGTTAAAAGTCATATTTGAACCCATCATGGGAGTTAACTTGTCTACAAAGGATAGTGCATTCGACCAATCATTAGATAGCTTGAAGGATAATCTAAAAGCACGGTGGGAAGGCTATCAAACCAAGTTGAGACGTAAGATCCAGTCATTGTTTACCCAATTAACAGAGGGGGTGGTTAGTACGGATGAGTTTGATGCTCAATTTAGGCCTCATGGGTTGCAGTCGGTGACTAATTTGGGCGTTCCAATGAATAGGCGTTTAGTTGTTCAATTTACTTGGGCCATTATGGATGCCAAGACACCTAGACAGTTGATGGACCTTCTTCAGAAGGCGCCACATCGACTCTTGATTGATATGACGATGAAAAATGGAGAGGCACTAATCGAGAACTTAGGCGTAGCCCCCATTCTGGACCAGGAGGTAGCTGTAACTTTATTCGGTAGAAAAGATAGACTGCGGATTGCCGGTCGTAATGCCATACAAGCCTTAGAAACTACATTTATAGATTTGTTGGATCCTGAAAAATCTACAAACGAAGAAGCTTGGAATGAGGTGGTTTTCAAAACCCCATTTATTATTTTTCACCCCAAACTCAAAAAAGAATTAGGGGGGCTACTCACGATGCTCTCCGAAAAGGCTAATGATGCCCCGCCTATAGGAGGTATTGCGAAAAGGGCATTGTTAGTAGTCCAAAAAGCCTATTCTAAGTTGCCCGAGACCGGGGCAATCCATGTGCCATTTCCTATTCCAAAAGTGCTTACTCCTGAACCCGAAATGGCTGCTGCGGCTGTAACTACTTCGAGTGACGCCCCCAAAGTAGGTGGGATGCCAAAGATGGACCTTGGAGCCATCCGAGATGGTACGGCATTGAAGGGAACTAGTGACGCCCCAGCAGGCGCCCACCCAGCAGGTGGCCCATTCGGAGGAGGCGCACTCCCAACCACAGGCGTTGGTGGGCTTAAAAAAACAGGTGGCCCATTCGGAGGAGGCACACTCCCAACTACAGGCGTTGGTGGGCTTAAAAAAACAGGTGGCCCATTCGGAGGAGGCACACTCCCAACTACAGGCGTAAGTGGACTCAAAAAAACAGGTGGGGCCGGTAGCGGGGTAGATGGTCCCAAGTCTGCTGTCGTCACGAATGCCGTCCCTACGAAAGAAAAATGGACACTTGAAGGGTTGTCCGATCGGCTGACGACGTTGGCGGATGAGGTTGGGAGGGACGTAGATGCCCTCCAGACCAGGTGGGACGAGTTAGCTGAGGCACGTGATAAGAAGGTTTGTGAAACTTGGAATATCTTAACTAAAAAAAGGGATCTCAAAAAACTTCAAGTCGAGTATGACGACGCAAGAGCCGCCATCGAAGCAATCACTCCTATAAATAATAATGATTTAGAACAATTAAAAAATAAGTTTGATGCGGATTTAGAACAGTTGCACATAGACGCCCCTGATGAAGACACGCGCTTATATATGCAAGAGAAGTATGATCGCAATGAAATAACAAGAGAAGCGTTCGAGAATGTGGACCAAAGGGTGTCTCAATATGAGTATGCTGTGGATCTATTAGCGGATCAGTTTGGGGGAATTTATTTCTATGCCCTAGTCAACTCAGATCCTGATAAATATAAACCTCAGGTTGAAAAAGCGTTAAACCATTATTGGGTTAATCAACTCCAGCAAGAGACTCCTCCATTAATCGTTGAAATGGAAACGTGTCAAAAAGAGCATGAGGAAATTAGTAAGGCGTTTAATGCAAAGAAGAAAAATCTGTATATAGAAAAGCTTAAACAGGTGACCCGATCCCGAGAAGAGATTGCGGCCGAGGCAATGATTTCGCCAGAATACTTTAGGTTGGCACTGCGTGCACTTCGGCAGGTTACAAACGAGCCATCCCTACTACAGGCATTACCCGGACAAAAAGTGAGGTTAGTAGAGGTTCCTCCACAAGATGGTGAAAATGGAATGGCCAAAGCAATAAGAGAAAAAACAAA
This sequence comes from bacterium, assembly GCA_018700055.1. Lineage (GTDB taxonomy): Bacteria > Margulisbacteria > Marinamargulisbacteria > UBA817 > JABISL01 > JABISL01. The sequence goes on along the minus strand of JABISL010000015.1, from coordinate 24,430 downwards.
TAAGACTAGCCTGGCGAAGTTTTTCAAAACTATGGAGGGTCAATCCGATTGGGCCCTCCAAGATGCGGCAACTGTTTTAGTAAATATAGGGGTTGATCTAAACGCATTAGTTGAAAATGGGGATACGATTGTTGCCGTGTTTGAGGCGTTAGCGGAGAACGTTAACTTGTCCAAATTAAATGCGAAAATGATTACTCAAAAAGAAGCCGTCAAAATGACCCAAAAGATGAATGCGATCGAGTTTAAGAAGTGGAAGGCAAAACTTGATAAAGAGCTTGAAAAAGATAGTGATGATTTCTTATCGGTAGAAGCGGTTACACTTGCTAAAAGTCAGGTGAATACTATTTTGGAGGGGCGGCTTTCCGAATGTGAGGCGAAAAGTGATAGCGCACTTCAAATTGTAAACAGTGTCTTAGTACAAGAATTTGGAGCCAATCCAGGGGAGGTTGAGTTTCATGCTAAGGCTGTTCTAAAAAATGAAATTACTCCCGTTCAACTTCTTGGTGGCCACACAGATGTGCCGATGAGCGCCGTTTTAAATAGTGCTTCGGATTCACCTATAACGGCTCCGTTCTTAGCAATGATGAGTGAGTTTTATAATGTATCGCAGAACAAATATCCCTCGTTGGCTCACGCATTAAAAGCTCACAAAGTTGAGGGGCTTGATAGAGACGTCAGATTGGCGACGAGTAACTTAGAAACAGTAGAACTAAGTGCAAAAGATTTTCGTAATGATAAAGAGTTTGTTATCAAAGAATGCAAACTTAAATTAAGCATGCTAATGAAGTCGGATCCTAAGCTAAGTGAAAAAATAGATGAGTTGTTTTCGTCGGAATTTTTCAACGTGACATTACCACAGAGTTTTGGAAATGCAGTAACGTTACTGGAGGAAAAAATAGCCGAATTAAAAACATTTATACCAGATCAAAATAATATTATGATGAAAGCCGTTAAAACGAACGCTTGTTTGAGTCTAGATGAGATTGTGAAAACCTTTAAAGAAGCTAGAGATGTAGTAATTGATAAGTTTGAATCTGCAGAGGTCGAATTGGACCAAAGTACTGCGGAGTTGGATCGGATCTCTCAGGTAGCTCCATTGAGCGAGCCTATACTTGAGATCTATTGGCGTGAGGTGTCACAAAAATTCACTGTAGATGAGACAACGCTGAATGATAAACAAAAGGCTGCCTCTAGAGCCTCTCTTAAGGCGTTATCTGAGAAAATGGTGGTGGGGTTGGGCTTATCTGCCAAGTCCATGTATAAGCACAATGATCCGGTAGTATTAATGAAAGATATGATTACAACCGAAATGATCCCTGTTTTGACGGATAGTCTAAGAGCTGTTCCTTCAGATCAACGATCACAATTTGTATCAGAAGAGGTTCTATTCACTGAAACTAACTATATAGAGCGTGTGATGGCGCCGATAAGAAGTGAATCAGACGACTTTCAAGTACTAGTTGCGGATATTAGAGATAGAGTCACTTCTACAGATATTCAGGCGGAGTTAAAGGCGGCATGCGCATGCCTTACCGTTCCTGGCGTGTCATACAATCAAGTGGTCGAGAACATGGTGTCTGATTGGGCGATTCCTGAGCAGGATAAGGCCATATGGATCAAGTTCTTAATCGAAGCCCCCAAAATTCGCCCTGAAAAATTAGTTGCTGATTTACTTAAAACACCGATGAGTGCCCTTACAACGGTAATAGATAGTTTTGTGGAGCCAACTACAATGCATGATCAACTTAGAACCGCGCCAATATTTGGTGGGGTATACACTCCGGCTGGGGCTGCTCCTGGATCGACTAAACCGGGGAAAAAAGATGCTGAAAAACCGGGCGGTAAATCCAATCCATTTGGAGGCGGTACACTTCCAACGACAGGTATTGGCGGCCTTAAAAAACCAGGTGGGAGACCTAACCCATTTGGCGGCGGTGTCCTTCCAACTACAGGTGTTAGTGGGCTTAAACCTGCAGGTGGTGCTAGACCTAACATGATGGGAATGTTAGGTGGGATCAAGAAAATAGAGTAGAACTCTATTAACCCTGTTGTTCCCGATGCTTAGCCATCAACCACAACGCCTCTTGTTCTTCTAAGCTTAGCTTGGTGATATCCTGATTGTTATCTTTGGCCTGTTGCTCCATGTCCTCAAACCGGGCAGTGAACTTTTTGTTGCAGTGACGAAGAGCTTCTTCGCAATCAATACCGTGCTTACGTAGCCCATTCACCATAGAGAATAGTAGGTCGCCGGCTTCTTCATGCATATGTTCAGGCTCCTTTTTAGAGACCGCTTCTTCAAACTCCGCCCATTCCTCACGGACCTTGTCCCAAGCTCCTTTTGGATCAGGCCAATCAAACCCCACACGAGAGACTTTTTTTTGGATCTTCTGCGCTTGTAGTAGGGCAGGGAGCGCTCTTGGGATCGAGTTCAAGATGGATTCATCCTTCTCGGTACGTTTGATGGCATCCCAGTTCTTCCAAACCTCGTCCACCGTATCGGCTTTGGTATCGCCAAACACATGCGGATGACGACGAACCATCTTGTCACTAACATCAGTCGCAACATCATCCATATCGAAGGCTTTCGTCTCTTCCGCCATTTGGGACAGCATTGCCACATGCAGCAGTACGTCACCAAGTTCTTCTTGGATCAATGTCATATCACGAGACTCTATCGCATCCACAAGCTCATAAGCCTCTTCAATAATATGAGGGGTAATGGACTGCATCGTTTGCTCTTTGTCCCAAGGGCAGCCGTCTGGCGCTCTCAGTCGCTTAACAATCGTTCTTAGTCGTTGAACAGGAGAGTCTTTAGCCAACGTCTTGAAGGTGGAACCGCGAAGTCTGTTCGCCCATTCCTACACCAACATTAGATAATGTCGGCTTCGTTGTGTTTGACGATGCACTCAATCCAGGTCGTCGAGCGCCAGTATCAAACTCATCACGATCTTCGGAGTCTACAATTTGCATCTCTTCGGGTGTGAATAAGAAGATGTTGTCGCCAATTTTGACCATGTGGCCATTGATTGCATATGCCGTACCGCAAACGAAATCAATTAGACGCTTCCCTGTAGAAGAGTCCAAATGTTTGAGGTTAACGATAACCGGTTTGTTTTCTCGAAGTGTCGTTGCGATATTAAGGGAATCTTCATAGATTCTAGGCTCTTCAATTTTGATTTCCTTAGAACAAACTCGTTGTGATGTTGTTCCGTTAATTAATGCCCCACGAAACCCTTTCGTTGCGGGTGCCTTTGCTTTTGTCTTAGGTAATTCAGTACGTACCACTTGAAGGTCATTTCCTTCGTCCTGAATGTCGCCTTCTTCTTGAAATCCGAAAAATACTTTTAAAGAATCTACAAAACTCATTTTAATTATCTCCTTAGTTGGTGAGTAAACTCCCTACCCGAATCATATTAGCGCCATTGGCCATTGCCAACGCATAATCCTGACTCATCCCCATACTTAACGTGCGTAACTCTGGATGTTCAGCACGAAGAGTATCGAATAATATCTTGCAGTCTTTGAAGAAAACTGACAAAACAGACTCCTCTTTAATATTAGGAGCTATGGTCATTATACCCTCAATAGAGACGTTTAGAAAAGAAAAAAGTTTGCTCAGATCTTGCTTCAAGGATTTGATCTCATATCCGAATTTTGACGGGTCATTTGCCACATTAATCTGTATATAAATCGATTGCCTTTTACCCAAGCGCGCTGCGGCATCATTGATTTTCTCTGCCAAGCGCAAACTATCTACTGTTTGGATGCAATCAAACGTACTAACCGCTTTGTTAACTTTGTTTGTTTGGAGATGCCCAATTAGGTGCCATTTAACGCCTGGAGTAGTAGAAAATAGCTCCTTTTTCCTTAATCCATCTTGAACTTTGTTTTCACCAAATAATCGCTGCCCACTGGAGATTAACTCTTGGATTTGATCGTCCGCCGCATATTTACTTACGGCCAATAGCGTTACATCTTCGGGTAGACTCGCAACGAATCGGGGGTATGATTCAGAGATACTCATGATTTGGCGGTATGTTTAAGGTGGTGAGTTGCCCAAGATTCAATAGTCATTTCGGAACTATTTATTATTTTTTCGTCGATAAGAATCTTGGTTTTAATGGGTTTGTTTTTCAATAACCTTAGTGCAAACTCTATTCGGGAGATGTAACGGTTGCAGATGTCATTGATAGGAAGCTGCTCCTGATGGGCTTCCTTAATGATACGATTGGCCATCGTCTTTTCAAATCCGATAGGAATACCAAATCGGTCTGCCAGACTGAGCTCAAATCGACGCACTAATTCGTTTGAGAAATCCTGCTCAAAAGGGAGAGGGTTTTTAAGTAATCGCGATAATACTTTGTCTGGCGTATCAATCATCTCTTTGGTGATTACAAACTGGCGGACATTAGAGGAGGGAAGTTCAAATTTAAACTCTCTGAATAACTGTTCAAAGATAGTTCCAAGCCCCCTGGCGCCTGTGTTTTCTAGATGGGCTAACCCGGCAATCTTTCGCAAGGCAGGGTCAGTAATCAATACATCAATGCCATAGAGTCGAAATGAGTCAATAAACTGATGCAGTAGTGATCCTTCAGATTGAGTAAGGATTGTATATAGATCATCTTCTTTTAGAGACGTACATGCCACACGAACAGGTAGCCGTCCGACGAACTCCGGTTCCAATCCAAACTTAATAAAGTCTGCGGTGCTGATAGATTGAGTTACTTCATCTTCATCCACGTCTCTTTGGCTACGCTCAAACCCAAACTTACTGCCTTCCAAGCGAGAGCGAGTGATGTCATCCAGGCCATGAAAGGCGCCACTAACGATAAACAAAATATGCTTGGTTGAGATCGTTTCGGGGGCTTCGGACTGATTGGTCATCATTTGTTTGATTTGAGAATTGATATCCCATGGGGGACGAATGGAGACGTCTGTTTCTTCCATTAATTTGAGAAGGTTTGTTTGAACGCCTCTGCCACTCACATCTTTTCCAAACTTCGACTCAGCGCCGGCAATTTTATCAATCTCATCCAAGTAGATAATGCCATACTCGGCTAGTTCAACCGACTCATCGGCTTTGGCATAAACTTGGCGGACGAGATCTTCAACATCGCCCCCTTGATAGCCGGTTTCCGTAAACTTGGTCGCATCACTCTTTACAAAGGGGACACCAATGAGTTCCGCGATGCATTTTATAAGGTACGTTTTGCCTACCCCTGTAGGTCCCACCATAATTACATTCTGCTTAGAATAATGAACAGAAGTCCCTTCTTGAGCGGCTTTAATATGGTTGAAATGATCACAAATAGCAATCGATAGGGCCTTTTTAGCCTCACCTTGTTTAATTATAAATCGATCTAAATGGGCCTTTACCGCTTTGGGTTTTAAATTGAATTGAATATCCTTCACCGAGCGTTTTGGTTTAAGTGGCTTTCTAGCGATCTGAGGTCCCTCATCTTCGTCTGATTCAGAAACGGGCGAAGCAACCGAAAAAACAGCTTCCCCTGGGTTTTGTTTCAAATAGGCCATCAAGTCTTTGGTCAGTTCATCAAATGACTTAGGCGGGGTCGCCAGAGTTGTCTCTTTTTGATCTGGGTCAGTCTCAAGAACGACTGACTCAAGAGTATCGTTAGTCGATTGATCGGATTCGGATACCTCTGGATAAAAATCAAATATGTCAGTCATTTACTTAAGCCCCTTTTTTGGCCAGCTCTGCATAATGAAACATCGCATCGATGCATGATTGAGACGCCTTAATAATGGCAGGGGCCAATGAAATAATATCTTCTGGATCTGGGGAGTCCATGACTCTTAATATATCTGCCAATGTATTGGACTTCATGTATTTGCACATCGTACATGATCCAACGAAGGTCTTTTCGGGGACCTCGAGTTGAAGCCGACTGGATAGTCCACATTCCGTGAGCATATAAAAAGTTGAAAGATCACTTTCTTTTACATGATTAATCATTTGGGAGGTACTTCCCACAAAATCGGAGTGATCAAGGACCTTAGAACTACACTCTGGATGACTAACGACCGCAACCCCTGGGTGTTCCAATCGGATGAATTCGATCATTTCGGGGTCGTATTCTTCATGGACATAGCATGTTCCATTTTTATAGATCTCTATCTGCTTTTGGCTACCACGACGGTGGAGTTCCGCGACTACGTTTTCGCCCATTAGTCTATCAGGGAGGAAGTAAATTTTGTCATTCGGGAACGCCTCAATGATGTCATAGACATTGGAAGACGTTACACAGACGTCACATTCCGCTTTTACATCGGCTGTCGTATTGATATAGCAAACAAAAGCATGGTCAGGGAACTGTAGTTTTAGAGCCCGAACATTTTCGCCCGTAACGGAATCCGCTAAGGAGCAGCCGTTAAGTTTATTCGGAACCAAGACCTCTTTACTAGGACTGATAATTTTGGCAGTTTCCGCCATGAATTTTACGGCACTAAACACGATGGTATCGGCGTCATCCTCTTTTGCTTTTTTGCTTAATTCATAGGAGTCACCAACATAGTCGGCGACACCATGAATGATCTCAGGGCTTACGTAGGAATGAGCGAGGATGATGGCATTCTTTTCTGCCTTCAACGCATTGATTGAATTGATAAGCGGGGCCATTTCTTCACACTTCTCTGGAGTGAACAGACAGATGTTGCTCCCTACGCGAATATCCTTTAATCGCGCATAAAGAGCGTCAGCAGTGATGGGGGTGGTTGTTTTAGTCATGGGTACCTTTTTTTCCTATCGCATTTACCGGGCAGGCAAAGAGCGCATCCTCACATTGAGTAAGTTCATGAGCGTGTATCGGCTGCACTGCCACATAAGCATGGTCTTTGTCTTCAGTGAGTGTGAAGCTGTTCGGTGCAATTCCTGTACAGGTGTCACAGGCAATGCAAGATTGATCAACGAAGTATAGACCAGTGTTGTTTTCATAGTGTTTTAATAAAAAATCAGCCATTTGGGACTCCTTTTTTAGTGCGGTTAGTTTAGCACAGTTCCGTACACAGCACACGGGGCCCTGTACCCGACACAGATACGAGTCACTGTTGAGAGCCGAGTTATAACTTGCTAAACTAATGCAAGTTTAAAAAGCAGGAGGAAATATTATGAGTTTAGTAGGAAAACAAGCCCCAGATTTTGATGCCAAAGTGGTGGAGAATGGTCAGATAAAAGATAGCTACACATTGTCACAAAGCAAAGGTAAATATGTTGTGTTGTTCTTTTACCCATTGGATTTTACATTTGTATGCCCAACAGAGTTACATGCATTCCAAGCGAAGCTAGCTGACTTTGAGTCCAAAGGCGTTCAGCTTATTGGATGTTCAGTAGATTCTCATTTTTCTCACTTGGCATGGGTGAATACTCCCAAGTCTCAAGGTGGAATTGAAGGTGTTACATACCCACTAGTAGCAGACATCAACAAAACGATAGCTCGTGACTACGGTGTATTAATAGAAGAAGAAGGAATCGCTTATCGCGGACTGTTCTTGATCGATCAAGAAGGTGTTGTTCGTCACCAAGTAGTGAACGACCTTCCATTAGGACGTAACGTAGACGAAGCACTTCGTATGGTAGATGCACTTCAATATGTAGAAAAGAATGGTGAAGTTTGCCCCGCCAACTGGACTGAAGGTGAGACGGCAATGACTGCTGATCAAAACGGATTAAAAGACTATTTCGGAGACAAACAGCCCGCAATGGCGTAAAGGAGATATCAAATGGCATATGAGTTACCACAATTAGATTATGAAACATCTGCATTAGAGCCCCATATTGATGGGAAGACGATGGAGATTCATCATACAAAACATCATCAGGCTTATATCAACAAAGCCAATGACGCTTTAGCTGGAACTGAATGGGCTGATAAGCCTGTAGAAGATGTTCTCAGCAACATGAGTAATGTACCTGAAACAATTCGTGGGGCAGTACGTAACCACGCCGGTGGACATGCCAATCACAGCCTTTTTTGGAAGGTGATGAGCCCCAATGGAGGCGGAACACCTCAAGGTGACGTAGCCGCAGCAATCGAATCTGACCTAGGTGGACTAGACGCGTTCAAGACAGCTTTCGCTAACGCAGCCGCAACACGCTTTGGAAGTGGATGGGCATGGTTAGTCGTTAATGCTTCCGGTAAGCTAGAAGTCACTTCTTCAGCGAACCAAGATAGTCCATTAATGGATGGTAATACACCTATCTTAGGATTGGATGTATGGGAACATGCATACTACCTCAACTACCAAAACCGTAGACCAGACTATGTGTCTGCTTTTTGGAACGTGTTGAACTGGGACCAAGTCTCTAAAAACTATCAAGCAGCGAAGTCAGTAACTACAGCAGCCTAACAAACCGTTAAGCAGTTGTAGGTCTTAAGTCCGTAGTGGACTTAATTGTAATAGAAGGGTCGGAGAGGGATGTTCCCGTTTCCGGCCCTTTTTCTTTGGCTCCGTTCTCGATCGCATTGATAATGGCTTCTACTGGTCGATCTGCCTTGATAGTAAATCCAGCATCCCGAATCATCGCCAATGTATCTGGGGCGTTGCCGCCTTTAGTATTCAAATACCCATCCATAAATAATGAGTTGGCAACAAAGAGTCCTAGAGATTGCATGTTTCTCAGGTGCATTTCACGCCCAGCTGCCATTCGAAGCTCGGATGTAGGGTTTAGGAAACGGAAGAGGCATAAGACGCGGAGACAATATTCCGGAGTTAGTGGGTTCTTTTGTCCCATAGTATTGCCAGGAATTGGCATATAGAAATTTACAGGGATGGAGTTAGACTTGAGCTCACGTAGCTTGAGAGCTACTTCAACGATATCTTCAGAGGATTCACCCATTCCGACAATAATGCCTGAACACATGCCAATACCGGCCTTTTGGACAGACTTCAATGTATTAAGTCGGTCTTCATAGGTATGCGTAGTACAAATCTTGTCATAGTAAGTTTTGGAGGTGTTAAGGTTGTGGTTAAACCGATCTAACCCAGCCGCTTTTAATGTTTCGGCATCTTCGGCATCAATAAGGCCGGGAGAGAGACAGACTTCAATAGGGTAGTTGTCTTTGATCTTGCGGATAATACCGGATAGCTTTTCGATACGTTTTTTACGTGGGCCACGCCCGGAGTACACCATGCAATAGCGGAAAGCGCCGTTTTCATAAGCACGTTTTGCCTCTGCTAACATTTCGTCTTCTTCTTTAGCTGGGTATTTGTTGATATCCGATTTAGAAGTCTTAGCTTGAGCACAATAGGCACAATCCTCAGGGCATGCACCGTTCTGTGCGTTATTTAATATATGGATGCTAACATCTTTGCCCCAATGTTCTTTTCGCAGTGCGTATGCAGCATGAACAAGTGATAGAATATCAATATCAGGGTTCGTAAGAATGTTTAAGCAATCTTCAGAAGATAGTTGCTCATTTGATAAGGCGGTTTCAGTTAATGTTTGGTAGTTTTGTGTTTTCATAGGCACAAGGATAACACACTAAGGACGCAGTGATTACCCCAAAAAAATGAAATCTGACGATATAAAACCACGTAATTATATAGGGGACATGCCTTACTTAAATGATTAAGGAGATGCCCTAAGTGGATCTGAAACGAGTATGGATGAACGTGAGGACTCAATTTTCAATGGAGAAAAAGGTGTGATTTCTGATCCAGAGATAGACAAGTTGAGAAGAGACGCTTGGAGACTAACATTTGATAGATTGGACGCGTCTAAAAAAAACAGGTTTTTAAAAAAAAGAATGACAAATCCTGCTGGCGCCAATGAAGTCAGGCTAGGTCGTCGTCCAAAAGCGACATATATTTACGGATTCCCAATTCCTAGAGTACAATAACTCGGTAATGACTCCTCAACATTTTTATAAAAAAGGGATCCACGACTTCCATATTCCTGTAATGGGTACGGCGTTTACCGTTGATTCGCCGATTAAGGTAGCAAGATACGGAATCACCTCCGTAATGTCTATTGGTGATGATGAAATGTTAGAGACAATGAGAAAGAGTCATTGTGAGACATATAATCGTCCTTACGAAGAAATAAAGAAATGGTCTGACGACTATAGAGTAAGACGAACAACGGCTTATCTAAATAGTATTCAAGATATTCTGGACCAGCAGATGATTGAGCTTAGGGCGTCTGCTTTTGAACCAGGAACAGAAATCACCAAATACTTTGAGATGTTGGATCCAAACGCTACGTTGGGACAATCATACCAAGCAATGCTTGCGGCTCCAGACGCTGAGAAAGCGGCATTGCAAGAGGCGCTAAGAGCCCAAGTAAGACCAGGGCACATCGAAGTTAATATTATGACCAAACTGGATCGTGATAACTACGACAAAGATGGCAACTTAATAGAACTTGGATCGGATGCATTGTCGACACTTCGTGGGTTTGCAGAGAGTAAACTTAAATCAGGGATCGTATTCAGTGCCGGATTCAATCGTAGATTGTACGCATACTGTGAACAGTTTGATGACTTTTTTCCAGATGAAAATGGTGTTGTTAACAAATGGGTCATTATGAAAGTGTCTGATTACCGATCCTCTGTAATCCAGGGGCGGTTCTTAGCTAAAAAGGGGATTTGGATCTCCGAGCACCGCATCGAGTCAGGACTTAACTGTGGTGGCCACGCGTTTGCTTCAGACGGGTACTTAATTGGACCGATATTAGAAGAGTTTAAAGAGAGTCTAGACGGTCTAAATGAAGACTTATTAAAAACATGTAATGCGTCTCTTGCCAAAAAGGATCGTATTCAATATGCCTCGACACCGACAACGCGTTTGACGATGCAGGGCGGGATTGGAACTCATTCGGAGCAAACATTCCTCACTGATTTTTATGGTGTGGACGGCACAGGGTGGGGGACACCATTTTTACTTGTTCCAGAAGTAACTGTTGTTGATGATGAGAGTAGAGAGCTGTTACGTGGCGCTCAGGAAAAAGATCTCTATACGAGTGAAGTGTCACCTCTAGGGGTTCCTTTTAATTCGGTTCGTGGCACTACCAGTGATGCTCAAAAAATGGAGCGGTTTGAAAATGGACGACCAGGAAGTCCTTGTCCAAAAGGGCATTTGGTATCCAACTGGGAATTTACAAAAAAACCTGTTTGTACGGCATCACGGTTCTATCAAAAGCGCAAAATTGAACAGATCGAAGCATTGGATCTTCCAGAGTCTGAACAAAAGACGATGGTTGAAGCCGTTATTACTAAGGTGTGCCTTTGTGAGGATTTGGCAGCGTCTGTTCTCTTAACCACCAATCAAGAAAACAAGCGTCCATTAAAGACAACCGTTTGTCCGGGACCAAACTTGGCATATTTTTCCAAGTTTGTATCACTTCAGGAAATGGTGGGGCATATTTATGGTCAGACCAATCTATTAAATGATAACTATCGACCGAACTTCATGATCAAAGAATTGAAAATGTATATTGAGCATTTCGAGAAAGAGATCAAAAAGGTTCTTCCTGAGCCAACGGTTAAGCAAATAGACTACCTCAACCTCTATAAGACCAATCTAAATGACGGCATGGCATATTACCAAAACCTCATTCCAACAATTATTCAAGAGTCTGATGAGGTTAAAGAAACGATGATCCGTGACCTTACACAGTTTCAAGACCAATTAACGTCGATTCTTAAAGCTAACGCGGATATCTTTCTTAACTTAGCAACGGCTTAGCGGTTAAGTTCTTACTCCCTTAGAAAGAGGTTGCCCCTGGCGTATAATAGCCAAGGACATAACCTGTTTTCTAAAGAGTCTTTGAGTATTCTTTTGCCTTTTCAGCCATACCTTTTTCAAGAACGGTGTCTTCTGTAAGCCCATTCTTGGCCGCATACTCACGGACATCGTGGGTGATCTTCATAGAACAAAAGTTAGGCCCACACATTGAACAGAAATGAGCATCTTTTGCGCCTTCAGAAGGGAGCGTTTCGTCATGATAGGCCATTGCCGTTTCAGGATCCAAGCTAAGTGCGAACTGATCGCGCCAACGGAATTCGAAACGCGCCTTAGATAGGGCATAATCCCAGTCCTTTGCGCCGGGATGTTCTTTTGCTAAGTCGGCAGCATGTGCTGCAATCTTATAAGCGATGATCCCTTGCTTAACATCATCTTTATTAGGGAGCCCTAAATGTTCTTTAGGCGTCACATAACAGAGCATTGCGGTGCCATACCAGCCAATGTTGGCCGCCCCAATTGCAGATGTAAGGTGATCGTAGCCAGGTGCGATGTCTGTGGTTAATGGCCCTAATGTATAGAAAGGCGCTTCATGACAATCTCGAAGCTGACGGTCCATGTTTTCTTTGATTTGATGTAAAGGAACATGGCCAGGGCCTTCAATGATGGTCTGGATGTCATGTTTCCATGCAATCTTAGTCAGTTCGCCTAGGGTTTCCAATTCACCAAACTGGGCTTCGTCATTGGCATCATGAATGCATCCTGGACGAAGACCGTCGCCAAGACTAAAACTCACATCATAAGCTTTCATTATTTCGCAAATGTCTTCGAAGTGAGTATATAAGAAGTTTTCTTTGTGGTGAGTGAGACACCATTTAGCCATGATAGATCCGCCACGCGACACAATGCCCGTTAAACGCTTGGCCGTTAATGGCACATATCTTAATAGAACGCCGGCATGAATCGTAAAGTAATCGACCCCTTGCTCAGCTTGTTCAATCAACGTATCTCTAAATAATTCCCAAGTAAGGTCTTCGGCTTTTCCGTCCACTTTCTCAAGGGCTTGATAGATAGGGACTGTTCCAATTGGAACAGGTGAGTTGCGAATGATCCACTCACGGGTTTCATGAATGTTGAGTCCTGTAGATAGATCCATTACTGTATCCGCGCCCCAACGACATGCCCATGTCATCTTTTCTACTTCTTCAACAATACTTGATGATATAGCGGAGTTGCCAATATTGGCATTAATTTTGACCAAGAAGTTACGCCCAATAATCATGGGTTCTACTTCGGGGTGATTTATATTTGCGGGAATGACAGCTCGCCCTAGCGCAACCTCATCACGAACAAACTCTGGACTACATTTTTCGCGAATCGCGATGTATTCCATCTCAGGGGTAATTATCCCTTTTCTCGCATAATGCATTTGGGACACATTTTGCCCTGATTTAGCACGTAATGGTGGGCTAATCTCAGAGAAGATTTGATTGTTAACCGAGCTCAATGGGTTTTGGCGAATAGTCACAGACTTTTCAGTTAATTGATCGACATCACCACGATCGACGATCCAATCATGACGAAGCTTTGGAAGGCCTTTTTCAATAGAAATAGTCGCTTCTGGATCGGTATATGGACCGGATGGGTCATATACTTGAACCGGTGCATTTTTTTCAATGGTTGAGTCATTATCATTATGGTGAATAACTGTGTCGCTTAAGTGGATTTCTCGAACAGGCACACGTACGTCAGGAAACAAGGTCCCGGGCAAGTATTTCTTCTGAGATTGAGGAAGCGGATCATAACTAATTGAGAGGTTTTTGGGTGATTCGGTAAAACGTTTTGATTTCATGCCCCAATGATACAAGGGTTTCGAGTGTTATACTATTACTCATGATTACGGGAACAACACAATTGTTGGGGGTTATAGGGAATCCAGTAGCTCATTCGGCGTCGCCACGGATGCAAAATATGGCCCTAGCTCAACTCGGTGAGGACTATAAATACGTACCTTTGCATATGGACTCTGAAGACCAGGTCTGTCACTTTCTAAATTCCATGGTTGGGAGTAACATTCGCGGCGTGAACATTACCATTCCCTATAAGGAAGCAGTGATGTCTGTTCTCCAAACAGGTCCCAACGAAGTAGATTCACTTGGGACAATCATAGGTGCCGTAAATACGATCGTAAATGAAGGTGATCGTTTGGTTGGATATAATACCGATGCTATGGGGTTTGCCGGGTCGGTTATGTTAGAAACCGGAATAGAGGAACCCTTCAAGGATAAAAACGTAGTAATGCTAGGCGCAGGTGGGGCGGCTAAGGCCATCGCATATATTATTATCCAGAAACAATGCCGGTCATTAACCATTTTAAATAGGTCTGCAGATCGAGCTCAATCTCTTGCCGATCATCTAATGGAAATGCTTCCACTAATGGCGGAAACAATTCCCGGGTTTCAGTCCCCAGTGATTTTGGCCGATAATAGTCTTAAGGACTCAGTTTTAGTGCCCTTAAGTGAAGCGGATTGTGTGATAAATACGACCGCGGTAGGCATGGGAAAGACAGAGGGGCAACTTCCTGTTCCTTCCATGGAATGGGTTCGAAAGGATCAATTGTGTTGTGATATTATTTACACACCGTTGGAAACCGAATGGTTACGACAAATACGAGAGAAAGGAGCGAGAGGACTTAACGGAACAGGAATGCTAGCCGCCCAAGGCATTCTCGCATTAGAATTATTTACAGGGCGACCCCATTTATTAAAAGATTTATATTCAAATATGGTGGCCGAAATTCAAGACCAAGTTAAACTTACACAGGCCCCACGAAGGTAGGAAATTATGTTAACAAGATTCAGTAAATATCAACGCGTCGGTGTATTCGTTGATGTTCAAAATATGTTTTATTCGGCAAAGGCGTTAGGTACCAAATTGGACTTTGCCAAGTTAATGGAAAAAGCGGTTCGAGGGCGAGAGCTAATTCGTGCGGCTTGTTATGTGGTAAATAACCCCGAAATCGATCAAACCAAGTTCATTGATATGTTGAAGTCTAACGGCTATGAAATTAAAAGTAAGGACCTTCGCAAGCGAGCAGATGGATCTTCCAAGGCGGACTGGGATATGGGGATGGCGATTGATAGCATTTCGATGGCGGACAAATTAGACGTTGTTGTGTTGGTGTCGGGAGATGGCGATTTTTGTGATCTAGTCTTCCATCTAAAAAGTAGGGGGTGTCTCGTTGAGGCTATGTCCTTCCTAGTAAGTACTAATGAAGATTTGATCAACGCGGTTGATATCCATATGCCGATTGAAAAAGACTTACTGATGAAAAAAACGAATAGTAATCGTAGGTCATGACCCTCAAGTCACTACTCACCCAAACGATTAGGGTTATCCGAACAGATAAGATTGTGTTGGTTCCCTATATTATTTTTGCCTTCATGGTGTCATTGCTAACCCCATACTTTAATCTGGATTTACTGGTTAAATCGATGAGTATGAATCAATTTATTGCCCAGTTTTTTTTGATACATTGGGCGTTTGATATTGTCTTCATGGCACTAACAATGACATTGGCTGAGCAATTGGTTTCGCAGGGAAGCGCAAACGTTAAGTCCGCCTTAGGTCAAGTATTAGCTCGATACGTAAGTCTATGTTTTGTGACGGCATTTACGGTGCTTCCAATTGCGATACTGACATTTACTTTGGGGACTCCAACAGAAGCTTCCCCCTTTACGTGGTGGCAGTTCAGTTTATTAATTGCATTAATTCCTTATACGGTGAGTCAATTGTTGGCACCAGCTTATACATTGGTTTCCAAACAAAATGGACTAACGCCCATTATCAACTCCGTCCGAACGATATGGAAAAACAAACGCGCAACACTTACGTACTTAGTATCGATAATGTTGGTTTATTTTTTAGTAGCTGCCATCAAGCTAACCGTTAGCCAGGTTCCCATAATAGGGGGCTCTGTTTTGGCTATTTTATGCCAAGGTATTGGGTATGCAATTGTTTATGTGATGAACATTGGATTCTTTCATCAAATGAATAAAGCCACTATCGACTATATAAGTTGATATCCCCCCAGTGGAATTGCTATACTAGACTTAGTTAAGGCTATAAGTGACTTGCACTTTTTTATCACTAAACTCTACGATATGAGTTTGCTTAGATAATCCAAGAATTGCTTCTACATCGTCAAATTTTAATGATACGCCATCGTCTTGTTGAAATTCGTTGTTTTCCACGGGTAATCTCCTTTTTTTAGATTGCTTAGGAAACTTGCGTTTCCTGATGATATATTCCCTGTACAGAGCGTCGGAAACATCGAAAGAATATGGTGTATCGACTCAAACAAAGAATGTTCCTAAAAACCCCTTACAAATAAGGTCGAAGTACGCTAAAATATCGGGACGCTATACGCGACCGATACGGTATGAATAGCTTACGTATCGAAGATTAAGGAGACAAACAATGGGAACTGTAGAAATCGAAGTTGAAAAAAGAACGGCCCTCGGTAAGAACAAGGTCAATAAATTACGTCCTAAAGGATTTATTCCTTGCATCATTTATGGTGAAGAGAAAACACCAACCCCTATAACATTAGAGTTAAGATTATTGCAAAAAGCATTTAATCGAAGTGAGTTTGGAAAGAATGCAATTATTACACTTCAATTGGGTGGGTCAGAGACAGAGTCTGTTATTTCTCACAAATTTGAATACCATCCGCTTAAGAACTCGATCATCCATGTAGATTTTTTACGTGTGAGTGACGCAAAGGTACTTGAGGTTAGAATACCAATTACGATTGTTGGAACAGCCGCTGGTCAGCGTGTTGGTGGGATCTTGCTAAAAGGTCACAGTACAATTCGCGTTGAGTGTTTACCAAAAGATATCCCAACAGAGATCGTTGTTGATATTTCTTCAATGAAATTAGGCGCGGCTTTTTCAGTTGGCGAACTTAACCCAGTTGAAGGTGTTACTGTCTTAAGTGATAAGCATGATGTACTAGCTACAGTTGAAGTGCCACGTGCAGAAAAATCAAAAGTTGATGAAGGTGAGGCTGCTGAAGGCGAGACTGCTGAAGGTGCTGAAGGTGAAACGGCTGAAGGTGATTCTGCTGAAGGGTCTGACTCTAGCGACAAACAGGGTTAAGCGACCCGTTTATGTCTATTATGACTAGCCCCGCTTCTGTAGAACTTATCAAAAAAGTAAAAGAGGTTGCTTTCCTGGAAGGTGAATTTATCACTCGCGCAGGAAAGCCGACCTCTTATTATATTGATAAGTACTTGATGGAAACGCGACCTGAGGTGTTAGGCCCTTTGACTGACGAGCTTAGTCAATTGATGCCAGATCCAGGGACATACGACAGAATTGCAGCCCCTGAGCTTGGTGCCGTTGCATTAGCCGCAATGGTCTCGGTAAAGGTCAACAAGCCGTTTATTATCGTCAAAAAACAAAGTAAAGACTATGGCACGCAGAAACTAATAGAGGGCCACTTTGAAAAAGGCGAGCGAGTTGTCGTTCTTGAAGATATTCTGACAACGGCAGGCGCAGCCTTACGTGCATGCGATATTGTTGAAGAGGTTGGTCTAACTGTGACTGGGATTGTAGGTGTCGTAAATAGAGAAGAAGGCGCCGAAGCCAATATTGAAAAAGCAGGCTATTCGATGAAGGCATTGCTTACTACAACTGATCTTAAGAACGCATGATCAATTCTCATCCAGTCATTAACCGGTGGCTGACTAATAGAGATCGTATTAATCACTCATTATGTGTGGGGATTGATCCGGATATGGATAAGCTGCCAGACACCTTTCCCAAAACGATAGATGGGATGGAACAGTTTTTAATTCATGTGATTGAATCGACGCAAGAAGATTGTATCTCATACAAACCCAATATGGCTTTTTTTGAAGCAATGGGAATTGAGGGCCTCAGATTACTTGAAAGGTTGTGTAAGCGAATTCCAGATGCGATTCCCATTATTATGGATGGTAAACGTGGAGATATAGGGAATACTTCCAAAATGCAGGCCAAGTTTATATTTGATTACTTCGGGGCAGATGCTAGTACGCTTCACCCTTATATGGGAAGTGATAGCTTACGACCTTTCTTTGAATACAAAGATAAAATGCATTTCGTATTGGGGTTAACCTCTAACCCAGGCTCTCAAGATTTTGAAAAAAAGAATATGGCAGATGGCCAACCTTTATATCACACGGTTATCAAACAATGTATCGAGTGGAACCAAGACTATGGGAACATTGGTATGGTGGTAGGAGCCACTCATGATGAGCTGGCTAACGTTAGAGAGATAGCTGAGCAATTGCCTTTTTTGATTCCAGGAGTAGGGGCACAAGGCGGGACCTATTCCCATGCATCGGATAAAGGGAAGAATCTGGACGGACTAGTATTAATAAATGCGTCCAGAGCGGTTCTATATCCTTCTAAAGGAATAAGCCACACTCAGGCCATCCACTCTATCATTAAGTCTTAAATAGAGTGGATTAAGGGGCCTTTATTGAGCAGCGGTTGTAGCTAGAGACCGGTAAGAGTCTAGCTGACTCTTACGAGTTGGGTGCTTAAGCTTACGTAGCGCCTTTTCTTCAATCTGACGAATTCGTTCACGTGTCACATTATAAACACGTCCGACTTCTTCAAGTGTACGAGGACGACCATCATCAAATCCAAAACGGAGTTTCAAAATCATTTGCTCACGTTCTGTTAGGATCTGCATTGCTTTTAGTAACTCTTCTCTAAGAATATTTCTCATTGAAGATGTTTCAGGAGAGTCCATGTTTTTATCTTCTATAAAATCGCCCAGTTGTGAGGACTCTTCATCACCGATAGGCATTTCCAAAGATAGTGGCACTTGAGAATACTTACGAATAGCAATGATGTTCTCTAATGGAATACCTGCTTTTTCAGAGACTTCTTCTTCGGTAGGCCGGCGTCCAAGTTCTTGCATTAGCATTCTGGATATTTTTTTAACCTTATAAATAGTCTCAACCATATGAACAGGGACTCGAATAGTTCGGGACTGATCCGCGATTGCTCGAGTGATACCCTGTTTGATCCACCATGTTGCATAGGTAGAGAACTTGAATCCTTTTCGATAATCAAATTTTTCGGCAGCTCGAATTAATCCAGTGTTTCCTTCCTGGATTAAGTCCAAGAATAAAAGGCCTTGGCCGGTATACTTTTTAGCAATAGAGACAACCAGTCGTAGGTTGGCATTAATAAGTTGCTTTTTGGCTTTTTCTTCACCAGCAGCTACTTTTTTGGCAAGCGTAATCTCTTCATCTGGTTTAAGGAGATCAATTTTTCCAATTTCACGTAAGTACATTTTAACGGAGTCATCTAAATCGGCTAACTTTTCAACAACGATTGGCGTTTCGCCATCTTTAGTTGTTGCTTTCGCTTTAGTGGCTCTTTTTCGTGTTTTAGGTTTGTCACCTGTGGCGTCACCAGTTAGATCGTCGGTATCGACATCATCTTCTAGAGAGCGTTCTTTATTAAGAAGAGAAGTAATCCCTTGTGTAGGGGCTACGAAGTCCGCTGGGGCACTCGTTGTTTTCAACTCTTCTAAATCTTGATCTACTTCTTGGTCCGGATATTTCATGCAACACTCCTACTTATAGATACTTTTGCCAGGTTTTCATTTTGGGAAATCAAAACAGTTAATATAACACACAATGACTCGTTAGCAAGGCCGGCAAAGACTGCCTTCTGTATATTTATCGTATTATTCATAACGAAATTGCATTAAGTTTTTGTGATATCTTCTGAAAATTGATTTGTACGCTCAACAATTGCAGGTGATGGCGAGCCATCTTCCGCGAAATCACTAGCAGATGCATAAACAAATCGGGGAATTATGTGACATCTAAAATCAATCATTAGACTATTGGTGATTCCCAAAACCCCCATATAGCTTCGATCCCCACCGGCAGCCAAAACACATCCAACGCGCTTTCCAGTCCAAGCCTTACCAGTTAGTTCGATAAGGTTTTTGATAACCGCATTTACATCATAGTTATATATAGGAGAGGCGATAGTAATCGAATCCGCAGTACTAATCATCTCTGTTAAAGGTCCTACATTAGGGTGTCCATATGCCGCACCACCATCACAAAATGGGAGGGGGTGATCTCTAAGGTCTATAAAGGAAGCCTTTTTTCCCAAACGTGTTATCTCAGACGCGACCGCTTGTCCTAGGACGCGACTCTTACTGTTTGGGTTGAGACTAGATGAAAGTATTAAATGTGACATGGGAGTAGTTTAGCACAACTCGTACGTTAACTAACTTCCATTTAAGGGAATAACCTTGATAGGGCGATACTTTGCAACTTAAGGCCCTTTTAAATTAAGGAGTTTAGACATGATGCCACCGGGGGGAATGGATACAGGAAGAGCTAGCCATAATATAGCTGCGGGTTCGCCCGTAAGAGCGGCCAAAGCACTTAAGCAAAAGACCCAACAAAAGGGTGCTCCAGGTCCATCTAAGGGACTCACACTTTCGAACGGAACCATTCCTATGGACCACTCTGCCCAACAGTTAAAGCAGAAACTCACACAGAAGTCCCTCAACAAAAGTATGAGTGTTACAAGCTTGTCTCCAGTGAAGAATCCCGCTAAAAAAGCAGCGACACCACCTGGGTCTCAACCGCTCCATCACTCAATTTCATCGCCAACTATACCTGCGCAACATGATAGACCCTCATTGTATGTGGAAGGGCAGGGTATAGAGAGAGCGACAACGCCACCGAACCCCGATGATTCAGATCCAGCAACTCAAGAATTGTTTGCCAAAGACGTTCTTGTAGATTTTCTATATGAAATACAAATGGGAACAAAAACGAATGTCGAGTACAGAAGCAATTCTACTCGAGCTACCCTCCACGCGATCAAGCCGATACTCCAAAAAATAGATGCCATACTCGATGACAATGGAAATATCCTGCCTGACCTAGTCGCTGGGCTAGGGACTAAAAAAGGGAGAAATGGTTATCCGATTCGACAGGTCCCCTTGACCCAATTAAAAAGTAACTTAGATTCTCGACTTAATAATATAAAGGCTCTTTTGGCCTCAGGGGAGTTCTCCGCCGGAGGACTTTCGCCACAAGAACTCATTCAAGAGATCGAGGATAAAACGCAGGCCGTACCGGCAAGCCCGGCCTTAAAGAAGATGATTGCCAGTGTCAAAGTCGATGCCGGTGTTCCGAAGACGAAGAAGGAACGAATCTATAAGCTACTTCAAAGTAAGGCCGCTAACCAAGTTGAAGCGCAAGCGTTCTATGATACTTATTTAAAAGGAGATACCCCAGAAAGTAAGGCTAATATCAAATATATAACCGTAGGTATTATGGACCCGCCTCGACCTAATACCGTAACTGTCGACGAAGACACCCCTCAAGGAAGGCTAGAACATAATGCAGGAAGCCACGAGTGGTTGCGGCGGTCTGATACTGTCCCTGCTTTTTTGAAATCAGCTAACATTACTGAAATAGCATTGAATACAAAAGCTAACTCTAGCGGGTTAAATTGGGTAGAACTCCAAAAAGACTTGAGAAGCCGCACGCACCATATTCATTTTCAAGTTGATGGGAACTACCAGGGCGGACATCCTGGAGCAGTCTATGTAATTGATGGCGCAGGGGGGAGACATCCGTTATCTACGGGTAGTAATCAATTTCACGACCATTTGAAAAGTGCATTTAAAGATAGTTTATCTCCAATCGAGTACTTGCAACAAGCTGAAGAAACGTATGTGGAATTTTCACCTAAAAGTATTCAGATTTCTCAAGACATGATAGGTGTGATGGCAGCAGGGATAGAAATCAAACAATCGAATACTGACAAAATAAATACTCGTTTAAACAATTACCGAAACCAAGTAAAAGCTAATTTTACCGCACTATATGAAAAATTCGGGTTAGACCAAAGTAATCGCCCTAACTATGACTAAATAATTTTGTAAAACGTGTTTGAAAGGTTTTAGAAAATTCCAGAGCCTTTTGAAGGGAATCTTCATCATATGAAATTTCAGAGTATCTTCGATTCAGTTGAGTCAATAAGTCGAGAGTACATAATCGAATCTCTTTTCTATGAGACTTTTTTAAATAGATTCCAGGAAGCCTTAGTCCGCATTCAGAATGGTTTTTCCAAAAAGCTTTTCCCAATACGTAAGAAGGGTAGGCTTCGTTTCCTTTGAATTGACTCAGAAGGCCTTTTGCAAATTCTTCAGTCAGGCTAGCTATATCCATGTTAGGTACAGCTGTAAGTAGATCCAATTGTTCCTGAGTAAGTCCAGATTGTTCCATCATTAACTTTTCGTCAGCATAGATTGCTCTCAAGCGATCGGTCTGCATCAATAGATCTTGAACTTTCGTCTTTAAATTCTCAGTAACTGCCACAATTTTAGTCATACTCATAGGTCACCCCCAGATAGTTTCTATACCCTTTATCGTACGTTCCCCAATCCTAATTTCAAAAATTTATTATATATGAGGATAATATTTTATGAGAAGTTCGGATTAGACCAAAGCGGACGTCCTAACTATGACTAGAGATCTTTGAGAAACGACTATTAAAGTCAGGTATATAGCCATTAGTTATTTTGAGATCCGACTCGCTATGGCCGATTTTATAGTATTCGCGATTTACTTGTATTAACAAATCCAAGGTACACAATCGACTCTCTTTTTTCTGCGACTTTCTCAAATACATTCCTGCAGGACTCAGAGCATTCAGAATAAAAAAATCATTTAGATCAACCATTTTTAGAAAGGCCTTTCCCAACACATACATTGGGTAGGCATCGTTTCCTTCAAATTGGGTTAATAACTCTTTAGCATACTTTCGAGTTAATATTTTTTTATCCATTTCAGGAATCTTAGCCAAAGTATCCAACTGTTCCTGAGTAAGTCCAGATTGTTCCATCATTAACTTTTCGTCAGCATAGATCGCTTCCAAGCGTTCTGTTTGCATCAACAGCTCTTGTACTTTCGTTTTTAGATTTTCAGTTACTGCCACAATTTTAGTCATACTCATAGGTCACCCCAGATAGTTTCTATATGATTATCGAACATTCCATGGTCCTAATTTTAAAAATTTATTATATATGAAAATGACGGCGACCTTTTTTGAGAAGGTGAATTAAAGAAAACCAAAGGGGCTATTCTGTTATATCGAAAGGTCACCGTGCATATTACGGAAAAAGATCATTGTACTTGGCCGTCTATAACAGAATAGCCCCTTTGGTTTTCTTAGTTTAGGGGGGTAAATGCAGTTTTGAACTGAGAAGTGTGACCAAAATCCAAATCTAATGAAATTTTCCATTCTCTGATTACGATAAAAGGATGTAACAGTTTAGTTTTATCTATTACAAAGGGGACAGACCATGTTTAGAGATCAATCTTACGACATACTTAAGTTTTTAGAGAATCAAGGGATCAATATTAACGAAAATACCGGTGGGAGCATTGTAGAGAGCCCTGAAGGTGACGTTAACAAACTTAAAGACGACTTTTACAAAATCAACTACCGCACAGGTAGCAAGATCAAGAGCTACTCACCCGAAGTGTTTTGGAAAACAGTCCAGAGTGTTGAGAAGACGTTTCAGTATCCACTATTTGGCCGTGACATCATCGTTCACGTCAAAGGTAAGTAAGTTTAGACTAAGCAGAAGTTGTTTCGGACGAGTCCGCAGACTCTGAAGGCTTAGCTTCTTCCGATGACGTACTTTCTTTTGGCTCTTCAGGGGCCGCATCAGATTTCGCTGGTTTTACATAACTAGCGGACTGGCTCACCAACATAATGGCAATAACCGCCTTCGCCGTCCAACAGGTCGCAAGTACAAACATGAATAACTGAAGTAGGTTATGTGGGACTGTATGGAAGCCTTCGCCTAAGACACCATAACTAGGTAGAACCGCCAATATAGCGACTCCCCAAATTACAGCAACTAATATAGAAGAAAATTTGAGTGACAACGCATTAAATGCGGGTGATTTTCTTAGTAAAAGGTAAAGTGTTGCGGCAAGCTCTAATATCATAGGGAGAGCGATCAGTACTAATGTACGCTTTGCTTCTATACTGATGTACTGACTGAAGTGGCTTCCGGCTACATAACTGAATAGGGGCAGGTGAACCAACTGGATGAACCAGATGACTCCGAGCATCATAAAGTTTGTGGTAATGTTAATGAGAATTGAAATTTTGTTTGTCATAAGCACAAATTATACAGGAACCTGAAGGGGATTCACAAATCTATGGTTGAACGCATTGGTAATAAGGTAATTAGTTTCTTTAACGAAATCGGTCAATTTGTATTGTTTTGTGGGGCGATTGGGCAACATATTATAAAGGGCCATATTCGCGTTAAGTTAGTCATCGAACAAATGGTCTATGCAGGTGTTAACTCACTACCGATTACTGTTTTAACTGCATTGTTTGTTGGGATGGCTTTTGCCATTCAAGTCGTTAAGGAACTTCTCCGATTTGGTGCACCAGACCTAATTGGTGGCGTAGTCGCCTTAGCAATCTGGCGTGAATTGGGGCCACTCCTCACAGGGGTTGTCGTAGCTGGCCGTGTAGGCTCTGCGATCTCGGCAGAGATAGGGAGTATGAAGGTGACGGAACAAGTAGATGCCTTGGAGTCCATGTCCCAGGATCCAGTGGAGTATTTGGTTGTGCCAAGAGTATTGGCGTTGTCACTTAT
>JABISL010000018.1 GCA_018700055.1 bacterium | reverse complement strand
TTCATACCGATATCCCGATCATTATTGAGGAGTATGAGTTCGAAGATCAAACACGGGATGAATTGATATCAAAAATCCCTTCAAACACGCTTATATCTGGCACGGTGAAATTACCCAAGGATCTCAAGCTCGACCTCTCGGACCTCTCCTCTTCTGACTACACCATCTTACGCCAGAAGAAGTCGGTCCTCACTCTCTCGTTTGCGTCCAAGGCTCAGCTCCAACACCTCTTTTTCGACCAGTTCTTCGAACTGTCTCAAAAACGCGATGTCGCTAAACTGACTGAACTCACCCTCAAGAAACAGGCGGTTGAGATCAAGATCTCCAAAAACACAGGTTCGGGTGAGCTGACCGAACTTGGCCAAGCGACGTTATTAACTGAAGACGAACGTTTGGAACTGGCCCAGGACACGGCGGAGTTGATGGCGCAACGCGATACCATCCAACTCCAATTGGATGAGATTTTATTGAAGATCGCGGCCAAGAGCTCTGTGTTTTCCGGTTCCGTATCCCTACGACCCATTCCACCTACACCAGACATTCCATCATCAAAATCGTCCGATATGATCCGTGAGTTTTCCGATTCGTTGGGCAGTTCACTTTGAGTACTCCCCACAACTATTTTATTGGCCGATCCATTAGGAGTTTTCTTATGCGTTTGTTCCCTGTTTGCACTATTAATTCCATTTGTTCCATTTTGCGCCGTTTTGCTTTGCCGCGCTGGTGGGGGAGCGCGGCGGTTGAGGGGCTTTCCCTCTCTCTTTTTCTATTCCTCTTTCTGACGCTTTTTCCAGGAATGGCTTTGGCCGAAACACCCTATGTCTTGGCACCGGGAGACACTTTGGATATTCGGTTTGTGAATCAAAAGAAATTAAATACCAAACAAGCGATTGCGCCGGACGGGTCGATATCTTTGCCGATGTTGAATCGGGTGATTGCCTCCGGTTTGGATTTGGAGGCGTTTCAAAAGACGCTCACTACCAACTATTCCGCTTATATCAAGGCGCCCCAATTGACTGTTTTCCTCACTCCCCGTCCCATTTATGTGATGCAGTTTGATTTGAGGAAAGATACCTGGAAAACCCATGATGCCGCTACCAAGGCTGAAGCCTTGGCCTTGATTGGTCCCAAGATGGACTTCTTGATCAAGCGAAATGGTACGGTGCTCAACTCAAAAGACCTAAAAATCACCCAAGAAACGCTCTATTCCACCATCCAACACGGGGATGTGATTGAGGTCTCCATCGGAAGACGGCCCGACTTCTTTGAGGACAATTGGTACAAGCTGATTACCGCGACTGCTGTGTTGGTGAGTATCTCTAACTCGTTACAGTAGAGGGGGGAGAGGGGAGTTACCAGTTACGCAACCAACTTAACTCTTTCAGCTCACGTGAAGTTTCTTTGAATTGTTCGTAACTTCCGCCAAACAAACCATCTCTCAAAAACCACACATTTTGTGTAGAGTGTTCGTACTCCTCAAGAAACTCTCTGTCCAATTCAGGCATTTTATTTCTATAAAGGAACGGTCCAGGATATGCCCAAAGCCCCTCATCCGCTGTCTTTCTCAAATACCCTTGAAGTATACTTCTGAAATAATCAAATTTATCATAAAAATGTTCAAATTCATCCTCGTCTGGGATAATTGATGAAAGCTTATATTTCAAATAGTCAAATAAATACTCCTCCATTGGAAATTTCATATCTTTTCCACGCAGCTTAATTTTATTGGCGTCGGCTTTCGATAAAGCTTTGCTTGGATAAACGTGTTCGGCAACGGTATATGAAACATTTCCGTGTTTTTCGTAGGAAAGCGTTAGCACTTCCCTCATTACTGAATAGTTTTGTTTAGCTAATGCCACTATTCCTACGCTATACACTAACAAGACCAGTGGGTATCTTGAGAGACTCAGGAAGGGTGTTGAACCGTTGTCTCTTGGAACAGCTAATCGTTTTATTACTTTGAGTATGAGTTTGTTATGCTTTCCGTCACCGTAATGCGCAACCGCAATACACATTGATAAAAGAATATCTAGATTATTTTCGTAATAATGCAGTCGGGAGACAATTTTATCCGATAGTTCAGCCCCTGGTTCATTGAGGTATGAAAGAGACGCTCCCTGTCGATAACATCGTTCAGTTTCCTCAGAAAATAGGTCCTCTAGCTTTATTTTAAATTCATCTTTTGATAGGTACCTCTTCACAGTTTCTACTGCGACCTTGACCGATATTGGGTGTGCTTCATCAATACTTTCCAAGGAAGTGACTTTCTCATCAATCTCAGTAAAAAAACTATCGGCGCCAGTTATTGCTATTGTCTGGGCGCGTCTTTTTGAAATTAATTGTTGTGGCTCTTTGGGAATGCTTGCTATATGGGTCCAATAAGTTTGAAACCTATGGTTGCTACATTTTCTGAGCGCCTTTTTGAGCGCTTCGCCCCATTCACCTGACCAGCCGCAGACCAACAGACCAAATTCATCAAATACTCTATCCAATAGTTTGTTTATAGCTTTTGGGTATTTTGATAATTCCTCGTGGGTATTGCGTATTCGTTCGTCTAAATAATCCCCATTTACCTTAATGATGGTGCATTTGGAATGTATAAGGGGTATCGCTCCAGAGACATCGGTTTCATCGCTAATAACAACAGGTTCGAGCCCAATTTCTCTACAAGCTTTTTCCAATAATGGATCAAAATTAGTTGTGATCACAACTTTTATGTATCCTCTGTCTATTAGACTTGCGATTACACGATGAGCAGTTGAAGGAACTTTCATGCCATCTTCTCTGTCTTTTTCGCTTGGCTCGAAATATTGTCTTAACAGATTTCGTCGTTCAGCAGGCGTCCGTGAGACCTTTTCTAGTATGTCACTATAGTTTGGCTCTGAAGAATATTTTGATCTGAACCAGCTTTCTGGATCATGCGCCTCTGTTCCTTCTTCTAGAATGGAAAGTTTCCTAATTAGGTCAATTACAATATCCCAGCCGGTGGGGATGCCGGATGATTTTGAAACTCCGGAACCCAAAAGTAAAGCAAAAACGCCTGGGCTCGAATGCATAGAAAATGCGAGGAGTGTTATAGGGTCAATCATCAAATTACCACCGTTTCTTGCATTGCTCTTTTCAGTTTGCATCAATATCGTGTTCATGGGCGTTATTATAAGGCATTCACCGGCATGTATAAATGCGTGTCGGTGGTTTGGGCAAGAGACCCATAAACCATACGGTCGCAACCTACCAATATGTGAATCGGTTTTGTTTCGGTCATTCTTTGTTCAGTTTGTCGTAGGCCGTTCGAGGCACCCCTTTAAATATAAAATTTAGGTTAAAACCCCACAAAAGTGGGTATTTATACTAAAGAAGACCAAAAAAGAAGGGGGAATTATTTTGAGTATGCATAGCGCTTCGGGGTTTGATGGGGCTCGTCCAGTAACGAACCCTCTTGGAAAGCAACCTCCAAAAGCTGTAGAGAAAGAGGTTTCTCAATCAGCAGTTTCCCAAACTGCTTCATCATCGGAACCCGAAATGATGCCATATGCACAAACCTTGAAAGATAGCCTTGTTCAGTCTGTTGATACAATTCCGCTAGTGGATGATGAATTATCAAGACCCATCGTTGATTCGTCAGGAAAAATGACATGGGAGGCAAACTCAAAAAATTTGGGTCATGACACATATACATGTGACGTAGTCTATGATCCAAATGAACGTTTGTTTTACGCTGAAGACCAAGATGGAAGGCAGAAGAATATCATGTTTTCTCCTGCAAAGTTAAGAAAATCTTTGGAAAAGGGCTTGGGTATTCCTCTGATTATTCAATTTGATGATGATAAAAATATTCTTGTCACATCTGGGGGACGATTAAAGGGGGCTGGACCTAAGCCAACATCACAAGGGAACTCTTCTAAAAGACGGAAAGCAGGAGGATTCACGGAAAGAACGGTCCCAAAAGAGGTAAGTGACGAATCTGAAGAAAATATTTCTAGTCGTTCAGAAAGTAACTCTCCCACTAGTAGCGCCGGGTCAAGGGACGACTCAATAATCAATAGACTTAGTCTGTCTGGAGATCGCCCCTTATTTAATACCATCTCACAGCAAGGAAAACTAAATGCCCTGCAAGATATTCTTGATTTGGAACAAATGGGAAGTGCCACGCAGGGAGCATCAACTTCTTTGATAGAAGCGTTTCAACAAGAAGATATTCCAAAAGAAACTCGTGGCAAACTTAGTTCGGACGAACACGATGCCTTAAATTGGCTTGGAAAGTGTTGGGCAAGATTCAGTTTGAGATATAACCCCATACTTGCTGAGGCGTGGGGTAGATCTATGGAATCTAGAGATGGTCGTGAAGATAATTCCGGATGGGCTGAAACGGGTGTCACGGTTACTGACTATACTAACGCGGCAAAAAACTTTAAAAAAAATATGGCCACTGTTGTTTCAGAGGTAATGGAAACCCTATCCCCCACTGAGCTATCAAGAACGCAAAATGAAACAAAAGCGGTCTTGGAAAGATGGACTAAAGTAGGGTTTAGTTATTCCTCTTGGAAAAACCCTAGCCAACTAACTCCATTCGAGAAACATCACATCATGCCCAAAAACACGATGCCGGAAGGATCATTGTCTGGGACAAATCTTGTTCTTCTTCCCAAGGAACTCCATCAACTATCTGTGGAGAAAGCGAACAGATTAGGACTACCCGAAACTTCGTCAGCACACTCAGCATCTAGCGGCACTGGTGACACAAAAACCATTATTCGAACCAGAGCGGCTATTTTATTGGATCGAGTAAATAAAGAAGGAGAAAAACTCGAGTTTGGTCGGTATCGTTAGTGCGAAGTCTCTTCAGGATCAGGTTTTGTGTAGGGCGCAAGAAAAGCTGTCATTTGAGGCAGTAGACAGTCAAAGTGCCTTTTTGAATGCCCCCTGGTAATAAATCGTGATGAAAGCTCGGCAGGCAGTTGTTTTTCTACCCCTTCTTTAATCTTTCCTACGACTATAGGATATCGGTCACTTTGAGAAATTTCAGTCGGGTAGAATTCATCAATAATTTCTTGAACTTGTTTAATTGTTTCTCTAATTAAAAATTGGATGTGGTGATTTACGGACTCTGTCGTTTTCTTTCTGCAATACGCTTCAAATCCTTTCATGCTTGAACATTTTTTGGGCCCGGTGCTACTTTTGGGTTTAAATGTTAGGCTTGGAATAACCACGTTTTCAATAAATAGCGATGTTAAGGCATCTGACTTATATTGTTCAGACACTGAGCCTAACGTCGATTCTACATTTTCCTCTACCAAGTCTGACACTTCTTTTCTAACATAAATCTCTTCTTCTCTAATTAAGACTTGAGGTGCAGGTGGAATGTTAGTTGCGTTTTGAGGGGGAGGAATATTCGGTGTGGTAAAACCAGAATTACTGGAATCATCAGTTCCAGGTAACGGTGGGCTCACTCTGCCGTCTACTACAGACGCAACTTGTGCAGGTGGTGGCGTTGGTGGTTTTTCAGTAGTGTTTCCTAATACCATACGAGTCATTCCTTTAATAAAAATTAATTTTGATCCGTTATCTACTTACTTATCGAATGTATGACAGGTTAAATCCCATTTATTTTTTTTATCAGCGTCTATATTATAAATTAAACCTACTTCTAGCGAATTTATTGGATTTGGTTTTTAGGTGATATTTTGATAAAAGCAGAACGCGAAAGTTCGTAAGTGGGAATAACAATAATATTCTTGTCCTCATTTTCTAACTTAATACCCCTCATGCCAATTTCAATCACTTTTCCTGAAATATTTTGATTTGGGATAGTGATCATATCGTTTAATCGAATTGATCCATCTAGAGTAAGGCTTACTCCCGAAACAACACTAAAAATTATATCTTTGAAAACCAATAAAAAGATAGCTGTATACGCTCCTAACCCAGAAAAGAAAACTTTTGGATCTACCTCGAATATTATGGGAAGAATTCCAATAAATGAGCCAACTCCCATAAAGGCAGTAATGGTTTGAGGGTATAGTTTTGGAACGGTGAAGCCCTTATTCTCAAGTGATTTCACGTATCTATCTATCATCTTTGTGAACATCAAAAACAGTAGTGTAGAAGTTACTATGGCAGCAGCATACCCAAGGGGCCATCCAGCAGTGTCATTTAAGAAGACCTTTTCAAATCCCGAGGCTAACCCAAATGCAACAGCCCAAGTTAGAGCAATGAAAATAGTAAATATGGATATTATTTTAATCATGATTTTCTCCTTCGAAAGTACATTTGTTGCGCCCAAAGAATTGAGTCTGCCAACAGTATCAACTACCCCAGTCGATGAGACCGGAACAGCTAGCAATCTCGTTAATGGAGCAACGAGTAGATTGAGTGCAAAAGACGGAGGGGTCTGTAGGGATCAAACAGTGTCTTTTCCAACTCCTTTAGGAAACCTTCTTACAAGAACTACTAATGAGCACTGTTATGACAATGACGGAAAGCAAATAAAACCTGGGACAACGACTAAACACGTTCCCTTGTAGAAAGCGTTCGTAAGGTTAGACTACAAAAAATACCAGGTATATATTCTCCAAATCTCCATTTAATTTATAATGGAGATACTCATTTTAAAAATTAAATGGAATTGGATAGGGTTTGTGTTCGATAAGTAAGTAACTAAAGATCAAAATTAATATTAATCAAAGGAATGAAACTGTATGGGATTTGGAAACGCTACTGAAACACTACCCGCCGCACCCTCGCCACCACCGGCAAGCGTTGTATCTGTAGTAGACGGCAGAGCAACGCCACCGCCTCCTGGAACTAACTCTAGTGTCGAAAATACTGGTGCGGCAGTGCCTAATATTGTCCCTCCTCTTTCTGCAGCTGATGTTCAGCCTGTTGCATTAACCAGAGAGCGCAAAGAAGTGGTGGTTAAACAATTGGTAGATGCATACGCTACATGGGAGATAAATAGTTTATTCACAATATTCGGATCAGATGAATCCACAGCTAAATTTATGGCAGAAGAAGTTGTCCCCAAGCTTTCCTACACCCCATCAAAAGACCATCCTCTCACTGAGGAAAATTTCGAAGACCACTGCGGAAAATCAACCTTTAAGCACATGGATAAGTATTTAAAGAGGCAGTATGCTCAAGTCCAAAACCTTGTAGAAAATGATTCTGTTGCTGACACAGTAGCAAAAATTGATAGTATCGTAGAGAAAACTAAAGAAGAGGAAAGGGCGGCTATCATCGAAATGTTTTCTGAAGCCAGACAGGCTTTAAACCATATCCAGACTGACGACCTAGAGTCTATCAAAGAGGCTGTAAAAAAACGTGTTCCAAGCGCAATTGAAAGCAGTTTTCAGTCTCACGGACTATTTGTCAGCTATTACAGGGGCATGATGCCAGAAATGGAAAAACTTCTCTTGCCCCATAAGTTAAGCGGTATATTAACTAGTGCAGACTCAAATTTAGTTAGAAGTGGATCGGAGGTTCGTTACCACGGAAAATGGTATACAGTCACAAATATACAACTTAATGATGGCCTAGGGGAAATCGAAGTCTCTGGTGAAAACCAGAATAAAAAAGTAATAACCATTTTCAGAAGCAGTAACGACCAAAGTAGGGCAGTAAAGGTAGATGGTAGGGCATTAACGCACCCTAATTTACCAATACTTCCATGAAAATTTCCCGAATCGAAAACTGAAGATTAAGCATATCGACCTTTTTCCAATCGAGACCCTTCCTTATTCACACGATCCAGTAGAAGCGCTGCGCGTGTTCGGATAATACTTTTTGTATCGCCTGTACCACTCGAAACAAGGTGAGCTGACGACATTCCAGAGACTCCCAATTTCGCTGCTTTTGTTGCTGACATTTGGTGGAGTTCCTTGGGGAGAAGAACTAGATTAGTGCCAGACAAAGACCCTTCCGGCATAGTATTTTTCGGCATAATATGATGCTTTTCAAAAGGTACTAATGTGCTTGGATCTTTCCAAGAGGGGTAGGTAAATCCCTCTTTTTTCCATCTTTCCAATACTCTTTCTTGTTCCTCTGTCATATTAGCTTTTTCGGCAGGTGTTAATTGATTGGTTGCCTCGGAAATCACTGCCGAAATACTATCTTTGAAGTTTTTTGCTGCATTCGTATAGTCAGCTATCCCCACATCAAGTTCATCCCACCCTGATGATTCAGCGCGAGTGTCTTTTGATGCTATAGACCGTCCCCAAGCCTCCGCCAATATGGGGTTATATCGCAAGCTAAATCGGGCCCAACATTTCCCCAATCAATTCAAAGCCTTATGGCCATCTTCAGTTAACTCGCCCGTTGTTTCTCTGGGAAGGTCTTCATTGTTAAATGCCTCTAGTAACGATGTCGAAGGTCCTTCTGGATTAAGCCGAATTTGCTCAAGTGTGAGAAGGTCGTGTATGGCGTTTAGCTTTCCTGTGTTGGAAATACTATTAAAGTCTGGTCGATCTCCCGATAGACTCAAACGAGCGATTATTGAGTCTTCTCGTGAACCAGCACTGCCAGTAGCAGAGTCACTCTCGGACATTCTATAGTTATCTTCACTAGAAGGGGGGCTGACCTCACCATTCCCGTCATCTTCCATCGCTTCGCTGGAAGATGTAGCTTTTGTCTTGGGACCGGAACCCTTTAATCGTCCCCCAGATGTGACAAGAAGATTATTATCATCATCAAACTTTATGGTTAAAGGAATGCCCAACCCCTTTTCCAGAGCCTTCCTTAATTTTGCAGGAGAAAACATGACATTCTTCTGTTTTCCATCTTTACTCTCTGCATAGAACAAACGTTCATTCGGATCATAGACTACGTCACAGGTATATGTGTCATGACCCAAATTCTTTGAGTTTGCCTCCCATGTCATTTTTCCAGACGAATCCACCCTGGGCCTTGATAATTCATCATCCACTAGTGGAATTGTATCGCCAGGTTGAACAAGGTTATCTTTTAAGGCCTGTGCATAGGGCATCATTTCGAGAGCCGAGGATGAAGCTCTTGAGACGTCTGACTGGTGAGTAGCTACAGCCTTGGATTTTGGAGTAGGTTTACCTTGAGGTGGAGTTGCCGGACGAGGGCCCCCAAGTCCGGACGCTTTTTCCATGCTCATAGCAAATACGTATAGTTATGGGTAGTCATTGTAATTAACTACCCACTTTTATGGATTTTTAACCTAAATTGGTGACGTATTTAGGCGGCAAGTAGCTCTGAATAAGAAATTGCACTCTCTAAAATTAATCCAAGGAGGGCTTATTTTGGCGACTTGTAAGATCAGACTATAAAAAAATAAATGGAGATCAGGGCTCCATTTTTTAGGGAGTTGAGACATTTGGCTCAATTTCCGGTTTTATACCTGGTTGTCATCGGCAAAATAAGGCCGACTTGGATTAATTGTTGGGCACAATTGTTTCAACTCCCCCCAATAAGGGAATAACACTATTAGTATGCCACGGGTATACATAATAGGAGTTAAGCATGGGTCAATTATCAATAGGTCAGTTAGGACAGTCGGAGAGTCACTCAAGTGAGTCGGTGAATGATGTTCTGAACAAGGTAGAGGCGCGAAGTGAGCGGTCACTTATTGGTGATGGGTTATTGGACTCCAAAGAGACCTTTATGGCCGATCGTAAAAAGGCGATGGCCTTAGTCGGACAGCTTTTGGCTAAGCAAGGCTATGAAAGCGCGAGTAAGACGGCTGATTTGAAGCGGAACGCACTACTCAAAGGATCCGGCGATCATCATATGGACTCAATCTCTAATATTTTCAAAAAACTGATTAGTGGCGATAAAGACGATAATCCCAATCTAAAATAAATCGCTAGACTAGGCTCACCTTGTGAGTCAGCGGTTATCAATATAAAACCCCTTCTTGTCTTTCATTTATAGGACCGGATATGATGATGGTATATTCCCCTAAACTACCAGTTTATCCCGTTTGATTTGTTGCAACAGACCCCCTGTTTTTTATGGGGGGAGTCGAAAGTGTTGCTTGATTTTGGTTTGTGAAGATCAAAAGTCTTAGTCTAAGAAAATTTGAGGTTATATAAGAAGATGATTGCCCCCCCCGGTACTATAGAAATGCCCGTTTTGACCCAAATACAAACATTGATAGATGTTAATAAGTGGGTCATACGAGGAGTTGCTTTTAGAATAACGTTGACAAGCTCAAGAGACGGGAGTAAAACTCTTCATGACACAGTAATGAGAATGATTAATTATGCATGATAGTTCCGGCGCAAACCGCCCCATAGATATGGCTTCAAATGCCTTTCGATCCCAACAAATTGGCACCCTCTCTGATGGGGCAAAAACGACCAATACCCAAGAGGGTAGCCAGATTCGTAGTGCAGAGCGTGCAGAGCTCGTTCATTTGCAAGAAACAGAAAGTCCCAATCCCAAAGAGTTGATGAACTTTTTGAATAAAACACACTACAAAGACTTTCGGCATGAGGCCATCAGTCTGGTATTGAGTATGAATAGCAGTAATATTGAAGGCTTAGCGGCAGACTTAATGATGATCATTCGCTCAGAAATGGGTAGTGATGCCCCTGATATGGGCGTGAACGTTCATTATGTAGCCATGATGATTGAGACCTTGGCGGAAGCGCTCAAGGGGGCTGACCCCATACTCAAAGGGGATCTCAATCAACTCATTCGTGACTTGCGCCGAGATCAACCCGACAATCAGTTGATTCAGTGGTCCGTCACACAAGCCCAATCCATTATGGAAGGCGGCATCGCTGACGCCAATGAATTTATGTCTGAAGGCGCAATGACATCAGCGCCGGTGGATGGCTCACTTAATATTGCCCAAGCCCAAGTACCAGTGGTTAATCCGGGGATAGTGACTCAAGGCTCATTCACCCAAGTGGCGGCGGAGAATGGGTTTACGGAACAAGATCTTGGGACTCACAATGTGTTCGAGTCTCAAGATAAGAGTATCAAAGTAGATTTGCAGGGTGTGTCTGCGGATGTGAGTGCATTATTACCTAATGCATGGGCGCATGGCGTTGGGAATACTAGGCATGGGATTGGCCCGACAATAGTATCGCTAGGAAATCTTCCCCCAGTTATTGTTATTCCTGAGATAATGTCCTATTTACTTGTTAAATTAAGTCGCGTTCGTAATAAACGTAATATTTATAAGTTCGCTATTGTTACCGACAGTGTGGCATCTGTGGTTCGAATCGAAAAACACCAGAATATTCGTTACATTGATATCACAAAGGATATTTCTGAAGATACGCTAATGACACTTTATCAGGAACTAATTGATGAAGGGTTTACCCGTATTATATCGATGCATTTGAATCCCAAACTCAATCGGTCTTATATGTTTGCCAAAGGCGCCGCGGAACGCACCAAAGAAGCCAGCCCCGATACTCATATTCATGTAGTGAATACTCATGCCAATGGAGTGGGTCTAGGCCTCATTATTAATGAAGTGAATAAGGCCATTGCGGACCATTATGCCCCTTCCGAAATTCTCCATTTAATACACGACTGTGTAGAAACGCTACATTATTGGGTGATCCCAACCAAGTTTAACTACAACCGAAATCAAGCATGGGTGAGTCGCATTGTGGATAGTAAAGAAAAAATGAAATTGCGAGTCATGGGCTATGTTCCCGTAATAGCACTGAAGAATACGCTTCGGATCGAAGGGTGTTACAAAGATGAAGAAGAGGCCATTAACTTAATGATCCATCATGTAGATAGTGAAATCTCTAAACGAAGACGAAAGGTTAGAGGGATTGGAATTGAATATCGAGGGGTATATAGACGTGCGATAACGCTAAGTAATACTTTGAAGGTTAAATATAAAAATATTCCCGTCTCTACCCATGTGTCTGGATCGATAACAGCATCCTATTTTGGGCCAGAACTTATTGGCGTCTGCTTTATTTAGTCAGGCAGCGTCAGTTTTAGGTCACGGGCTGTAGGTGCATCCGAATACTCTAAATGGATTTGAATCACGTTTTCAGGAAGCAATGATCCCAACCGATCCGGCCATTCGATGCATGTGATTCCTTTTTTGGGAGGAAGGTATCGATCTAGATCCAATGAAGCGCAATCGGTTTCACTCCTTAGGCGGTATAGATCCATATGGTGCAGTGGGCCTTTGCCACCCTCATAAGTTTGGATAAGTGCAAAAGTAGGGGAGCTCACAGGGTCCGTGATACCCAACGTTTTGGCTAGAGAGCTTACAAAGGTCGTTTTTCCCGCTCCCAATTCACCCGTTAATAAGATTACTGAGCCATCTGATAAATGAGGTAAGAGCTCGAGTGAAAACTGATCTAGGTCGGACAGTCCAGACAAGTGATAAGTGTGTTTAATCATCTAAGGGTAGGATGGACTCATCCGCAAAGTCTTGTGCCAGTTCGTGAATTGTTTTTTGAAAAACAGGGTGAATGATAGTGCCGGCGATTTCTTGAAGGGGAATTAACACGAATGCTCTTTCATGTAGATAGGGATGTGGGATGACTAAGTCGTCATCGCTAATGACAATCTCGTTGTAAAAAAGAATATCAAGGTCCAGTG
>JABISL010000041.1 GCA_018700055.1 bacterium | reverse complement strand
GCCTTAACTAAAAAGGTGACTCAAACCAGTGTTCAGAGTCAGGATATGACACTTGGCGAGGCGAGTCTTAGTAGTGGTGGTGTGATGCGTGTTGATGGAGATAATGGCGTTTCGTTGAAGAGTGCCAAGTTAGATATGGGCGAAGGTGGCTATCTACGCTCTAAGGAAGGGACTGTCACAAACACTGCTATTTATTTAGAGGATAACGAGAATTCTCGGAGAAATGTGAATGGTCGTGATACTACTCGTGAAAGCTGGAGTCGTACCGGACAAGCGAGTCAGATCAATGCTGGGGCGGGTGGATTTGCTATTGAGTCCAAGGGCGATATTGACCTAGAAGGAGTCAAAATTAAATCGGCTGGTGATGTGAGCTTAGAGAGTAAAGAGGGTGCAATTACCTTAAAGGGCCTGAAGAACAGTGCTTATAGTAAGCAGACCCAAAAGTGGACGACTAAGAGTCATTGGGGATTGGTTAAGACGGATCATGAAAAAGTGGATGAGACCTATAACGAGACTGTAGATCGAACGACTATAGAAGCGGTTAATTACTCTGCGAGAGCCGCGTCGGATAAGGATGTCACGCGACAAGGGACGACGATCATAAGCGATACGATTTATGAGAGTGGAGAGAATAATGTGGAGCAAACCATGGAGCTAACCTCGTTGGACTACCATAATAATAAAAGTAACTCGTCATTTAGTTTGGGTGGGATTGTGAAGGTAGGCGATGTGCATTCTCGTGAAGATGAGCTGAAGGATAGAGCGGTTGTCAATGTAGTGAATGAAAATTTTGCTACTGGTGAGATTGTTAAAGAATTTACCGGAAATGTACTTCTTGAGGGGTCAGTTCTCAACTCATCCGGTGGACCCGTTATTATCGAAGGCAATGACGTCCAGTTAAAGGCTGTGACTGATGAACGAACAGTGACGACTAAGCATAGTGAATCCAAGTTTGATGGATTTTCGTTGGATCTAGATGGGAATAAGATGCAGGCAGGGGTATCAACCCATCATAAGGGCACAACGGATACGACACTCGATTATGATGAAACAGCACGTGGTGTGGATATATCTGGCCAAGGGGTTCAGATCGTGGCGCGTAAGGGCAAGGTAAGTGGCGATGGTACCAAGATCCATAGTGGTAATGGACCGCTTATATTAAAAGGCAAAGAAGGCTTAGACTTCGTTGAAGCCAAAGAAACTCATATATCTGAGGTGAGTCATTCTGAGGATAAGAAGCAAGTCAGAGCCTATGTGGGTAATAAATGGGCGGAGACTGCTAAGAATATTTATGTAAGTGCTACTGAAGGGAAGGTCAAAGATACGGCGACTGGTTATGGTCGTCTTATGAATGATATTGGTGATAGTGCTGAGACCGCTGCGACCTTAGGCTTTTATGCTGGACTTGAGGTGACGGATACAAAGGATAAGACAACGGTAACCAATGGCTATACAGCTGGAAAAGGCCCTCAGTTTGTCTCCAATGGCGGGATGTCCTTCGAGTCTGAAGAAGGTGATATTCGTATCAAAGGTGGGGAGATTGTGAATGGTAGTGGGGATATTTCCTTTAAGGTGAATAGAGATAAGGGTAAATCGATTCTTCTGGAAGCGGGTGAAGTGACCCATTTTAATGAAACGAAACGATCTAATGAAGTCAACAAGGTGAATGGGGAGACCAATATATTGGGACATTTTAGTGCGGATGCGACGCATAGTAAGGATGACTCGAGTAACTATTCTGGCGGAGCAATTGCCAAGAATACATTGATTGTAAATAAGGGGACGACTCGTTATGAGGCGGCTAACCTGGACCTATCAGGTGCAGAGAGTTATGCGGCGGTGCAGGATGTATCCAAAGTGGATCATGTCACGATAGAGAGTCAACAGGATACAGGGAATCGACGGGATGATAGTGACGGGAATACACTCAATGCAGGATTTTCGGCAGGGGGGCTTCATGGCAGTGCTAGTATCCGTGGTAGTAGGGGGCGGGGTGACACCAAATGGACCACAAGTAGCAGTAAGTTAGTGGGGAGTGAGGATATCATTGGGGATGTGGATAGCCTAACGCTTACAGGTGGGCAGGTATATGTACAGAAGGACGATGGCACGATGGGTGAGATGAGCCTTAAGGCAGATCGTGTGGATGTGAATGATCTGATGGATAGTGAGCGGTACG
This sequence comes from bacterium, assembly GCA_018700055.1. Lineage (GTDB taxonomy): Bacteria > Margulisbacteria > Marinamargulisbacteria > UBA817 > JABISL01 > JABISL01. Next base: position 3,254 of record JABISL010000041.1, on the reverse strand, counting down.
ATAACAGTAGTTATGATGCGACGCTCTCAACGAATAGTAAGGATATTGCGGGTATGTCTGAGAATGGTCGTTTCGGCGGTGCCGGGACTCTTAATGGTCATCGTAAGGATCAGACTACTAAGAGTTATCTTGGCGATGGGGTGTTGAAGGACTCTATAACGGATGGAAGTGTTAACCAAGATGGTGCAGGGTCATTAGCCGACTCCCTTGAAGCTACTCAGGAGATTACATTTGATAAGGGATATGGATTTGAAATAGAAGATACACAAATGATTACTGATCGGGATGGGTATATTAAGAAGACAGCGCGTGATCTATCCGGGTTGTTGAAGACGGGGAAGGCGGTAGCTAGGGTTGGTGATGCTGTGAGTGATGTTGGCGATGCGCTAGGTGCAGAGGGAGTAGATACTCTTCAAGACTACAGGAACTCAACTAGCTTTAATCAGGCAACGTTAGATTTTCAGAGAGATAACCCCGAATTAGCAAAGGTCCTTAATAATAAAGAAAAGAATGGTGCGGATAAATATCAAGAAGCACTTGGTAAATATACTAATTATGTTCAATCTCAAATGGGGAATGAAGTCGCTAATACGTATCTATATGATAGTTCTATGCTGAGGAAGGATCAGATGGTGGATAGCAAAGGAACTCCTAAGAACGGTAACGGTATGACTGATATGAAGACAAGAGATGTATATATAAATATTGATAAGACGGACATGACAAATACAAAAGATTTAATTGGGTTAGCTGGTCATGAAAATATTCATGCGGGTGGTGAACGAAGTGACGCTGTAGCTGAAAGAGGTCGAACTCAAGCCGAGACTGCATGGACTAGAGAGAATCAATATAATGGCAACACAACCGGTGGTGGATATGAGAGCAAATCTGAGTGGAATAATGATAATTCGAATTCCTCAGTTGTGCGTATAGGTACGGCTAAAGGTGTTTCCTCTGAGGATGTTGAGGCGGATTGGATTGAGGCGCAAGGTGACTATAAGAGAATTTCATCTTCAGAAATGAAGAATGGAGCTAAAGCTGCACTTAAATCTGCAGGACATATGTATGGAAAAGGAATTCAAAGAATACCTCCCCCAGTTTTAAGTGGTGCGGGTTTTTTAGCTGGAGGTGCTGCTGCGCTAGGTTCGGGAGGAACCATTCCTTTTGCTATGGGGGTAAGTTACGCAGTGATGGGGTTGAGTTTAACCAAAACATCTCTCGACTATAGAGAGGGAAAAATTTCAGGAGTTGAAGGATTTGCTGAGGCCGGTTTAGAATTTGGTGGGAATATACCATATTTGGGTCATTTGGTTGATGGTGGTTCTTTTTTGTACGATAGTATTAAATACAATTATCAATCAGGGAATAGGTTAAATACGAGTTTTAAACTAGAAGATCCTCAATATTTGAAATTTAATAATGGAAATATGAATGATGTTGGAGAGTAATATGATAGAGCTTTTTGTTTTAGGAAGTATAAGTATTTTCTTAGGAGTATTAGGTTTTAAATGGACAATCAAAAGATCTAAATGTAGGGATTCTCAGAGTGTTTATAAAGGTTTTTTTGCGTACGAAAATAGACAGCTTTATATGACATTTATGACTTTAATATTTGGTGGATTTCTTTTGATGGGGCTAATATTTTTTAAGTGATTTTTTCTTTGATATCTCACCGCTATATGGAATACTCTATGGATTATTACACCAACCCACAAGTAATAATAGGGGTATAATAAATAGTTTTAGATAGTATTTAATTTTAATCACTCCTTTAATTGATGCGCAGAAGAAACGTGCAACAACTGAGGACGGCGCGAATCGATTTGGAGATCAGGCCTATGATGCGTTTAGTGACGAAATTGGTGAGGGTTCTACGGGGGACTATGCCAAACACCAGAAGTGGACGAGTACTCATCAAGGGAATGGGGATTTTGATCGAGGGAATGATTTGGCTGGTGATGCTAGGGATGTGGATGCGTGTGGAGGCTTGTGCCTTGGCGCAGTTATAGGCGCGGGTGCTATTACAAATCTAGCTATAGATTATCTTAACGAGTATAAAAAAACTGATAAAAAGACGATAAAAGAATATTGGGAAAGCGGTGAATACCCAGAAACTAGAGGGGCTGTACAGTTCGCTGTTGGCGGTGCAGGGGCTGCTGTTGGTGGTGCAATTGGAGTTTTAGAAGCTGGAGTAATTACTAAATTTGGATTAGGTATGGCGTATGGAGGAGTATCTACATTTGCTACTAATATTTTGTTAGTTGAGGATGATAGTTTAGGTATAGGTGTTTTAGCAGGAGGTGGAGGCATATTACTTGGAGAGACAAGTGGTAAACTTGTATCAAAATCCTTGAAAGTACTAAGGATTCCTGAAACTAAAATTAGGCCCTTAGGGAAGACTATGAAGTATGGTATGGAGATGACACGTCAAGAAAATACTGTGCCATATGCAGTCGGTAATATAATATCTAGTGCAGGTACAGATGCAGCTAATGATCAATTGAAAAAGAAAATGGGGAGCCCAAAATGAATAAAATGATTTTGAACTTGGTTGGTGTTTTGGGTTTGATGTCATTTCCAGTAATTATTTATTTGGAACTAGGTACGTATGACAACTATTTAGAGGTATTATCTAAGTTTTTATTTAAAACGATTGTGTTTGGGCTCATTGGAATGTTGTTCTTAGTAATCATTATTGTTTTATTTTCTTATTTAAAACAAAGGGTCCTCAAGAACAAGTGAAGAGACATTTATAATGAGTTTTATTAGACGAGTAATATTTTTTACAATAGGGATGCTCTATTTTTATTACACCCTTTTGGTAACACTTACCTTAATGGGCCTAACCTCTGACGACCCTAAACTGACACTTATTTTCATTATTAGTATAATTAATCATTCTATAATCTACTTAATACTGAGACGGTTTCGCTTCAACAAAGATATAAAAAACATACTGATTGGTGCGGTGTTTAGTTCGATTTTTATGGTTATATCTATAATAACTATGAAGTATTCGATTTAAGCTCAAGTTTTTATTTGCGTTGGTATCCCAATCTCCCCCACAAAACCGGGGTGGGAATGTAGGGTATTTTTGGGATGTGGATATGGATGCTGGTGGGAATCTTAATATTCTATCGGCTGAAGAGACTCAGACGATGATTGAGAAGGATGCGTCTGTCCGGAACACGATTACAGCGTCTGTAGGGAATGCTTGGGCGGATACCGTTCATGATGTGATTGATAATGTGAAT
>JABISL010000022.1 GCA_018700055.1 bacterium | reverse complement strand
CCGGTAGGAAAAGACCAACTCCCTCATCTAGAACTCGCCAGAGAAATCACTCGTCGGTTTAATCACCTCTATAAAAAGTCGTTGTTCCCGGAAGCCAAAGATATGCTCACTGAGATCCCGCTTCTACCCGGTACCGATGGGCGTAAAATGTCCAAGAGTTATGGTAATACGATCCCCATTTCAGACGATCCGGATAGTCTCCAGAAAAAGGTCATGAAAATGAAAACTGACCCCAACCGTATCCGTAGAGATGATCCAGGCAACCCGGATATCTGTCCCGTTTTTGCATATCACAAGATATTTAATACATCGGATCAAGTTCAGACTATTGATGCCGACTGTCGAAAAGGAACTATCGGCTGTGTGGACTGCAAAAAAGCTTGTGCAAAAACAATTATCGATACGCTTGCCCCTGTTACCGAAAAACGACGCTATTTTGAAACGCATACTGATGAAGTGATGGATGTTTTGAAAGCCGGAGCGAAGAAGGCGAGACCGATTGCTCAACGCACGATATCTGAGGTCCGTGAGGCTATCGGCCTTTAGACTTTTTTGATATAGTGTAGGCTCATTATCATTAAGAACCCTCTCTAGGAGACAGCAAATGACTACACAATCACAAACAGCACTTGATTCGTTATCAATCATTCAGGCACAAGATCCAGAAGTCGCAGTAGAATTAGCTGCAGAACTTACGCGTCAACAAACTAAGCTAGAGTTAATCGCTTCTGAAAACTTTACCTCTGAAGCTGTAATGCAGGCTCAAGGCACATGGTTAACTAACAAGTATGCTGAAGGTCTTCCTGGCAAACGTTACTACGGTGGCTGTGAGCATGTAGATGTTATCGAACAGCTGGCAATCGACAGAGCTTGCAAGTTGTTTGGTGCGAAGTATGCCAACGTTCAACCTCACTCTGGTGCACAAGCCAACATGGCCGTTTATTTCGCCTTTCTTAAGCCTGGCGACACTATCATGGGAATGAACTTATCTCATGGGGGCCATTTAACCCATGGATCACCTGTAAGTATTTCTGGTAAATACTTCAACGTCGTTCCTTATGGCGTCGATAAAGAAACAGAGTTATTGGATTATGAAGAATTCGAAAGACTCGCTCACGAACATAAACCTAAAATGATCGTTGCAGGGGCTTCTGCTTATGCTCGTACCATCGACTTCGAACGTATTAGCAAGGTTGCTAAATCAATTGGCGCACTATTATTTGTAGACATGGCTCACATCGCTGGACTTGTGGCGGCTGGATGTCATCCAAGCCCAGTTCCTCATGCCGATATCGTTACAACAACTACTCACAAAACACTTAGAGGTCCTCGTGGTGGATTAATTCTTACTAACGATGAAGCTCATGCTAAAGCAATCAACAAAGCCGTCTTCCCTGGATTACAAGGTGGCCCATTGATGCATGTGATTGCTGGAAAAGCGATTGTTCTAAAAGAAGCTACTTCACCTGAATACATTGCATATCAGCAACAAGTCGTTAAAAATGCAGCGGCTATTGGTGAAGTACTAATTAGTAACGGGTTCAAGTTATTAACCGGTGGAACAGACAACCACTTGGTCTTGATGGACCTCAGAAACAAAGGTCTCACTGGCAAATTAGCCGAAGAGATTCTTGATATCTCTGATATTACAGTTAACAAGAATGCTGTTCCGTTTGATACCGAAAGTCCATTTGTGACTTCTGGTGTTCGTATTGGTACGCCGGCAGTTACGGCTCGTGGATTCAAAGAGCCTGAGATGCGCGAAATTGGATCAATCATCAGTGACGTCTTAAATGACATCGAAAACACAGCGGTTCAACAAACGGCTCGTGAGCGTGTTGCGGCATTATGCAGTAACTTCCCACTCTATCCGGACATTCACTAACCATGACTCGACTGGGGTATTTGGGCCCGGAAGGTACGTTTAGCCATATAGCGGCTAAACTGTATCTGTCCCGCTGCGGCCTGGATGCCACGTTGGTTCCTCTTGGAACATTTACTGAGCTATTGGCTGAGTACTCTACGTCTAATATCGACTTGGTGATTCTACCGCTTGAGAACTCTATTGAAGGCGAAGTTACCCAGGTCTTAGACACCGTTACTCAACTAGAAAACGGATCGATTATTGATGAAGTGGTTGTGCCTATTCATCATGCATTGATGGGTAAACCAGGTACAGTTTTGGCTGACATTCATCACGTTGGGTCTCACCCTCAGCCATTGGCTCAATGTCAAAATACGATTAGGGACCTTTGTGGAACCGTTGTACTTAGACCTTATTCTTCCACTGCAGCTGCAGCAAAAAAATTGGTAGCTTTTATTAAGTCCGGAGACATCTATACTGATGGTGATCTCGCCGTCATCGGACATCCCAATCTAGCAGAGATCTACGGACTAACGATCCTTGCCGACCATGTGGAAGATAACTCGACTAACAAAACACGATTCGGCGTTATTGGATCTGTGGAACCAGCACCTACCGGAAACGACAAAACGTCGTTGGCATTTACAGCTATGGATGAGCCCGGTGCATTGTCTACTATTCTAACTATTGTTGCTGAGTCTGGCGTTAACTTAAGTAAGATTAACTCGCGACCACTCAAATCTGAGTTGGGCGACTACCTGTTCTATATTGACTTAGAAGGCCATAGCCAAGATGATAGTCTTGGCCCGGTTTTAGAGGCTATTAAGTCCAAATCTTTATTCTTTAAACGTTTAGGGTCCTACCCGAAAGATCATCCATGATTAACCCCCAACACCTAAGAGACAACACAGAAGCACTGAAGCAAAGCCTTTTAACAAAAGGGGTAGATGCTGGAGAATTTGATAATTACGTCGCATTGGACCAGAAATGGCGCGCTGTGACTCAAGAGACCGAGGTCTTGCAACAAGAACGCAATGCTTCCATCCCTAAAGGAAAACCGTCACCCGAAGAACAAACTAAGTTAGCTGAGTTATCCAAATCAGTAAAAGCCAAACAAGCGGAATTACAAGTTGTTGCAGAAGAATTAAAAACGAAGGCGATGGAAATCCCTAACGCCCCACTCCCCGATGTTCCAGTTGGCAAGGATGAATCCGAAAACAAAGTGATTCGTGAAGTCGGGACACCTCGCAAGTTCGATTTCGAGCCAAAGTCTCATGAAGTCTTGGCAGAAGAATTGGGTTGGTTGGACATGGAACGGGCGACTAAGATATCAGGCTCCCGCTTCGCTCTATTCATGGGTGCCGGGGCCAAATTGGAGCGTGTACTCACTCAATTTATGTTGGACAAACACACTACAGAGCATGGCTATACAGAAGTTCAAGCCGCCGCACTGGTCCAGTCTTCTGCACTGGAAGGTACAGGGCAACTCCCTAAATTTGCCGATGACCTCTACCGAATGGAAGGCCTAGACCTTTGGCTCAGTCCTACTGCCGAAGTCCAACTCACCAATCTCTATCAAGGCGAAATACTGGAGGGCCCGTCGCTTCCGCTTCGTTATGTGGCTCATGCCCCCTGTTTCAGAAAAGAAGCGGGTAGTTATGGCAAAGATATGAAAGGGATCATCCGCAACCATCAGTTCGATAAGGTGGAGTTGGTTCAGTTTGTACGCCCAGAAGACTCCTCCGCTGGTCTCGAAAAGCTACTTGGACATGCCGAAGCCATTCTACAAGCACTAGAACTTCCTTATCGTGTCGTTGAATTATGCACTGGGGATTTGGGCTTTTCAGCTGCCAAAACATATGACTTAGAAGTCTGGTTTCCGTCTCAAAATGCCTACAGAGAAATCTCATCTTGCTCCAACTTTCTTGATTTTCAAGCTCGGCGCGCTATGATAAGATATAAAGAAGAAGGAAAAGTGTCTGGTTATGTACATACACTCAATGGATCGGGGCTCGCCGTTGGACGCACATTTGCTGCTCTTCTTGAAAACTCCCAAACTGACACAGGTAATATTAATCACCCAAGGGCTTTGGTTCCTTATTTAGGGCAGGAGAACGCGATTGTCTGACCAGCACAACGACAAATTCATCAAATTTTTTAAAGCACTCGCCAATGAGGATCGCTTAGAAATCATCAAGCTTCTCAAAAAAAATACTGAGATGTGTGCTCAAGAAGTGGAAAAACACTTTTATTTAGAGCAGTCGACAACCTCCCACCACCTCAATACATTGAAACGTGCAGGCATTACTAAATCTCGCAAAAAAGGCCGGAATATCTTTTATTCCGTTGACTACGACTCGTTCGAGAGACAATTAAAAGAGTTTCAAGGACTTGTGTTTGATTAAGGCTTTGGAATAACCCCTATGGACCAAGACCCACAGATTGTTAATCACCAAGAAACGGTTCAACACATGGACCAAGATCTCCCCCCTTTAGAAGCCGAAGAACTTCCGTTATCGAGAAGCGATCTTCATACCCAATATATTTCTATTCTACAGAAGGTACTTCCTCATATGGGGAAGGATCAACATAAGATTGTCTCAGCACTAGTTATGCTCGCCCTGAAACTCGACGGCATTATTGGAAAGGACCTTAGTCCTCGGGACACCAAAATGGTCAATACAATCAAAGAATCAATCCTGTCCAACGATGATCGACTAGAAAGTGCCTTAATGGTTGCAGAACGCATCCTCAAACAAAGCAAATAATGAGTGGCGGCGCATTTGGACCTGGCGGAGTATCCCAACCAAATGCACACAACGCTTCTGTTCGTGCCGGGGCTCAACGACAGGCACAATCTTCTACCGAAGACTTTGCCAAAGAGTTTGATGAAATACTTAGACAGTCGGCTCATGCCAGTAAAGTTAACCCAAATGAATCAACACATAAGCAACAGTTGGACGAGAAAAAAAAGAAACATCAAATTGGAAATGTCACTGAAGTAAATGATATTGATGGGGAATCCATCCACAAGACGATCTCGGATATGGAAGCCCACCTAGAGAAGATTGATGATCACAATCCAGACTTGGCCCAAGATCTGGCCCAACGCGCGCAACTGAAGATTGATTCGCTAAAAGAACAGGGGTATCACCTAAGAGACATCAACTCACCCCCCAAAAAAACTTAGCTTAACCGGTCCAATTCTCTAGCAAGTTGAGCATTCATAGCATGGCCTGACTTAGCGGCACGGATTCGTCCTAGAATTGGTCGACCACATACTGCTAAGTCACCGATAATATCCAAAATTTTGTGACGCGCACATTCATCAGGTAAGCGAAGAGGCGATAGATAATCTGACTCCCCTATGACAAGTGCGTTATCCATTGATCCGCCTAAGGCCAAGCCGCTAGCCAATAGGGCTTCTACTTCATGTTTAAATCCAAAAGTTCTAGCAGGGGCAATTCTCTTTTTGTAAGTAACTGGTGAAATATCCTCAGTAACACTTTGAGCACCTACAAAAGAATCTGGATAATCCAAACTATAGGTAATACTAAAGTGATCTGCAGGATCAATTGTTATGGATTTATCACCATCCGATAGTGAGATTCTCTCCATAACCTTAATCGGATTTATACTGCCAGACTGTTGCTCAATCCCAGCTTCTATTATCGCTGTAACAAATGGTAGTGATGATCCATCCAAAATAGGAACTTCTTCAGCGTTTACAGATAACAATGCATTAGTAACACCAAGACCGCTTAAGGCAGAAAGAATGTGCTCTGGGGTTCGAATTCGAATCCCGTCAAACTCAAGTAACGTCGCGCGATCTGTGTGAGACAAACTCTCTATCGAAACCGGCACCTTAGGATGACCTGGCAAATCCACCCTTTCAAACACAAGGCCATGGGTCTCTGGCGCGGGTTGAATAGTTAGTGTGACGGATACACCCGAATGAATACCGACTCCTTGTACCTGAGTGGGGATAGCAATAGTATATTGGCTAATCATATATAGAGTATACTATGCTCAGATGAGTAAAAAAGGCCTCTTAATTATTGTACATGGCAGTCGCGACCCCAAGTGGTGTCAGCCCTTCGAAGACTTTGTTCAAAATACATCTACTCGTCTCAAAACAGACAAGGTCAGACTTTGCTATATGGAATTAGTATCCCCTACCCTAGAAACAGTCGTTGGCGACTGGGTGAAAGAGGGCCTTACCCATATTCAAGTTATTCCCTTTTTTATGGCAAGTGGCGGACACGTAGACAATAATATCCCCAAAATAATTCGTGAAGCTCAAGCCAAGTACCCTCATATTCAAATTGACCAGCTCCCCCCTATTGGCGAACACTCAGCCGTCAAAGAGTCCATGATCAACGTCGTAGCCACGTATTTGGATTACGGCGGATAGGCAATAAAAAACCCGAGCATTACACCCGGGTTTTTATTTAAATTAGAGTCGTTGTTATACTACTTCCGCAGTCAATTTATCCCAATCTGCCTTACTACAGAATTTTGTTAGATTAGTTCCATCATCATCCTGTGCTCGAAAAGCGTAACGTACTTGCACCCCAGCACTCGTTTTACGCTCATACTTCGCCTTCTTAACGCCAGTATCTGAAATAGACACCTTTTCACGTTTTTTAACGTTGTAAAATTCGATATTCATATCCCTTTCCCTCCTTGATTTTTGCTTGTTTTCGCAAGTTAATCCTAGCACAAAGTGAGGCTAGCATTCAATCGATTTACTTAGGCGGTTTCTCTTGATTTGATTTGGATAAAAGCTTCTCAATTGATGAATGGATCAGACGCGATCCTCGATGATTGGACATATAAGAAAAGGTCCACTCCAACACAACTAAAAACCTATTTCTAAATCCGATTAGATACATAATATGAACGAAGCACCATGCCAACCAAGCAGGGTAACCGGAAAATCGAATGTGCCCAAACATGCCAATGGCCTTGGCCTTCCCAATCGTTGCCATTGTCCCCTTGTCCACATAGTAAAACGGGCGTCTCTTTTCTAAAGGCGTTTCTTTCTTAATAATGCGCGCCACGTAACGCCCCATCTGAACCGCAGCGGGGGCCAATGAGGGAACGGGCTGATCGGTTTTACCCTTACAATGGGATGCATCCCCGATAACGAAAACCTCTGGATATCCCGGAACACTCAGATCAGCCTCAACCTTACAGCGACCTTGTCGGTCCAATTCGACTTTTAAGGTTTTGAGTAGTGGGGAGGCCTGATTTCCAGCTGCCCAAATCACATTTTCGCTTTCAATAAAGCGGTCGCCAATGCCGACGCCTTCTTCTGTAATGTCTGACACCATTTTTCCAGTTAAAACCTGGACGCCCAAGCCTTCCAGATACTGTTGCGCCTTGTTAGATAATTTTTGGGGATAAACAGGGAGAATACTTGGCGATCCCTCAACTAAGTAAACCTTCGTTTTGGTTGTATCAATACGACGGAAGTTTTGAAGCATTGTCTTATGAGCAATTTCTGCGATCGCCCCAGCGACTTCAACACCCGTAGGTCCGCCACCAATGATAACGAAGTTCAAAAACTTTTGGGCCTGAGAAATACTATCGCATCGTTCAGCCTTTTCGAAAGACGTTAAGATCGTTTCACGAATCTGAAGTGCATCTGGAATCGTCTTAATCCCAGGCGCATGTTTCTCCCATTCTTTGCGACCAAAGTAAGAGTGACGTGCACCTACTCCTACGATTAAATAATCGTAGTCCATAACATCGCCATTTTGAAGATGGACCTTTCGTGCTTTTTTATCAATTTTGACCACGTTTCCCATGAATACGGTGGTGTTTTTTTGATGACTCAAGACTTCGCGAATGGGCGCAGCAATATCTGACGGGGACAAAACTGCACTAGCGACTTGATATAGTAACGGTTGAAATAGATGATGATTGGTTTTATCGATGAGTACGACTTCGTGATTGGCACGGGCCAATCCCTTAGCTGCGTTAAGACCACCGAAACCACCACCAATAATGATGACTTTTTTGGGACTCATGTTAATAGAGAATTGAGTTGAGGACTAAGCGCCAACAAGCTGTTTAAGCATGCCATGTTTCTTAAGAGTTGCTTTTAACCCACGATTTGAAATTGTTCTAAGAATACGAGCTGTAACACGTAAACGGATCCAACGCTTTTCATCTTCCAACCAAAATCGTTTCCACTGCAAATTAGGTTCCTGACGACGTTTAGTACGACGTTTGGAGTGACTTACATTGTTGCCTACGAGGGGCTTTACTTTAGATACTGTGCATTTTCTTGCCATGATTTTCGCCTCAAAGTTAGATTAAATCGAGCTTGTATTCTACCCAAAGGTTTTGGGTTTGTCTACAGTGGTAAATGACGCTCATTATTGAGTGTTTATATTACTATCAAAAACTTATCTTGGCACGACGTTATTATCCAGCGTCCCCGGCTGAGAGAACTCGAATTTACTTCGAGTGAGCGGGGAGCATCTTTGCCGCAGGTCAAAGTGCTCCAAATACAAAAGAGAAGGACCTTTTTAAGGGTCCTTCTCGAATGCAGCATATCTAGAATCAATAGAGGCGATTAACGTTGATCATTAGTCCTCTTCGCAGTGAATCCATTCTTGTTCAAACTCGGCTTCGAATGTGTTAGAGCCACAAGAGATAGCGCTAGCGATTGCCTCATCCATCGTAAACTCCTCCAAAAAATTCAATTCCGAAGATGTTTTACCGACCATTGCAATCCCCCTTTACTACTGTCTAGATAGTTTTTCTATACCCACTTTCCCCTCAAATTAAACATTAGATTCGAAAGAAAAATGAATAGCCTTTTCAAATACACTCATCCCGCAGTGGTATACTAAAAAAAGACTCATCTCGGAGAAAATTTAATGACCCAATCATTCACCAAACAAGACTTTCAGACTCATATGGAAACAGAACATAAACCCTCACTCCTCTCTAGCTATATCCGAGAGATTGTTTATGGTGGAAATGATGGGATTGTTACCACCTTTGCAGTGGTCGCTGGATATACCGGTGCCAACGCAGGGAATATCGGGTCATTCTCTATCCTTACAGTATTGCTTTTTGGATTAGCTAATCTTTTCGCAGACGGCGCCGCTATGGGATTGGGTAATTTTTTATCAATTCGAGCCGAGCAAGATGTCTACAATCATCAAAAAGAAAAAGAAGCCTACGAAATTCGTCATAACCCCGAAAATGAATGGGAAGAAACAGTCTACTTATTGAAAGACCGGGGATTCAAGGAAGACCAAGCCATACAACTAGCGACTATTTTCAAGACCAACCCAGATTATTGGCTGGACTTCATGATGCGTGTCGAACTTGAGCTGGACAACCCTGAAGGCGAAAGCCCATTATTCAACGGAATCGCTACTTTCATCTCATTTATATTTTTTGGATTCATTCCGCTTATTCCCTATTTACTGACGGATCAAACCCAGGGAGCCTTTAATCTGTCTGTTGGATTTACTACCATGGCGCTAGTAGCTCTTGGCCTATTAAGTGGCATTACTTCCAATCGAAATATCATCAAAAGTGTCCTAGAGACATTAGTAGTTGGCGGCGTTGCAGCATCTATCGCTTATCTTGTGGGGACTTTTTTCCGATAATAACTATATGAGAGCTATTGTTATTTTTATTATCGTCAGTATTCTTTCCATTGGGATCGGTGTTTTTGGTTACACAAAGGCAACATCGTCTATGGAAGATCTAAGCAAACCGGGATCATCGACCATCACTAATTACCCCAATGATCACAAACCTTCCTCAATTGACCTGTCCAAATATCAAATGAGGATGCGCTGGATTTACCATAGTATTTTCAGCAATGACTGCACCAAATGTCATTCCAAAGAACGTGCGCTAAACGCGCCTTTCAAGTCCAAAGCAGAGTGGAAGACAATAATTGAACGGATGTCTGCCAAAAAGAAAGCTGACATTTCTACATCTCATCAAAAAAGCATCGAGACATTTTTGATATATGACGCCAAAAAAAGAAAATAACCGTATACTTAGCCATGGCCAAAAAGAAAGCACTTACCGATGAACGAAAAGAGCTGATTGAATATCGTCCTCTATGGGAAAGTATTCAACGAGATCTAGATAGCATCATCGGCGAGATCGAAATGACCACTTCTCAACAGGTCTCAAAAAAAGTACCAAGAGATGTCGTCTTTGATAGTGTACCAATTCTCAGAAATCTAAAAGCTGCCCGTAAGCATACGGATGAGCTTCTATTCCTATACCCTAGGGGGTAACTTCCAAAGATTTTTGTAACGTGTAAAAAGGAAATCTCGTCGCGGAATCAATACAATGGCGTACACGAAACCCTACTGATTCGAAGTTATCTTTATTCAACCAAATCGGCGATTGGCCCGAAACCATTAAATAGCCACCTTCTTCAAGAGTTTTATACATCGCATGTGCAGCAGAAAGTGCATCCTTTTTTGTTGGACTAATCCCTTCGTTAAGAAGCCCCCCACAAGAGATAATTAATTGAACCGGCTTATTGGCAGATAGGTCATCATAACTTTCTCTTCCTAAGAGATTCGTCCCCGTGTATAAAGTATTTTGTTTAGTTAAAAATTGACTTCCAGAAAAAGTATTTGAAAATATCTCATGGGAAAGTCGATCCGCAACAACATAATTTATATGTAAATCTAACCCCTTTATTTCTCCCAATACCTGGTTCGCTAATATCGCTCTTCCCCCACATAGATCCAAAATTGTTAACTCAGTGCCTGGCTCTGTTTCAACTGAACTCAAAACACTTAAAACTTGTCTTCTAAAACTCGGATATATTACTTGGCTATAGTTTTCAGACCCGTATGCATTGGGTGTCCACCTTGCCCAATAACACTCCGATAGCTGCCCCCTTTTGGCAGCTCTTGATCCATCTCGCTCTACAATTGTGTTTTTGTCCTCAAATACATATAAATATGACGTCCTAATAAATTGATCATATTTATCATTTGTCATTGACGATGTTATACACTCCCCTTCTTTAGTTATGTGGACTCTGACATTGTGTGAATGTCCTCTCTGATCCAATCCACAAGATATTTCTATTTTTGAGATTCCTTCTAGCGACCTTTTCAAATGAAACACCGTGAAATCTTTATCTAAGGTTTGATGTCCATACCGTGGAGCAACGTAGACATCTTCGTTAATCAATCCTAGCAACCCCTCGATCCACTTCCGAGACGAATTAAACTCAAGTTTCTCTATACGAGTAGTCGCCAAAATCTTATTTAAAACCAACATCCTCAAAATTATATTAAAAAAGAAGAATATCGTAAATTTTAACTAAATATACACCTTCTTTCACGACAACTCTTTAACACGCGCATCTATCTGTATTTGAAGCGCTTTGACCTTCAACAAAGATGCTCCCCGTTCGGTCAGAATAAATCGGACCCTCTCAGCCGCAGGCGCTGCCTCAGCCCTACTCAGACTTAAAAGCTTTTGATATACTTTCCCAATCGCTGTGCGCCCGTAGTTCAGCTGGATAGAATATTTGACTACGTCTATCCATATAAGATTCACTTTGACCTTCGGCAAAGATGAATCACACTCGCTAGAAGTAAATTCTAGCTCCTTCAGCCGCGGCGCACCTTTTGATTATTGATACCTTTTGATATACTTGCCCAATCGCTGTGCGCCCGTAGTTCAGCTGGATAGAATATTTGACTACGAATCAAAAGGTCGCATGTTCGAATCATGCCGGGCGCACCACTATGATAAACTGCTGGAATGAATTCAAACTCTGATTTCAAAGATGGCCTTTATTCAACTACTTCATTTTCACTTTTTGAGGATGCCAAACAGGATGTCTCCAAATTTGAAATAGAACCAAGCCCTTATAATATATTCAACGCAGCAACGCGACTAAACCACCTTAGAGAATGGATTTATCCAGATGGACATGAGAGCTACAATTCTATTGACGACTCTCTAATGACCTCTCAACAGAAGCTTCATAACAACTTACATACAAATGAGTGTTATTTAGCAATGCGGTCTATTTGTAATTCCAGTAAACATTTTTATGGAAAAGAGACTGATGAGGATAGGTCTGTGTCTGGTTTTATGATAGGGACGTCTCCAATTGGAGGGTCCGTTCCAATCGGAAAACAATATAAAATAGGCGACACCCTGGTTTTAGACAAATTTAAGTCTCTCGTAAAGATCTATCAATCTTATTTTGATGCTATCCAAAAATCTTAAACGACTACTACATATCTCATTTTTGACATCTATGTATCCACCAATACATTTCAATGAATACTTTGGTTAAAAAATGCCCATAATGTATATGTAACTAGTTTTTAGTTGCAATACTTGGTTTGTGTTTGTAAACTATCTTCGTGAGTAAATTTGACAAACTATTAGCTAGATTTAAAACTAGACCAAATGATTTTACGTTTGCTGAGCTAGGTAGATTGTTAAAAGGGTTTGGTTATGAAGAGGTCTCCACTGGCAAAACGGGTGGTTCACGCGTACGTTTTGAAAATAAACGTAAACATACTCTGTTCCTGCATAAACCACACCCAACATCCACTCTAAAAAAATACGTTATACATTATATTCTGATTGAATTAAAAAAGGAGGGCCATTTATGACTGATGTACTAAAATTCAAAGGATTTATCGGTTCTGTACATTTTAGTGCCGAAGATAAAACTTTCTTTGGAAAAATTGAAGGCATTAACGATTTGGTTACATTTGAAGCCGATGCTGTAGATAAGCTGGTTGAAGAATTTCAACAAGCTGTCTCTGATTATTTGGATATTTGTAAAGAGCAAGGAAAAGATCCCGTTAAATCCGCTAAAGGCTCGTTTAATGTACGTACAAAACCAGCTATTCATAATCTGGCTCTTAGATTATCTACACTTGGCGGTTATCGAAGCCTCAATCAATATGTTTCAGCCGCCATTGAAGAAAAGAACAATCGGGAATTGGCAGGTTAGTTAAACCATTGCCATTCACCTCCTATCATTTTGGACCGGCATTGGGAATGAAGGCCATCTTTCAGAAGCGTTTTGATTTGTTAGCTTTTGCAGGCTCACAAGTTTTGATTGATCTTGAATCACTAGTTTATCTTCTGCAGAGAGCTGATCATGTCCATCGATTTCTACATACTTACCTTGGCGCAACGATCGTGGCGATCGCAACGATTGCTGCTACAGTGACTTTTTACTCACTTGTTAAACGTTCCGTTTCGATTTCAGCAATTGTATTCGGAGCATTTTTTGGCACTTATAGCCATATTGTCCTGGATAGTATTATGCATCGAGATATTCGTCCATTCGCCCCCTTTTTCGATTCTAATGGATTATTGGGAGTCATATCCTTAGCAACACTACATGACTTTTGTTTTTTCATGGGAATTTTGGGTCTATGCGGAATTACATGGCGATTAAGGTCTCAAATATTCAAGTAACTCATTATTCGTTATACTAGCAATTGTTCTTCCCCTTCACTCTAATAATACGTACTTAAGGAGTGTTTCTAATGATCGAAGAATTCAAACTAAAAGAACAGGTAATCGATGAAGCTTACCAGTATTTTGATAAAAATATCCGCAACCTTGAAAAAGGAAGCGATGGAAAAGTGACGCCTACTGGGTCAGGATTGGTGGATAATGATACTGATGCTTTTCGCCATGCTTACGCATCCGGAGTTTTCACTATGGAATATGGTAAAAAGAAGGCCAAGAAAATGGGCGATGCTTGGGAAATTTTGCGCATTCCTAGTAGCGGAAGTGGAACAGACACAGAAATGGATTTATGGAATAACTCAATCGGCAGAAAATATGGGGCTGCTACCAAATCTCGCACTGAACTTGCAGAGTTATTGAAAAACGCCTTAGAAAAAGGTGAGTTAATCACAACTATTGACGATCCTAGATCGTATAAAATGTCGCAAGATATCGCTTATGACCCGGAGAAACCTATTATTGTTATCCAGGAAAATAAAACGGGTAGAAATAAAGTTTTTTTGGACTTATCCAATGGCAACGTGATGAATCGCAAAAAATTTATATCCCTCATCGAACAAGGACAATACCCTGGGTATCAAATAAACAGAATCAACAGTATTCCAACGCCTGTATCCAAAAAGGATAATACTCCTCTGAATAATTTAGATTAGATTTTCAACTTTCAGGTATGGGCCATATTTAAACTATACGACCCATACCAGCCACTTCCTACGAAACAGCCAATTCCTTCTCTTGAACGAATTGATCCACCTTTGTAATGGCGTTGGAGATCATAGATAGACCTAGAGATAACTCTTCTTTGGTGATGATGAGCGGCGGTGCGATGAAGATGTAGTTCCATCGAACAAAAGTAAACATACCTTGCTCCTTGAGAGAAGCAATAACAAGGTTCATCTCCTTCATGTCAGCTGGACCCGCATTCCAAGGCGCCATAGGCTCCTTAGTCTCACGATCCTTAACCAACTCAATACAAGCCAACAGGCCAGTCACTCGAACGTCTCCTATGGAAGGATGCTGATCCTTAAGCGTATTTAGTTCATCCAATAGAAACTCACCCATATCGCGGGTACCACTAATAAGGTTTTCTTTTTCATAGACCTCGATCGTTGCTAATGCTGCTGCACAGGCCAACGCATGAGCGGAGTAAGTAAGCCCTAGAGGAAGAGGACGCTCATCAAAGTAAGCTGCGATTTCAGAACTCACGATAACGCCACCTAAAGGTACATACCCACTTGTTAAGCCTTTGGCCATTACGATCATGTCCGGTTCAATATCAAAGTTCTCAACAGCGAACCATTGGCCACATCGACCAAATCCACTCATCACTTCGTCTGCGATAATCAAGATATCGTACTTGTCAGCGATGGCTTTGATGTTTTGCCAATAGTTAGGCGGATACTTGATACAACCGGAAGACCCAGACTCGCCTTCTAATAAGATAGCGGCGATATTTTGAGGCCCTTCAAACTGAATGACACGTTCAATATGTTGCGTACACTCATAACTACACGCCCCCTCTTTTTGTCCCCAAGGGCATCGGTAGCAATAAGGATCTTCGACATGAACCACTCCTGGCATCTCGTCTCGATCTACTGGGTGTCGACGAGGATCTCCACCGGCACTAATCGCACCATATGTCGCGCCGTGATAAGAGCGGTACTTCGAGATAATTTTATGTTTTCCAGTTACTACTCGAGCCAACTTGATTGCGTTTTCGATTGCATCCGATCCACCATTGGTGAAAAATGTTTTGGTTAAATTACCCGGTGCAATTTCAGCTAACTTGGCGCCCAATTGACCCCTGGCATCCGTAGTCATCCCCGGAAACACATAAATAACTTCATCCAATTGTTTCTTGATCGCAGCCTTCACATGCTCATTATTATGCCCAATATTCACATTCATTAATTGAGATGAAAAATCCAAATATTTTTTCCCAGCATCATCGATCACATAAACCCCGTCAGCTGATTTGGCATGAATGGGATCCAGTCCGGTTTGCTTGCTCCAAGAAAAAAGCGTGAAGTCTTTGCATTGTTGTTTTGTGTTTGTCATAACGATTCCTTTTAGCTCATCCAGTTGATCTGATCTTCTGGGTTCCACTTGGTTGTGATTTTTTTCTTCTTGGACCAAAACTGTATCGAGCTTTTACCTGTAATATCACCCGTTCCAAATTTGGATGCGTTCCATCCGCCAAAAGAGAATGGCTCTCTTGGGACAGGCACACCAATATTCACACCAACCATCCCAGCAGATAGTTTTTCAGAAACATACGCGGCTAACGACCCGCTTTGAGTAAATACCCCAGCTCCATTACCGTAGTTACATTGATTCTGAAGAGACACGGCCTCTTCTACATTGTCTACCCTCATAATACATAAAACCGGACCAAACACTTCCTCTTTGGATATCTCCATTTCAGGCGTTACATTATCAAGAATAGTTGGGCCAACGTATGACCCCTCCATACTGATATTTCTACCATCAAGTACGACCGTTGCTCCGTCTCGTTCTGCGTTCGCAATCAATGTCTCGATTCGATTTTTGGATTCCTCAGTAATAATCGCCCCTAAATCCTTTCCTGGAGTAATGGTCATAGACACTTCTTTTACCTTAGAAATAATCGACTCGCAGTCTCCAACCGCCACCAATACTGATGCAGCCATACAACGTTGCCCGGCACACCCAGTGAACGAAGCCGCAATATTACTAGCCGTCATATCAACATGCGCATCAGGTAATACGATTAAATAATTCTTAGCACCACCCAGACACAAAACTTGCTTCAGGTTTTGAGATGCTCTCTTATAGACTGTTTCAGCGATTTTGGTTGATCCCACAAACGAAATGGCGGATATCTCTGGATGATCACAGATCGCTTCTACTATCTCTCTATCACCATTTATAACTTGGAACATATCTTTTGGGACACCGGCCGTGTGTAATATTTCTGCGTTCTTCAATGCTGTTAGAGGGACCTTTTCAGAAGGTTTTAATATCATTGCATTACCCAGAACCAAAGCGATCGAAATCGTCCAGTTAGGCACCATACAAGGGAAGTTAAATGGGGTAATACAAGCCACAACGCCAACTGCCTCCAATTGATCTCTACATGTCACTCCCCGACTAACTTCTAGGGTCTCACCCGTAGCGATCTGAGGCATTGAACAAGCAAACTCTGTTACTTCAATCGCCTTATCCACCTCTGCCAAAGCCTCACCATGAGTCTTACCGTTTTCCGCCTGGATCAAGTCCGCCAATACAGTTCTATTCTGCTTAAGCCCATCTCGATAGTTATACATAATTTCGGCACGGGCTTTTAAGGTTAAGCCTTTCCAGCTTGGCAACGCTTTGTTTGCTTTGGATACCGCTTCGTTTAAATCCTCAACCGTATTCATATCGACTTTAACGATCTCTTGGTTAGTTGCAGGATTAACTACTGCTATTGTTTGTTTTTCTAGT